>JAEZJJ010000040.1 GCA_023436395.1 Bacillota bacterium | reverse complement strand
CCTCCCTTTACCCGAGCAATCAGTGAACATTTTCCTTAAGTCCAGAGGTACCTATAACAATAGATTGAGACTTGGCTGACCCGGTCAGTTCCTCAGAATCTCGAAGTGGTGATTCTGCTTCAGGAAGCTATTTGCTTGACCTTTATACTCTATATATGTGATGAAAAAGGTGATTCCCTAATAAAATAAGTAAAAAAAATAAGAATATGAGTAGGGGTATATTATTTTGTGTTATGTTATAATATTCTAAACATAGTGTGTGTCTTATATAAGTGGCCCTTAAAATCCATATAGGAGATTATCCGTGACTTTTATTCCATTAGTCAAAAGGAACTTTAACATTTAGGAATTTGAAAAGGATGGCAGGTGATTGATATAAAAACATATTCAACAAGCCAAATCGCAAAAATAGTAGGTGTACATCCTAATACTGTTCGTATGTATGAACAATGGGGACTTTTACAAGTTCCAGAAAGAAAAGCTAATGGATATCGTGTATATAGCGATATTCATATTGCCCAGTTTAAACTTGCCAAAAAGGCATTTCAGATAGAAGTTTTGCAAGCAGGTCTTAGGAAGAAAGTAATAGAGATCGTTAAGTTTTCAGCTAAATATCAATTTGAGGATGCTATTAATGGGGCAAAAGAATACTTAGAGATTGCTAAAAGAGAAATGTGCTATGCAAAAGAAGTAGCAGAATATGCCAATACCTTATTTGAGATTAGTCCACAAAATCAAAAAACTTACAGAAGAGCAGAGGTAGCAAAAGAACTAGGATTAACAATTGATACGATTCGGAATTGGGAAATGAATGGACTACTCTCAATAAAGAGAAAAGAGAATGGCTATCGTGTGTATGATGCAATAGATATGAAGCGGCTAAAAATAATACGATCCCTTAGATGTGCCAATTATTCTTTATCAGCTATACTAAGAATGTTAAATCTACTAGAACAGAGGCAAGATGGGAATGCTCTGGAATTACTTAATACACCTCATGATGATGAGGATATTGTATTAGCATGTGATAGACTAATAGATTCACTAGAAATGGCAAGTAAAAATATAGAAGAAGTATTAGAAATGTTATATGAAATGAAAATGAATTATTAAACCCTCCATTATAACACCAGACTTTTGTTTGGTGTTATTCTTGTATTACAAACAAAGAGGGAGGGTGTAACATGAAGCAAGTAGTTAAAACCATTTAAGCTTTCAAGTACAACAAGAAATAGTCTTTAGTTTTCTAAGGGAAAGGGAGTAGAAAGATGGATAAAATAGTAATCAAAGATGCATATCAAAATAATTTAAAGCATATTGACTTAGAATTGCCAAAAGGAAAATTTATTGTATTTTCTGGTTTATCAGGAAGCGGAAAATCTACTTTGGCATTAGATATCCTGCAAAGAGAGTGTCAGCGTCAATATATGGAATCAATGGGAATGACAATGGAGATTGGAGCAAAGCCAAAGGTAGGTTCCATAGAAGGACTGTCACCTGCGATTTCTATTAATCAGCTTCATGTTAATAAAAATCCACGTTCCACAGCAGGAACGATTACAGAAATCACACCCTATTTACGCATATTGTTTGAAAAGTTAGGAAAAAATCAAAGTGATGTATGGGCAGAAGAACTTACTGCAGATTTCTTTTCCTTTAATAAACCAGCAGGTGCCTGTCCTTGTTGTAAAGGAGTGGGTGTAATCAATCAAGTGGATGTAAATACTTTAGTAGATTGGGATAAAAGTATTATAGATTTTGGGATTGAGGGATGGGATCAAGCTTATGTGGATAGATATGGAAGTGCCCTTATCAATGCAGGAAAACATTATGGATTTGATATGAGAATAGATGTTCCCATTTCTACTTATGATGAGGTTCAGCGTGATTTGCTTTTATATGGGGTATTAAGTTCACAGATGCAACATAGATTTCCCAATATACATCCACCCAAAACAGTTCCATTAGGGCGATTTGAAGGTGTTGTTACTAATATAATGCGTAGATACGAAGAACAAAAATCAATTCAGTCCAAGAAAAAACTTGAAAAATATATGATATTAAGTCAATGCCCAGAGTGTAAGGGAATACGCTTTCGAAAAGAAGTACTTCAAGTGAAACTACTGGATAAAAACATCCATGAGATTTTGCAAATGCCAATAAGTGAAGTATTAGAGTGGCTGCAGACTGTACAAAAGCATATTAATGAGGAAGAGCGACTTATTACGCAGCAGTTATTAGAGGATTTGATAAAAAGAACGAAGCGAATTGTTGATGTAGGATCGGGCTATTTGTGTCTTAGTCAGCCAAGTAGTACCATATCACCAGGAGAAGTTCAAAGAATTAAGCTAGCCTCTATTTTGGGGAGTGGATTAACAGGTGTATTGTATGTGCTAGACGAACCATCTACAGGGTTACATGAAAAGGATGTTCCTAAGATTATTGAAACAATAAAGCAGTTAAGAGATAAGGGAAATACAGTCATTGTCATTGAACATCATTTAAACATTATTAGAGCTGCTGACTATATTGTAGATTTTGGACCAAAGTCTGGAAAAGAGGGAGGTCAAATTGTGGTAGCAGGAGATTATGAGACTGTGGTACAGTGCAAAGCATCTATAACAGGTAAATATTTAGAAGGAAGGGCACTACAAAAAAGTAGAAAAAAGAAAACAACCTTTGATAAATATTTGTCTGTTAAAGACGCTAAAACAAATAATCTTAAAGGTATTAATATAGATATTCCACTAGAAGCTTTTGTGACTGTAGAGGGAGTATCAGGAGCAGGGAAGACAAGTCTAGTTTTTGGAGAAATTGCAACTGCGGCAGAAGTCTATTTTTCAAAAAATAGGAGAAAAAATTTGAAAAATGTAATAGGGTTTGATGCCTTAGATGGTGTATGTATTATAAATCAAGCATCTATAGGAAAATCTACTCGTTCAAATGTTGCTACCTATACAGATGTTTTTACAGATATTAGAAATCTTTTTGCTAATTTAGCTAAGAAAAACAACTCTAAACTAGAAGCTAAACATTTTTCTTATAATGTTTCAGGGGGGAGATGTGAGAACTGTGAAGGAACAGGAAATATCATAGTCTCTATGAACTTCCTTCCCGATATTGAGGTGATATGCCCTATATGCAAAGGACATCGCTATCAGAAAGAAATATTAGAAATAAAATACGATCATTATGATATTTCTATGATTTTAGATAGCACAGTAGATGAAGGAATAAAGATTTTTGAGGAGGAAAAAGAGATTGTACGAAAGTTGAAATTATTGCAAGATGTAGGCCTTGGATATATTGGTTTAGGACAATCTACAAGTACATTGTCAGGAGGAGAAGCCCAAAGGTTAAAGCTTGCAAAAGAACTAATGTCCGTTAAGGAGAGTAAGATTTTATATTTATTGGATGAGCCTACAAGAGGATTACATCCAGAAGATGTGAATCGATTAATTGGTGTCCTTGATGAATTAGTAAAGCGTGGCTGTAGTGTAATAGCCATAGAGCATAATCGAGAGGTATTGAATACATCGGACATAACTATTGTCATGGGACCAGAGGGAGGAAAGAATGGTGGAAGAATTATATAACTCTCTGTTATTTATCTATATGTAACCTGTGTGATTGTATAATTGATAGAATTAATAAAATATCTAAATCTAGGAATTGTGTATCATAGAGAAGATGTTGTTGGAGATGACGAAGGCTGTGATGAGGTAGAAGATTTGATAATATTTATTTTATCTGGTGGGAAATAAGGATTATTGCAAGTAGTCATAGCTTTAGTGGTGTCAATTAGAGAAATTGGTAAAGGATATTAAAAATAGTAGATCTAAAATAGGTCTACTATTTTTGCGTAATAGATTGACAGTATAGCCAAAGAGTAATATATTGCATATATAGGTAATGTATTACCAAAGAGATTTAATAAGGTACATAATAAGTCAAGTTAAGAGACTATTTAAAGCAAAGATTATATTTTAAAGGAGTACAAAATGAATTTTAAAGAAATAATGGAAAATAAAGAGGTAGATTTTAGTGGTGTAGAGGGTCCAATGTTTCTTTTAGGCCTATTAAGTGCTTTTGATAATCGCTATCAAGCCAAGGCAGATAGCTTTTTTAAGGAAATTAGTTGGAAACAGTTTTTTGCAATCATATGCGTTAGTTTGTACAAGGAGAGCCCCAGTATAAAAGAACTAGCAGGTATTATGGGAAGCTCTCATCAGAATGTCAAGCAGATTCTTTTAAAGTTACAAAAAAAAGGGTTTGTAGACATTTTAGTGGATGAAAAAGATAAAAGGAAACAACGCATTGTACTGACAGAAAAAACAAAGCATTTTTGTGAAACCCATGAAGAGGGTAGTAATCAAATCATTAATAGCATTTTTGAGGGCATTTCAAAAGAACAATTGGAGGGTACCATACAGACAATCCTTCAAATGGAAAGTAATCTCAATCATATAGAGAATGAAGGAAAATAATAGAGGAACTATTCCTTGTGTTTATCCTTCTAAGGGGACTTGCCTTCTTTTCATTAATTGCCAGTTCATATATCCATAAATATCATTTATAAGGAAAATGACAAAACAAATGATCATAGGTAAATAGTTGACATTGTCTTGTGTTGCTAACCCCCATAAAATAATGAGTACAATATCATTTGCAGCATAAGCTACAGCGTAATAAGGACTCCTAAGAATGGTAAGAGAAGAGGCTAGAAAACTTGTTGTAACAGAAATTGTACTAAAGACCATATTTGAAGTATTACATATATTTAAGATATGGTAAAACAGATAAGTAGTAACGATAGCGCTTAAACAAAGCATAAGCCATGTTTTTAGTGTGAGATGATTGACTTTTACTTCTCGCTTAGTATAAGGATTTCTAAGCCAATTGATCATAGCAATCAATGCAGAAGGGGCAGTCATACCTAGGTAAGTTATCATTTCACCATAGTAATGAAACTGAAAAGAAATAATCGCATAAATGATAGAGAATACAATCGTTAACAACTGTCCAATAGCATCACCTTTTCCAACAAAGATTAATGCTGTTGCCCCAATTAAAGAGGCAATCACAGTAAGCCAGTCATCGCTACTAATAAGACAAAATGAAGTAAGGATAATAACTAGAGAAGAAATCCATAGGACTTTTTCTAAAAGGGATAAGTTTTTAATTGACTTAATAATATTCATATTAACTCCTTTCTAACAATAAAAAGCATTCGCAACATATCTTCTAAGACCTACTGATATGTGAGCGAATGCTTTTTGCATTCTACTACCCGGTGGCAGTTTATGATATTTAATTTTTTTATTAGGCTATCATAGATTAAAATTTTAGTCAACTATGAAGATTGAGTATAATTAAATATGCTTTATGCCATTTTAAATATCTGGGATATTGTAAACGGTAATATGGACCTAGATACAACAGATGAAGGAACTAAATAGGAGGATTAGAGTATGGCAATTGAATCATTATTTTTACACCATTATTCTTACCAATTGTTGAAACCTTTGACATGAATCAATTCAATTTAGTTTAATCCTAGTTTATAACTTATGTATTGGCAATATTACGCCTCCAGTAGAGAATACCTGGATTATTTCTAGATATAAAAATAAAATAAATAATCCTAATACCAAAAGATAATTTTGAATATTAATGATATAATTTAAGGTGTATATTAGAAAAAGAAGAGCAATAGGGTAATGTAAAAAGTTTGAAGGGATAATGGATTAGATATATGAAAAAACTAAAAAGCATAAAAGGTTTAATGATTATTTGTTTTAGTGTAGTTGCAATAGTAGGGATGCTTTTTACTGGAAAAATATTCTATCAGAAATTCAATAGTGCAACAAGGAACTATGCAAATCTGTGGAGAGAGCAGGTACTCACCCAAGTTCAGCATAGCCTAGAAACATATATAGGAAATATATTAGAGATTTCTAATACACTGGCTGATCAAGTGATTAAAAAGAAAGAGATTAATAAAGATAACTTAGTTACACAAATGAAGGTTATAGAACAGACAAATCCTCATATAACTAGTTTGGCTGTTTTTAAGGAGACAGGAGAACTAGTGGCGAGTACTCACCAGTGTAGAATGACGAGAAAAGTAGAAGTTCAGAAGCAAGATTGGTTTTTAAATGCTATAGAAGAACAAGAAGTAGTCCATTTTTCCGCTGCCCATCAACAAAAGATTTTTTCTGATAGAGCACCGTGGGTCATTTCTATTAGTCGGTCAGTTTCTTGGTATGAAAAGGGAAGAATAATACAAGGGGTATTGCTAATAGATAGTAATCTTAATGGCATAAAGGACATTTGTCAATTGATTTCCCAGAGAGAAATGGGCAAGATTTATATTGCTACATCTAATGGGGAGATGATATATGGTGATGGCAATGTCATTTTAGGAAACGAAGAAGGGGATAGAAACTTACGTACTATCAAAATGATGGCCTATACAGGGTGGGAAATTGGAGGGATATGGCAGTCAGAACAGAGTTTTGTTGCTTGGAAAGAGATTAATGGATTGTTCATATTGATTTTAATTGTAGTGGTTGTAATATGTACGCTGATTACCTTAGTAATCACTTCAAAAGCTTCATCGCCTCTTTTTAAGATTCAAAAACCAATGTTATTAGTGGGACAACAGGAATCTCATATACAATTAGAAGAGTCTATTCAGTCATCAGTAAATATTGATTTTTTATACAATGCTTTAGATACTATGACCTTATTGGTGGAAAATGAAAAACTTGAAGAGGTCATCACTATGACTACAGCATTATCTAAGTTTTATAGAATAGAGGATAATTCAGATAACGTAGTCATAACAGTAGCTGAAGAAATTGAGCATGCAAGAAATTATTTGCAGGTTCAAAAAATAAGTTATAGAGATAAATTTGATTTTGAGATAGAGGTAGAGGAGCAAGTTCTAGAGGCACAAACTATCAAATTTATTTTACAACCTCTTTTAGAAAATGCCATTAACCATGGCATACAATGTATCCATTATGAAGGTTTAATTCGAATTAGAGTGTGGCATGAGGAGGAGGATTTAATTTATAACATTTATGATAATGGCAAGGGCATGTCAGAAGAAATGCAGGAAAGACTCTTTGAAGAAGAAACTAAAATAAGGGCTATGAATCAACGTATCCAACGGTATTATGGTAGTGACTATGGCATGTGGATAGAGGGGGAGTTAGAAGAAGGAACAGCTCTATATATTAAAATTCCTCTTCAATTACTATAAAAAATGATTAGAAGAATGACTTTAAAAAGATTATTAGTGTTTTATTTGGGTATTTAAAGGATATTATACTATATAATGTAAATTGAAAAAGAGTAATGGAGGTGATATAATAAAGTCAACATTAAAACAAAAGTAAAAACTGAAGGAGTGAGAAAATGACAAGTATCAGTAGTAGGGAGACAACTTCAGCTTCAGGTGTAGAGGGGTATGGTTTAAATCTAATATAGGAGGGACAGGTATGCGCGCATTTCATTCCACATGGACAGGCCCTTTTTTTAAGTCACAAAAAGGTGATTTTTATGTAGAAGACTTTGAATTACTAACAACCATTTTGTCTGCACTCAAATGGCAGGAACTAAATGGAGACATTAAAATGATAACAGATGCAGTAGGTGCAGCTTATTATAGACAATTAGGACTTGAAAACTTATGGAATTTAGGAATAGAGGAAGGTTTGACAGATATTGATCCAGCCTTAGACCCAAAGGTATTTTGGGCAGCGGGTAAGCTTTATGCTTTAGAGCAAGAAGAAGCGCCCTGTGTGATGATTGATACGGATTTCATTGTATGGCAAAATGTAGAAGAAATCTTGGAACAGCATCCTATTTGCGTTATACATAGAGAAGAAATTAGTAAAAATGTATATCCCCCTCAAGAGTTTTTACAAATGGAACCGACTTATAACGCATTTTCCAGATGGGATTGGGAGATTAAACCTTGTAATACAGCCTTTATGTATATAGGAGATGAGACATTTAAATCTCTTTATGTAGAGGAAGCAAAAGCTTTTATGAAAGCTGCGAGAGGAAATGACCCCCTTATTTATATGGTGTTTGCTGAACAACGCTTATTGGCAATGTGTGCTAAAGAAAAACAAAAGGATATTTTTGCTTTTGCAGAGGTAGAAGCACTTTTTGATGAAAGACAAACCATGTTTACCCATATTTGGGGACATAAAAGGTTTTTACGCACCCATCCAGAAGAGCGAACTGCTTTTTGTCAGAGATGTATGAGAAGGATTCAAAATGATTATCCAGAGTTTTACAAGGTAGTCTTAAAGATAGAGGCTTTAAAACAATACCATCAAGAGGTATGTATTTATTAAAAATAGTCATAAAGTGGACAACTCCTGAGTACATTTATAAAGAGTTATAAATGTTAAAAGGGGGATAAACTTATGGCAAAATCTAAAAGAGGTAAAGTGATTAAAGCAGAGGGTAACTGGAGAGGAACTTGCCCACTTTGTGGAAGGACAAGAGTAAAGGTGGTATGGCCAGAAACTAGTGTAAGAGGAGCTAGAAAAATATGTAAAAACTGTTATGCGAGATTACATAGGCCTTAAAACAGACATGTTCAACTCCTAGAAAATATGTTATACTAGAAAAAAGGTTTGTTTGAGCGTGATATCTTATCAAAATTAGGATAAGCTATCTATTAAAGCAAAACTTAATGGCTAAAAATAGAATAAGGCCAAACGTATAATTAGGAGGACGAGAACAATGTCAACACCACATAACGCAGCAAAACCAGGAGATATCGCAGAGACTGTCTTATTACCTGGAGATCCATTAAGAGCAAAATATATTGCTGACAACTTCTTAGAAAATGTTGTTCAGTATAATACAGTAAGAAATATGTTTGGCTATACAGGAACATATAAAGGTAAGAGAATTTCTGTGCAAGGAAGCGGTATGGGCATGCCATCTATTGGTATTTACGCACATGAGCTAATCCATGTGTATGGATGTAAAAATCTTATCAGAATTGGTTCAGCAGGAAGTATGAGAGCGGATTTACCACTTCGCCATATCGTATTTGGTATGGGAGCTTGTACTAATTCTAACTATGCAGTTCAATATAACTTACCAGGCACTTTTGCCCCAGTTGCTAGCTACAGTTTATTAGAGAAAGCTGTAGAAAAGGCAAAAGAAACAAATGCACCTTATCATGTAGGGAATATTCTTTCTTCTGATATTTTCTATAATGCAGATACATCAACTACTGAAAGATGGTCAAAAATGGGCGTTTTAGCTGTAGAAATGGAAGCGGCAGCACTTTATATGGAAGCAGCAGCAGCAGGTGTTAATGCCTTAGCTATGGTAACTATTTCAGATAATCTTATTACAGGTGAAGAAACAACAGCAGAGGAAAGACAAAATACATTTACTCAAATGATGGAAATTGCTTTAGCTCTTGCTTAATCTCAAATAAAAATCCCCCTATAACATTCAAGATGATTATAGAGGGGATTTTTTATTTACGGCTATTCATTAATTACATATTTATTTTTGCCTGTGCGTTTGCAGATGTAAAGATTGCTATCTGCAAGTTTGATGACTTCATCTAGAGAAAGGTCTTCATCAGTTTTTAC
This sequence comes from Bacillota bacterium, assembly GCA_023436395.1. Lineage (GTDB taxonomy): Bacteria > Bacillota > Clostridia > Lachnospirales > Cellulosilyticaceae > Cellulosilyticum. The sequence goes on along the minus strand of JAEZJJ010000040.1, from coordinate 136,426 downwards.
ATAAACACCAAAGCTGGCTGTAACATTGGATTCAAAGTCGTCACCAGGAATAGGAGTATTTTCAATTTGAGAACGCATTTGCTCTACGCGTTTGGCAACAAGACTCTTATCTACAAAGTTATTGAAGAAAATAATGATTTCTTCTCCACCATAGCGGGCCACAATATCATTGGGTCTAGTATTATTTTTTATAATGGAGCAAATGGTTTTAAGTACAATATCTCCATAAGGATGCCCATATGTATCATTTACTTTTTTAAAATTATCAATGTCAATCATAACAATCGTATAATAAAGATCCTTAAGATTGGGAATAGATGAAATTGTATCAAAAAAATATTTTTTATTAAAGATATTTGTCAGACCATCTTTGCATGCACTTTCTTTGATTTGATTATAAAGTAGATTATTTTCAATAGCAACACCTACATGGTTAGCAAGTGAAGAGAGGAAGGTTGCATGATCTTTTGAAAAGTAGTTTTTCTCCCGATGTTGGATAAGAATAAATCCAAGTGGTCCACTATTGATTTTAATGGGTACCCCTAAGCAAGAATAAATAGCCATGGAAGGATCAGTTGCAGGGTAAATAGGTGAGTCACTATTTAAAATAAATTCTTGTTGCTGATGTTTAAAAATCAATTTTTTTTCCATTTCAATTGACTCATAAGAAAAATTCTTAGAAGTTACCTGTGCATAGTCATCATCTGTTTTAATATAAATAGTAGAGTATTTTGCACCAAATACACCTATAAGCATATCATTAATGAGTGGAAAGAGATTTTGGCTTTTTATATATTGATTGATATAGTTACTAATTTCTAATAGGTTAGTAAATACATTCAGTTTTTGTTCAAGATCAGTAATTTGTTGAGAAAGATCAAAAATAGTTTGCTCTGTAAAACGTTGATACTTTTCGAATTTTTCACAATCCATATTATTTAAATCTAAGTAGGTATTGTTTATAGTGTTATTATCCATACCTTTGTACCCCTTTGTATACTTTATTGTTTTAAATCAATATTTTGTCTTGAGTTGCTTTTTTGCTTTCTTTAAGTAACGTTTAGAAAGATGTTTCTTATTAACTTTTTTATAGGCGTAAGATAAGTTAAAATAATTTTGAATATCTGCGCTGTAATATTTTTCAATAGTTTGATAAGTAGAAATTGCCATGTCATATTTTTTTAAAGCAATGTAGCACTCAGCCATATAAGTCAAATATTCTTTATTGGTAGGGTCCATATAAGAAGCTTTTTCAAAGTATTCTAGTGCTTCGCTTGGCTGTCTTAATTCTAATAAAATGCTCCCCAGATATGTATAGGATTTCGAATCCTTTAAGTTAAGATTTAAATATTCTTTATAATAAGATAAAGCAGTATGTAATTCTCCTAGCATGTGATAAGCATAAGCCTTCATATAAAGGATTTCTGTAGTCATAGGGTGAATCTTTAAATATAAATCACAATAAGCGATGCATAAAGGATAATGATCTTGAACCATAGCCTTACGTGCACGTTTTAAAAAAGGCTTTTCTTTTGTTATAAGAATTTCCCCATAAGTAACAGCTAAACAGTAAGGAAGATGAGCGGTTCGTAGTAGATTCTCTAACTCCTCTTGTGTACAATTATTCATTCTTTGGTAATAGTCTATACTACGACACAAAATATATAAAGAACTATGTTTATATAGGTACTCCAATTGTGATACAATAAGTTGACTACAACTCCTATAAGCGCCTAAATCATATAACATACGTATTTTTTGATAAATATAAAAAGGTGAATTACCACTGAAGATAATGGCAGCATCTATAGATTGTAGAGCAGCTTGTAATTGGTCTTCCACGAGTAAGCGCAAAGCTGTTTTTAAGAAATTAAGAGGAGAAAGATGCAGAGATGATTGTGCATTCAGAGTCTCCATAGGAACCTCCTTACTATAAAGATACTTATGTTTCTATTGTAATGCAAAAATTGAATATGCACAATATAATACTACATTTTAAATGTATAAATTATTAAAAAGGAGAAAAAGATGGAAATTCAAATTAGAATTCTGCAGTTATTTGAACAAATAAGAACGGAGCCGTTAACCTTATTGATGACAACTATCACTATGATGGCAGAAAGTTTATTTCTTGTTGCAATCATAGCAGGACTTTATTGGTGTGTAGATAAAGTTAAAAGTAAACGTCTTGCATGGTTTGTACTCTTTAATTTTGTGGGGAATGGATTTATTAAAAATCTGATTCAAATGCCTAGGCCCTTTGATTTAGGAGTGGTCAAGCCACTACGTGTAGAGACAGCTACAAGTTTCTCCTTTCCAAGTGGACATACCCAGACAGCAACTAGTTTTTGGAGTGGAGCAGCACTTATATTAAGAACCAAGGGGATGTATATTATGGGAAGCTGTATCATCCTATTAACTGCCCTTTCTAGGATCTACCTAGGTGTACATTGGCCTATGGATGTATTAGGTGCTATCTTCTTTGGTGTGATTTTTACCATCATTGCCAATAAGCTTTTAGGAGAAAAGGGTGAGGTTAAACCTGTTCATGTCATGAGTGCTAGTATCGTCCTATTATTAGTTATGATTTTTAAGGTAGATGCAGATCTATATAAAAGTGCAGCTGCCTTATGGGGAATGACTTATGGGGCTTATATTGAACAAAAATATATACAATTTGAAGTACAACAATGTGGAAGTATGCAATTCAAGAAAGTACTTATAGGGTTTGGTGGATTAATACTTATTTATTTGCTTTTAGGTAAGTTGCTGCCAGCAGTGAAAATAATTAAAATGATTAAATATGCCCTTATGGTATTCTGGATTATTGCTGGGGCACCCTATATCTTTAAGAAACTTAAGTAGAACGAAGTATATTTACTAATAAATAGTAGAAAATAGCTTTATCTGATGATGTTTTGTGATCATCTACTTATCATTTTAAAGGAGTAGTAAAGATGGGCATGAATATGAGTATTGGTTGTGATGTGACGTGTTGTAAGCATCATCATCCTATAGAAAAGTATTGTACCTTAGAGTATATAGAAATTGATGGATTAGCTTATGTACAAGATAAGGTCAGAACAAACTGTAAGCAATTTAGAACAAATGAATAACTAGTGATAAACTTGTCCCTCCTAACATATATATAAATTATATAATTAGGGGGGATTATTATGCAAAAGAATAGAATAAAAGAACTAATAGGTATATGTTGTTTAGTGAGTGTTATGTTACTACTCATTATAAAGAGTGGTATGTATATGTGGACGTACTATAAGGGACCTATATATAGCATTGATATGTATGTAAAGGCACTTAATGAGAAAAACTATGATAGAATTTATAATCTGTTAGATAAAAGTTCTTTAAAAGGTCTAGATAATGCCCAAGTTATATCTCAATATTATGAACGTTTTTATGCCAAAGATCATAAATTAGTGAAGGTTTCTAAAGTGGGATGGATAAAAGATCAGTATATGTTAGAATATCAATTTACAACAGGTGTAAAGAAAGTTCCTATAAGGTTAATTCAAAACCATGAAGGATGGTGTATCCAGTTTCCTTTTGAATTTTCGTCCATACAAATTAAAGCACCTAATGGGGCAAGGGTTTCTGTAGGAGGGATTACACTAGACTATGAAGAGGGTGTAGGGTACAGAAAGGATAAGCTTTTACCTGGTAAATATATGCTAGAAGTAGAATTACCGGATCAAAGAGAAAAAAACTATTATCAAATGATAGAAGTATCACAAGATGAAGAAATTGTATTACCCTATACGTTAGGTGAGGTGCAAGTTATATGTGCACCCTACTTAGAAGTTCATATAGGAAACCTTAAGAAATCAGATGATATGGGAATTGTTAGTTTAAAAGATATTTTAGTAGGAAAATACAACATTGAACTAGTACATCCAAAAGGATATATTAATACAGTGAGTGTACCTATTGAAGTAGTCATGGGTAACCAAAGCATAGAAGTAAAGGACTATACATTATCTTCTAAAGGAAACTCTAAATGGCAAGATTTCCTTAAAGGGTTTTATGCAGGCTATGAAGCATCTATTAATGCTCATACCACAGAGCTCCTAAATCCATACTTTTCATCAGGCAAGAGGGCAAAACAAATCCAATTATTTGATAGCTGGTATATAGCAGATAAGAATATTGTAGATACAAATATAAGTTATAAGTCTGATAAACCAGTAATAGATGCCGAGGGAAGGTTACATAGTTTAGTAACAGAAACTGTAGAATTAAAAAATAAGGAATATGATAATTTAAAGCTGGAAGAAGTAACAAGGGTATATAAGGTGATGATTAAGTGGCAAACCACTGTAGATATCAGCTCAGAAAATTGGAAAGTAATAGAACGTACCATTGAAGAAAGTGTAGTTGCCTTTAAAGATTTAGAGGGGAAATGGGTCCAATATTAGGAATACCATTGTAAATTTTTGAATATTTGATAATATAATTGTATGCGAATATACAGAAGATAAATAAGGAGGCGCGGTGTGATATTTGAGTCCGGTTCAAATGATAAGGCGTCATTGAGAGAAAAAGTATTTAGGGTCATTAGAGAAGGTATATTAGAGGGGAAATATAAGCCAGGAGAGGCCTTGAGAGAGGCTACTATAGCTAAAGAGTTAAATGTAAGTAGGACACCAGTGAGAGAAGCTATTAGACAATTAGAGTTAGAGGGATTGGTACAGTCTATTCCTAATAAGGAAACAGTGGTAAGGGGTGTATCAGAAGAAGATGTACAAGATATTTTCATGATTAGAAGTCGTTTGGAGGGAATGGCAGCTCGGTTAGCAGCAGAGCGTATTACGCCACAGGAGTTAGAAGAATTAAAAGAGGTACTTGAACTTACGGAATTTTATGTAACTAAAAATGATTTAGTACATATTGGTGAGTTAGATCATCGCTTTCATGATATGCTTTATAAAGCAACTAAGAGTAAAATATTAAAGCAAGTACTTTCAGATTTTCATACTTATGTACAAAAGACGAGAATGGAATCTCTAGCTACACCTGGTAGGGCAATATGCTTGCTCAAAGAACATACTGCCATTTTTGATGCAGTAAAAAACAAAGATGGACAAAGGGCTGAAGAACTTACAAATAAGCATATTAATGAAGTGAGTAAAAATATGCATTTAGATGATATGCCAAGATATCATGTCTGATACAAAGTAAAAATGTAAATAATAAATAAAATTAAAAATAATTCATAAAGAATATACATTATTTGGAAATGTTTTGAGCATTATCGCTAATAAATTAAGACTTTTGCGGGAAAATAAAGCATTAATAACGAGAAAAATAAACGAGTAATAAAATTACATAAAAATTAAATTGAATTTTTAAAAAATTAGGGCAACCTTTTAGGAATACAGTTGTTATAATGTATTTGTAACTTCCCCCAGATGTTACAGCAAATATTTATTTATTTGCTACCCCTAGAATAAAATACCTTCTCTCAAGAAGAAAGACCCGTCGTCTTTCTTCTCTTTTTTTGCCTTCTTTTCCATATACTCACTAATGAAATAGGGATACCCCCTACGTTATAATTTCCTTGTAGTTATAAAAAGTCTTTCTTTAACATAAGGGGAAAGGGCTTGGAAAGGGGAACTATGAATAAAAAACAAATAGTCATCATTTTAGGAATTATTCTAACTATAACGTTGGTGGTATTAGGGATTTATACACAAAAGCATAAAAATAACCAACATATAAGTTATAATGAATTTTTAAATGAATTAAATACAAAACAAGTAGAAGAAGTTATTTTAAGTAGTGGTTCTGATATGCAATTTAAATTAAAAGGAAATCAAACGATTTATAAAACAGATAATCCTAGAAAAGAAGGATTTAAAGAACAATTGCTTTTAAATGAAGTGAAGGTTACAGAACAAACAGGGGATACTACCTTTACAATTCAATATATCCTGAGTTTGAGTATGATGGGAGTTCTTTTCTTTGTAATTTTTAGAACAGTTAAAAAAGTTGGCTCCGGTGGAGGTGCCATGAAGATGAGTCATAAAGCCATAGAAGCTAGTGAACTAAAAGTGGACTTCTCGAATATTGCAGGAAATGTAGAAGCTAAAGAACAAGTGGAAGATGTTATTGACTTTATGAAACATCCAGAGCGCTATGCAAAAATGGGGGCCAGAATGCCTAAAGGTTTGATTTTGTATGGACCACCAGGGACAGGGAAAACTCTTATGGCCAAGGCTATTGCTAAAGAGGCAGGTGTAACCTTTTTCTCAGTAAGTGGTTCGGATTTCGTACAGATGTACGTGGGTGTTGGAGCAAGTCGTGTAAGAGATATTTTTAAAGAAGCTAGAAAATATGAGAAAGCGGTTATTTTCATAGATGAGATTGATGCAATTGGAAAGAAAAGAAGTCATACTGCAGCGCAAAGTAATGATGAGAAAGATCAAACCCTTAATGCCTTACTGACAGAAATGTCGGGCTTCAAAGAGGATGAGGGGATTATTGTGATTGCAGCAACCAATAGATTAGACATGCTAGATGAGGCACTCCTTAGACCGGGGCGCTTTGATAGACATATTGAAGTAGGATATCCTGACCTAGGTGCTAGAGAAGCCATTATTCGATTGCATCTTAAAAATAAACCGATTGCTGATGAAATCTCTCCAAGTGAAATTGCAAAACAAACCGTCTTTTTCACAGGTGCGATGTTAGAAAATCTTTTAAATGAAGCAGCTATTTTAGCCGCAACTCAGGGAGAAAAAGTGATTCATAAAAAGCATATAGATGCTGCTTTCTATACGATTATTGCAGGTAAAGAAAAGAAGGATCGTAGCAATATTAGTGAATTAGATCGTAAGATTACAGCTTATCATGAAGCTGGACACGCATTAGTTACAAAACTTGTTGCCCCAGAAAATAGTGTAACTAAAGTCACTATTATTCCAAGTACTAAAGGTGCAGGTGGCTTTAGTATGAACGTACCTAAAGATAAAATGTATCTGACAAAGAAAGAACTTTTAGCGCGTATACAAATTAGTTTGGCTGGACGCGTCGCAGAAGAACTTATTTTTGGTAAAGATTATGTTACAACGGGTGCAAGTAATGATATTGAAAAGGCCAGTATAGATATGAAACAATATATGGTGAAATATGGTATGGATGAAGAAATTGGTCTAGTTAACTTAGAAGCCATTACGGGTAAGCAAACAATAGAAAATGATGTACTTTTAAAGAAATGTCAAGGAATGATGAAAGTACTGTATGAAGAAACCAAGGCTTTAATGAATAGTCATAAAGAAAAACTAGAAGGACTTACCCTAGCTTTATTAGAAAAAGAAACATTGAATGAAGAAGAAATAGCTAGCTTCTTTGAGTAGAAGCTAGCTTATTTTAGCTACTATGTTTTCTTTGTAATAAACTCACAATATCGTTTTTCCAATAAAGTCTTACACGATTGATCGTTTTTATGGGGGTAATCTTACCTTTACTTACTAATTCATCAAGGTATTGTCTGGAACAATTTAACATAGCTGTCGCTTCTGCAGTAGTAATAATTTCATTACATATAAAGTCGATTAAGTGTTCTTTATCATTAAAAGAGTATTTCATTTCTATTCCCCCTTACCCAATATATTTACTATTGTAAAGTAAAAAAAGTATTTTATCAATAATTATTAATTATTATGTATTAATTTCTGGAAATTTTTATAGCTTTTCACTTTCTTCATATAGTTGTTTTATAATAAAACAAAATCGGTTATATTAATCCTATTTAGAAAGGACGATTAAAATGAACATATTAGTAATAGAAGATGAAGAACGTGTAGCTGATATTATGACAAAATATCTAGAAAAAGAAGGATATAAAGTATTTACTTGTTATACAGGTAGAAGTGGACTAGATTGCTTCTATAAAAATAAAATTGATATTGTGCTTTTAGACTTAATGCTTCCAGATATACAAGGTGAGGAAATTTGTGCGGAGATGAGACAAGTTTCTAATGTGCATATTTTTATGATTACAGCCAAGGGAAATTTAGATAGTAAAATTGAAGGCTTTGAAAAAGGGGCAGATGAATATCTTGTAAAGCCTATTAGTCCAAGAGAAGTTGTTGCACGTGTTAAGGCTTTAGATATGAGAAAGCAAAGGGAAGAAAATAAGGAAGTACTTGTTTTTGATAAAGGACATTTTAGAATATTTTTACAAGAGCGTATGGTGCAAATTGATAATGAAGAGATTACGCTTACACCTAATGAATTTGACTTGTTATATGAACTGGCTTCAGCACCAGGGCGTGTCTTTAGTAGGGACCAACTCATTGAAGCAGTTATGGGCATTGACTTTGACGGATTTGATCGCACAATAGATGTGCATATTAAGAATTTAAGAAAGAAAATTGAAGCAGATACTAAAAACCCTCGTTATATAAAAACTGTAACAGGAGTAGGATATAAGTTTGAAGGAGACCATGCATGATATCTATTCGTAAGCAGCTGTTTTCCATTTTCCTAAGTGTAGGGTGTATTATGGTATTTACCACTTTTTTAATTGTTAATATTAGTATTAAAAAGAATTTTGAAATCTATATTGAGAATAATATTAAAGAAGCTGGTGACCGCATTGTTGCTCTAGTAGAAAAGCTTTATGAAACAGAAGATATAGAAAATAACATAATGCAGCAAAGTATTGTTGAAAATTATATGGGTGACTTTGCAGTGACTTTATTAAGACCAGATAAAACCTTTGTATGGGGAGAAACAGAGCAAGGCTTTATAGAGGAGCTTAATGAAAAGTATCCTAGTAAAATAGACTCTAGCTTATACAGACAAGAAGAACGCCCAGTCTATAATAAGCAAGGGGAACTCATAGCTTATGTAAGGATTGGATATTATCCAAGTGATATCTTAAGCAAAAATGATATGAAGTTTCAAAATGACGTTAATATTAGCATTATATGGTGTTCTAGTATGATTCTTATGTGGTTTATCTTAGCTGGACTCTATGTTTCTAGATTGTTTACGTATCATATATATGGTATTAGTAAAACTTCTATTGCTTTAGCAGATGGTAAGCTCAAAGCCAGATATCCTTTTAGAAGTAAAATTAAAGAGATTGAGACTTTGCGTCATAGTATGAATTATTTAGGAGAAAAATTAGAAAGACAAGATACTATTCGTAAGAAATTAATATCTGATGTGGCACACGAGATTCGTACTCCCCTTCATATACTTCAAAGTAATTTAGAAGCGATGATAGATGGGATATACCCCATTGATGAAGAACAAATGAATGTCCTTTATCAAGAGGTAGTGCGATTTGGAAAGTTACTTAATAATTTAGATTTACTTAAAAATGTAGAGGAAAATGAACTACGTATGAACCTCCGAGTCATTAATCTTAATGAAAGCATACAAGAAGTATTTGATGCTTTTAAAATAGTGGCTAAAGAAAAGAAGATTACTTATCATATTAAACATACAGAAACAGAAAACATTATGGTATCTGGAGATAAAGATGCCCTTAAGCAGTTATGGATGAATTTATTATCCAATGCTTTTAAGTTTAGTGACTATAAAGGGGAAATCAAGGTATATACAGGGGTACAAGGGAAAGAATGTACCATAACAGTAATGGATCATGGTATTGGGATTGCAGAAGAAGACTTACCTTATGTATTTGAACGTATGTATCGTGGAGACAAAAGTAGGGAACAATATCAAGGGAGCGGTATAGGACTTACCATGGTTAAAAACATTGTAGATAAGCATAATGGGAAAGTAGCTATAGAAAGTGTACAGGGTGAATATACTAAAATTATAGTGACACTTCCTATTCATATGAAAATGTTAGAACCTAACAATATTAGTGGTAAAATGCGTACTTATATAAAAATGACTAAAAATTAAAGGGATGTTGTAAGAGCAACATCCCTTATTCACTATGGACAGTTGGTAAATTAAGTATGAATCATATTGAATGATTAAGTGATTGTACGGATTTTTTTTAAATGGATGCCTAAGTAATTAAACATACCACAAAGTACAATCGACTCCAGTGGAATGAGTAAAAGGTTTTTAAGCATACGAGGCTTGAGTAAAACCATAAAAGATTTTCCAACAACCATACTAGTCCAAATTGTACCCAAAATTAAATTACAGAAAATAGAGACAATACTTACCGCTAGAACTACTCTAATGGTAAAGTTTAAGGTAGAAGTTTGCTCCCACTTTTTGTAGTAGAGAAAATACCCGTAAATAAAGCCACTAATTCCGGCAGAAATAGTATAACCAGGGAAATAACCAAAAGTTTGAGGAAAACCAAAGTATCCTATAACATCTCCTAAAGCTCCCATTCCAAGGCCTATAATAGGTCCGAAGAGATAGCCTGTTAAGGCATTGACTACAAAGCTAAAAGAAATACGTACGATGGTAAAGTCGATAGCTAAATAGCGACCCAATATGACTTTAAGAGCAAGTAATAGGCCAAGTAAGGCGAGGTCTTTTGTTGTGATTTTGTTATTCATTTGATAGCAACTCCTTTGAATTTGATCCCTTTAACCTATGCTAAAGGTAAAGAAGCGCTGCTTTTGGCAGCGGAATGCGACATAAGTACCGCAAATCTCAAGCGATTTTTCGTCTAGTGGCAACTTCCCGTCCATCTAGCACTTAACGCACTTATATCTACTCTGCCAACTGGTCTATAGTGATAGTAATATTATAGCAAAATTAATAATAAGTACAACTAATAAAAATAAACAAATAAAACCTATACTAATGAGGAAATATAGTAATTAATAAGGGAATAGAGTAAACGTTTACAAATGTTTAGAAGCTACTTATAATAAAGTAAAATGAAACGGGAGGAAAAATATGCTTAATCAGAAAGATCCGTATTTATTGTTGAGTGTAATAAACACTAAGCTAAGAGATGAAGCAGAAAGTTTAGAAGACCTTTGCAAGACTTACAATCAAGAGCCAGAAATTATTATAGAGAAATTAGCTGCTATTGGTTATCATTATGAAAAAAGTCATAATCAATTTGTGGCTGTATAGATAGAATTTATAAAGGAGACGAGAGAATGGATTTAAAAGCAAACTTATATAAGTATGCCAAACTAGTAGTGGAAGTAGGGGTAAATGTTCAAAAAGACCAAATCGTTGTTATTCGCACACCTATAGAGGGGGCTAGCTTGGCAAGAGCTATGACAGAGTGTGCTTATAAGGTGGGGGCTAAAAAGGTTATTGTAGAATACAGTGATGAACAAGTAGCAAAATTAACTTATACTTATGCGACAGAAGAAACTTTAGGAGATTTCCCTGCATGGGAAGTGAAAAAGTATGAGGAATTAGTGGCAAAAAATGCAGCCTTTATTAGTATTAGTGCAGGGGATCCAGATTTATTAAAGGATATCGACCCTAATAAGATTGCTACTGCACAAAAAGCTTCTGGAAAGGCACTAACAGTATTTAGAAAAGCTGTGAGTAGCTCAGAGGTATGTTGGTGTGTAGTATCCATGCCTACACCAGCTTGGAGTAAAAAAATCTTTCCAAATGCTAGTGAGGAAGAGAGAGAAGCTCTTTTATGGGATAAAATTTTTACGGCAGTTCGTATTTATGAAGAAGATCCAGTAGCAGCTTGGAAGATGCATACAGAAAATTTAGCTAGAAAGTGTGCATTTTTAAATAGCAAAAAGATTAAAACCCTTCACTATACAGCACCAGGGACTGATTTAATGGTAGAACTTCCAAAAGGACATAAATGGGAAGGTGGTGGCGAACACAGTATGAAAGGAACATACTTTGTGGCCAATATGCCTACGGAAGAAATATTTACGATGCCTCATAAGTATGGCGTAAATGGCACACTTAAGGCAACTAAGCCGTTAGTGTTTGGTGGTAACTTAATAGAAGATTTTAGTTTTACTTTTAAGGAAGGAAAAATTGTAGACTTTGATGCTAAAGTGGGTAAGGCTGTTCTTGAGAAGCTTATTGAAACAGATGAAGGAGCTTCTTATTTAGGAGAAGTAGCCATTGTACCTGTCAGTTCCCCAGTTTCAAAAACCAATACAATTTTCTTTAATACTTTATTTGATGAAAATGCTTCATGTCATTTTGCTATAGGTAGTAGTTATCCTACTAATATAGAAGGTGGAGTAGCAATGACAGAAGAAGAACTAGAAGCAGCAGGAGCAAATACTTCTATTACCCATAATGACTTTATGGTGGGAAGTGAAGAACTGGATATAGAGGCAACAACTCATGAGGGGGAAACTTTCTTTGTATTAAAGAAAGGGGAATGGGCATTTTAAGAAGTTATGGTGATTTAAAGAAAATATTGATATACTGAGAGAAAGAAAAGAAATAATAATGTTGGGAGGTTTTAGAATGGGATTTTTTAAAAAGCAGTTTTTGGATATTATACAGTGGTTAGATGAAAGTAGCGATACACTGGTGTATATGTTTCCTATGGAAGATCAAGAAATTCAAAATGGTGCTCAGCTTACAGTAAGACCAGGGCAAGTAGCTATTTTTGTGGAACAAGGACAAATCGCAGATGTATTTGGGCCAGGAATGTATAAGTTAGAGACTAAGAACTTACCGATTCTAGGAGACTTAAAAGGTTGGGCTTATGGGTTTAAATCACCTTTTAAATCAGATGTATTCTTTTTAAATATGAAAGAATTTCTAAATAATAAATGGGGAACAAATAATCCTATTTGGATTCCAGACAGTCAATTTGGTCAAGTGCAAGTAAGGGCACATGGTAATTATGCTTTTAAGATTGAAAATCCAGTAGCCTTTTTAACCAACATTGTTGGAACAAAGTCACGTTATCGCTTAGAGGATATTACAGAGCAATTAAGAGGTTTTATTATCAATCAGTTTAGTGATCTTATTGGGAGCTTACATTTGACTGTTACACAAATTGCCTCTAATTATAATGAGATTGCCGCTGCTTTATCAGAAACCTTAAGAGAGCCTTTTAGTAAGCTTGGCTTAAGTGTGACACATTTTACAATAGGAAATATTGGTTTGCCAGAGGAGATTGAAAAGAATCTTAAAGAATTAACAGGGATGAACATTTTAGGGAGTGTTCAAAATGATAAGCTCAGTAAGATTCAAATCCTTAAACAATTAGAAATTATGAGTAAATCTACAGAAAATGATGGACTTAATGCCATGATGCAAAATGGTATGGGCTTAGGTATGGGAATCCATATGGGCAATGCTTTTGCTGGAGGACTTAATCAGCTTAATGCAAATCAAATGACGCAAGCTTCTTCTGTAAATGGGATGCATACTCATCAGTCACCAGAGCTAACCGATGATTTAATGCCTTGTGGTAATTGTCACAGTATGATTAAGAAAACAAGTAAATTCTGCCCGGAATGTGGTCAAAAGGTGGAAGTGGTAGAGAAGAAAAAGTATTGCTCAGAATGTGGGACACCAGCAGAGCCAGGTGTAAAGTTCTGTAGTGAATGTGGTATGAAGATAGGAGAGTAAATGGGATGAAACTGTGTATACTAGATGCTAAGACACTTGGAGCAGACATAGACATAACCCCCTTTAGAAGCTGTGGAGAAGTAGCAGTATATGATTTAACATCTCCAGAAGAAGTTGCTCAGCGTGTAAAAGATGTAGATGTTATTATTACCAATAAGGTAGTGCTCAATGAAAGTAATCTGAAGGAGGCTAAGTCCCTTAAGTTAATTACTCTATTAGCAACAGGATACAATAATATTGATATTACTTATGCAAAGGAAAGAGGGATTGGTGTTGCTAATGTAGCGGGGTATTCAACAGAAAGTGTGGCCCAGCACACCTTTGCCATGCTCCTTCATTTGGTGGAACATAATAGTCAATATGATGCTTATGTTAAAAGTAAACGCTATGCCACTAGTGAAACATTTAGTTTTATAGCATGGCCATTCCATGAACTTTCAGGTAAAACCTTAGGTATTATTGGTTTTGGTGCTATTGGTAAAGCTGTAGCAAGAATAGGAGAAGCCTTTGGTATGAAGGTGATTTATTATTCTACTTCAGGGCAAAATACAAAGGATCCTCACTATGAGAGTGTACCTTTAGAGACACTTTTAGAGGAAAGTGATGTGGTTTCTATTCATGCGCCATATAATGAAAGAACACATGGATTAATTGGTTATAGAGAACTTGCTCAAATGAAATCAAGTGCTTATCTTCTAAATTTAGGAAGAGGAAAGATTGTTGTAGAAGAGGACTTAGCCAAGGTACTTAATGAAGAACTTATAGCAGGGGCAGGCTTAGATGTGTTAGGTGTAGAACCGATTGAGGCAGAAAATCCGCTATTTGAAGTGAAAGATCAAAATAAGCTTTTTATTACTCCTCATATTGGTTGGGCAAGTGTAGAAGCTAGAAAGGTTTTAGTACAAGAAGTTATTAATAATATTAAGGCTTTTGAAAAAGGCGATCAGCGTAATCGTATTGTTTAATAAAAAAGTGTAAAAGGTTGTTTTCTTATGAGGAGCAACCTTTTTTGTTGCAAAAAAATATTAATCTATATGATAGATAAATATATAATATTTTTATGTTACTTAATAATACATTATTTATTTTATGTATCATATTAATTTAGTGTATATCAGTTTTAATTACATATTCGCTAGGATTATGTTATCTAATAATTCAAAATAATTTAAAAATATAAAAGAAAATTGCAATTAAAATGACTAATATTATATAATTAACCTTGATTTTAACGTTTTAAATGGTTTAAATAAAAAAATAACATTACTAACTTGCAAAATTATATAAAATAATGTATTATGTTAATCAGTTGAATAAATTAAGTTAAGATAGAAAAGTTAGATATTTGATAGAAAGGAGAAGCTTATGTTCAAATATAGTTTAAAACGTATGGTATCAATGCTCATTACTTTAATTTTGATTGCAACTATTACATTCATTTTGATGCGTTCAATACCAGGAGGACCATTTACAAGCGAACGTGCATTAACACCAGAGATTGAAAAAGCTCTGGCAGAAAAATATAACTTAGATGCACCTTTATGGGAACAATATATAGACTATATGGGGGATATGGCAAAAGGAGACCTAGGTGTTTCTTTTAAAAAGAAGGGTGTAACCGTTAATGAGATTATTATTAAAACATTCCCTGCATCATCACAGATTGGAGCGTTAGCAGTTGTTTTGATTTTGGTATTGGGTATTCCTTTAGGCGTGCTTTCTGCACTTAAACAAAATCATGCAGTAGACTATGTAATTATGATTATTGCAACAGTCGGTGTAACGATTCCTAGTTTCGTAATTGGTACATTCATTATGTACATATTTGGAGAGAAACTAGCATGGATTCCAGCAGGTGGTTTAGAAACATGGAAGAGCTATATTGGGCCAGTTATTGCCCTTGGAGGATTTTCTGTAGCTTATGTCACAAGGCTGACACGATCAAGTATGTTAGAGGTGCTCGGTCAAGATTACATTCGTACAGCAAGAGCAAACGGACTCAGCAAATTACGTGTCATTGGTAAGCATGCTCTTAAAAATGCACTTATCCCAGTGGTTACTTATGTGGGACCAATGGTAGCATCTATTCTTACTGGGTCTTTCGTAGTAGAGAAAATTTTTGCTGTGCCAGGAATGGGGAAATATTTTGTGGAGAGTGTATCTAGCCGTGACTATACCGTTATTATGGGGCTTACAGTGTTCTATGCGGCCATTTACATTGTAATGGTCTTCATCGTGGATATTGCTTATGCATATATTGACCCAAGAATCAAACTTAAAGATTAGGAGGTAGACCATGAGTCAACATTCAGAATGGGAATTATTAGATGATAGTGTGAAGCAGTCACAACAAATTTCAAGACCGAGTCATACCTATTGGCAAGATGCATGGCGGATGCTTCGTAAAAATATTTTAGCAATGATAGGTCTTTTTACAATTATATTCATTACTTTAATAGCAATCTTTGTACCTATGTTTTCAGAGGTAAGTTATTCAGACCAGAAACCAGGTTTAGGAAATATTCCACCACGATTTGAAATTACAAGATTATGGGATAATCAATACGTCTATGTACATAATGAATACAAGCTTATTGAGGTAAGCGAAAAAGGAGAAGTGATTGGTGCGCTAGAAACAATAGCAGAAGATATGGCTTTTTCTACTAAAACATATGAGATTGATGGTAAAGAAGTACTCCTTGACTATTCTTATGCTAAAAGAGCTAAGAAAAATGGCGGTGCAAAATATAAAATTTTTGTTGAGGGTAAAGAAATTAATACAACACCTATAAAAACAGTAAGTAATAAAAACAATATACTAGGAACAGACCGCTTGGGAAGGGATCTTTGGATTCGTATTTTATATGGTGCAAGAATTTCATTAACAGTGGGACTTGTGGCATCACTTGTTAACCTGCTCATAGGTGTCATTTATGGGGGGATTGCTGGCTATGAAGGTGGCAAAATAGACAATATTATGATGCGAATTGTAGATGTGATTAACTCTGTACCCTCATTACTTATTGTTATTTTATTAATGGTTATTTATAAACCAGGTCTGACAACTATTATTGTTACTATTGGATTTATCTATTGGGTAGGTATGGCAAGGCTTGTACGTGGACAAGTACTAAGTTTAAAAGAACAAGAATTTGTGCTATCAGCTAGGACGATTGGTGTATCTAAAATAAAAATCATTATGAGACATCTTATTCCAAATGCCATGGGTCCTATTATTGTTTCCTTAACAATGAGTATTCCCAGTGCAATCTTTACAGAATCTTTCTTAAGTTTTATCGGACTTGGGGTATCTGCACCAGAAGCTTCATGGGGAACACTTGCTAATGATGCATTAGGTGGCATTCGTTCATATCCTTACCAACTTATTGCTCCTGCAATAGCAATTGCTATTACAATGTTTGCATTTAACTTCTTGGGGGATGGCCTAAGAGATGCATTAGACCCAAGACTCCGAAAATAGAAAGCGAGGTTATAAAAAATGAGTAAAGAGAAGATATTGGAAGTTCGAGGATTAAAAACTTCGTTTTACACTCATTTAGGAGAAGTTCAATCAGTTAGAGATGTAGATTTTGATTTATATAAAGGCGAAGTGCTAGGGGTAGTAGGAGAATCAGGAAGTGGGAAATCTGTCACATGTTCTTCTGTAATGAGATTACTTCAACATCCAGGAAAAATTAAAGCAGGAAAGGTACTTTTCAAAGGGGAAGATCTTGTTCCTAAAACAGAAAAGGAAATGCGTAGGATTCAAGGAAATGAGATTTCTATGATTTTCCAAGATCCAATGAGTGCACTTAATCCTGTTTATACCATCGGGAATCAAATGACAGAGGTTATTCGTAATCATAAAAAAGTAAGTCAGAAGGAAGCAGAAGAAATTGCAATAAAAATGCTAACTTTAGTAGGTATTCCTTCGCCAGAAGAACGTATGAAAAACTATCCTCATGAATTTAGTGGAGGGATGAGACAAAGAGCAATTATAGCAATGGCCCTTTCTTGTGATCCGGAGTTAATTATTGCAGACGAGCCTACAACAGCTTTAGATGTAACGATTCAAGCACAAATATTAGAACTTATGAAAGGTATTCAAAGTCGATTAAATAGCTCAATTATCTTTATTACTCATGATTTAGGTGTTATTGCGCAGCTTTGTACACGTGTCATTGTTATGTATGGTGGAATGATAATGGAAGAAGGAACTGTAGAAGAACTTTTCTATGATGCTAAGAATCCATATACTATGGGGCTACTTAACTCTGTGCCAAATCCTAAGTCAGGTGTTAAAGAAAGACTTGAACCTATTCCAGGAACACCACCAGACCTTTTAAATCCACCAAAAGGCTGTCCGTTCTGTAATCGTTGTAAATTTGCTATGCAGAAATGTTTAGAAGAAATACCACCAATGTATGAAGTAACACAAACACATAAATCCAGATGTCATTTATTAAATCCAGAGGCACCTGTAGTAAAAGGTTTTGTAAAGGAGGCGAGAGCACATGAGTCTAGATAAAAGAGAGAACTTAATAGAAGTTCAAAATCTAAAAAAATACTTTACAAAAACCAGTGGCTTATGGGGAAAAAATGTACAGTATGTTAAAGCGGTAGATAATGTATCTTTTTACATTAAAAGAGGAGAAACATTAGGTTTAGTAGGAGAATCGGGTTGTGGTAAATCAACAACAGGTCGTACTCTTATTAAGCTTTATGAACCAACAGAAGGTAAGATTTTATTTGGTGGAGAAGACATTACTCATTACTCACAGAAGAAAATGCTACCTTTTAGAAAACGTATGCAAATGGTCTTTCAAGACCCATATGCATCACTTAATAGTCGTATGACAGTTAATGATATTATTGGTGAAGCTATTGAAACTCATAAAATAGCAACAGGTAGTGAAAAGACAGATCGTATACACTATCTATTGGACAAAGTAGGGCTTATGAGGGATCATGCAAGTCGTTATCCTCATGAGTTCAGTGGTGGTCAAAGACAACGTATAGGGATTGCCCGTGCATTAGCTGTAGAACCAGAATTTATCATTTGTGATGAACCTATCTCGGCTCTTGATGTTTCTATTCAAGCACAAGTTATAAATATGCTAGAAGATTTACAGAGTGATATGAGCCTTACATACTTATTTATTGCCCATGATTTATCAATGGTGAAGCATATTTCCAATCGCATAGGTGTGATGTATTTAGGCAATCTAGTAGAAATCGGAAGTAGTGAGGAAGTTAATAAACATCCAGCGCATCCTTATACCAAGGCGTTACTTTCAGCGGTACCGTTACCTGATCCAGACATGGCAAAGGAAAGGAAACGTATTGTGCTTGAGGGCGATGTGCCAAGTCCACTTAAACCACCATCAGGATGTCGTTTCCGTACACGTTGCAGTGAGTGTATGAAAATTTGTTCAGAAGTAACGCCTACTCTTCAAGAAGTGGCACCAGAACATCAAGTAGCATGCCACTTGTATTCTTAATAATAAGTACTTTGTATTTAAGAGGCTATGCCTTTTTTAAAATAAAATGAATAGATATTTAGGAGGAAATGATATGAAAAAGAAATTTACATTAGGTCTTACGATGTTGATGGCATCAAGTATGGTATTTACAGGGTGTGGTAGCCAAACAAGCTCTACACCGGGGGCGCCGGCTGAGGTGCAATCAAATGAACAGAAAGACACAGATGGAGAGTATACACTTGCAGCGGATCAAACACTCCGCTATAACTTAGGTGCAGATCCATTAACACTGGATCCACAACTTAATTCAGCAACAGATGCAGGTCATATTATTAATAATGTGTTTGAAGGGCTTATGAGAGAAGTGAGTGGTGAAGTCGTACCAGCTATGGCAGAAAGTTATACGGTATCAGAGGATGGTCTTGTATATACTTTCACTTTAAGAGAAGCAACATGGTCTGATGGACAACCGGTAAAAGCAAGTGATTATGAGTTTGCTTGGAAACGTGGAGCGGATCCAGCCACAGCATCAGAGTATATGTACATTTTTGAATCAGGCAATATCTTAAATGCAGGTGCTATTGCTAGAGGGGAAATGCCAGCGAGTGAATTAGGTGTTAAGGCTCTTGATGATAAAACTTTAGAGGTGAAATTGAGTGTACCAACAGATTATTTCTTAGGACTTACAGGTTTTGCAACACTTATGCCAGTAAGAGCTGACTTAGTAGATAATGAAGGTGCATGGGCTAAAGATCCAGCTAAATATATTGGTAATGGTCCTTTCAAAATGGCTGAATACAAAATGGGAGACCAAATTGTACTTGTTAAAAATGAAAACTACTGGAATGCTGAAAATGTAAATCTTGAAAAAATTGTGATGTATATGATTTCAGATGAATCTACAGCACATACAAGATATACAGCAGGAGAATTAGATATTAATGAATTTGTCCCATCTGATGAAATTCCTACACTTATTGCAGAGGATCCAACATTTTATATTTTGCCTAAAATTGGTACATATTACTACGCATTTAATATGAATAACCCAGCCCTTCAAGATGTACGTGTACGTAAGGCGCTATCACTTGCAATTAACCGTGAACAAATTGTAAAAGAAGTCACTAAAGGTGGACAAAAAATTGCTTATGGCTATATGCCAGAAGGGATTACGGACCATGAAGGTAATTCATTTACGCAAACAGCAGGGGACTATGATGTGAATCCAAAAGGGGACGTAGAAGCAGCTAAAGCCTTACTTGCAGAAGCTGGATATCCAAATGGTGAAGGTTTAGGAGAAATTGAAATCCTTTATAATACACTAGAAAGTCACAAGCTAATAGCAGAAGCAGTTCAAGAAATGATGAAACAAAACCTTGGGGTGAATGTTAAGTTAACAAATCAAGAATGGGCTGTATTCCAAGAAACAACTAATAATAATGCATTCGATTCATTAGCACGTCGTGGTTGGATTGGGGATTACAATGACCCACAAACCATGCTTGAAATCTTTGAGTCAACTAATGGACAAAATATTGGACGTTATGCAAGTGAAGCTTTTGATACAGAAATGCAATTATCAAGAGAAACAATGGGAGCAGAACGTATGGAACACTTATATAATGCTCATGATATTCTAATGGAAGATATGCCAATAATTCCAATTTATTACTATGTAACCAACATTATGATGCAAGATTCAGTAAATGATGTAGAATTAACATCAACAAGCAAACTTTGGTTTGGTGATGCAGAAATGGTAGAAGTAGAATAAGCGTAAAAACCGTCTCATAAGAGACGGTTTTTTATTACCTATCAACTATTTTGACCCTTTGTAGCTTTCAAATACTTTTTGTACGATTGTTCCACCAATTTTTCCAGCTTCTCTAGAAGTAAGGTCTCCATTGTATCCTTGTTTTAAAGGAACTCCAACTTCTTTTGCTACTTCGTATTTCATAGATTCAAAAGCTTGTTTGTTTGACATAATGGTTGCCCCCTGTAAGGTTTTGATTTTTTAGTAGCCACCAAATATTCTATACCTCTTAAAAGAGAGGGAATGTTTTGTGGTTACTATGGTATTAATATGTGTAGTATGGATTTTTTTATTCTAGTAGTTTTTTCCTATTGAACATGTAGATTCATCACATAATGCCATAAAAAAAGAAATAGTAGATGAGTAGAAAATTTAATATTAATATGTGGAATTTCTAAAAAAATATGTAAAAATAAATAAAAGGATATCATCTATTAGGTGAGAAGTCTAATAGATGATATCCCTTTATTTGCTGAATATATTAAGTACAAAAGAATTAAGCTTGACCAACTGAACCAAATAATTCCATTTTTTCTTTTACAGTTGCTTTAATAGCTTCAAAACCTGGAGCTAATAATTTACGTGGGTCAAAACCTTTACCTTGTTGGTCTTTACCAGCTTCAATATAGCCACGTGTAGCAGCAGCGAATGATAATTGACATTCTGTGTTAACGTTAATTTTAGCAACACCTAAAGAGATTGCTTTTTTAATCATTTCTTCAGGGATACCTGTACCACCATGAAGTACAAGAGGAGTAGTACCTGTTACAGCGTTGATTTTTTCAAGTGCATCAAAAGCCAAACCTTTCCAGTTCTCTGGATACTGACCGTGAATATTACCGATACCTGCAGCAAGCATTGTTACACCAAGTTCAGCGATTGTTTTACATTCATTTGCATCAGCGATTTCACCTGCACCTACAACACCATCTTCTTCACCACCTATTGATCCCACTTCAGCTTCTAAAGAAAGACCTTTTTCAGATGTGATTTTAACAAGTTCAGTTGTTTTAGCGATATTTTCTTCAATTGGATAGTGAGAACCATCGAACATAACTGAAGAAAAACCAGCTTCGATACATTTTAGTGCGCCTTCATATGAACCATGGTCTAAGTGAAGTGCTACTGGTACAGTGATTTTTAATTCTTCAAGCATACCATTAACCATACCTACGATTGTTTTATAACCACCCATGTATTTACCTGCACCTTCAGATACACCTAAGATAACTGGTGAATTGTTTTCTTGTGCAGTGAGAAGTACAGCTTTTGTCCACTCAAGGTTATTGATATTGAATTGACCAACAGCATATTTACCTTCTCTTGCTTTGTTTAACATGTCTTTTGCTGAAACTAACATATTACGCCCTCCATATGATCTTTTTTGAGAAAATAATTAATTATATATTATTTGTTTTCCTAAATTTTATTATAACGGTATTTTGATAAAAAATAAACAACAAATTAAATACTAAGAAGTACAAAAAAATAAAATCAATCATAAAATCTTAATGAATTTGCCTTGTTTAAAAAAAACATAATCAATATGGGTAAATAATAACTAAAAAAAAATAGGGTAGGCTTACGATATTATGCAAATATTACAAAGGTTTAGATTTATACTTAGGTGTAAATAAAAATAATTTTAACCTACAGTTTAGACACGAATAAATAAGAAATATGTTATAATAAATGAGCTAACGATTTAAAAGTCATAAATGTACTTGAAAAGAAAGGAACTAATAAAAGATATGAACGATGTATTAATGCATATAAAAGCTTGGATGAAAAAAGAAATTGTATTGACGATAGCAGTACTTCTCGCAATCATTTCATGTTTTTGGGAAATGCCTAAATGGTCATACATAGATGTAAAAGTCCTTGTTTTATTATTTAATTTGATGGTAGTTATTGCGGCTTTTAAAGAACATTTATTATTAGATTATATTGCTATTAAGTTATTAAAACGGTGTGGAAGTAGCAGGCAGATTGGTGTTGTGCTAATAAGTCTTACATTTATTGCTGCTATGTTTATGACAAATGATGTAGCTCTTATTACTTTTGTGCCATTAACACTTATTATAGGTCAAAAGTTAAATATAATACCTATTAAATGGATTGTTTTTCAAACCTTAGCTGCTAATTTAGGAAGTAGTTTAACACCTATGGGAAATC
Organism: Bacillota bacterium; assembly: GCA_023436395.1. GTDB lineage: Bacteria > Bacillota > Clostridia > Lachnospirales > Cellulosilyticaceae > Cellulosilyticum. Next base: position 113,452 of record JAEZJJ010000040.1, on the reverse strand, counting down.
CACAAAATCTTTTTGTCTATACTTACTATGATATAGGATTTAGTACATTTTTATGTGTAACAGGCGGAATTGTTGTAGTAGCAGCTCTATTTCTTGGGATTTTAGTAGGAAGAGAGAGGCATCAAGAAATCACTGTAAACTTTGAAGAAGTCTATATAAAAAATCCTAATAAACTAATTGCTTTTCTGATCCTTTTTGTAATTATTTTAAGTTCTGTTGTAGGTGGAATGGATTATCGCTTGAGTTTTATGATTACACTAGTAGTGACTATTTTATTGAACAGAAGATTACTGAGAAAGGTAGATTACACACTTTTAGTAACTTTTATAGGATTTTTTATTTTTATAGGAAATCTAGCAGCTATGCCAGCTGTTAAAGAGCTTTTTCAGAAAATTTTAAGTGGTGAAGGCACCACTTATTTTGGAGGAATTATATTAAGCCAAGGTATTAGTAATGTACCAGCTGCTATGTTACTAGCACCTTTTACTGAGAACTGGCAAGAACTTGTATTAGGTGTAAATATAGGGGGAATGGGAACGTTGATCGCTTCTTTAGCAAGCGTGATTTCTTACAAGCTTCTTGTTGCAGAACATCCCAAAAAAGCAAAACATTATTTTAAGAGTTTTACTGCATATAATTTACTTGGCTTAGTGGTGGTAATTCCTGTGGGATATATCTTAATAAAATGGCTTATTTAGTTTTTTGTTTTTTATAGCATGTGCTATAATTATATAAAAAAATGACTGAGTAGATAGAAGGGAAGCTTTAGGGTATGAAAATTGTATTTATTAATGTACCATGGATGAAATACTATACAGGGGAGGGAGATGAAGAAAAGTTAGTACCTGCCTGTGGTTATAATTTTCAGAATGTCAATGGGTTTTATTTTGGATATGGTGAAGGATTAGAATCTATTGCCTTAGAACAAATTGAAGGTGGAAATATAGGAAATGAAAAAATTGATGAAGTAACTGTAGTATGGACAGCTAAAAATAGAGAAGGTGTAAATAAGGTGATAGGATGGTATAAGAAAGCAACCCTCTATCGCCAAGCTAGAGTTTCTTTAAGTATGGATAGTGAACGTACATTGTTTAAATACAGTATTGTTGCACCAGCTAGAGAGGCGCTTTTGTTACCTGTGGAACTTCGCCTATTAGATGCGAAGGATATGGAAGAGGGAATCTATTTTGAGAAGGATGAAAAGATAATTGCAGATGTGGCAATGTATATACACAATTATGCAGGGGATCATATGAATTATCTTTTTGCTAACAAGGATTTAGAGGGGATATCTATTTTAAACTTTCCTGAATATGAAATGTATTTTGCAAAAGCAGATGAGTTTTTAGCAAAAGACCTATATGGAAAAGCAGTTCGTTGTTTTAATAAAGCAATTGAAATGGAACCAGAATTAGCTCTCGGATATGAATTTAAAGGAAGTATCTTCTTAAGCCTTAAAATGTATGATGAAGCTTTAAAGGTGTATAAAAAAGTATTAGAACTAGATCCAGATAATGTGGAGGCTACATATTGTGTAGGACTTATATATGGACTTTTAGGAAATTATGAAGAATGTATCATCTATATGAGTACTTATTTAAAAGAAAATAAAGAAGATATGAATGCATTAGCTGAGAGAGGTATTGCATATTATCATCTAGGAGAATTAGAACTTGCCAAAAAATCATTTAAAAAAGCTTATATGACTGAACCTGAAAATCCTATTTTCAAACAGCTTATAGAGTATATAGATTAGAATAGATGAATAGAGTAAAACAAGAGGGCTTACTTAGGTAAGCCTTTTTAGTTTATGAATATTAAAAAGCTAATTTGTGTAAAATAAAAAGGACAAATATTACTAATATAAATTGTGTAGAAAAAAGTAAAAGATAGTAAATAGAAAAAATTGCTAAAAAGGTATATATTTTAAAAAAAGGTATGATATAATTTTAAAGAGAAATATAAAACATTGGGGGATGTGGAATGATTATATTAATTGTAACTATAGCTATTGGAATTGGAATAATAGCTTTAGTAAGCATGAAGTTAAAAGAGAATGGTAAAAAGGCATATAAGGACTATATGTTTGATATGCATTATCAGGGTGAGAAGCAACAGGATGTAAAGGATTGGGTAAGTCAAAAAGAAGTTATTTCATCAGATAAAATTAAGCAGTTAAAAGAAAGGGAATTAGAAAAAAAAGCAAGGGAGATGGAGCATAAGGCACAGCATAATAATAGAGTAGCTGAAAAGGTCACAAATACAGTACTAGAAACTGAAGAAAGTGCTAGAGCGGGGGATGTACAAAGAAATGGTAAAGAACAGTTTAATCTGCGTAAGGATGAGGAAAAAAGTTTAGAAAGTGCAGAAGGTAATTGGTGGATCAAGTAGATATTAGGAAGTACTAACAAGATAAAAGGTTGTTAGTACTTTTTTTAAAGTTGAAAATCCTTTACAATGAGAGTAAAAATGCATTCAAAAGAAGAGAGGAGATGGATATGTATAATGGTTGGCTAATAAGTAATGGTTCCCTTAAAACCACTATTTTTATAGAAATGATTGATCAATATAGGAAGGCTGCGGCTAATCATGGGGTAAAATTACAGCATTTCTATAATAATGATTTTATTGTAAGTGTGGAAGAAGGAAAATTGGTTTTAAAAGGCTTACAAGTTCAAGAACTTCCTGATTTTGTATTATTTCTAGATAAAGATATGAGATTAGCTTTTCATTTAGAACAATTAGGTATTCGGCTATTTAACAGTAGGCATGTCATTGAAGTATGTGATGATAAAGCTAAAACATTTCAACATTTAGGAGGTAAAGGTATTCCTATGCCTAAGACAGTTATTGCCCCATTAATTTTTTGTGATGTAGAAGAAGAGGAAGCATATCTTAATCAAGTAGAGCAACTATTAGGTTATCCTATGGTGGTGAAGGAGTGCTTTGGGTCTTTTGGAGAACAGGTTTATCTAGTTAATAATAGAGGAGAATTCAAAAGTAAAAGGCATGAGCTTTTGACAGTACCCCATCTCTATCAGCAATATATTGCATCTAGTAGGGGGAGAGATGTAAGAATATATGTAGTGGGAGAAGAGATTGTGGCGACAATGCTGAGAAAGTCAGAAAAAGACTTTAGAGCTAATATTCATAATGGAGGAATGGGAATCAGTTATACCCCTTCTAAAGCTTTTGGTGAAATAGCTTTAAGAATAAGAAAATTACTCAAAGCAGATTTTTTGGGGATAGATTTGCTGTTTGATGAAAATGAAAATCCTATTTTATGTGAGGTAAACTCTAATGCACATATTAAAGGCATTCAAATGTGTACAGGGGTTAACGTAGCAGAGAAAATTATCACCCATATTGTTAAAAAATTAATAGAGAATGTAGTGTGAAGCTTGAAGGGTGTAATGGTTTTTATAACAAAAACACAGGAGGGAATAAATCTCTTCTGTGTTTTGTACTTATTTTATATAGTTGCTAATAACTTTACCTAAACGTTTAATACCTTCTTCAATTGTCTTACTATCTGAATTGGTATAATTAAGGCGAAGGGTATGTGAGGTGAGTTCTTCTGTATAGAAAGGGTCTCCAGGAACGAAAGCTACATTATCTTTAGAAGCTAATTCAAAGAGTGCTAGAGAAGAAGTTCCTTCTGGTAAGGTTACCCACAAGAACATACCACCTTCAGGAATCGTTATTTTAATATTGCCAGGGAAATAGGTTTGAATGGCATTGACCATAGCGGTACTTTGTTCTTTGTAAAGTGCCTTGATCTTTTGAATATGCTCATCTAAATTATGATGTGCTAAATAGTCAGAGATAACACATTGAGCAAAGAAGTTAGTATGTAAATCAGAAGCTTGTTTGGCAATGATGAGTTTATCCATAAGTAATTTATCTTTTGTACAAAGCCAACCAATACGCATGCCAGGAGTTATTATCTTAGAAAAAGAACCTAATAAAATACTGCGTTTTAGCTCATATGAACTGATGTAAGGTAAGTCCTCCCCTATAAAACGAAGTTCACCATAAGGATCATCTTCTATAAGATAGGTTGAAGTTGATTGGAGTAACTTACAAATGGCTTCACGCTTTTCTTTACTATAAGTAAGACCAGTAGGATTTTGAAAGTTTGGTACAGTGTAGAGTAATTTAGGCGCGTAAGTCTTGAGGGCTTTTTCTAATGCATTTATATCTAATCCGTCCTCTAGTAAATCAATACCATGAAAGGTTGGTTCAAAAAGAGATAAAGCTTGAATAGTACCAAGATAACCAGGTTTTTCGATAAGCACATGATCTTCTGTATTAATGAGAACCTTGCCGATTAAATCAAGGGCTTGTTGAGAACCAGAGGTGATAAGAATATCTTCAGGTTTGACATCTAAGCCAAAGCGTTTGTGGTAGCGCTCAGCGATTTGTTTACGTAGTGGTAAATGCCCTTCTGTTGTAGCATATTGAAAAGCGTTTGTACCATTTTCATCTACAACTCTATTCATAGAGGCCTTAAGGGCTTCTGTAGGAAAAGAAATAGGATTTGGAAGTCCACCAGCAAAAGAAATAACTTCTTTATTCTGAGTGACTTTCAGAATTTCTCTAATAAAAGATTTTTTAGTAGCTAAAATACGATTTGAAAAAAATGCGTTCATTGATTCTCCACCTTTACTTATTCATTAATATGTTCAAGACCAGTATTCAGTATTGCAGTAACATGGGAGTCGGCGAGAGAGTAATAAACTACCTTCCCTTCTTTACGTGCCTTTACAAGATTATAGGCCTTTAAAACGCGAAGCTGATGTGAAATAGCTGAATGTGTCATATTTAAGCAAGCAGCGAGGTCACATACGCACATCTCTGAACATTTCAAAGCATTTAGAATCCGAATACGTGTAGCATCACCAAAAATTTTAAAAAGTTCAGCTAGGCTACTAGTAGTTTCTAGGGGAAGCATAGCTTCATAAGCAGCTTGTACGATATCCTCATGAATGATAGTACAAGTACAAGTATCTATTTTTTGGGACATTATCAACACCTCTTTATTATGTGAAGACACATTATTTTAATATTTAGGGTACAGAGTTTTAGGAGAACTGTCAAGTCGTGATAAATAAATGAATAAGAATTATATTATGAATTAAAAAATTAAATAGATTTAAAGAATTTATATTGATAAACAACAAGGTAAGTTGTACTATAAAATAAGTATAATTGACAAACTTTATATATATTTCAAATATAAATAAGAAAGAAGGGATAAAATGATTAATTTTGAGAAGGAATTAGAAAAATTCAAACCAATCTTAAATGTGAACCATATCGAAGAGCATATAGAGGGGGAAGCGATGAAGGATATTATTGACATATTTAAGTTTTTTGAACATGACGTATATAATGAAGCAAGTAGCGGAAGAGAAATGAAGGATGGGGAATAATGATGGAGTATGTATGTCCGTATTGTGGGAGCAAAATAAAACATGATGTCTATTGCCATACTTGTTATCGAAAAACACAGTGGGTTAAAGAAATTTGGGAGAAAAGTGCTGTCTATTATAATAAGGGGTATTATGCTGCACAAGAAAAGAATTTAACAGTAGCAATGAATTATTTAGAGAAGGCAATCTATTTTAATAAATATAATACAGAGGCAAGAAATTTATTAGGACTTATTTACTTTGAACTAGGAAGAATAGGGGAAGCTTTAAAAGAATGGATTATTAGTCATTCCTTTAATAAGGAAGATGAATTATCGGCTCACTATATTAAGGAGATTCAAAAATCACCTAAGCAATTGGTCAATTATAAGGAAGTTATTCATCTCTATAATAAATCACTAGAATACTTAAAACAAAAAAACTCAGATGTAGCCATTATCAGATTAAAAAAAGCTGTGAGTATGAATCCTAAGTTTGTAGAAGCTAAGGTTTTATTAGGATTGTGCTATATGCAAGATAAGCAGTTTTATAAAGCTAATGAACAAATTAAGGGAGCTCTTGTAGTAGATCGAGGTCATCCAGAAGCACTCAGATATTTTAAAGTACTTAGTGGAGAAGATACTGATACTATCCAACCTTATGAGCTAGAGTATGTTCCAACTAAAACTTCTACTAAGCGTGTAAAACCTGCAGGAGTAATTGATAGAAGTAGCTTCCTGAAGTGTTCAGTAGCCTATTTTATAATAGGGATTGCAGCAATGTTTGTTATCTATCATTTTTTGATTCAACCTAACGAAGTAAGTGCATATGAACAAGAAATTGCTAGGCTTACAGATAGACAAGAGGAACTTAATAATCAATTAAGTGAAATGGTTAAGGAAACAAAGGTTGAAGTATCAGCGTTAGAAACAGAAAATAGAAAGTTGAAATTAGAGGTAGAGGATTACGAGAAGCAATTAGGTATTTATGTACAAAAAGACAAGCTAAATATTGCCCAAAGACAAAAGGATGAAAGAAACTATGTAGCAGCCGCAGAAGCTTTATATAATATAGCACCTTCCCTACTAAAGGAGGAGGATAAGAGTATTTATGAGGCGCTTAAAGAAGAATGCTATCATAGTGCAGCACAAGTGCTTTATAATGAAGGTTATCAACTGTATATTTCAGAAGATTATATAGGGGCTAAGGCAAAGTTAGAAGCTGTTCTTATATATGAATTGGCCTCAGATGAAGCTAGAAAAAGCTTGTATTATTTGGGAGAGACAGAAGAAAAGTTAGGAAATACTAGTGAAGCGCAAAATTATTTTCGCAAACTCATAGCAGAATTTCCGAATACGAAAGATGCCAGACGTGCTGAGCAAAAACTTGTTCAGGGATAAAAAGAAAAGTGCCTTATATACATACAAAACATAAAAAGATATTTTGTAGTAAATAATTGGAAAAATATTGACAATTACTGGTAAATTAGTTATACTTATCAAGAGAATATTGATAAGGAGGCACGAGTGCATTGAGAATGGAATTTATCATGGTGGAGCGAACATTAGTGGTAGTCTTAGAAGGAGAGATTGACCACCATACTTGCGTTGACATTAGACGCGAGGTTGATAGAGAATACCAAAAAAATAGAGCAAGAGATTTGCTTTTTGATTTTGAAAAAGTGAATTTTATGGATAGCTCAGGTATAGGTATGCTAATGGGAAGATACAGAAGTGTAGCTATATGTGGGGGATGCATTGGATTATATAATGTATCAAGAGAAGCAGGACGTATCTTGAATATGTCAGGTATTTGTAAGCTAATGAAAACCTATAATAGCAAACAAGAAGCACTGGAAGCATTAGCAGCTTTTGCTTAAGCTTAGATGCGAGGGGGGCAGGAAAGTGCCAAAGAAAAATCAGATACAAATACAGTTTGCAAGTAACTCAATTAATGAGGGGTTTGCTAGGGTGGCAGTTAGTTCATTTGTTTCTCAACTTGATCCAACTGTTGAGGAACTTTATGATATTAAAATGGCCGTATCAGAAGCTGTTACAAATTGTATTATTCATGGATATAATAATAAAGAAGATGGTTTGATTACTATCAAATGTGCTTATGAAGAGCGCGATATAGAAATAGAAATTGTGGACGAGGGGAAAGGCATACTGAATGTAGAAGATGCTATGACAGCACTTTATACCACTTCATTAGAAGAAGAAAGAGCAGGTCTAGGATTTACGGTTATGCAATCCATGATGGATGAGGTTAAGGTATTCTCACAATTGGGCAAAGGAACTACGGTAAAAATGAAAAGATCTCTCGCGGTCTAAGCCCGAGGAAAAGGTGGGATATTATGGATCATACCTTAGAACTCATACAGCGTGCACAACAAGGTGATGAAGTATCCAAAAACATATTAGTACAAGAAAACTTAGGGTTAGTATGGAGTTTAGTACGACGATTTAGTAATCGTGGATATGATATGGAAGATTTGTTTCAAATAGGAAGTATTGGACTTCTAAAAAGTATTGATAAGTTTGATTTAAGTTTTAATGTGAAATTTTCTACTTATGCAGTACCAATGATTGTAGGAGAAATTAAACGCTTTTTGCGAGATGATGGTATGATTAAGGTGAGTCGCTCACTTAAGGAAACAGCCTATAAAGTAAGACTAGTAAAGGACGAGCTAATCAGAGAACTTAATAGAGAACCCACAATAGGAGAAATTGCAGCTGGTCTTGATTTACAAGTAGAGGAAGTAGTAGAAGCATTAGAATCTAATGCAGAGGTAGAATCTCTAAATGCTGTAATTTATCAAGGAGATGGCAAGCCTATTACATTATCAGATAAAATCGATGAAATGCCAACGATTCAAAATAGTATAGTAGATAAGATGATTCTAACTGAACTAATTGAGCGATTATTGCCAGTAGAACGAGAGATTATTCATATGCGCTATTTTGAAGACCGTACACAAACGGAAATTGCAAGTGCATTAGAAATCTCCCAGGTACAAGTATCAAGAATAGAAAAGCGTATATTAAAAAAAATGAAAGAAATGTTAGGAAACTAGATTTCTATTAATGAAAAGTTTATTTAGAATAGAGAAGGTGCCATAAAAGGTGCCTTCTTTTTGCTTATTACAATAAATAAAAATATATTTGATAAAAATACAAAGATAAGGCGAAAGTCTCGGGAATAAAATTCATAATGGAGAGTGTAATGTTCGAAAAAAATAGATGATACATTAACTATAAACACTAAAAAACTGTATATGTCCTTTTATGAAAAGAAAAAATCGAACTATATTAAGTTAAGCAAAATTAATGTTCGATTTTAATTGACGCATTATATTAATTGTGTTAATCTTTAAATAGTTATAAAGGTTAATTCTTATGAAAGGGGAACCACGATGAGTGTTTTCAGAGTATATGTAGAGAAAAAGGATGGTTTTGATGTAGAAGCAAAGCGTATGGAGAGTGAACTTAAGGAGTTTTTACATATTGAAGCAGTTAAGAGGGTAAGAATTTTAAATAGATATGATATTGAGCATATTACGGAGGAGGCTTATGAAAAAGCCTTAAATACTATTTTTTCAGAACCTCAATCAGATATACTAGCAAAAGAACTTAAGATAACAAGTGGAAAAGCTTTTGCAGTCAGCTATTTAACAGGTCAATATGATCAAAGAGCAGATTCCTGTGAGCAATGCATTCGTATTATTGATAGCTCCCTTAATCCTAAAGTGAGAACAGCAAGAGTATACATTGTGGAGGGAGAATTAACAGATGAAGAATTAGCAAAAATTAAAAAACATGTTATTAATCCTGTAGAAGCAGAAGAAGTATCTTTAGAACCAGTAGAAAGTTTAGATATGACTTATCCGGTACCACAAGATGTAAAGATACTAAGTGATTTTATCAATCTTGATGAAGTGGCATTAGAAAGCTTTAGAAGAGAACAAGGTTTAGCTATGAATCTTGATGACCTTATCTATTTTCAAAATTACTTTAAAGGGATTAATAGGAATCCTAGTTTTACAGAATTAAAGGTAGTAGATACTTATTGGTCAGATCATTGTCGTCATACCACTTTTATGACAGAACTTACTAAGATTGAAATTGAAGACGGTGAGTATGCAGTACCTATTAAAGCAGCATTGGATGAATATTATGGGATGCGTGAGGACTTAGGTCGTACCAATAAGAAGGTATGCCTAATGGACATGGCAACCATTATTGTTAAACATCTAAAGGCTCAGGGTGGACTAAAAGAGTTATTTGAAACAGCAGAAATCAATGCTTGTACAATTGTTGATAATATTAAAGTGGACGGAAGAGATGAAGAATACCTGATCCTATTTAAAAATGAAACACATAATCATCCAACGGAAATTGAACCATTTGGAGGTGCAGCAACCTGCCTTGGAGGTGCTATTCGTGACCCTCTTTCAGGACGTAGCTATGTATACCAAGCTATGCGTGTAACAGGTGCGGCAGATCCTAATGAATCTTTAGAAAACACAATGGCAGGTAAATTACCACAACGTGTTATTACAAAAACAGCTGCAAATGGCTACAGTGCCTATGGTAATCAAATTGGACTTGCAACAGGTGAAGTAAAAGAATATTATCACCCAGGCTATAAAGCAAAACGATTAGAAGTAGGTGCAGTAGTAGGTGCAGTGAAACGTTCACATGTCAAACATGAAGAACCTGTAGCCGGTAATGTGATTTTACTTCTAGGTGGTGCAACAGGTCGTGATGGTTGTGGTGGTGCTACAGGTTCATCTAAAGAACATACAGAAGAATCTTTACATACATGTGGCTCTGAGGTACAAAAAGGAAACCCAGTAGAAGAGAGAAAACTCCAAAGATTATTTAGAAACCCTGAGTTTTCTAAGCGTATTATTCGTTGTAATGACTTTGGTGCTGGTGGGGTATGTGTTGCAATTGGGGAGATTGCGGAAGGCCTTCGCATTAACCTTGACCTTGTACCCGTTAAATATATGGGACTTGATGCAACAGAACTGGCTATCTCAGAATCACAAGAGAGAATGGCAATTGCTATAGATAAAAATGATTTAGAGCTAATGATTAATCTTGCAAATCAAGAAAACTTAAATGCAGTCTGTGTAGCAGAAGTGACACAAGAAAAACGCCTTGTAATGACTTGGAGAGATAAGGAAGTTGTTAATATTGACAGGAGTTTTCTTGATAGTGCTGGTGTGACACAACAAAGAGAAGCTAAAGTAATGGCACCAGAAATTGAAATTGAAGTAAAAAAATTAACAAAGGATGCTGTTATTGAGACATTAAAAGACTTAAATGTAGGACTTCAAAAAGGTTTAGGCATGCAATTTGATGGAACCATTGGTGCAGGTTCAGTGCTTATGCCATATGGTGGTAAAAACCAATTAACAAAGGAAAATGGTATGGTAGCTAAAGTACCATTATTAGAGGGTGATACAACAGCAGCCACTTATATGACACACGGCTTTGACCCTTATCTTTCAGAGCTATCTCCATTCCATGGTGCCCTTTATGCAGTAGTAGAGAGTATTGCAAAGATCACAGCACTAGGTGCAAATTATAAGAAGACTTATCTTTCTTTCCAAGAATACTTTGAAAGATTAACGGATGAGACCAGTTGGGGAAAACCAGTAGCAGCCTTATTAGGTGCTCTTAAAGCACAAAAGGAATTAGGCCTTGCCGCTATTGGAGGAAAGGATAGTATGTCGGGTACATTTGAAAACATCAGTGTCCCACCAACCCTTATTTCTTTCACTTGTAACCTAGGAGATGCACAAGAATGTATAAGTGGTAGTTTAAAAGCAGTAGGAAATAAACTTATTTATTTAGCTATTCCAAAAGATAACACTTATATGCCAGACTTTAGTGTGATCCATACAGCTTATAGCAAAGTATACGAACTTGCCAAAGTAGGAAAAGTACAAAGCGCTTATGCAATTGGTGCAGGTGGGGTAGTAGCTGCGCTTAGTCAAATGGCTATTGGAAATGAAATTGGGGTAAAGGTAGTATTACCAAAAGAAGTAGCACCATTTGTTGCGGCTTATGGAGACCTTATATTAGAAGTAGCACCAGAAGTGGTAGAAGGTTTGAATGAAGATTGCTTTATGGTAGTTGGAGAAACTGTTGTAGAAAAAGTAGTAGCAATAGATGAAGTGAGCTTAAGTATTAGTGAAGTGATAAAGTGCATGTTAAAACCAACAGCAAATGTATTTACTCAAAAAGTAGATAATAAACAGGCTGCAGTAGATGCCACTTTTACTGGTGAAAGAAAAATCTATATTGCTAAACAAAAGATTGCACAGCCAGAAGTACTTATTCCTGTATTTCCAGGAACTAACTGTGAAGTAGATACAAAACGTGCTTTTGAAAGAGCAGGGGCAAAAGTGAATGAGGTACTGTTTATCAATCGTACGAATAGTGACATTGAAGAGTCTATTGAACGTCTATATCAAGGTGTTAAGAGGGCGCAAATTATTGCTTTCCCAGGTGGTTTCTCAGCAGGGGATGAGCCAGATGGTAGTGGTAAATTTATAGCTTCTACTTTTAGAAATGAAAGATTAAAAGAAGCTATTCATGAACACTTATATGTAGAAGACGGTTTAATGCTAGGTATCTGTAATGGGTTCCAAGTATTGGTGAAACTTGGTTTATTACCATATGGTGAAATTAGAGAAATGGATAGTGAATGCCCAACACTTACATTTAATACAATTGGTAAACATATTTCTCTTATGGCTAAAACCAAAATTACAAGTGTACAATCACCATGGCTTAATGGGGTAAACTTAGGGGATATCCATGAAATTCCACTTTCACATGGTGAAGGACGTTTCGTGGCACCAGAGGAAATGCTTAATGAATTAATAGCACAAGGACTGGTATTTAGCCAATATGTAGATGAAACAGGGTTTGTTAGTCAAGACGGTAATGTGAATGTAAACGGTAGTATGCATAACATAGAAGGTATTATATCAGCTGATGGACGTATTATCGGTAAGATGGGTCACAGTGAACGTGTGGGTGACTTTGTTCATAAAAATATTCCAGGCAATAAGGAGCAAAATCTCTTTACATCTGGTGTTAATTACTTTAAGTAAGTGAGTATTCAAAGATAAGAATGAGAAAAAATAGGAGGTTATTATGAAAGTAGCTTTTGTTATGGGCAGTGATTCAGATCTTACAGTAGTAGAGCGTGGCGTAAAAGTAGTCAAAGATTTTGGTGTAGAGGTAGAGGTAAGAGTCATTTCAGCTCACCGTACACCTTATGCAGCAGAGGAGTTTGCAAAAACTGCAGAAGAAAATGGGATTGGTGTTATTATAGCAGCAGCAGGAAAAGCAGCGCATCTTGGGGGTGTACTTGCAGCCTTTACAACAATTCCTGTAATTGGTCTTCCAATTAAATCCAGCACAATGGATGGACTTGATTCTCTGCTTTCTATGGTTCAAATGCCTCCAGGTATTCCTGTGGCAACTGTGGCAATTGATGGCGCTGAAAATGCGGGGATTTTAGCAGTACAAATGCTAGCACTTGCAGATTCTAATCTTAAAGAAAAGTTATATGCTCATAAAAAGTCAATGGCAGATAAAGTAGCAGAAAAGGATGCAGCAATAAGAGCTAGATTTCAGTAAGATAATTAAAAATAAGAAGCAAAAATAAAATAAAAATTAGAATAAAAATAGAGGAGAATAGATCATGGAAAAAAGAGAACAACTTTACGAAGGAAAAGCAAAAAAAGTATTTAAAACAGATGATGAAAGATACTACATTGTAAGTTATAAAGATGATGCAACAGCTTTTAATGGTGAGAAAAAAGGAACAATCGTAGGTAAAGGTGTTGTTAATAATCGCATGAGCAATATTATGTGCCGTATGTTAGAAGAAAATGGTATTGAAACTCACTTAGTAGAAGAACTTAATGACAGAGAAACAGTTGTTAAAGCTGTAGAAATTGTACCATTAGAAGTCATTGTACGTAACGTAGCTGCAGGTTCTTTTTCTAAACGTTTTGGAGTAGAAGAAGGAACTATTCTTAAAAACCCAACACTTGAATTCTGTTTAAAAGATGATGCACTAGGTGATCCAATGATTAATGATTATCAAATTTTAGCACTTGGTATTGCGACACAAGAAGAACTTAAAGTAATGAGTGAAATGACTTTTAAAATTAATGAACTTCTTAAAGCATACTTCTTAAAAATAGGTGTTAAATTAATCGACTTTAAAATTGAACTTGGTCGTGTAGATGGTAAGATTATTTTAGCAGATGAAATTTCTCCAGATACATGCCGTTTCTGGGATGCTGAAACAAATAAAAAATTAGATAAAGACCGTTTTAGAAGAGATCTTGGTGGCGTAGAAGAAGTATATGCAGAGATGCTCGCAAGAGTAACCAAATAATAGAGGAGCGGTCATAATGAAGTTTTTACAAGAGGATTCACTGCATGAAGAATGTGGCGTAATTGGCATTTATAGAGAAGAAAAAAATGCTTCAAGATTGGCTTATTATGGTCTGTTTGCGCTGCAACATAGAGGGCAAGAATGTGCAGGGATTGCAGTCAATTGTAATGGAGATATTGAAGTTAAAAAAGGCATGGGACTTGTAGCCGACGTATTTAACGAATCAGCACTTAATGAACTACAAGGGAATATTGCTATTGGTCATGTACGTTACTCTACAGCAGGTGATAAAGATGTGAGAAATGCCCAACCGCTAGTTGCCAAGTACAAAAAAGGAGATATAGGGCTTGCGCATAATGGAAACCTTGTAAATGCTGAAAATATTAGGGAGATTTTAGAGGATAGTGGTGTTATATTCCATAGTACAACAGATACAGAATCTATTCTAAACTTAATTGCCAGATACAGTAGTAAAGGGATTGAAAATGGCATTAAAAATACTATGAGTCTTGTAAAAGGAGCATATGCCTTAGTTTTAACGACAGGAGATAGTCTGATTGGTATTCGAGATCCACATGGCCTTAGGCCACTTTGTATTGGCAAGCTAAAAGATGGTTATGTATTAGCTTCTGAAAGTTGTGCGCTTGATGTACTTGATGCAGAGTTCGTAAGGGACGTTGCCCCAGGAGAGATTGTAGTCATCAATAGGGAGGGACTAAGAAGTATTGAACCTTCTAATATGTGTCAAAAACACCTTTGTGTATTTGAACTCATTTATTTTGCCAGAACAGATAGTATCATTGATGGGGATAGCGTGTATGATTTTCGTGTAAATGCAGGGAAAATGTTAGCAAAACAAAGAAAAATTGAAGCAGATATGGTAATGCCTGTGCCAGATTCAGGTGTACCTTCAGCGATTGGTTATGCTAAAGAATCAGGTATTCCTTATGGTGAGGGACTTATTAAAAATAGATACATTGGTAGAACTTTTATTCAACCTACTCAAGAAATGAGAGAAAATGCAGTTAAGATTAAACTTTCTCCACTGAGACAAAATCTAGAAGGTAAAAGAGTTATTATGACGGATGATTCCATTGTAAGAGGTACAACATGCAAACGTATTGTAGAACAAGTAAGAAAAGCAGGTGCTAAAGAAGTACACGTATGCATTACTTCACCGCCTGTACAATATTCTTGCTACTTCGGAATTGATACACCATATAGAGAATTTCTTATTGGGGCACAAAAAACGGTAGAAGAAATTTGCGAATACATAGGTGCAGATTCTTTAACTTATTTAAGTGAAGAAGGACTTCGTGAAGTATGTCAGCATAAGAGTCAGTTCTGCAAAGCTTGTTTCAATGGAAGGTATCCAATGGAAGTCCCTATTGGGACGCCACCTTCTCATTGTTAATAAATCAGTCGCATCCTCAATAGTAGTAGTAATTAAGAATGAAAGATGAAGCATGCAGAAGGATTAATATAAGTCCTCTTGTTTTCATGCTTCATTCTTAATTTTGCATTTAATTATGGGGGACATTCAATATTAAATAAAGCTATGAGTATAGCTATATAGGAGGAAGAAAAATGTCTAATAATAAAATCACATATAAAGATGCAGGAGTAGATGTTCATCGTGGATATGAGGCAGTAGCACAAATGAAAGAACATGTAAAATCAACCTTTATTCCAGGTGTACTTACAGATATCGGAAGCTTTGGTGGGGCATTTTCCCTTAGTGCTTTTGCAGGGATGGAAGAACCTGTGCTTGTATCAGGAACAGATGGTGTTGGTACCAAATTAAAATTAGCTTTTGATATGAATAAACATGATACAATTGGAATCGATGCAGTAGCTATGTGTGTGAATGATATTATTTGTGGTGGTGCAGAACCTCTATTTTTCTTAGACTATATTGCAACAGGACGTATTGCACCAGAACATATTGCCAATATTGTAAAAGGTATTACTGATGGATGTAAAGAAAGTTTATGTGCACTAATAGGGGGAGAAACAGCAGAGATGCCAGGTTTCTATCCAGATGGAGAATATGATGTAGCTGGCTTTGCTGTAGGGATTGTAGATCGTAAGGATATGATTGATGGAAGCGTCATCAAAGCAGGAGATGTCATTATTGGGCTTCCTTCAACAGGTGTACATAGTAATGGTTATTCATTGGTTAGAAAATTAGTAGAAGCAGCAGGGATAGACCTTCATACCTATAATGAAGAGCTTGGTGAAACTTATGGAGAAGCTCTCTTAAAGCCAACCAAACTATATGTTAAAGCAGTTAAAGCAGCTAAAGCAGTAGCTCAAATAAAAGGCATTGCGCACATTACAGGAGGAGGTTTCATTGAAAATGTACCACGTATGCTTCCAGGAGATGTAGATGCTAAAATTAACATTAATTGTATTGAAAAGCCTCCTATTTATAAATTCTTAGAAGAAACATCAAAGTTAGATATTGATGAACTTTACAATACTTTTAATATGGGGATTGGTATGATGCTTGTAGTAGCAGAAGTAGATAGTGAAAAGGTATTAGCAGCACTTCATCAGGCAAATGAAAAAGCTTATATTATTGGTGAAGTTGTAGAAGGAAATAAAGGTGTGATCTTATGTCAGGACTAAGAATTGGTGTACTTGTATCAGGTGGTGGTACGAATTTACAGAGTATAATAGATGCAGTAGAAAGTGGTATATTAGAAAGCCAAATTGTATGTGTCATTTCTCATAAAGAGACAGCCTATGGTCTTGAGCGTGCTAGAAAACACAATATTCCTGATTATTATCTAGATCCTAAAAGTGGGAACTACGATGAAGAGCTACTGGATTTACTACTAGTACAGAAAGTAGATTTAGTGGTATGTGCAGGCTACCTTAAAATTATTGATGAGAAGTTAGTAGAGACTTTTAAAGGACGTATTATTAATATTCATCCATCTTTGCTCCCTAAATATGGTGGGATGGGTTACTTTGGTATTCATGTTCATGAAGCAGTTATTGCAGCAGGAGAAAAGGAAAGTGGAGCAACAGTGCATTACATTGATACAGGAGTAGATACAGGAGAAATGATCTTGCAACGAAAGCTAGAAGTACTTAAAGGAGATACAGCAGAAACACTACAACAACGTATTTTAACCCAAATTGAACACAAAATTTTAGTGGAAGCCATAAAACAGTTAGAGGAGAGTAATTCAATATGAAAATATTAATCGTAGGAAATGGTGGGAGAGAATCAGCCATTGCACATACAGTGAGACGTTTTCATCCCGAAGCTGAGATTTTTGTAGCACCAGGTAATGGGGGAACAGAAGAAACTTTTACAAATGTACCTATCAAAGTGGAGGCACTTTATGATCTAGCAGATTTTGCAGAAGAAAACCATGTGGACCTTACAATTGTAGGACCAGAGATACCACTTGTAATGGGGATTGTAGATGTTTTTGAAAAAAGAGGACTTAAAGTATTTGGGCCTAATAAAGAATGTGCACAGTTTGAAGGAAGTAAACATTTTACAAAGCAATTTTTAATGCGTAATCATATCCCTACAGCTGGTTATGCTAGTTTTAACAGTGATGCAGTAGAAGCTTGTGTGGCAGAAGCAAAAAACTTTAACTTACCAGTAGTTGTTAAAGCAGATGGATTAGCTGCAGGAAAAGGGGTACTGATTTGTGAGACTTATGAAGAGGCAGAAGCAGGTATTAGAGAAATTTTTGATGGTAAATTTGAAGGGGCAGGAAGCACGATTGTTCTAGAAGAATTTCTTACAGGAACAGAAGCTTCACTTCTTTGTTTTGTAGATGGAGAAAGTATTATTCCAATGGAAACAGCTAGGGACTACAAACGTGCTTTAGATGGGGACAAAGGGCTTAATACTGGCGGTATGGGCGGTTTTTCACCCAATCCAATTATCACACCAGAGGTAAGAGCCAATATTGATAGTCAAATTTTAGAGCCTATTATTAAAGGTTTTAAGAAAGAAAATCTTAAATTTAAAGGTATTCTGTTTATTGGTCTTATGATAGAAGGAAATAACCCAAAAGTTCTAGAATTCAATGTGCGTTTTGGGGATCCAGAAACACAAAGTGTACTTCCAAGATTAAAAACAGATTTAATTCAAATCATGGAGGCTTGTATCAAAGGAAACTTAGCTACTACACCTATTGAATGGGATGAAAGACAAAGTGTAACTTTGGTTTTGGCAAGCAAAGGTTACCCAGAGACTTCACATAAAGGAGATATTATTACAGGTCTTGAATATTTAAATGATGAGACCTACTTATTCCATGCAGGAACTAAGAAAGTAGGAGATACAATCCAAACAGATGGAGGTCGTGTACTTGCTATTACAAGCTTAGGGACAAGTTTAAGTGAGGCTAGAACAAATATTTATAATGAAGTGAAAAAGATTAATTTTGAGGGTATGCAGTATAGAAATGATATAGCCCAATAGATGTATAGGTTTTGATAGTGAAGGTATTATGAATCTAGGAGAAATATAAAGTAAATAAATAACAAAAAATAATTAGAACAGTTCTAAGTGGGATCAGGTAAAAACTTGGTCCTATTTTTTATGAAACGACAAAACATTACATTACTAATGTGATATACTATGTAAAGAGTTTGTCAATAAGAATAGATACTTGTTATGTATTGAGTTTATAAATGAGAATTTTAAGGAAATAATGTATGAAGGAATATAAACTATTAACATCTAATGATAGTAGTCAATAAATGATAGAGGGTGATTTTGTGAAGAGAGAAGAATTATTAGAAAAAATAGCACCATGTTCTTTAATATGCCATACGTGCTGCGCATATGAATATGGGATCATTTCACAATCAGCAAAACAATTATCAAAATATATGGAAGGAATGTGTGAATTTTATGAAAAGCATTCTCAAAATGAAGTAGAACGATTTAAAATTTTCGAGGAAGAGTTGTCCAAATATAGTACAAGTAAGTGCTCTGGATGTCGGAACAGAGAACATCATGGATGTAGCATAAAGGGATGTTTTATTCTTGAATGTACAAAAGAACATAATGTTGATTATTGTGGTGAGTGTAATGAATTTCCTTGTGATAAAACACAGGAAATTTTTGAAGAAGAAGTACATATGCAGTGGTTTGAAGGTAATCAAACAATAAAGGAGTGTGGAATAGAAGCTTTTTGGGAAAAGAGTTGTGAAAGGCCACATTATAAGGCATATAAAAGGAGTAGATAACTTCCAATTTTAAAACACAAAAACTTAAAGTAGCTTCTATTAAGATTTTTAACAAATATATATAAATATATATAATATTTTAAATGATTATAAAATAATTAATAATTTAGATATAATTTAATATTAAATAACTAAAATAATAGGAGGACAATATGGGATTATATGATATGCTAACAGGTAAGGCTAATATAGGGGCAGATCTTAGTTACGTTAAAGAATTCTTTTTTGAGGACGAAACTGTAATTAGCTCCTATCAATTTATGAGAGATTCTGTTGTATTTACTAACCTCGGTATCTATATGGTAGATGTACAAGGTGTAACAGGTAAAAAGGTAGAAGTAAAATTTTTTCCAAAAAAGAATGTTAAAAGTGTTTCCTATGAAACAGCAGGGAATTTTGATTTAGATGTAGATATTAAAATAGGGATAGATGGTAATACGGTGACTAATAGTAGTGGAATTCCTTACAGTGCACCTATTTCTTTTAAAGTTCCTAAGAATCAAGCTGAGCAAGCTAGAGAAGTTATTGCTATAGTAAAGAAATATTACCTTTGCTATTAAGAGGATATAATCTGCATATTGTTCACCTATAAAAAGATTTAACCTAATCTTAATATAAATGGCAGGCTGATCTTAATATAGAAGTGCTTTAATAGAATAGAGATAGTATATTAAAGCGAGGTGAAACATGAACATGAATGAAATTTCAAAAGAAGTATTAGATGAATGCTTACTACTTGTAGAGTAAAAGGAGCACATTGACTAAGAAGAAGTCAGTGTGTTCCTTTTGTTTTGTCAGTTTATAGTATTATTAGAATGAAATCTAAGAGGCAGTTCAAGACCATTATTTTTAAGGAGGATTTCATCTTTTAATATGTCATGTGTAGCACCGTCAGCTATGATGGTGCCATGGGAGAGTAGAAGTGTCCTATCACAAGTGTCATAAATAAAATCTAAATCATGAGAAGCAATGATTTTTAAGATATTCATATCATTTAAGATAGTAATAAGATGTTTTCTATTTCGAGGGTCTAAAGTACTAGAGGGTTCATCTAATAAAATGATACTAGGATTCATAGAGAGGATAGTAGCAATAGATACTAATTTTTTTTGCCCACCAGAAAGTTGATAAATGGGTGTATCTTTAAAGGCTTCCATATGTACATTTTGAAGAGCTTGCATAACACATAAACGAATCATCTCAGGAGAATAGCCATAATTACGTGGTCCGAAGGCAACGTCATCAAAAACAGTAGGCATAAATAACTGATGCTCAGAGTCCTGAAAGACATACCCAATTTTTTCACGAATCATGGCTAAATTATTTTTATTAAGAAGCATATTGTTAATGGTAATCGTTCCATGCTCAAAGGGGTGTAGACCCACTAGCAATTTTAATAACGTAGATTTTCCAACGCCATTAGGTCCTATAATGCCAATAGACTGAGAAGTGGAAACATCTAGATTAATGTTGGATAAGATTTCTTTTTGATTATCATAAGAAAAGTGGAGAGCGTTAATTCTTAGACTTTGCATAGACATACCACCTAATGGATTAAATGCGTAGTGTATCAGAAAATTAATGGCATAAGATTAAGCGAACTATTAAAAAAATAATAAGCCAAATGATAGTATAGAGCAGACTAAGGAGTGAGGGTTTATCAATAGATCTTACAGTTAAGTTGCCATGAAATCCTCGCAATATCATGCTTTCAAAAATTTCATTGGCTCTATCTAGACTACGGAGTAGGAAGTGGCCCACAAAAGACCCCCATGCTTTAATATGAAGC
Source organism: Bacillota bacterium (assembly GCA_023436395.1). Taxonomy (GTDB): domain Bacteria; phylum Bacillota; class Clostridia; order Lachnospirales; family Cellulosilyticaceae; genus Cellulosilyticum. The sequence continues at coordinate 92,587 of JAEZJJ010000040.1, read as the reverse complement.
CCTTTTTGCTTAACAGCTCTTAGCTGGTAAGCCTCAGACATTTGATTAAGTTCAGAAAGAAACATAATGAAATAGCGGTAGCTTAATAACAGGATGGAGATCAAGCTATCAGGTAAATGAAAACTCTTCAGAGCAGAACAAATTTCCTCCATACTTGTAGTGGCGATAAGAAGGTAAGAGGCAACAACAGAAAAGATTCCCTTTAGCATGAGTGTTACCATAGAAAGCATACCGGTAGTAAAAGAGAGAGGACCTATTTTTGTTAGAATTTGATGGTCAAATAGAGGGTTAAAGATACCCACCATGCAGACTAAAACAAGAAGGACACGTATTTGGTGCAACATAGCTTTAAGAGAAATACGAGCTAGAGTTATGGTGATGAGTGGATAACAACACATAGTTAGTAGTGGAAAGAGTGCATATTTGGGAAAAGAAACAACAATGTAGATATAAGATATGGAGACAAGGAGTTTAGCTAAGGGATGGAGTTGATTAATCCATAACTTTTGTCTAGAGTTTTCTTCTAGAAAATAAATAGATTTTATAATATGTTCAATTTTACTCATAATAAGAAATGTCTTCTTGTATATGATCTATGTGTCGTTTTTTGCGTTGTGTAAGACGTAATATAAAGCAACTTCCTAGACATAAACCGATGATTAACAGACACCCAATAATACCAGAGAATGAAGTTCCTAAAACAGACTCGGAATTTTTGAAAGCATAATCAGGTAAAAGAGCAGTTTGATTTTGGATGGAATGAGCGTACTCATAAGCAGCACCTGAAGCAGAGAGTTCACTTCCGCTAGTTGCTTTAGCAATAGACCATTCTAAACCATCAGGATTAGTAGAAGCAAAAAGTGAGAGTAACCCACCTATAACTAATGCAGATGCTGCCAAAATACAAAGTATAGATTTAAAGGAAATATGTGCAGCGCTGTATATCACTGAGCCCTTAGGATGGGAAGGAAGCCACAAAAGCTCAGGACGCGTAATATAGATAAAGCAAAGAACAGCAGAAGTAATGAGGCCTTCTACAATACCTATTGCAAGATGAATAGGTTGCATTGTGAGGAGAAAAAGATTTAAAGGCAGTTCTGTCACACCAGAAATGGATGTTTGAAGTACAACTGAAAAAGCACCTAATTGTAGCGCAAGGATGCTACCTAACATAGATACACCAATCATTTTAGAGCGTGTTATTCTCCCTTTCATAAAAATACTCCAAATAATACCTCCCCCAATAAAACATCCATAAAAGGCCATATTCCATATGTTGCAGCCAAGTGCGAGTAAACCACCATCAGCAAAGAGTAAACATTGAAGGAGTAAGATGCCTGACATTGTTAAAAAGGCTGCATAGGGGCCTAGAATAGCAGATAAAAGTATAGTGCCACAAAAATGACCTGATGAACCAGTACCTGGGATGGTAAAATTAATCATTTGTGAGGAAAAAACAAAGGCCCCCATGATACCCATTAAAGAAATTATTTTCAAATTCTCTTGTAGCTTAACTTTTTTTAGTCCATATATGAGGGTTGCTCCTGAAGCAAGATACATTGCGCCTGAGACAACAGGAGTGATAAGTGCGTCTGCCATGTGCATATATAAAAACCTCCTAATGATGTAGTCTATAGATTATATGATTAGGAGCTTGTTCAATATGTCCTCAATTTTATCAGCTTGATAACCAAGTACACGAATGACAATTATTGCAGTATTTACTTGAGTTACACCACCTTCTAGATTATCGGTGGCATCTAGTAGAGTACGTACTGCTTGAAACCATTTAGGATCCTTAGGAATGTGGCATAGAAGTAATGTACCAAAATGTGTATACTGCTCATACATACCTAGACTATTAAGTGATATACATGTAGGATGAAGTTTTGTGTTATCCACATAAATGAGTTTACCACTTTCCTCTATCTGGACATGATTATGATAATAGCGATACTGAAATAATTCACCACGTGCACATCTTCCAGCTGAAAGTACTTCCTTGAGGATGAACTGAGAAGTATCATCTTCGAGGTGAACTTTAAGCTTACTGGTAAAGGCTGAGTCTTTAAAGGGAAGAGTGGGAAGAGGATTATAATAGAGATAAGCGCCCTTTCCTACGTAAAGCTCTGCTGTTCGATGAGCAGAGCCATTATTCATTTTATGAATTTTTTCATACGACTGAGAAACAAATTCTAGCTTTGCACCTTCCCTAGCAAAAATCTCAAATTCTTGTTCATCTCCTTCCATAATACCAGCAGAGGCAGTAAGACACATGATAGTCATCAAATCCTGATTTTCATAGAAGGGTTTCATAATTTTAAAGGGTGCTGTAAAAGCTACATCCTCTAGCACTGTTTTCTCATTGTTGAAGCGTGCTTTAATCATAAGTTTTGAAGTTTTTCCGAAGTTATTGATCATTTAACACCCCTCTAGTAATACATTTTTCTTGATCCAATGAATAACGTCATCTACCCCTTCATCACCACGAATGTTGGTAAAAATAAAGGGTTTAGTTCCACGCATTTTTATAGAATCTCTTTCCATTACTTTTAAATCAGCACCAACGAAAGGTGCCAGATCAATTTTATTAATGACCAGTAAATCAGACCTAGTAATACCAGGACCACCTTTACGAGGAATTTTATCACCTTCTGCTACATCAATAACAAAAATAGTGGCATCAACTAACTCTGGACTAAAGGTTGCAGAGAGATTGTCACCTCCACTTTCAATGAATAGAATTTGGATATCTGGAAAACGTTTAAGCATTTCATCTACTGCTTCTAGGTTCATAGAAGCATCCTCACGAATGGCTGTATGAGGACAACCACCAGTTTCTACACCAATAATTCTTTCAATGGGAAGGACGCTATTTCTACTTAAAAATTCTGCATCTTCCTTAGTATATATATCATTGGTAATAACCCCAATACTATAATGATTGGTCATCTTACGTGTTAATTTTTCAATGAGCGCTGTTTTACCTGAACCTACAGGGCCTGCAACTCCAATTTTAATATAGGACATTATATCAACCTTTCTTTAGCTATGACATATAAATTCTTGAATAAAGGGCTTCATGTTGCATACTACGTATATCGAAGCCAGGTGTACTACATCCATACCAATCTTCATCAAGTTCCATGACCTTATTAAGTAATTCTAAGAGAAGTGGAAAACAAGAAGATAAGATTTTTTGACCATCTGTTTGACTAAGTGGAATACTTTTAACACAAGTAGTAACAATGCTAGAAGTTTGACTGTAAAGATAATGTTGTAGAGTATCCTCTTCATTAATACCTAGGGCAGCACAAAAAGCACCATATAAACAGCAATGATGAGGAGGGGAATCTTGTGAATGGGAAGCAAAAGTATTGAAAAAATCAGATTGATAAGGAGGCTTAAAGGCATTAATGGTTTTTAAAAATCTAGAACCTAGTTTAATACTGGCATCCCGTATTTCAAAAGGGGTTTTGGTGACGTGGGTTAAAAGATTTAACTTAAGAAGTGCATCAAGTTTCCCTTGCTGAGTATACTCATAAGCAAGGCGTGCTCCTAATAAATCGGAGTACAAAATAGAGTACTTGAGTTTATTGTGGAGGTATAGGGTTGCATCATCAGCATTTTGTAAGATCCCCTTTTGGATATAGGTTTCTAAGCCGTAAGAATGTGAATAAGCACCAATGGGAAAAAGAGCATCATTAATTTGTAGTAAATAGAAGTTATTTTCTTTATTCATAGTATTTTCCTAACCGTGAGTATGAGCGTTAATAGATGAAGAAATAGCCTTACTAAAATCAAGAGCAACAGTCTGAACATTGGTAGTAACACCATGAAGCTTTTGTAGCATAGCAAGAGTGGGTTCTGTATAAGGGGTAATAAAAGTAGACTCATTATCACCCCAAAATAAAGTGGCATGTCGATTGCCAATTTCATAGCACAGTTTGGCGATCATATGGGTATGATGGCTATCTACCTTTGCCACAATCGCTTCACAAGGAAGGATGTGAACGGCAATGACTTTATTAGAATCACTATAAAGAATGTCACCTTCTTTTAAACCATGAATTAAAACGTCGTTGTCTAGGTGAATACCTATTTCAGTTCCCTCTTTAGTAACCTTCTTATGAATTTTATGAAAAGCATCATGCCATTCAATATCCACATATTCAATAGGCATATTTAAATGCTGCCCATCTTTAAGATTTCCCAATATTTTTTTACATATCATTTTTTATCCCCTTTCCGATTTAATAGAAATGGAAATTCAATATAAAATTGAATTTCCATTTCTAGTCTTACCATTTACCAATTAACATAAGGATACCTGGAATCCAAGCTGTTACAATACCTTCAAAGATTTGAAGATAGGGCGTAAATTTACCAAGTTTTTTACCAAGAATATCTTCTACAAAGGCAGTACCCCATAAAATAGCCCATAAATACCAAATACCGGCCCAACGGATATCAGGAGTAACGCCAAGATAACGATCCCCTAAGAAGCCTTCAAGGGTACCAAAAATAACAGCATTAATGGCAACAAAAGTAGAAAACCATGCAAATGCCCTTTGGTCTAGATTAAAGAGTAGGTCGATATCAATGAAGAGATAGGTAAAACCAAAAAGTAAACCTGTCCCAGCAGCATAATAATTCCCCTGTGCGAGATTTACAAAGTTTGAGTACAGGGATAAAATACCTACAAATAGGTTGATAACAGAAGTGGCTTTTCGATCTACCTTGGTAAGATTACAGGCACCATTACTGATAAGAACAATTCCTACAAATAATAAATTAACTCCTAGCATAAAACTGGCTCCTTATTTTTAGAAAAGATTATAAAGCTGAGCTAAAGGTACAACTTTAGCAGGCTTAGAAGTAAGAACTTCTTTGTCAGCCATGACTACATAAGTTTCTGGATCTACAGTGATTTTTGGGGTTTTATCATTAAAAATCATATTTTTCTTACCAATATTTCTACAACCTTTTACGGGAAGAACGATTTTTTCAAGACCGTATTTTTCCTTAATATTTTCTTTCATAGCAGCTTGAGAAGTAAAGGTGATGCAAGTATCATATTTAGCCTTACCAAAAGCAGCAAACATTTTCTTATAAATCATAGGTTCGGTAGTTGGAATAGAGGCATTTGCATCTCCCATTTTAGCTGCAGCAACCATACCACCTTTAATAATTAAATCAGGTTTGACACCAAAGAAGGTAGGGGTCCAAAGTACTAAGTCAGCAAATTTTCCAACTTCTACAGAACCTACATATTCAGAAATACCATGAGTAATAGCTGGGTTAATGGTGTATTTGGCAATATAACGTTTTACTCGGAAGTTATCATTATCATGTCCCTGATCTTCGGCAAGGGGACCACGTTCGTTTTTCATCTTACTTGCAGTTTGCCAGGTACGGGCAATGACTTCACCAATACGTCCCATAGCTTGAGAGTCTGAACTCATCATGCTAAATACACCCATATCTTGAAGGACATCTTCTGCAGCAATAGTTTCAGGACGGATACGAGAATCGGCAAAAGCTACGTCTTCAGGAATTTTATTGTCTAAATGATGACATACCATAAGCATATCAAGATGTTCATCAATAGTATTAATACAGAAAGGCATAGTTGGATTTGTTGAAGATGGAAGTACATTACCATCACAGGCAATTTTAATAATATCTGGAGCATGTCCACCTCCAGCACCTTCTGTGTGGTAAGTATGAATAGTTCTACCACCAATGGCATGAATAGTATCCTCTACACATCCGCCTTCATTTAAGGTATCTGTATGAATGGCTACTGGGAAATCATATTTATCTGCTACATTAAGGCAATGATCAATAACAGAAGGTGTAGCCCCCCAGTCTTCATGAATTTTTAATCCCATGGCGCCTGCTTTAATTTGTTCAATAAGAGGTTCTTCCGCAGAACAATTTCCTTTTCCAAAGAATCCAAGATTAATAGGAAATGCATCTGCAGAACGTAACATTTCTTTCATGTACCAAGGACCAGGTGTACAAGTTGTAGCATTAGTACCTTCTACTGGGCCAGTACCACCACCAATCATTGTGGTAATCCCTGAATAAAGAGCAGTTTCAATTTGTTGAGGACAAATATAGTGAATATGGGTATCAATACCGCCAGCAGTGATAATGAGGCCTTCAGCTGATAAAGCTTCTGTAGAGGCACCAATGACCATACCTGGGGTAATGTCATCCATAATGCTAGGGTTTCCTGATTTACCAATACCGACGATTTTACCATTTTTAATACCGATATCAGCTTTTATAATACCTGTATAATCAATGATTAGAGCGTTGGTAATAACAAGGTCAAGAGCACCGTCTTCACTAGTAATAAGGACAGATTGCCCCATACCATCACGCATACTTTTGCCACCACCGAATTTGATTTCATCTCCGTAGTGGGTATAGTCCTTTTCTACTTCTATTATTAAATCTGTGTCTGCTAGTCTTACTTTATCACCGGTAGTAGGACCATACATCATTGTATATTTTTTTCCTGAAATTATAGAGCTCATTAACGTTCCTCCTCTTGTAAAAATCCTCTTAATCTAGCGTGGTGCATAGCAGAAGTAATCGTTGCATCTGACACTTGACCTCTTGTTAAATCATTAAATCCAAAGACACGTCGTTTACCACCAAGTGCTACCAGTTGTACTTCCTTTTCTTCACCAGGTTCAAACCGAACAGAAGTACCAGAAGCAATATCTAAACGAAAACCAAAAGTACTTTCGCGATCAAATTTTAAATAGCGATTTGTTTCAAAAAAGTGAAAATGTGAGCCTACTTGGATGGGACGATCCCCCAAGTTGGTTACTTTAATCATTACGGTGTGTTTATTTGGATTTAGTTCAATTTCATTGTTGCAAGAAATAATTTCGCCTATTTTCATATTTATACCTCCTATTGAATGGGATCATGAACAGTTACTAACTTTGTACCATCTGGAAAAGTTGCTTCAACCTGAACATAGTTAACGATATCAGCAACCCCCTCCATACAATCACTAATCTTCACAATATGTTTCCCTAGCTGCATGAGCTCGGAAACTTCTTTACCATCACGAGCCATTTCCATAAGTTCCGAGCTGATAAGAGCTACAGCTTCGATGTAATTGAGTTTTACACCTCGGTCTTTGCGCTGCTTAGCAACTTCACCTGCCATATGGAGCATTAATTTTTCTTGCTCTCTAGGATTTAATTTCATATACATTCTCCTATTCTTTTGTGTATTATTTTTTACCTTACATTGGCAAATAATATATTGATTAGAATGCGCAAAAATTTGAAGTTAATTCATAATAAGATAAAATTTTAATTGTTACAGTAGTAAGTTTATAAATAAAAATCATTAGGACTTTGATAATAGATGTTATTGGAGGCAGTATAGTTTTTGAAATATCTATTTATAGCATAAAAGGTAGAGAATGAAAGATAGAAAATAAAAAACTTAAGATTTAGAATAATTAATAATTATGCTTGCGGTAATATGGATATCATAGTATAAGTAATTTAGGACTTTGAAATGATAAAGTAATAAATTTAAAGGAGGAAAGTAAATGGGTCAAGCATTACCAATAATTATGACACTAGCCTGCATCGTCCTTATTGTATTACTTCTTGTAGTATGGAAAAAACCAGCTCATATTACAGGGACAATAGGGTTAATTGCGGTGGGATTGGTGGCAATGCTGTTTTTTGAAACTTCATTAGAAGTTGTGGCAAGGTCGGCAGGAGCTGGACTTATAAAGTCTTTTTCTGTTTCACTTATTGTTGCAACCTCTCTTTTGCAAATGGCCTTAATGGAAAAAAGTGGAGCACTTAAACGCATTATTATCTTTATTAAAACCATTGCAAGTGAGAATAAAGCCGTTCAGATTATGCTCATTAATGTAGGCTTTGGAACATTAATGGTAGCAGTAGGAGCAACACCTGTATCTTTGTTACCCCCTATCTTATTGGCTATGGGATACAGCACCTATGTAGCTATAGCCTTGCCAGCTATTGGTTACGATTCTTTATGTACATATGCTTTGTTAGGTGCACCTATCGTTGTTTTTGTAGATATGGTAAATAGTTTTATGAAAAACGCAGGGTTACTTGCAGAAGGGGCAGAAATTACCCTTTCTCAAGTGGGCACACTCTTTGCATATTTTTTACCACTCACCTCAATCATGATTGGTATGGCTATGTTATGGATTACAGGTGGATGGAAGGGAATAAAAAAAGGGATTATTCCTTGCTTATTAACAGGTGTTACTATAGGGATTATTTCATTTTTTACCAGCAAATTTGACAATCTCGTTGTACTAACAGGCGTATTGTGTGGTATTGGTGTTATTGTTATAATGTTAGTTTATTTAAAAGTAACAGGCAAAAGAATTATTGATAAGCAAATCCTTACAAAAGAAGAGTTAGCTTATGAAAAAAGCTTTTCATTGTTAAAAGCAATATCACCTTGGTTAATTCTTATTATAGCTATCTTAGCACTCAACATTCCCCAGGGAATATTTGATCTACTATACCGTAAATGGCTTATGCCGATTAACGGGCTGAGTGCAGATAATACCCCTATTAATACACGTTTCCTTTGGAATGCCTATACTTGGATTTTTATTACTACTTTAATTGCCATTCCTATTTTGCGTCCAACGAAAGCACAGCTCAAAGACACAGTATCAACATGGGTAAAAAGAGCACCTAAACCTGTTTTCTCAGCTGCTATATTTTTTGCCATTGGAGAAGTGATGAATATGTCAGGCTATAGCCGCGTAGAGATGGCTTTTGCGTCAGATAGCATGATTAAGCTATTAGCTGAGAGTTCAGCGAATATTTTTCATGGTGTTTATGGTGGGGTGGCTACTTTTATTGGATTGTTTGGTGGTTTTATCACAGGAAGTGAAGCTTCTACCATTGCGATGTTTGGTAAATATGCGATGAATACAGTGACAGAACTAGGTATGAGTAAGGTTGCACTTATTTTAGTGACAGCGGGACTTGCTTTTGGAGGAGGACTTGCAAGCGTTATTTCTCCTTCTAAGTTACAAAATGCAGCGGCTTCCATTGATCGTTTGGGAGAAGAAAATAAAGTGATGCGTACAGCTCTTGTTTTTTCTTTGATTTTTACCACTGTAACGGCAATATTTACAATGATTTTACTTAGATTGATTGCATAAAAAAATGAAGAAGATGGTTCCTAGTTCATAGGGAGCCATCTTTTTTGTTAAAGACATATAATTATACTAATTAATGTGGTATAATAATGATTATTAATTATATAAGTCATAAAAGAGGAGTAACTATGGAGAATAAAGTAGCATTAGTATATGATGGGAAGGAATATCAAATTATACTTAATGAAAAAATGATTCATACCACTCAAGCAATAGAAGAAGCCTATCAGTGTTTTGAGAAAACCATTGAAAATAATCAATTTAAAACGGAAATGAAATGGGAAACAATTATAGAACAAATACAGGTACTTAATGTGGAAGGTGTAGAGATTTTTGAAGCTTATCATGCGATTCAATATAAAACACTTAAGTATTTCCAACATATAGGTATGTTGTTTGATATGAAAGGTGAAGAAATGTTACCTTTAAGTGGTGGCATACGTTTATTACTATTCTTATTAGAGAGAGTAGGGAAAAAACAATTAGAAGTAGCTGAAGACTTTATATCAATTTGTGCATTAGCAACTAAAGAAGGGATTGTTTATCACATTAAGGAAGATACCTATAGTCTTAATAGTGGGGTTTTTAATTATGGGAGTGTCATTTATAATTTTAGAACACAGGAGATTCATAAAGGAACCCATGTAGAAAAGGCTAGATTTGCAATGTTTAGAGACTATATAGAGGATATATTAATAAAAAAGTAAAAATAAATTAAAACAATTATCTGAAAACTATTGAAATTTGAATAAGATGTGATACAATAATTTTTATTAAAGGTCAAAGGCGATCTTACATCTAAGAGATGTAAGGTCGCTTTTTTGTATTTTAAAAAATAAATTATAGGAGGATAGAAAAATGGACTTACAAATTAGTGCAGGAGACACAGGTTTTATAATGATTTGTTCAGCATTGGTATTTTTAATGACACCAGGGTTAGCATTCTTTTATGCAGGAATGGTAAGAAGGAAAAATGCATTAAACACAATTTTATCATGTTTCTTTATTTGTGGGCTGGCTTCCTTAATGTGGATTATTTGTGGGTACTCCTTATCCTTTGGAACAGACCACACAGGTATTTTAGGAGGATTTAATTATTTGTTTTTTAATGGTGTAGGAATGACACCTAATGGCGATTATGCAGGAACAATTCCTGAAGCTTTATTTGCAGCTTTTCAAATGATGTTTGCCATTATTACACCAGCTCTTATTTGTGGTGCAGTAGCAGAACGTATGAAGTTTTCAAGATTAGTTATTTTTATAGGTATTTGGTCACTTATTGTATATTACCCATTAGCTCATATGGTGTGGGGAGCTGGTGGTTTCCTAAGAGAATTAGGTGCCCTTGATTTTGCGGGGGGTAATGTTGTTCATATTAGCTCAGGTATTACAGGACTAGTTGCTTGTATTATTCTAGGTAAACGTCGTGGTTATGGTATGCTTTCTTATAAGCCACATAATATTCCATTTGTTGTTTTAGGAGCAGGTTTATTATGGTTTGGTTGGTTTGGATTTAATGCAGGGAGTGCTTTAGCAGCTAATCCTATTGCTGTGCATGCCTTCTTAACAACAAATACTTCAGCAGCCGCCGCCCTTATTTCATGGTTATTTGTTGAAAAACTTATTTATAAAAAAGTAACTGTATTAGGTGCAGCGACAGGTTGTGTAATAGGTCTTGTAGCTATTACACCAGGCGCAGGTTTTGTACCTATTTGGGCTTCGATTATTATTGGGTTTGTAGTAAGTCCATTATGCTTCTTCTTTATGTCAAAGGTAAAAGGAAAATTTGGTTATGATGATGCATTAGATGCCTTTGGTTGCCATGGTATTGGTGGTATTTGGGGTGGTATTGCAACAGGACTTTTTGCAAAACAATCTATTAATCCAGATGTGATTAAATGGAATGGATTAATGTATGGAGAAACAAAATTATTTGGAGTACAACTTCTAAGTGTTATCATCACAATTGTTATTGCAGCAGTAGCCACCTTTATTATTTTAAAGGTTATGAAGTGTTTTGGAGACATAAGAGTGACACAACAAGCAGAAGGTGTGGGTCTTGACTTAGCTGAACATAATGAAGCAGCTTATCCCGCATACAATGGTTTAGACTAAAGTAGAGAGAAGAAAATAAAATAGAAAAGAGGAGAGAGCATGAAGAAAATTGAAGCCATTATTAGGCCAGAAAATTTAGAACAGCTCAAAGAAGCGTTATTAAAGGCTAATATCCCCGGAATGACTATCAATCAAATATATGGTTGTGGAAATCAATATGGTTATACAGAGCATGTAAGGGCAAATGAAATCATTGTTAACACGCTTCCAAAAGTCGAGATAAAACTAATTATTCCTGATGAACGTTTACAGGAGATGATTAACCTTATTATTTCAGTAACAAAATCAGGAGAATTTGGAGATGGGAAGATTTTTGTATATGATGTTCTTGATTGTATCCGTATTAGAACAGAGGAACATGGGGATAAAGCATTATAAGTCAGAGTGTTTTTTTAATAGATAGAACACTATTTATAAAATAATAAATTGGCCTTATGATAGAGGATAATAGTAAATTGAAAAAGTGAATGCTGTTGTACGATTTTTCAGCAGAATTCACTTTTTATTAGGTGTTAGAAAGGTAAGGAGATGATCGGAAAGAACTGCTGATATCGATAAGAGTAAAAATCAAAAAAAGATGTAGGAATAAACAGAGCATAAAATCTCCAAAATATTAAAGAAGGATTTTATCTAAAAGGAGATTAGAAAATGCCAACTTTAAAATGTGATGTTAAAAACTGTTCTTATAATGAATCTTATTATTGTAGCTTAGATTATATTCATGTAGGAAAGAAAAGTGCTACAAATCGAGAGGGAACACAGTGTGAAAGTTTTAATGAACAAGAATATGTAGTAAGTAACTGTGCCAAGGAGCCAGAAGAAGTTGTACAGATTAAATGTAGTGCTTTACAGTGTATTTATAATGATAATATAGTTTGTAAATGTATGGCAGAAAATGTAGCAATAAGTAGTACAACCACAGCTTGTACGAATTGTGAAGATACACTATGTGGTGCGTTTATAAGTAGATAGTAAAAAGTAATTTAATGGTTTGAAATAACATTGGAGACTGAATTCTGCATGACACAGAACTCAGTCTTTTTAGTTGTAATATCGAGGCAGTTTCATGAGGAATGTTACTTATGAAAGCAAAGTGTAAAAAGTGTTAATGAAAGGGCTGAAGTATGTGAGAAATATTTATCAAATAAATTATTAAGAATTAATAAAGTGTATTGACTAAAGAAAAGATAGTGATATGATATTGATATGATATCAAATAAGTTTCAGAAAAATATTATAGGAGTGATGAGTGTGGAAGAAAACAGAAAGATTTATCAAGAACAAGAAATGAAAGCTAAGAGTGGGATGATAATGCTCTTAGGCATAATATTACTTATGATTATCTGTATTGCAGCATTTCCTTTGAGTATAATGGGTATTGGTGAGCAGAATGTTGCTTTAACGGTTACAATTTGTATTGTTGCTGGAATAGTCTTCTGTAGTGCATTTTTCTTATTTGCCGGTCTTAAAGTTATTAATCCAAATGAAGCTTTAGTTTTAACATTATTTGGTCAGTATAAGGGAACGTTGAAGAAAGAAGGATTTTATTGGGTGAATCCTTTTTGTACTAGTATTAATCCAACTGTTAAATCAGGTATTCAATTTCAAACAACTGAAAAAAGTAACGATATTAATGTTCAAGGATTTGAAACTACAAGTAAAAAAATATCACTTAAGGCAACAACTTTTGAAAATAAAAAGCAAAAAGTAAATGATGAATTAGGAAATCCTATTGAAATAGGTGCAGTCGTTATATGGCAAGTCAAGAATTCTGCTAAGGCTGTATTTAATGTAGATCACTATAAAAATTATATTTCTACACAATGTGATTCTGTTATCCGTAATGTTGCAAGATGTTATCCGTATGATAGTGGAGAAGTTGAAAGTTGTAGAGAAAAGACACTTCGTGGGAGCAGTCAAGAAGTAGCAGATATTATGAAGAAAGAATTGCAAGAGAAAGTTGAGATTGCAGGAATTGAGATTTTAGAAGTGCGTATTACCCATTTATCTTATGCCCCTGAAATCGCTTCAGCTATGCTTCAAAGACAACAAGCAGTAGCCATTATTGCTGCAAGACAGAAAATAGTAGAAGGTGCTGTGGGGATGGTAGAAATGGCACTTAAGCAATTAAATGAAACAAGCATTGTAGAATTAGATGAGGAACGTAAAGCAGCTATGGTAAGTAATTTATTAGTTGTACTTTGTGGCAATAAAGATACTCAACCAATTATTAATAGTGGTACAATCTATTAGAGCTTATAGATGGAAAGGACCAAAGCCTATGGACAGCAAAGTAAAAGAAAAAAAGCAGAAACAAGTATTATTAAGACTTTCTCCAACTCTTTGGAATGAATTAGCAAGTTGGGCTGAAGATGATTTTCGCTCTATTAATGGACAGATTGAATATTTACTTACAGAGTGTGTAAAGAAAAGAAAGAAAAGTGCCTCAAAGGAAGAAGAACTTGAGCAAGAAGATTAAGGAGAATAACATGAACAATAACGACATCATGAAGGAACAATATGAGAATTTTGAAGGGAATATGAGAAAGCTTGCAGAGCTTATTGGGCAATTAGAACTTTGGAGTGATGAATATACTATTAATCATAAAAAAGAAGAAGTAAGATTACCACAGTATATAGAGCTACATTATAATTTGGAAGAACTTAAAGACCAGCTAGTTAACTTTATTAATGAACAAGAGGTAGCGGAAGGTAAAACCCGGTATCTTTTAGAAGCTGAAAAGGAAATGAGGGTTCTTCTAGTAAGATATAAAGAAACAGAAGAAGTCATTCATCAATGGATTAGGGAGATTAAAGATATCTACATTTTAATTGCTAAATCACTGATTTTAGAAAAGCATAGAGAGTATTTAGAAGTAATTATCAATGATCATTAATAAAAAGGCTAAGTCTATTCCTATTTCAAATAGACTTAGCCTTTTGTATTAATGACTTTATTGAGATGTACATAGTAAAGAATTAACAATTTCTAATAAGCAATCAAGTGCTTGAAGTTGATCATCACTAACGTTTGTTGAAATGATAGATTCAATATGAGAATATACATGATGGTCGCCTTCTATAAGATCAACACCTTTTTGAGTAAGTTCTAGATAGAAGATGCGTTTATCTTCTTCAGATTGAGATTTTTCAATGAGTCCATGTTTTTGAAGTCGTTTAATAAGTGCAGATATAGCTGGTTTGGTTAAGTTGAGGGTCTCAGCTACATCACCGAAATTAGGATGTTGCATGTTATAAATAGCTAAAAGATAATAATAGTCTCCAATATTAAAGTCTGGTTCGGTTGACAAAAGGTGATTAATGCGTTGAGATGATTGATGCCATAAATAATTGGTCAATGCTTCAAGATTTTGTGAAATCACATTCAAAACTCCTTAAATACTAAAAAATTAAGTAACTAAAATATACTAATATATTAGAATATTTGATATAAATAGTCAATTGTATATTGGAGGATAAATATTACAAAAAAACATCTAAATGTTCACCTAATATAGGTGAACATTTTTGGTAGCTTAAAAAAAGTGTCCTTTGCCTTCTGATACAATAGGGAGTATAGAGGAAAATTCTATCTGTGATATTAAGGAGTATCTAAATTTGTTAAGTGCTTATAGTCATCAATAAAGGAAATCAACGCACTAATAACTTGAGTTTGTCTTTTAATAGCTGCATCATAATGGCTACTTAGAGCATAAGCAGAAGGGGCTTGAGGTAAACCAGCTAGCAAAGTTGCTTCATCAAAAGTAAGTTCAGAAGGAAGCTTATTAAAGTAATTTTGACTTGCCATAGTAATACCTGTATTTCCATCCCCATAGTAAATGACATTGACATAAAGTTCTAGAATCTCATCTTTACTGTAAAGTTTTTCAAGTTCATGAGCGATAAATATCTCTTTAAATTTACGTTCTAAACTCTGTGTTTGATCGAGAAAAAGATTTTTGGCAAGTTGCTGTGTAATAGTACTTCCCCCTTGTTCAATATAACCTGAGATAAAGTTAGTAATGAAGGCGCGCCCCATTCCAATAAAATCAATTGCACCATGATTATAAAAACGATGGTCTTCGATAGCCACTATGGCATCAAGAAAAGTAGGACTGATATGTTGAGAAGATGTATAGTTTTCATTACTCCTCAAAGAGGAGATAGTTTGCTCTATAGGATAAGAAGAGATAATATGCTTATAAGCAAAATAACCATAGCCTATACCACTAATTGTAAGTATAAGGAGAAAAATAAGTGTAATTTTAATAAACCTTTTAAAATATTTCATTTCAATCCACTCCTTTCTTGGTTATAAATTTATTATAAGAGGAAATGACATTTCAATCTATAGGGTTTTAGTGACAATTACCTTTCAATATTGTAACTTTGGTGAAATAAATCTCATAACTAGCTAACAAATGGATGACAAATATTTACAAAGAATATAAATACTCGTATAATTTAAAGGAAAATAACTAGAAAAAACTAAAAAAATATCAAAGGAGGAACAAAATTGAAAAAAGTAGTTTCGGTATTTACTTTATTTACCTTAGTATTAAGTCTCTTCAGTATAAATGTAGTTGCAAAGGTCTCTAATAAGGAGTTAAGAGGAGTTTGGATATCTACAGTCTACAATCTTGATTATCCTAGTACTAAGAATAACATAGGCGCTCAAAAGAGCGAGTTTATAGAAAAATTAGATCAGCTTAAAGAAATAGGAATAAATGCTGTCTTTATACAAGTAAGACCTAAGGCAGATGCATTATATGAGTCGAGTATTAACCCATGGTCAGATGTCTTAACAGGTGTTCAAGGTCAAGATCCAGGATATGATCCACTAGCCTTTATGATAGAAGAAGCTCATAAAAGAGGAATGGAACTCCATGCCTGGTTAAATCCTTATCGCGTAACCACAAGTGGTACAGATGTGAATGTATTAGCAACTAATCATCCAGCACGTTTAAATCCTTCTTGGGTATTAAGTTATAACAATGCACTTTACTACAATCCAGAGCAAGAAGAAGTAAAAGTACATATTGTAGACACAGTAAAAGAAATTGCTATAAAATATAATGTAGATGGTATTCACTTTGATGATTATTTCTATCCTTCTTCTTATCCTTTACCAACAGGAGAAAGTAAAGATGGTGTAGTAGCTAATCAAAGAAGGCAAGCCGTTAATGATATGGTATCTCGTGTAAGTTATATGATAAAAAATGTAAATCGTACCTATGGGAAAAACATTAGTTTTGGTATTAGCCCAGTAGGTATTTGGAAAAATAATACTTCAGATGCAACAGGATCAGCTACATCAGGAAGTGAAGGATACTACTCTGTTTATGGAGATGTACGCACTTGGATTCAAAATGGTTGGCTAGACTATATTGCACCACAAATATATTGGGAAACAGGACATGCAAAGGCAGATTATGAAACCTTAATCAAATGGTGGTCAAATGAGGTAGTTGGTACCTCTACAAAGCTCTATATAGGTCAAGGGATTTATAGTGATGCAGTAGCTAATCAAATAGACACACAATTAGCCATCAATGGAAAGTATACCCAAATTGAAGGAAGTATTTACTTTAGTTTAAGAGATCTTTTAAATAATCGCATGAATTGTAAAGATAAAATAAGTGCGTACTATAATGTAAATCCTGTTTTAGGAACAGGAAGTACAAATTCCAGTAATAATACTAACATTAGTAACAATAATAATGTAGGGAAAGGGAATGATATAGAATCAGTAGATACAAGTAATCAAATTCACTTCAATGGAGGAGAAAAAACAGGTGTAGTAGCAGCTACTATACTGAATGTTAGGTCAGGTGCTAAAACAGATCGCCCTATTGTTACGAAAGTAGTAAGTGGTACTAAGGTGGCCATTTTAGATAGTATAAATGGATGGTATAAGATTAAAGTTGCAGATGGTAAAATAGGTTGGGCAAGTGCTGATTATATTAGAGTAGAAGAAAAAGGTATGGTTAGTAATCAAACGACGCATACCAATAACATAAATATTAATGTGCAAAAGCCAATCATTCAAGGGACTGTTAATGTCACAACGCTTAATATAAGAGCTGGTGCAAGAACAGATAGACCTATTATAACCAAACTATCTAAGGGGACAAAAGTTACTATATTAGGGACATTAGGTGATTGGTATAAAATAAAACTGGCAAATGGAACTATAGGTTGGTGTGTAAGTACCTACATTAGTTAAGATAGAAAAAAGTGATTTTGTAGTTTATAAAATATAATGAAAAGATAGGAGAGAATAAGTAATGCAAACAATGAAAATAGGGCATTCAGATATAGAAGTATCAAAAATTGCGTTAGGTACCTGGGCTATAGGTGGTGGCTCCTGGTGGGGCAATAATGATGATAAAGAATCTATTAAGACGATTCGCACAGCATTAGAAAAAGGAATTAACCTTATAGATACTGCACCAGTATATGGCTTTGGTCATAGTGAAGAGGTTGTTGGACAGGCTATCAAACCTATACGTGATCAAGTTATTCTCTCTACAAAGTGTGGTTTAATGTTTGACCGTACTGTAGGAAGTTATTACTTCTCTAGAGATGGATTTGATGTCTATAAAAATCTTACGAAAAAGGCTATTATAGACTCTGTTGATCAAAGTTTAAAGCGTTTAGGAACTGACTATATAGATATTTTGTTTACCCATTGGCAATGTGTAGAGCCATTTATTGTGCCAGTAGAAGAAACGATGGAAGCCTTAATGGCGCTTAAGAAAATGGGTAAAATTAGAGCGATTGGTGGTTCTAATATGTCAGCTTGGCATATTGAGGAATATGTTAGATATGGTGAGCTTGATATTATTCAAGAAAAATATAGCTTAATTGATAGACGTATTGAAAAGGAAGTTTTACCAACAGCAGAAAAATATGGGATTACTTTTCAAGCTTATTCCCCTCTTGAACAAGGATTATTAACAGGAAAAATTCGTAAAGATTACGTGCCAGAAAATGGTAGCTCAAGAGATGGTAAGAAATGGTATCAAGGAGATAATTTAAGTAAGATTGTAGATGGTGTAGATTCTTGGCTACCCCTCTGTGAGAAGTATGGTTGCTCTTTAGGAAATTTAGCAATTGCTTGGGTAGCAGCTCAGAGCCAATATATGAATGTACTATGTGGGGCAAGAAAAATAGAGCAAATAGAGGAAAATGCTTTGGCGGGAGATATTGTTCTTGAACCAGAAGATATTCATTTTATGAGAAATTCTATTGCTTTATAGATATGTTGAGAAAAATAAAGAGAGATCTACCAAGTGGGTGGATCTTTTTTTATGAAAGCCTTAAGTAGAGATAGGAAATAATAAATAACTAAATTTATTGACAATTTAAATAGTCAGACATATAATATCACTATAGTTAGTAACAAAAAGTTACTAAGTGTATCGACAGAATAAAAAGTGATTTATTAGATACTTAATGAGGATACGTTAAATGATTCATTTTAGAAAGTAAAAAGGGAAAGAAGGGGATAAGTATGAAAAGAATATTGATTGTAGTGGATATGCAAAATGACTTTATTACAGGGAACTTAGGAACAAAAGAAGCGCAGAAGATATTGCCTCAGGTAGTAAAAAAAATAGAAACTTATCAGATGAGAGGGGAACAAATATTTTTTACAAGAGATACACATCTTGAAGATTATTTAAGTACACAAGAAGGTCAAAAATTACCTGTACCACACTGTATACAGTCTACTTGGGGATGGGAGTTGGCAGCACCTATTCAAGAGGTAGTAGCTGATGATAATGTGATACTTGACAAACCAACCTTTGGAAGTGTGGAGCTTGCGGAGCAGATTAAGGCACTTTCAGAAAAGGAGTTGATAGAGCTAGAAATTGTAGGTCTATGTACAGACATTTGTGTAGTTTCTAATGCCTTACTTATTAAAGCTTATTGTCCAGAACTCTCAATCATAGTAGATGCAAGTTGTTGTGCAGGGGTAACACCTGAAACACATACTAGTGCTCTAACAACCTTAAAAATGTGTCAAATCAGTGTCATTAATGAATAATAGAGAGGCAAAGATGATGATATAAAGAGTTGATAAACATCTATATAGTCAAGGGGGAGATTAGTATGATTCGTATAAATGGCAAAGAAATGAAGGCGGGGTATTTCCCAGATGGTAGCATGCTTATTAAATATTTGGTAGAGAAGAATGAAAAAGCAGTTATAGAATGGCAATATGAAAGTAATGAAGAATTGATGATGCTTATCTTTTTGACACGACATCTTCAAGATAAGGGTATTACCCAAATAGAATTATGGATGCCCTATGTGCCTAATGCTAGACAAGATCGTGTAAAGAAATCAGAAGATGTTTTTACACTAAAGTATTTTTGTGAAGTCATTAATAGCTTAAATTTTAGTAGAGTTCATGTACTTGATCCCCATTCTGATGTAACAACTGCCTTACTTCATCGTGTAGAACAAATGCCCGTGAAGGATTACATTGATGAGGCAGTTAGACAAAGTGGGATAGTAGCCAGTCATGATATTATTTTTTATCCAGATAGTGGGAGTCAAAAACGATATAGTGAGGCATTCCAATTTCCAAATGCTTTTGGAATTAAGCAAAGAGATTGGGAAACAGGAGATATTAAAGGTTTAGATGTTTCAGGATATATCCCAAAAGAGCCTTTCAATGTTTTAATAATAGATGATATTAGTAGTTTTGGAGGGACTTTTTTCTTTTCAGCACTAAAGCTTAGACATTTAGGGGCAAAGCTGATTAATTTATATGTCACACATTGTGAAGATAGTATTTTAGAAGGGAAATTAATGGAAGGTGACTTAATTCATCATATTTATACTACTTCAAGTTTATTAACGAAAGCTCATGAGAAAATTACAGTATTACCTTTAAAAATAGGTCATTAAAGTTGTTTCAGTAAATGATATGTAAATAATATCAGTGATTAAAGAATAAACAGTAGGGGAGAGGATGAGATATGATGAATTTTGGGATAGGGATGAATCCATTGTTACTATTAGACTATTATAAAACAACCCATAATGAGCAGTATCCTAAGGGATTAACTAAGATGGTTTCTTATTTTACGCCACGTATGAGTAGACTGAATGGAGAAGAGCATTTAATTATGTTTGGACTCCAAGGTTTTATCAAAACCTATTTAATAGAGGCTTTTAATACTAATTTCTTTAATAGACCAAAGGCAGAGGTATTAGACGAATATGAAAGACTTCTAAATGCCACATTGGGAAAAGGGGCTTATGGGCTAGAGAAGATTGCAGCTCTTCATGATTTAGGCTATTTACCCTTAGAAATTAAAGCTATACCAGAAGGGACAAGGGTGCCCATTAAAGTTCCTATGCTAGAAGTAAGTAATACACATGCTGATTTTGTATGGCTTGTTAATACGATCGAAACTAATATTTCATGTTATTTGTGGCATACCATGATAAGTGCTAATGTAGGCTATAAGTATCGTCAAATTGTTAATAAATATTATGAAATGAGTGTAGAAGACAGTGTACCAAGAAGACGTGCATTAGGTGACTTCTCTATGAGAGGTCAAGAAAGTACAGAAAGTGCTATTAAAAGTAGTGCAGCTTTTTGTTTATCTTTTGTGAATACCGCTACAGTACCAGCAATCAGTTATTTAGAACAACTTTATAATTGTGATTGCACAAAGGAAGAAGTTGCTTTTGGTGCTATTAGTACGGAGCATAGTGTGATGTGTTCTAACTATGCGGTAGATGGAAATGAAACAGCCATGATTAAACGTTTATTAACAGAGATTTATCCAAAACATAATTGTTCAATGGTGAGTGATAGCTATGACTATTGGCGATTAATTACTGAACTACTTCCAGAATGTAAGTCAGAGATTCTAGCACACGAAGGGACTTTATTGGTAAGAGGTGATAGTGGTGATCCTGTAGATATCATCTGTGGAACAGACTTATTAGGCGGAACAACACCAGAAGAAAAGGGAACAGTACAATGTTTATGGGAAAGCTTTGGAGGAACAGTAAATAGTAAGGGTTTTAAAGTATTAGATTCTCATATTAAGGCTATCTATGGAGATAGTATTACACCACAACGGGCAGATGCTATTTATGAAAGATTATTGAAAAAAGGTTTTGCTTGTAATAATGTAGTCCTTGGTGTAGGGAGCTTTTCTATGCAATGTCTTCAAAATGAAGATGATACCTTTAATCCTTATACAAGAGATACCTTTGGGATTGCCATTAAAGCCACTTATGCAGAGCGTGAAAACCAACGTATTGAAATTTTTAAAAATCCCAAGACAGATACAGGTCATTTTAAAAAATCTCAAAAAGGGTTATGCTATGTTTATGAAAAAGATGGTGAAATTACCTATATAGATGGATATGGTACCAGTTATGAAGGTGAAATAAAAGAAGAAAATTTATTAAAAACTGTATTTAAAGACGGAAAAATGATGAAACAATACACATTAAAGGAAATTCGTGATAGACTTCATAGAGGAGACTTTTAAAAAGGAGATGACAACGATATGTATGGCTTTGTAAAATTAGCAGCAGCTGTACCAAATGTAGCGGTAGCAGATTGTGTTTATAATAAAGAACAAATTTTAAAACAAGTTAAAATAGCATATGAAGAAGGGGCACAAGTAATTGGCTTGCCAGAACTATGCATTACTGGCTATACTTGTGGAGATTTGTTTTTTCAAACCACTCTTTTAGAAAGTTCAAAGAAGGCACTGGAGGAAATTGCCTGGGAAACTCAAACTATGGAGACTCTTATTGTTTTAGGTATGCCACTGATGATAGAGGATGACCTTTATAACTGTGCCATTGTACTTTTAAAAGGAAAAGTATTAGGAATAGTACCTAAAAGTTATATTCCTAATTACAATGAGTTCTATGAAAAAAGATGGTTTGCGCTTGGAATAGGTTTAAAACCTACTGAAATCACTTTATTAGGGCAAAGTGTACCAGTAGGAACAGATTTGCTGTTTGAGTGTGGAGAGTTAAAGGTAGGTGTGGAAATTTGTGAAGATTTATGGACACCGATCCCTCCTAGTTCCCTTTTAGCCTTGGCAGGTGCTAATGTAATCGTTAATCTCTCTGCAAGTAATGAGATTATTGCCAAGAGAGAGTATCGCAGAGGGCTTATAAGTCAACAATCTGCCAGAACGCTATGTGCTTATCTTTATGTTTCAGCAGGGGAAGAAGAGTCTACAACGGACCTTGTTTTTAGTGGACATAGTTTAATTGTAGAAAATGGTGCAATTAAAAAAGAAAATAAAAAAATAATAGACACAGATTATGTTTTAGTAGAAGACATCGATCTAGAGCGTCTTCAAAAAGATCGTATTAAAGGAAAAAGTTATGGGGATAGTCGAAAAGTATTTATGCCTCAAGTGAGATGTATAAAAGAGGAACCATTAAGTTATAGAGGTATTTTTAAAGGAAAGATTCCAAGGAAACCTTTTGTTCCACATAGATTAGAGACAAGGGATCAACGTTGTGAAGATATATTTATGCTTCAAGTAGCAGGCCTTAAAAAGCGCCTAACTCATACCAATAGTAAACGTGCGATTATTGGGATTTCAGGGGGGTTAGATTCCACTTTAGCCCTTCTAGTTACAGTTCGAGCTTTTGATGATTTAGGATGGGAACGTAGTGGGGTCGTAGGAGTAACAATGCCTGGATTTGGGACAACAGACCGTACCTATGAAAACGCCTTACAACTTATGAGGGAATTAGGTATTACTATGCGAGAGATTCCTATTGCAGCAGCTTGTAGGCAACATTTTAGAGATATTGGTCATAATGAGAATGTTCATGATATTACTTATGAAAATACACAAGCAAGGGAACGCACAAAGATATTAATGAACATTGCCAATCAAGGTGGTGGCATGGTGATAGGAACAGGAGATTTAAGTGAATTAGCACTTGGCTGGTGTACTTATAATGGCGATCATATGAGTATGTATGCAGTAAATACTAGTATACCAAAGACTCTTGTAAGAGGACTTGTTTCAACAATTTCCAAAGGTCAAAGCGAAAAAGTCAAACATACCTTATTAGACATATTAGATACACCTGTTAGTCCAGAACTTTTACCTACAGGTAAAAATGGAGAAATGCTTCAAAAAACAGAAGATACAGTGGGTCCCTATGAATTACATGACTTCTTCTTATATTATTTATTGCGTTATGGCTTTAGTCCAACCAAGATTTATTTCCTTGCTAAAGTAGCCTTTGGGGTAAAAGAAGAAGAAAGTGATGAACTATATAGTCATGAGATTATTTTGAAATGGCTTAAAGTATTTTACCATCGTTTCTTTACTCAGCAGTTTAAACGTAGTTGTTTACCTGATGGACCTAAAATTGGTAGTATTTGTTTATCTCCAAGAGGCGATTGGCGTATGCCAAGTGATGCATGTAGCACCCTATGGTTAAAAGAAATAGAGGAGCTTGGTGAATAATGAAGATAGAAAAAGTAGCTATTATTGGATTAGGGGCAATAGGTGCTTTTGTAGCCTCAAAACTTTCTTCTGTTATCAGAGAAGAAAATTTAGTGATTATTGCGGATGGAGAAAGAAAATCAAAATTAGAGAAAGGGCTGGTCATTAATGGCAAGCCCTATCAATTTCAAATAGTGACACCTCAAGAGTGTGACGAAGTAGCTGATTTAGTCATAATAGCTACTAAATATCAAGGTTTACAACAGGCAATCAAAGATATTAAGAATAGGGTGGGAGAACATACAGTTATTATGTCCTTATTAAATGGTGTAAGTAGTGAAGAAGTACTACAAGCTACATATGGCAAAAAGGTGATTTATTCTTTAATGCGTTTAAGTAGTATACGTACAGAAGAAGGGATTTTTTTTAATGACCACAATGGGTATATTGAATTTGGTGAGGCTAATAATGAGGTGATGTCTAAACGTGTTTTAGCTATCAAGAAACTCTTTGATGAGGCGCATATTCAGAGTAGAATTCCTTTAGATATGAAGAAGGCCTTATGGCATAAATATGCTTGTAATGTGGCTGAAAATCAAAGTTCTGCCATATTAGGTATTCCTTTCGGGGCTTGGCAAGTAAGTGAGACAGCTAATCATTTAAGAGAGATGGCAATGAAGGAAGTATTTGCTGTGGCGGCTAAGAAAGGTATTATTTTTACTGAAGAGGATTTAATGACACAAAGGCAACGACTAAGTCATGTACCCTATGGAAATAAAACATCCATGCTTCAAGATATTGAAAATAAGCGAGAGACTGAAGTAGAAATGTTTGCAGGAGAAATGATTGCTATGGGTAAAGAAGTAGGTGTGCCTACACCTATTAATTTAATATTCTATGATGCTATCAAAATTTTAGAAGAAAAAAATAAAGGCATTATATAAAGTCGATCAAGTATTAAGTCCAAGTGTGGAAGTAGAAGAAATGTTCTCTAAGCTTTGGAGAGAAAGTGTTGAAAAAAGTGGATTATCTAGAGAAGAAATAGATAAGGCCTATGAGAGAGTTAAGTTAGATAATCCTTCTACTTTAGCAGAACAACTAGAATGGTTAGACAAAGCAGGATTTCAAATGGCAGATTGCTTATATAAGTACTATCACTTTTGCGTATTATATGCAAAGAAAAAATAGAATATAATGTTCAGTTAAGTATTGTTAAGCTCTTGACAGAATAGAATAATAAGATTATACTACAAAAAATATGAGACAAAAGCGTTGACGAGGAGGAGTACATAGACGTCAGATTTGCAGAGAGAAGATGGTAGGTGAAAATCTTCATGAAGCGTTTATGGAAGTAGCCTTAGAGCTGTGAAATGAAAAGAGATTTTCTCTAAGTAGACTTCACCGGACTAGCTTTCCACCGTTAAAAGGAAACCGATATCGGATTGTTTTATGCAAATTATCCTGTATTGTAAGAGTGCAGACCCATGGTCTGAATTTAGGTGGTACCACGGACATAATTGTTCGCCCTAAGCATATAGTGCATATATGCTTAGGGCGTTTTTTGTTTCATATTTTACAGCCTAAAGGAGGTAAAAACATGGAAAAACATTATGAGCCACAACGTATTGAAAAAGAAATGCAACAATTTTGGGAGGAAAATCATATATATGCATATGAACCTAAAAGTAAAAAAGAAACGTATTCTATTGATACGCCACCACCTACTGTAAGTGGAGCATTACACATTGGTCATATTTTCTCTTATAGTCAAGCAGAAATGATTGCAAGATTTAAAAGGATGCAAGGATATAACGTATTTTATCCTTTTGGATTTGATGATAATGGATTACCTACAGAACGCTTAGTAGAAAAAGAGCAACATGTAGTAGCTAGGGATTTAAAAAGAAGTGAAATGAGAAAAAGATGTCAGGAAGTATCAGCAAAATATGAGGAGGAATTTAAAAGGTTATGGCAGTCTTTAGGCTTTTCAGTTGATTGGAGCCTACAGTATGAAACGAATAGCTCCACAACAATGCGAATATCTCAACGTTTATTTCTAGAATTGGTACATCAAAACAAGGCTTATTCTAAAGAATCTCCAGTACTTTGGTGTACAGAGTGTCAAACTTCTATTGCCCAAGCTGAGTTAGAAACAGTAGATAAGGAGACGGAGTTTAACTATATTTCTTTTCTTGTAGAAGGGGAAAAACTCACTGTAGCAACAACCAGACCAGAACTCTTATATGGTGTAGTATGTTTATTGGTTAATGAGGAAGATGAGAGGTATAAAAAATATATAGGAAAGAAAGCAATTGTTCCTTTATATGGAGAGGAAGTTCCTATTATAGGAGATGAAGAAACCCTTATAGATAAAGGTTCAGGAATTGTTATGTGTGCAACCTTTGGTGATATGATGGATGTAAAGTGGTATGATAAATATCATTTACCTTACAAAAAGGTTATTTTACCAAATGGAAGAATTGATGAGAGTATCCCCTTAATTGGAGGTTTAAAAGTAGGTGAAGCAAGAAAAAACATTATAGAAGCATTAAAAAATGAAGGTTTATTAATAAAACAGGAACCACTTACACATAGTGTTGCTGTACATGAACGTTGTCAAAAAGCAATAGAAATAATTCCTTCAAAGCAGTGGTATATCGATATACTTAGTGAGAAAGAAAGGTATTTGCATGCTGCCGAAGAAATTCATTGGTACCCTGAGATAATGAAGAATAGGTATATTTCTTGGGTAGAGCATTTAAAGTGGGATTGGTGCATTTCTAGGCAACGCTATTTTGGAATACCTCTGCCTATATGGTATTGCAAAGCGTGTGGTAAAACTATACTAGCTAAAATAGAAGATTTACCTGTTAATCCATTGGAACAAATGCCAAAAGAAAGGTGTAGTTGTGGTTCGGAGGAATTTATTCCGGAAGCAGCAGTAATGGATACTTGGGCTACTTCTTCTATCTCTCCACAAATCAATGCCAGATGGCAAGAAGCAGATGAGAGATTAGAACTTAAAATACCTATGGGACTTAGAACACAGGCTCATGAGATTATAAGAACTTGGGCCTTCTATACCATTGTTAGAAGTTTGTACCATACAGGACAGTTGCCTTGGAAAGACATTATGATTTCAGGATTTGTTTTAGCCAAAAAAGGAGAGAAAATAAGTAAATCTAAAAATAATGGAAAACTCTCTCCTAAAGAGCTTATTCAAAATCATTCTGCTGATGTGCTAAGATATTGGGCTGCTAATGCAAAATTAGGTGCAGATACTTTTTTTGCAGAAGAAGATTTATTACCAGGTAAACGATTAATAAATAAACTTTGGAATGCAAGTAAATTTGTTATGATGCATTTGCAAGATTTTGATAAAGAACTTATAGAAAGTAAAAAGATCATATTATTACCTGCAGATGAATGGTTACTAGCATGTGTACAAGAAGTAATGAACAAGGCTACTAGTCTATTAGAAGCTTATGAAGTAGGACTAGCAAGACATGAAATAGATAATTTGTTTTGGAAAGACTTTTGTGACAACTATCTAGAACTTGTTAAGGATAGATTGTATAAACCAGAACTTCATGGAGAAAAAGAAAGAATAGCTGCTCAATATACGATTTATCATGCTTTAATGAGTATCCTCAAGTTATATGCTATTTATATACCTCACGAAACAGAGTATATTTATCAAAGTTTTTTTAGAAAGTATGAAAAGACCATTTCCTTACATTTAATGACCTGGGAAAAAAACAACGAAGTAAGAGAAGAACTACTTGATTTTGGTGTAGAAATTAAAAGAGTATTAGAAGAGATGAGGCGATATAAATCAGAAAACCATCTATCTATGAGAGCTGAAATGGAAAGTTTTAAAATTACAACTAAGCAAAAATATGTAGACTATTTTAAACAGGAGGCAAAAGATATTAAAGCATGTGGGAATATATTAGAATTAGAAATAGACATAGAATAATATACTAAATTTAAAGAAGATTAAAGGGTAATCTAATTGTTGAATACCTTAATAACAAGCAATAGATTATGATAAAGAGATATGATATATAAGGGGTTAGAGTATAGAGTTTTATGTGACTATTGTTAAAAGGGTATGGAGTTTTAAATAGAACAAAGGAGTTACTATAGGAGCTAATTTTAAGTGTTAAGAGTAGCTCCTTTTAATTTGGGTAATCTACTAGGAGATAAGAAAAACTTAAATAAGGTTAAGACACAAAGTGTTTCTATATAAATCAGAATAAGTTATGAATGAATGCCATAGAAATAGAAAGTATGACTTAAAACCAGAACCTAAAAAGAGAAGTAAACAGAAATGATTAGAGATTTTGACTAAATAACAGATAAAATCAAAAAAAATAGAAAAAAATATTATTTAAATTATATTATGTATTGTATAAAAATAAAAAATCTGAAAACTTAATAATGAGAAGTGTTAGAGGAGAGTAACATAATCAAATATATAAAGCAGATTTTTTATAAATAAAAAAAACATGCAATAAAGTTTAGTATAAATAAACAAAATAGTTAGATAAAATAAGATAAGGTATTGATATTTTTTTTTCATTATTGTACAATGTGTAACGAAATCTATAAATAGGTATTAGCCTATGGTATAACAAGCTATAAGACGTATATGTAATGAAATGTTATGTATTAATACTAAACAAATAACTTAATATTACATACACTAAAAAATGGCAAAAAATATATTTGTAAAGGAAAATGAATGATGTATAAAAGTTCACAAGAACGTATGCCTATTTATGAGGCCTTACAAAAATATCGAGAAATGCGCATTGTACCATTTGATGTACCTGGTCATAAACAAGGGAGAGGTAATAAAGAATTGACTGAGTTCTTAGGTGAGGGTTGTATGCAAATTGATGTCAACTCCATGAAACCTCTAGATAATTTATGCCATCCTGTATCAGTTATTAAAGAAGCAGAGCAGTTGGCAGCAGAGGCTTTTGGTGCAAAACATGCCTTTTTTATGGTAGGAGGTACTACTTCCTCTGTACAAGCAATGGTGATGACTGCTTGTAAACGTGGTGAAAAGATTATCATGCCTAGAAATGTACATCGTAGTGCCATTAATGCCTTAGTTGTGTGTGGGGCTATTCCAATTTATGTGAATCCAGGTGTTAATAAGGAACTTGGTATCCCATTAGGCATGTCTTATAGTGATGTAAAAGCAGCTATATTAGCTCATCCAGATGCAAAAGCCGTACTCGTTAATAATCCAACTTATTATGGTATTTGTTCTCCACTTAAA
Source organism: Bacillota bacterium (assembly GCA_023436395.1). Taxonomy (GTDB): domain Bacteria; phylum Bacillota; class Clostridia; order Lachnospirales; family Cellulosilyticaceae; genus Cellulosilyticum. Next base: position 63,507 of record JAEZJJ010000040.1, on the reverse strand, counting down.
AGGATTACAGAGTTAGCACATCAACATGGGATGCTAGTATTAGTAGATGAAGCCCATGGGACTCATTTTTATTTTCATGATGAACTTCCTGATTCTGCTATGAGTGTTGGGGCTGATATGGCAGCAGTGAGTATGCATAAAACAGGAGGTTCTTTAACTCAAAGTTCTTTTTTGCTTATTAATAATAATGTGGGAGAAGGTTACACGCGTCAAATTATTAATTTAACCCAAACGACAAGTGGTTCCTATTTACTGATGTCCTCCTTAGATCTTTCTAGAAAAAATTTAGCCTTAAATGGTAAGAAGATTTTTGATAGGGTAGTGGAACTGGCAAATTATGCCCGAGAAGAGATTAATAAAATGGATGGTTACTATGCCTTTGGGAAAGAACTTATTAATGGAGACACGGTATTTGATTTTGATGTGACGAAGTTATCCATACATACAAGAGATATAGGCCTTGCAGGAATTGAGGTTTATGATCTTCTAAGAGAGGATTACGATATACAAATAGAATTTGGAGATATTGGCAATGTGTTAGCCATTATTTCTGTGGGTGATACAGAACTTGCTATAGAACGTCTTATTTCGGCTTTGTCAGAGATAAAGAGATGCTACCTAAAGAGTCCTTCAGGCATGCTAGAGCATGAGTATATTAACCCTCAAGTAGTAAAGACGCCTCAAGAAGCCTTTTATGGGGATAAAAAATCTATTCCCATAGAGGATAGTGCAGGGTATATTTGCAGTGAATTTATCATGTGTTATCCACCAGGGATCCCTATTTTAGCACCAGGAGAGCGAATTACTCAAGAAATTTTAGACTATATTCATTATGCAAAAAAGAAAGGATGCTTCTTAACAGGAACAGAAGACATTCATATTGAGCATATCAATATAGTAAAGGAATAATAGGTGAAGGGAGCAGATGAAATGGAGTTATGGTATACAGAAGAACATAGCCCCTATGTTCGTTTTTCAATTAAGGTAGATAAGCATCTTTATTCAGCACAAAGTAAGTATCAACGTATTGATGTGATGAATTCCTATGAGTTTGGAACATTCTTAGCCTTAGATGGTTGCATGATGTTGACAGAAAAGGACGAGTTTATCTATCATGATATGATTGTGCATGTTCCTATGGCAACTCATCCTAAGATTAAAAAGGTGCTAGTGATTGGTGGGGGCGATGGCGGAACGGTAAGAGAGCTGATTCGTTATCAAACCATAGAACATATTGATCTGGTAGAAATAGATGAGATGGTAGTAGAGGCTTGTAGACTTCATCTGATGCAAACAGCTTGTAGCCTAGAGGACCCACGTGTACATATTTTCTATGAAGATGGACTTAGATATATTCGTCATATAGAGAATGAGTATGATCTCATTATAGTAGATTCTACAGATCCTTTTGGTCCAGGAGAGGGTTTATTTACAAAAGAGTTTTACGGCAATTGTTATAAGGCACTTAAGTGTGATGGAATCTTAGTCAATCAACATGAGAGTCCTTATTATCAAATGCATGCCAATTCGCTTCAAAAGGCATATGAAAAGATTGTAGGTCTTTTCCCTATTACCAAACTATATAGTGCCCATATTCCTACTTATCCATCAGGTCATTGGCTTTTTGGATTTGCCTCTAAAAAATATGATCCCTTAGTAGATTTAGATGATAAGGCGTGGAATGCATTGGGGATAGAAACACAATATTATAATACAGAAGTACATAGAGGTAGTTTTGCTATGCCTAATTATGTGAGGAAGCTATTGAAATAAGGTATTACTAAATGAAATAAATTGAAATACAAGTGGAAGAGTTGATTTTAAAAATAAAATACAAAGGAGATGATTAAGAGATGGGAAGAGCATTAATTATTGGAGCTGGTGGTGTTGCTAGTGTAGTGGTACATAAGTGTGTACAAAACTATGAGGTGTTTGAGGAAATTTGTATTGCCAGTCGCACAAAATCAAAGTGTGATGCCCTTAAAGAAAAATTAGATGGAGGTAAAACTAAGATTACAACTGCTCAGGTAGATGCAGATCATGTAGAAGAATTAATTGCACTGATTAAAGAGTATAAACCTGATATTGTTATTAATGTCGCATTACCTTATCAAGATTTAACGATTATGGATGCTTGTTTAGCTACTAAAACCCATTATTTAGATACTGCAAACTATGAACCACTTGATACAGCCAAGTTTGAATATAGTTGGCAGTGGGCTTATAGGGAAAAGTTTGAAGAAGCGGGTATTACGGCAATCTTAGGTTGTGGATTTGATCCAGGTGTAACAGGTGTATTCTCAGCTTATGCACTTAAACATTACTTTGATGAAATTCATTATATTGATATTTTAGATGCTAATGCAGGGGATCATGGTTATCCTTTTGCAACAAACTTTAATCCAGAAATCAATATTCGTGAGGTAACAGCTAAAGGAAGCTATATTGAAAATGGGCATTGGGTAGAGACTGAACCAATGGAAATTAAAAGAGTGTACAATTTCCCTGAAATTGGTGATAAAGATATGTATCTTTTACATCATGAAGAGTTAGAGTCATTGGCACTTAATATTACAGGTATTAAGCGTATTCGTTTCTTCATGACCTTCTCTCAAAATTACTTAACACATCTTAAAGTCCTTGAGAATGTAGGGATGACATCTATTGAACCTATTAATTATGAGGGAAAAGAAATTGTACCACTTCAATTCTTAAAAGCCATATTACCAGACCCAGCTTCATTAGGACCTAGAACCAAAGGAAAAACAAATATTGGTTGTATCTGCCAAGGTGTAAAAGATGGCAAGCCTGTACAATACTATGTATACAATGTATGTGATCATGAGGAATGTTATAAGGAAGTGGGTTCACAAGCCATTTCTTATACAACAGGTGTACCGGCCATGATTGGTGCTATGATGCTCCTTGAAGGAAAATGGAAGAAACCAGGGGTATATAATGTAGAGGAGTTTGATCCAGATCCATTTATGGAAGCACTTAATAAATGGGGCTTACCATGGCAAGAAACTTTTGAGCCAGAACTTGTGGACTAAGGAGAAAATTATGGATTTAGATTTTACGAAAGTACCTACCCCTTCTTATGTGGTAGATGAACGTCTATTAATAAAGAACCTAGAAGTTTTAAAAAAGGTAGAACAGGAAGCAGGGTGCCGTATTCTTTTAGCCACCAAAGCTTTTTCAATGTATGAGACATTTCCTTTAATAGCCAAGTATCTAAGTGGAGTAACTTCAAGTTCTCTTCATGAAGCAAGGCTAGGGCATGAAGAAATGGGGAAGGAAGTACATATTTATGCTGCTGCCTATAAAGAAGAGGAATTTGATGAGATTATGAAGTATTCTAACCATATTGTATTTAATTCTTTTCATCAATGGCAGAAGTATAAAGATAAGGTAGGGGCATCTGAAAAGAAAATCAGTTGTGGCCTTCGTATTAATCCAGAATATGCAGAGGTAGAGGTGGATCTTTATAATCCCTGTGCACCTAAATCTCGTATGGGAATCACTTTAGGACAGTTTAAAAATCAAGACTTAGAGGGGATTGAAGGATTACACTTTCATGCCATGTGTGAACAAAATTCAGATACACTGGAGCGTATTTTAAACGTAGTAGAAGATAAGTTTGGTACTTACCTTTATCAGATGAAATGGATTAACTTTGGTGGAGGACATCATATTACAAGAGCAGATTATGACATTGAAAGGCTTATTAAGTGTATCAAGCATATTAAACAAACTTATGATATAGAAGTTTACCTAGAGCCTGGAGAAGCTGTGGCACTTAATACAGGATATTTGGTAACGACTGTTTTAGAAATACTTCATAATGAGATAGATATTGCTATTCTAGATACTTCAGCAGCATGTCATATGCCAGATGTATTAGAAATGCCTTATAGACCACAAATTATTGGGGGAGGCTTAGCAGAAGAAAAAACTTATACCTATCGTTTAGGAAGTGCAACTTGCTTAGCTGGAGATATTATTGGAGACTATTCCTTTGATAGGCCATTAAAAGAAGGAGATCGTTTAGTTTTCTGCGATATGGCTCATTATACGATGGTAAAGAATAATACTTTTAATGGTATTAACCTGCCAAGTATCGTACTTTATAATGAAAAAGAAGGATTTAGAATCATAAAAAGTTTTGGTTATCAAGACTTTAAATCACGTTTGTAAACATAAAAGCTTTTGAATCTAGAGGATTCAAAGGCTTTTATGTTATGATACTATATTAAAAAAGATTGATTGATGTGGAAAAAGCATATATAATATGAATAATTATTTTAAATATAACAAATAATATAAAAATTGTTACGGACTAATGATTATTATAAATAAAGTTTTCAAAATACTTTTATATTGGTTATTAGAACTCTATTTCTAAATAACAAGAGTTTATCTCGATAAAATAATTATAATTAAGGAATGAAAATATGATTAAAATAGAAAAAGAACACTTTAATTCAATAGCTCAACTTCTAACAGAATGTTTTTTTGAAGATGAGTTAACTATTAAGCAAATAAAAGGAATAGAAAATCCAGAAATTTTTTTGGAAAAGCTATTTTTAGCACAGATGCCTATTCTTTATAAGACATGTGAGATGAATTCTCTAGATGAGCATTTAAACTCAGTTATTATAGGATATGAAAAAAAGAAATATAATTCACTGCGTGTACTTATTTTATGCCTTTTAGGTCAATCTAAACTGACTAAATTAATAAATAGTAATGATCTTAGATTATATATGGAAAACTGTAAAGAAGCATTAAAGAGTGTTGATTTAAAATGGCAGAAAGAATTTTGTAGAGGGAATTATTATTATATAAAAATAATAGCAATAGCAAAGGAGAGTCGAGGAAAAGGAAAATTTAGAGAATTAATGATGCCCATCATCAATAGGTGTAAGAATAAATCTATTCCTATTATTTTAGAAACAAATACAGCTGAAAATATTCCTATTTATGAACACTTTGGATTTGAGTTAGTAAAAACAATTTCAGAAGAAGGAACGGATTTTTGTCAATACTGTTTTATTAAAAGACCGTAAATCACAAAGATTTTTATTTATAATTATAAAAAGCTATAAAACTAGCGTTTATGTACTAGTTTTATAGCTTTTTTTATTATTTAGTTGAGTAGTATTTATTTTTAGAAGCAGTGGATACATTTTGCCATATGCTTGTATCTAAAAAAGTTTAAGTAGGACCTCTAATTCTTCACATAGCTCTTTAGCAAGTATAAAATTATTTATTTTTAAGCAAGCTTCAATCTTGGTTTCAAGATTTTTTTTCTTTTGTTCAAGTTCTAGGTAATCTTTATTGAAGTGACTAGCATAAATCATTTTTCTAAATTTACGCATACTCACTTTACGAATAGTTTTATCATCGATTAGAAGTGCATAATCCATCGTATTAACAATAGAATAAAAATCATGTGAAATCATTAAAACAGCACCATTATAGGCAGACAATGCTTTTTCAAGAGCAAGCTGAGAATAGGTATCTAAATGGCTTGTAGGCTCATCAAGTAATAAGAAGTTAGCATTAGTAGTTGCAATTTGAGCTAATTGCAAGAGATTTTTCTCTCCGCCTGATAAAGCTTTGATTCTTTGAGTGAGCATTTCCTCTTTGAAACCATAGTTTGAAATGTGAGAGAGTACTTCTTCAGCATTTTTAAAACCAAGGTCTAGGAACTCTTCAAGAATGGTATGTTCTTCATTTAATACCTCTCCTTGACGTTGAGATAAATAAGCAACTTCAGCATTTTCAGCAAAAGAGATATTTGGATGATTGTTTTTGAAGAGGTCACGTAGTAAAGTGGTTTTACCTGTACCATTTTCGCCGATAAGGGCTACTTTATCGGTTGCCTTCATTTCAAAGTTAACATTTTTTAATAGCAATTCATCAAAGGAAACACTATAATCAGTCACTTTTAAGAGGACTGATTCTGGATCTACTTCATGAGTTGTAGTAAGTTGTATAAGAGGTTCTTGTATATACACAAAAGGTGGTTTAATTCTACGTGCTTCAAGGCGTTCTTGTAGTTTAACTCGGGCTTTTAGGGCCTTACCTTTAGAAGGGTCTGCTAGATTAGTTGCTGCTTCTCTAAGTTTTTCAATAACTGCTGCATTTTTTTCGATGGCATCTGTATCTGCTTGTGCCAGTTCTTGAAGTTTAATTTTTTCCTCAAGTAATGAAAAGTTATATTCTCTATAATTTCCATCAAATTCCTGAAGTTCCTTATTTTCAAGATGAAGAATTTTATTAAAACAGTGATTAAGAAGATAGCGATTGTGAGTAATAACAAGAAGTGTCCCTTTATAAGTATTAATTAGGTTTTTAAGTGAATTAAGATGCTCAAAATCTAAAAATACATCGGGTTCATCCATAATCATAAGGTGAGGATTTGTAAGCATTTCTTTAATAACTTGAACAAGCTTAAATTCCCCACCACTTAATTCAGACAATAAAAGGTCTTTATGTCTCGTGAGATTAGCAAGATTAAGTTTTTTATTAATAGCACTTTCAAATTCATCTCCACCAAGTGCTTCAAAGGCATCAAAGGTTTCTTGGTATCTCTCTAATAGAGGTTCAAGGTCTGTAGCTGTTTCCATCTCCAGGCAAATGTCCGCTAATTCTTTTTGGAGTTTAATACATGAACCACCAATATATTCAAATACAGAAAGTGCATGAGCATGTTCTTCATCTAGAAACTGGCTTACATAACCGATATGACAATGTGTATCTAGCTCTAAGTCACCTGTAAACATATAGTTATCTGGATGTATTATAAGGTCAATAAGGGTACTTTTTCCACTCCCACTTATGCCGATAAAAGCACAGTGTTGGCCCTCTTCTAAGGTAAATGAAATGTTATTAAAAAGTTCCTTTTGAGGAAACTCATAGGATAAATCAGTTGCTTTTAGCATGGGATGTCCTTCCTTTTCTTTAACAGTGAAAAAGAGCTTATGTCAATAAGCTCTTTATTATTATTGTACAATTTTTGTTTTTAATGAATATAAGCCTTGTAATAAATGACTTTCTTGATTGTTAGTAGTATAACATCTTTTAAATACACTATCAATGAATTCCATTAAAGTACCTAGATAGAGATTGCATGAGGTGAGTAAGAGGGGCATATAATGAAGCAAGTGGATAAGCTAGGAGGAAAATCATGTTCCTTGTTCTTATATTATTGGTTTTAGTGGTAGGTCAAGTGGTAGTAGCTATAAAGCATCAACATTTTTCTTTAATCTATTTAGTTGAGAAGTTTTTAGGCATAGAAAAAAACTGGCAAGATAAATTGTTAGGGCTCTTGCAAATGAGTGTTATTTTATTGTTAAGTATAGGAAAGGCCCTAAGGCTAGGAAATAGTAGTCAACGATGGATGGTATTCCTATTGGTATTTTTTACTTATAGTTTACTATTAAAGATACTGATTAACTTTATTTTATGGCTTCTAGAGTATTTGATGAGTATGACCTTAGGGATTGCTTTTTCTATTTTGATACCTACTATTATTTTACTGTTTTTTTCAGCTATTGATACACCCTTTATAAGACAAGCTGCCTTAATGGCGCTTATTCTAAGTGTGATTATGGTTTACTTGGAAATGCTTTATTATATTACAGGAGAAGAGCAAGAAAAAAGAAGTAAAAGAGTAAAGATAAAAAGTATTATGGCATGGCTTGTTATTATTTTAAGTAATCTTTATACGCTGTTAGTACTGGTACAATTCACAGGATCCTCCTCTGCACATCACTTTATTCAAGCTGAGACTTTTAATGAACAAAGTGCGATTGATTTGTTTTATTACTTAATTATTACCTTTACAACAGTGGGGTTTGGAGATGTTTGTCCACAAACGACCCTGGCTAAAATGCTTACCATGTTAATTGCCCTTTCAGGAATGTTATTTTCAGGAATGTTTGTAGCTACTATTTTAGCAGTAGAGGAGAAGTAAACAACTAAAAAACTTGCCTTTGTGTAAAAGGCAAGTTTTTTAGTTAAACATTGGATAAAATGATTAAGAAGTAATAGAGGTTGAAATATAATTTGTATCTACAGTAATGACAGAATAATAGGTGGGATTAATACGCTTAATCTCTAGATCTAAAGTACTGGCTAATTCTGTTGGAGATTGTTTGAAACCCACAGGAACAGCAATATCAAAGATAATATTACTATGAGTAGGTCCTATAACCATACGAAAGTCATGAATAGATAGTCCGGGATCAATTTTATTTGCAAGTTCTTTAACTTGAAGTTTTAAGGCATTAGCAACAGGATCGTCTGTTACAATGGGATCAAGGTGAATGACTAAGTCAATTCCCATTTCCTTTTGTAAATCCCTTTCAATATTATCAATGATATCATGGCAATGGAGCAGGTTGGCTTCAGCAGGTACCTCAGCATGAACAGTGGCAAACCAACGGTTAGGACCATAGCTATGCACTACTAAATCATGAAAACCTGTAATCTCCTCATAACTAAGTAATTTGGCTTCAATAGCACCTATAAATTCAGGGTTGGGAGCCTGACCTAATAAGGGATTGGTGGTCTCCTTGATAAGAGAAATACCAGAATAAAGAATAAAGCAACCTACTAGGGCACCCATAAGTCCGTCTAAATTAATTTTGGTAAAGTAATTAATAATAATGGCTACTAAAACTGCACTTGTAGCAATGACATCATTACGACTATCTGTACTTGTAGCAATCATAGTAGCTGAATCAATTTTTTTACCAAGTATAGAGTTAAAACGGCTTAACCACAGTTTAACTAGAATAGAAAGTACTAATACTACAATAAGGCTTGCATTAAATAGGATAGGTTCAGGATTGAAAATCTTATCAATGGAAGAACGAATCAAATCAACACCTAAGATTAAGATGATAAAAGAAACAATCATTCCTGCGACATACTCAATACGTGCATGGCCAAAAGGGTGATCCTCATCCGCAGGTTTTGCAGATAGTTTAAAACCAATAAGTGTCACCACAGAAGAACCTGCATCAGATAGATTATTTATACCATCTGCAAAGATTGCCATACTATTAAAAAGTAAGCCAATACCCATTTTACTTAATGATAAAATAATATTAGTGATAATACCAACAATACTTCCTAGATTGCCATAGGCATGCCTAACGTTGGGGTTTTGTACTTCTTCAGGGGTTTTAATAAACCATTTAATGAGTAATTGTGTCATAAATTTCCTCCAAATCGTTATTACCTAGATATTGGTATGATCTTCTAAACAAAATAAAGTATTAATCACCATTTCACGTATAGTAGAAGGGACACGCATACCTGCGGCTTTAGCATGCCCACCACCTCCAAATATCTCTGCAATATTTGTTGCAAGATTTACATCATCTTTTACTGTGCGTAAGGAAACTCCTCCACCCACATTAATCATAGCAATAAAGTCTAACTCGGGATGAAGTTCACCGAGTTTATTACCAAGTTCACTTTGAAAGCGATTAGCAAAAACAATCCCAGCCTTATAGCCTAAGATATCTTTTTCAATAATCTCTTCGTTGCGAGCTTCAATATATTTATCAATTTCATCTTGCCTGATTTCTAGAAGTAGTTTTTGTGTTTCATCAAAAGTAAATGAACCATAATCTTTAGTAAGGCGTTCTAACCAATAAGACATAAAGCGTTCACAGCCTAGAATAAAAAATAAATCATTAAGCTGTTTAGATTCTAAATCTTCTAATGCTTGCCAATCCCAAGTATCTAAGCGACGTACCTTTTCTACATAGGTGGCTGTAAGTGGATTTAAAAGAAGTGGATAAGAGGCTTTTTCTTTAAGATAGTTAAATAATAAAGAAGTTCCACTGCATTTCACATCATGTGAATCTTGAACATGTACTTGGCACCAAGAAAAAGCATTTAATGAGAGAGCAGAAAGGTGGTGATCAAGAAGTTGAAAGTGAGAAGCCGATAAGTCACTATCAGGTGCTTCAATCGTATTTTGAATCTTAGTTGCTAGATCCTCATTGATAGAAATGTCTGTAATATAACAATGGTCATAATTTAAATATTGCTTCTCAGTGAGATAAAGTTCAACTTTTTCATTAATATCCTCATGGGTACAATTTTCAAAGTGAACTTCATCTTTTCCATAAGCAAGTTGGGATAAAAGTATACAACTGTAACCATCTAAATCAGTATGTGAAAAATGTTTAATCATATAAATCTCCTATCATATTTGCATAAAAATTAAGCGTGAAAAATAAAAGCATACTACAAACTATTTTAAGCTTGCTTTTAAGTTTTTATTATTTTAGTATAAACTACTCATGAGGGAGATTCTAGTCTGTTGTCAAAGAAAATGTGTAAATATATAAAAACAGGTATATAATAAGAACTAGTGATAAATAATCAACTTGCTGAGTAGGGAGGAAGTAAAATGTTAATGGATCGCAATGACCCATGTTGGTGTGGGAGTGGGAAAAAATATAAAAAATGCCATCTTAACTTTGATGAAAAATTAAAACATTTAGAATTACAAGGTGAAGAAGTGCCACCTAGAGAAATAATAAAAAGTGCAGCAGATATAGAAGGAATGAAAAAAGCTGCTAGGATTAATAATGCTGTTTTAGATTTAGTAGGAAACCATATTAAGGCTGGGATGACAACAGAAGAAATTAATGTATTAGTACATGATTATACAGTGAGTCAGGGAGGCATTCCAGCACCACTTAATTATGAAGGTTACCCTAAAAGTGTATGTGTATCTATCAATAATGTGGTTTGCCATGGGATTCCTTCAGAAGACACCATCTTAAAAGAGGGGGATATTGTCAATGTAGATGTGACAACCATAGTAGAAGGATACTATGCAGATGCCTCTAGAATGTATATGATTGGTGAAGTAAGTAGTGAGGCAAAAAGACTAGTGGAGGTTGCTAGAGAATGCTTAGAAGTAGGCATCGCAGCAATCAAACCATGGGGGCACTTAGGAGATATAGGTGCAGCCGTTCATAAGCATGCTAAGGAAAATGGTTGTTCTGTGGTAACTGACTTAGGTGGTCATGGCATTGGTAAACTTTTTCATGAAGAACCTTTTGTGCCACATGTAGGAGAAGAAGGAGAAGGAATGCTACTTGTTCCTGGAATGACACTGACTGTAGAACCTATGATTAATGCAGGAGAGTATGAAGTATATATTGATGATGAAGATGGTTGGACAGTGTATACAGAAGATGACTCCTTATCTGCACAGTGGGAGCATACAGTTCTTATTACTGAAACAGGTGTAGAAATTATTGCACATTAGATAATGATAAGAGGATATATGATACCTAAAAGGAGCTAGAAAGCAATGGGATTTTCCTTTGCTTTCTAGCTCCTTTTGGGATTATATCTTAAATGTTTTTAATGAAGCTTATTGAATTGCTTCACTCCTACAGTTTTTAAAAGATAGAAAGAAATAATATTTAATAGGGTTAAAACAATAATAACACCTAAGAAAAATAGATTGAGATGATGTGGTTTAAGAAGAATGAAAAGTCCTATGGGTATTGCGATAAGGCCCATTCCCCAGAAGGCAGCAATCATACTACTTGCACTTTGTTTAACCACAGCTGTTTCACTAGTCCAATTCAGCTTAGGAAAGAGTAGATTGATCAAAAGACCCGAAGTAGCAGTTAATCCGGCATATAAGCTTGGAATGACTATAAGGTACATCCAATCTATAAAACTGAGCTTAAAGTTAATAGTAAAGAGTAAACTAGCCAGTAAGTTAGAAGGTAAACAGGCGGTTAAATTGACTAAAATTTTAGAAGTAAATAAAGTCAATGGTGTAACAGGTGAGGACTTAACAATCCATAAGTTTTTGCCTTCTATGGAGATGGAAACAGCACTTGTAAAGGTAAGTACACTACTACCTGCTAGAATGGCCACTAGAAGAGCAACTATATAAGGTTGCATATTTGGTATTTCTAGTAAAGATTCAAGTTGGGCTGGAGAAAAGAAGAAAGAAAGTACAGCAAGAACCACAACTAAAAGCATACCAATAGAAGTATTCATCACATAAATAGGTGAAGCAAAAAAACGTTTAAGTTCTTTAACATAAAGTGCTTTTAGTATAGAACGTGTTTTAAGTGCACCTAATTTAAATTGAGCAGTTTGATGGGTTTCTCCTAACCCAGCTACAATCTTCTTAAGTCCTTTTGAAAGAAGCATAAGGACTACTAGTGTAGGTATAATAGAGCAAATGATAAACCAAAGTAATGCAACGATATCTAAATCTGTTAATGCAGTCGTTAAATAATAAGCAGGAGGATAGAAGCGTTGAATACTTTCAAGGATTACTTCACGGTGAGTGAGTAAAAGTGGTAATAGTTTATTCGCATTGAATTGTAGGGCTATACCTGCAATAGTTAGGGTAATCATCAAAATAAGAATAATTCCAGAACTATGTTTTTTGGAACGAGAAGCTAAGAAAGAAGTCCCATAAGCTAAAAAAGTTGCCAGTAGTGTAGGGAGCAAAGGAATAAATGGTACTGCTAATATTGTGAGTAGAAATACCAATGGTGAACAGGCTACTTTTAAATAGTACATAACCATAATTGGAATAAAAAATGCAGCTGTTAGAAGACAATTCATGACATAAGTAAAACATAATTTACTCACTAAAATGGCTACGGGCTTAATGGGTAAAGAAAATAGTAAAGAATAGTCTTTAGCGGCAAATAAACTGCCTTGAATACTGTAAGTAGAAAATACTACAATGACTAAGCAGAGTAATGTGAGAGCCAGTAAAGGTAAAAACTTTAAGCCACCTATAGCGTCTAGTCCATTAGCTAACATGGAAGCATAAAAAATAGCAAGACTGATGAAAGCGACAACAGCATATAAAATAAGGGCTCCTATGACAATCATTTTTATTTTTTCAGTTTTTGATCGGGTATGACGTAATCGATTAATACCTAGTAACTGTTTGAAATAAGATTTAATTAATATTTTATAAGGATTCATTGTCAATCAACTCCATAAATACATTTTCTAGGCTTTGGTTACCAATCACGTCTGTTACCTTGCCCTTAGCCATGAGTTTACCATCTTTAATGATAGCAACCTGGTCACAAAGTTTTTCAGCTACTTCTAATACGTGGGTAGAGAAGAAAATAGCTGAACCATGATCACAAAACTCACGCATTAGCTGTTTCAAAGTGTGACTAGCTTTAGGATCTAGTCCCACAAATGGTTCATCAAGGACTAAGAGCTTGGGTGAATGAATAAAAGCAGATATTAGTGCTAGTTTTTGTTTCATTCCATGAGAGTAGCTGCTAATTAAGTCACCTAAGTAAGGTGTAAGTTCAAATGCTGCACTATATTTTTTAATTTGTGTTTCACGTTCTACAGATGAAAGTTCAAATAGATCAGCAATAAAATTTAAATAATCAATTCCTGTAAAACTATCATATAAATCTGGATTATCAGGGATATAGGCTAATTTTTGTTTGCAAAGTAAAGGTTCTTTAGTGATGGAGTGACCATCTATTAAAATATCTCCTTCTGTTAAATCTAGAATGCCCACAATTGCTTTAATCGTAGTGGTTTTACCAGCACCATTATGACCGATAAAGCCATAAATTTCACCGGCATTTACATCTAAAGAGAGTTGGTCAACAGCTTTATGACCATTTTTATATGATTTACTGTAATTAATAATACGTAACATAGGAATTGCCTCCTTTATAAAAATAAAAAAATATACTTGTTATATATAATGTATAACAAATATAATTATATGTGTCAAGTAAATTAATACGCAATATTAAGTGTAATTTGATTAAGGAGAGTAGTACAAATGAGTATTATTTTGCAAAGTAATATATGGATATAAACAGATAACACTTAAAAAATAATAGGGATTTCAATAATAAAAACTGCTAAAGAGGATATTCTATTAGCAGTTTTTATAAATAGTATCATTATTTTTTAAATCGAAAGAAGTAGGGAGGAGTTGTATTGGTAATGGCTTCAAAGGTATACCCTTCTTGTTTGTAATAGGCAATTATATCATTTAAAGCTAAAGCTGTATTTTGGTTATTGCAGTTGCAATGAGCTAGAATAATACGACGGATACTTTTGTCTTGACATTTTTTTGCGTTTTTTACAAAGGTAGAGGGAGGAAGGGTGCCTTTAATACCATCCTGTAAGTCTACATTCCAATCAAAGATGAGATAGCCTTTTTCACAAATGAGCTTGTAAAATTTAGTATTTAGTCTTCCTGCACTGCCTCCAGGAAAACGGATAGCTTTAATATCAAGATTTGTATTAAGAGTTTCATTAATTGTAGATGCTACTTTTTCCATTTCTATAATGAAAGATTCTGGGTTTTTATAAATGATTTTAAAGTTGTGACTATAGGTATGAAGCCCGATACCATGTCCTTCTTCGTAAATACGTTGAAGAGTGGATTCTCTTCCTTTAATTTCTTTTCCTACAATGAAAAAAGTAGCCTTTACATCATTCGCCTTTAAAATATCTAAGATCTGGGGGGTGACTTTAGGTGTAGGGCCATCATCAAAGGTAAGATAAACTATTTTTTTGTCTGAGTTATTATAAGGGGATACTGAGGTTGCTAATAAATAATGGGGAACAATTAGGTAATAACACAATAGAAGAGATAATAAGATTTTTAGTGTATGTTTCATAAAATACCTCTCTTTAATCATTCATATTTGTGTAGTAGTATGTACCAATAGGAAGAAAATTATTTGTGTATAACCAGTTATTAACAGATATGAGAATATATAAGCTGTATCTTGTAATTAGGATTTGAAAACGTTATAATAGGGATAATATAGATAAAGGGGGATAAAGCATATGAGACTAGACTTTTGTCCAACATGTGGAAAAACTCTTGTAAGAATCACCACTAAGACTGCGTTTTATAAAGCAGTATGCTTAGATTGTGAAATGACATACAAGTTAAGTGGGGAATTACAAGGACTAGAGACTATTAAGTTTAAACCAAGTTCACCTTCTCAAATGACAGAAGCGGCTATGTATAAACAAATTTAATAGATCGGGCTATTCTCAATCTCTAACAAGGTGTTAGAATTGAGGATTTTTAATTTAGATAGAAAAAAGGGAAATATTATTGAATAAAATTAACTTACTGATCATAATAGGGAGCAAATTTACTGTAAGAATGGTGAATGAATACTTGTAAGTGACACTAAATGACTTGAGAAGGAGACAGAAATGAAGAAGAACTACATACCAGAAGTAACAAGTAATCTTAGAAATAACTATGTGAAGGTCCCAGAAGCTACACGCTTGTGCAGTGGTATTCGCATTTTTGGAAAACGTATTAAGTCATTTGTTTTTACAACGGATGTAGCCATTATTAAAAATAATAATGCAGATGCAGTAATGGCAGTTTATCCTTTTACACCACAATTAGCTATTACACAAGCAATTTTAGCAGTGTCAGATATTCCAGTGGTATGTGGAGTAGGTGGAGGCTTAACCCATGGGATTCGGTCAGCCAATATTGCATTACATGCAGAATTTCAAGGAGCTATAGGTGTTGTTCTCAATGCACCTACCCCACATGAAACAATTACTCATGTCAAAGAGCATATAGATATTCCTGTCATTGTAACAGTTGTAAGTGCTGAGGCAGATATAGAAGGAAAAATTGCAGCAGGTGCTGATATAATAAATGTAAGTGGTGGTAAGCAAACAGCTGAAATGGTAAGAAAGATTAGAGAGAAATATCCCGAAATTCCTATTATTGCAACAGGCGGTCCTACTGAGGAGTCCATTAAGCAAACAGTAGAAGCGGGGGCTAACTGTATTACATATACACCACCGAGTAATGCAGAGCTTTTTAAAGAAAAAATGACAATTTATCGAATGAAAAAATAAATAAAAACCAGTAGAAACTCTTTATTGAGAGAGATTCTGCTGGTTTTTATTTTTAAAGAAGGATAATAGAGTTGAATTATATTCGAACAAAAATAAATAAACTTGTAATATTGTTCGGGCATATGTATAATGTATGTTATAAAAATATATAATATAAAGAGAATTTATAGGAGATAAAAATGGGTGGAATTTTTGGAGTAGCTTTAAAAAATGACTGCGTTTTAGATTTGTTTTTTGGAACAGATTATCATTCACACTTAGGAACTAGAAGGGGAGGAATGGCAGTTTATGGGGCAGAAGGATTTAATCGTTCAATCCATAATATTCAAAACTCGCCTTTTCGTACGAAATTTGAAAGAGATGTAGAGGAGTTATATGGAAATATAGGGATAGGCTGTATTTCAGATACTGAACCTCAACCGTTACTTGTACAATCACATTTAGGAAGCTTTGCCATTACCACAGTTGGAAAAATTAATAATATAGATGAACTTGTGCAAATAGCTTTTCAAAATGGAAATACTCATTTTTTAGAAATGAGTGGTGGAAGTATTAATCCTACAGAATTGATAGCAGCTTTAATTAATCAAAAAGAGAGTATTGTAGAAGGGATTAAATATGCACAAGAGTGCATTAGAGGCTCTATGACTCTTATTGTGATGACTAAAGAAGGGTTATATGCAGCAAGGGATTTTTATGGAAGAACACCGTTGTCTATAGGGAAAAAAGATGAGGGATACTGTGTAGCTTTTGAGAGTTTTGCATACATTAATTTGGGCTATAAAACACAATATGAATTAGGACCAGCAGAAATTGTGTATGTGACAGCAGAAGGAATGCAAACAGTTAGTCCTGCTCGTGAAACTATGAAAATTTGTACTTTCCTATGGATTTATTATGGCTATCCCACTTCTACATATGAAGGAATTAATGTAGAGCAAATGCGCTATAATTGTGGGCAAATGTTGGCACAACGTGATCATGCGAGACCAGATATAGTAGCAGGTGTCCCAGATTCGGGGACGGCTCATGCTATTGGCTATGCAAATGCTTCAGGAATTCCTTTTGCAAGGCCTTTTATTAAGTATACACCAACATGGGCAAGATCTTTTATGCCAACGAGCCAAAATCAACGAAATCTCATTGCACGTATGAAACTTATTCCTGTAGATGCACTGATTAAGGATAAAAGTTTATTATTAATTGATGACTCTATTGTAAGAGGAACCCAACTTAGAGAAACAACAGAGTTGCTTTATGAGAGTGGTGCAAAGGAAGTGCATATTCGTCCAGCGTGTCCTCCTCTTTTATATGGGTGTAAATACTTGAATTTTTCTCGTTCTAATTCTGAACTAGATTTAATTACAAGAAGAATTATTTTGGAAAGAGAAGGAGATAAGGCTGATGAGATGTTAGAGGACTATGCTAATCCAGATAGTCAAAATTATAGTGAGATGGTAGAGACTATTTGTAATCAACTTAAATTTACATCTCTTAAATTTCACCGTTTAGATGATATGATTGAATCTATAGGTATTGAACGATGCAAGCTTTGTACCTATTGTTGGAATGGAAAAGAGTAAATAGGCATAAATAATAAGGGTCTATGAGATATGCTATTTAAAGCAAATTCATAGGCCCATTATTATTTAGTATTAACGATATTTTTGGATGACAGCAGCTAAGGTATTTCCCATTTGGACTTGTCCGTAGCTGTTGTTAGGGTGAATGCCATTAGATGCTTTAACAACAGAGGTTGGAACACCGTTAATCTGTTCAGTAGAAGTTTTGTAATCAAAACCTTCTGATGTATCTAAAGTAAGATGCATAGGTGCAATATAAATACCGGCTTCTTCTGCCTTTTCATTATCATAAGTTTTAAGTAAATAGTAAGTTGCAATTTTCATATTGAGATCATATTGGGTATAAAACCCTTTTTGACTATCTGTAACAATATCAGTATTAGGGGCTGGTGTAGGTGTGCAGAGGATGATTTTAATATTAGGATCATAGGTCTTAATAGAAGTAATCATTTGATTAAGCTTATTAATATACCCCTTCATATCTTTAAGTGCATTATTATATCCAAAATCATTAGCACCTAATAAAATAGTAATATGTGTTGGAGAACCTTCTGTATAAGCAGAGACAAAACGTTCCATGTATTTGGAAAAGCTAAATTCAAAACTTGTAGGCTGAATGGCCATAGGCATCCAATTTGATCCATCCCATTCAATCCATCTACTACCGTATGTGTGGCTAGGGTCTACCATAACATCCCCTTTTTCTGGATACTTATAATAGCCATTTGTATCATAGAGATAAGGACCATTATATTTCCAATTTCGTGCAATAGTTTGAAAACCAGAGTAAATAGGATTAGTGGCATCTAGATAACAGATATTTTTCCAATCCCTTGTATTACCTTTATAGTGAGTACCTGAAACAGTAGTAGGGAATATAAATGGACTATCTAATTCACCAGAATTGATAGCTGTAAAATAGCGATCTAAAGTCCAACCACCACGTCCTTCTCTGGGAGGCATCCCATCATTCGGATATACTCTTGTTCCCAGTATTTTTATATTAGGAAGTTTTTTCTGAACTTGATTTAAGTACGCTCCTGCTCTAGTAAGGCTATCCCCAATAGCCAGCAATCTAATAGGTGTTGTATTACTTGTATCTATAAGCTCAACGGAAACATTTTGTTGGGTAAAGGTTAGATCATCCGTTAGTTGAAAGTTCAAATCAAAAGTATTGTTGCTAATAGAAGGGATTTGTGTATTAGAATGAAAAATCCAACGATCTCCAGAAATTGTTCCATAAGAAGACACGGCACCTAAATAGGTATTAGAGGACTTAGTTAAAAAGGCGTTTTTATAAAATATACTAGAATGTTCTGGATTAATAAAGTTGTTTTTTAGAATGAAGAAGTTCCTAGGAAGAAGGAATCCTTCTACATTTAAATTTGAATAGTCTAAGATAGTAGATGTAGTTTGTAGAGTTTGATCTATTACAGTATTATCTTCTAATGTATGAACTGTACCAAAGGCGAGTTGCCCAAACAATGTAGTTGATAATAAAAATACAGCAAATTGTGTAGTAAAACGTTGTCGTAATTTCATAGTTAATGTACACCTCCGAGCTATAGTTTATCGTGAATTAGTTTGTTTTACAATATATTAAAGTATAAATGTTATGAAATAGAAATAAAATAGTGATATTTAATATATAAATAGGCTAAAAGTTAATAAAGTATACTATTTTTATCGAAAAAACTTCTCATCTTATTATATTACATGGTAGAATACGTATATAAATTATTAAGTAGAGAAGTGGTGAGTAAATGAGCCTATTAAGAGATAAAAATGGGTTAACAGAAGAAGAATTTCTAAAGAACTATGATATTGCTAGATATGAAAGACCCTCTGTAACAGTAGATATGTTGTTATTAACTATAGGAGATAAAGAAAATCCAGATATTAGAAAGTTGCCTGAAAAAGAATTGCGCGTACTACTTGTTAAAAGAGGAGAACATCCATTTTTAGGAAAATGGGCGTTGCCTGGGGGATTTGTAGGTATGAAAGAAGGCTTAAGAGAAGCGGCCTATCGCAAAATTAAAGATGAAACAAATGTAAGTAATGTTTATTTGGAACAACTTTATACTTTAGGAGAGGATCAAGAAGAAGTTGAGAGGGATCCACGTACAAGGGTTATTTCTACTTCTTATATGGCTTTAGTAGATGAATCCAAATTAAAGCCAAGTGCCTATCGTACAACAGAAGATGTTAAGTGGTTCAGTATTAAGAAAATTCCTACTTTTAGTGGGAAGCAAGGTTATGCCTTTGTAGAAACTTATGAACTTAAATTAGAATCTGATGATGGAACTATTAAAGTAGGCTATCAAATTAAGGAAATCTATGAGGCAAAAACACCTTACCCAATTAAGACCGTTAGTTATGAAAAGTTAGAAGGATATGAGGAAGAATTGGCTTTTGATCATTATAAACTTATAGATAAGGGACTAGAACGTTTGAAAAATAAAATTGAATATACACCTCTAGCGTTTACCTTATTACCGGAGTATTTCACATTAAGTGAACTTCAAAAGGTATATGAGATTATTTTAGATAAAAAGCTTTTAAAGGCTAATTTTAGAAGAAAAATAGCACCTATGGTAAAGAAAACAGAGATAGTTCAAAAACGAGGACATAGACCTGCCAATTATTACCAATATAATGAAGAGTGGCAACATGACTTTTTGGAATAATGATGTATCACTAGATATAAGTAAGAAATCTATCATTAAGTATTGTATGAGCACTTAGTGATAGATTTTTTATTGATATATGGTACTGCTAAAATCAATGAAGAAAAATAATAATAAATGCCAATATATGACAAGTTAAAAAACGGATAAGCCAAAAAAATAAGCTTATTCGTTATTTTTTTGAAGACGACCATACTAATTATATCCACCGCCTACTTTCCATAAATTGGATAAGGTATTTAATACTTAGTTAATATTTACGTAATATTTACGAGTTAAAATATGTAAAATAGTCTTATAGACTAGAAACTAAAATTAAATAAAAGAAGGTGAGCAATATGCCGTCCTTTATGGAAAGTATTAAAAGTAATAAAAAAGTAAAAAAAATGATAGTAAGTGGTGTAGTAATTACACTAGTAGGTGGTAGCTTACTGTGGTATGGTACTAGAAAAAATGCTTATGCAATTTCAATAGATGGAGAAGTTGTAGCAGTTATAAAAGAAAAAGATCAGGCTAAGTTAGCTTATGAAGAAATTGTAGCTAATCTTAAGAAAGAAATAGGAGTAGACATAGCAGTTAATGAAACCCTTGAATTAGAGCCAATACATAGTAAGGCATCTGAAATGAATACTTATGATGAATTAACTAAGGCACTAACTGAAAATATTAGCTATGGTATAGAAGCCTATGAAATACTTGTTGATGGTGTAAGTTATGCTGTTATAGATAGTCAGAATGCAGCAGAGACAATTCTAACAGAGATTGCAAAAGAATATTTACCAGCTCAAGGGGAGCTAACGCTGGAAGTTGCAACAGTAGAAGGAAACAATGCTCAGGAAGATGTGGAAGAACTAGGAGTACAACCAATGGAAAATGAAACTATTGCATCGGAAGTTGAGACTGTTCAAGTAGAAGATGCACTGCCACAAGAAGAAGTGACAAATAAGGTTTCTGTAGCAGGCATTCAAGTAGAGACAACTACTGAAGTAAACAGTGAAGAAAAAGAAAGTCAAAAAATTCAACGTAAAATAAATGGACTTGATTTTAATGAAGAAGTAACTGTGCGTAATATATATATAGAAAAAGAAAAGATTTTAACAGCAGAACAAACTAAAAAAGCCTTATTAGATGAGAGAGTAGAGACAGTTACCTATGAGTTAAAACAAGGGGACAATATATGGGACATTGCTGTAAAGCATGGAACAACTATGGATAGAATTTTGGAAATGAATCCTCAGATTGAAGATGAAAAAACGATGCAAATTGGAGATCAAATTAATGTAGAAGTTTCAAAGCCAATTCTATCTATTTCTACTACAGAAGAAGCTATTTTTAAGGAATTGATACCAGGAGAAATTGAGTATGTTGAGTTTTCAGATTTGTATGAGGATGAAACAAAGGTTTATCAAGAAGGTTATGATGGCTTAAAGCAACTTACAGTAGAAGTAACTAAAGTGAATGGGGTAGAAGTATCTCGCCAGACTATAGCTGAAAAGGTGCTTAAAGAACCTAAAATAAAAGTAATTGCATATGGTACAAAGAAAAGACCCGTTGTAACTAAGCCAACTACAAATAGTGGAAGTAGTACAAGTAATAATAGTAGTGGTAGTACAAATGGTGGAAATAGTACAAGTAACAATAGTAGTGGTAGTACAAATGGTGGAAGTAGTACAAGTAACAATAGTAGTAGTGGTACAAATAATGGAACTAATACAAACGGCAATAGTGGGGTAAGTAGTAGTAAACCAAGCTCTTCATCAGGAAAATTCATACATCCTTTAAAAGGTGCTGGGCGATTAAGTTCGGGCTATGGTTCACGATGGGGAAGTTTTCATAAGGGGGTAGACTATGCTGCGCCTGCAGGGACACCTATTTATGCTTCGGCAGCAGGCCAGGTTATTTACTCAGGATATAATAGTGGTGGATATGGCAAGTTAATTATCATAGACCATGGTAATGGGTATCAAACATATTATGCACACTGCAGTAGTTTGTATGTCAATGTAGGGACTAATGTTTCACAGGGGCAACATATTGCAGGGGTAGGAAGCACAGGCAATTCTACAGGTAACCATATTCACTTTGAAATCAGAAAAAATGGTACACCTATTAATCCAGTAAGCATGTATTAACAATTAAATAGATTTTTATTAGAGTATATTTAAATAAAAGAGTGAGATATCTATACATTTAAGTAATAGAGTCTCACTCTTTTTAGATGAATATATTTAGGGCAATTGTAATGACATAATAGAAGGTGGTACTTTTTTCAAGGTTTCTAGTATAGAACAATACTTATCAGCTAAACTTACAATATAGGATTCTTTAAAACGGGGAAATCTTAAGGTGAGTGGCCACATGTGATTTAATATAATATCTTTTTCCTTATCATTAAGTGAAAAGTATTTTTCAGCATTTTTTAAAGCTGCTCTAGGATGACTAAAGCCATGTAGACCAGTGCGTTCTCCTTTTATATGCCAATCGTAAAGAAAGAAATCATGGAGTAGAGCCCCTCGTATGATACTTTTAGAATCTAGATTTAAGTGAAGGCGTACGGTAAGAAAGTAACTGAAATAAGCTACAAATAAACAATGCTCAAGACAGGAAGTTTGACCATGATGAACATAAGATTGCATTTCTTGAATATAAGGGGAAGGCATTAATTCTTGTAAAGTAGATCTGAAATAATGAAGTTCACTGTAACTAAGTTTCATTACAAATTCTCCTTTTTTGAAGATGAAGTATCTTGTGAAGTATTAACTTTCTTGCGATGCAAAAGAGATAAGTGTGGAAAAGCGCGAAGAAGACGTTTTTCACCTAAACTATATTTTTCAATTTGATCTATATATTTAGTATATAACGTTGAAATAGCTTGATGAAGTTTTTTAGAAGAAGCATCACCGATATCTCGTAGGCGAAACTTAAGTGTTTCCATTAGATCTAAAATAGATAGACGAGTTATATAAGTAGACGTCCAGTTTTTAATTTCTTTTGTAGTCAGGTAGTTTTTGCTTTGTTCCAATAATGAGGTAAGCTCACTACGAAATAAATCTAGAGTAGGTAATTTGGTAGAGAGTCTAAAAGCTGATAAAGTACTAAAAATACAATCAATTAAAAAAAGTATAGAAAGGATGGCCAGTATAATAGTTGAGGGTAACTCTGGAATTTTATTTACAAGGAGAGTAAATAAGGGGTGAATATAGCAAGTAAAAATGACAGCAAGAACTCCCCATACAAATGAAATGCGCAAGCATATTTTCCCGTTTACATTATATTTTAGATGACTATAATCCCACCAAGAAGTACGAAAAAGTTTTTCCATAAGCATACCAGTGATATACTCAATACTAGTAGCAACAATTAGTCCAACTATAAAAACAGCAAAAGGGTAATCTGAAAAAGGCATGCAGAAAAGATAAATACAGCACATACCAACACCATATATAGGACAATAACAACCGGTTAAGAAACCACGATTAATAAAAGATTTGTTTTTAATGGAGTTAAGAGTTGTTTCCATGGTCCAGCCTAGAATACTATAGATAAAAAAGTAATAAATAAGTTCATAAAGTGATGGGGATTCTAAAGAAAACATAATTTATCCTTTCTGAGTACATTAAAATAAATCTAAGTATAAACGTTGATTAAAGATTGAGTAAGTACGTTGATTCTGGTATTATTAGAAAAATATAGTTTATAAAAACATGATAATATATTTGAAATATATATGCAAATAGTAGTTTTAAAGGAGAAAAAGAAATGATTGCAGCAGCATTCTTTGATATTGACGGAACCATTTATAGAGAAGGACTAATAACAGAAGTTTTCAAGAAAATGGTAATTTATGAATTAATTGACGAAAGTAAATGGTATAGAGATGTAAAGCCTGCTTTTGTAAATTGGGATAAGCGTATAGGTGACTATGACACGTATCTTTTAAAAATGGTAGATATTTATACAGAAGCCATAAAAGGTTTAAATGCAGATCAAATAGCTTATGTAGCTAAACGGGTTGTAGAGCAAAAAGGTGATCGTGTATATACTTTTTCAAGGCAACAAATAAAATGGCATCAAGAGCAAAAAAATAAAGTTATTGCTATATCAGGTTCACCCAGTGAATTAGTAAAGGAAATGTCTAGAAAGTATGAGATGGATGATTGTCGTGGTACAGTGTATGAACTAGATGAAAAAGGATACTATAGTGGGAAAATTATTCCTATGTGGGATGCCATGAGTAAAAGAAAGGCAATCTTAGAGATGGCTCAAAAATATAATATTGATTTAAATAAGAGTTATGGCTATGGTGATACTGCTGGTGACTTAACGATGCTAGAGATGGTAGGGCACCCCTATGCCATTAATCCAACGAGAGAATTAATTAATAAAATTAAACAGGATGAAGCTTTAAGAAAGAAAATTACAATTATTGTGGAGCGTAAGGATGTTATCTATCAAATGGATATAGATAATTTAAAATTAATAGACTGATTAAATAATTTTGAT
Source organism: Bacillota bacterium (assembly GCA_023436395.1). Classification (GTDB taxonomy): domain Bacteria; phylum Bacillota; class Clostridia; order Lachnospirales; family Cellulosilyticaceae; genus Cellulosilyticum. The sequence continues at coordinate 38,813 of JAEZJJ010000040.1, read as the reverse complement.
TGATAGAATATTAAATATATTAACAAAGTGTTACGAAAAAATATTATAGTGTTAAAATACGTTGAAAAACTTAACTTTTTAATGAAAAAACTTTGTAATAATTTGAAGCCGTGTGGTATAATGAAAAAGAATTTCACAAAGTATGTTCATTAAGGAGGAGTGACATCATGAGTAAAAAAATGGGCATCATGCTACTTGTAGCAACCTTATGTTGTACTAATGCAGTGTCAGTAATGGCAGAAACTATTGTCTATGATGGTAGGGTTCATGAATATAATTTATCTCCTATTTCGCTTTATGTGAATGGAGAAAAAATATCAACAACAATGAATCCCATTCAATTAGATGGAAGAGTACTGGTGCCAGCTAGAGAAGTATTCACACCTATGGGTGCTACTGTAGGATGGGATGCAAAAGCAAAACAAGTAACAGTTACCTACAAGGGAACAACAATGATATTAACAGTTAATCAAAAAGTTGTTTTATTAAACGGTAAAAAAGTGGAATTAGATGTACCTGCAAAAATTATTAATGATAAAGTAATGATACCAGTTCGCTTTATCAGTGAGCAATTAGGATTTAAAGTAGATTGGAATGGAAGTAAGCGGACAGTATCTATTACAGAACCTACTTCAACAGTGCAAAAGCCTTCAGTAGAAGAAGTACCAAGTGTATCGAGTCAAGAATACATAGGAACGAGTAACCAACATCAAATTCAAATTCCTTCTATGCAATATGCTGAGACAAAAATAATGGAGGTATCTGTTAATGAGGTGAATAATCAGCATACAACAGTTATTAGTGCTACCAATCCTATATCAAATGTAAAAGTGCAAGTACAAGCAGGAAAGGTAATTGTTGACATTGGTAATAGTAAGAGTCAATTAAGTAGTACAATTACACCTGCCAGCAATACTTTTATTAAAAGCATCAGAACGAGTCAATTTACATCAGATACAACTAGGGTTGTATTAGATTTAAAAGCAGGTGCATTAGTTAAAGCAACACTCAATGAAGATCGAACACGTATTGTTCTTGAACTTACAAATCAAAAGATAGAGCAGATAAAGTATAGTACATCAGGTCAGACAGAAAAACTTTATTTTAAAGGACTAAGTAAAGATCAAATTCATTTAAACTATATTGAGGATAAAAATAAGTTAGAGTTTGTTATACCACATGCCACAATGGAATTAGATGTGATATGGTCACAACTAAAAGGTAAATGTGCACAGGAAATTAAGATTACAAATGAGGGTAATCAAGTAAAAGGAACTATTTCACTTAGAGATAAGATAAGTTATGAGTTGGCAAATGATTATGTAGAAGCAACATTAACTTTATGTGGAGAGACAGAAACTCCTCCTGTAGAAGAAACCCCAGAAACTATAGTATATAAAACACAAAGTAAACCTACTATTGAACTTTCTAATCTCTCGGGATTAAGTATGAATAGTATTAAAGTAACAGATGAGTATCGTGATAAAAAACTTACATTTGATTTAGGTAAAGATTATAGTCATCTTATAAAAGATAGTACAATGGTTATCAATGATAATAATGTGAGTAAAATACAAGTAACTACTAATGGGACAACTAAGATTATAGTGTTTACACAAAAAGTATTTACTTATAATGTTTCTGAGTCTCAAAATAAAATTTCATTACAATTGGTAAAGCCAAAAGAAAAATATGATCAAATTATTGTATTAGATCCAGGTCATGGTGGTTCAGATAGTGGAGCAGTAGGGAATAACCTAGCTGAAAAAACTATTAATTATAAGCAAGCTATGGCATTATATAAATTATTAGAAGCTGATCCTAATATTAAAGTATATATGACAAGGGAAACCGATGTATATCCTACTTTGGAATTTAGAACAACCTTAGCAAATGATATAGAAGCTGACTTATTTGTGAGTATTCATAATAATTCGGCATCGGCTTCCATTAGAGGGGCTGAAACCCTTTATTATCCAAGTACTACAGATATAAGAGGAAAACAAGTTGCTCAACTTATACAAAATGCATTAGTGAATAAGTGTGGTATGCAGAATAGAGGTATTAAGGCACGTTCAGATTTATATGTTTTACGCAATACTAAAATGACAGCGGTTTTAATTGAAACAGGATTTATAAGTAATGCCGCTGATGCCGCTTTACTTAATAGCTCAAGCTTTACAGATAAGTGGGCTGAGGCTATTTATCAAAGTATTTTAACTGCTTTTAATGTGATATAATGTAAAAAGAGAAAGAATGCAGATAAAAAATACATTCTTTCTCTTTTTATTTATAGAAAGATATTCATGGGATTTTAATAAATCTATGATATAACAAATTAAAATTAATTATAGAATGAGCATGGCTAAACACATATATGGAAATACTACAGATAAAGTGATTAGAATTATTTTGGGTTAAAGTACATAAATGAAAACTATTGTGTAGGAGGATATAAGAAGATGGAATGGAGTTTTTTAATGGGACCTGTAGTTGGAGCAATTATTGGTTACATTACAAATGGAATTGCTATTAAGATGTTATTTAGACCCTTAAAGCCGATTACTATAGGTGGGTATGTTTTGCCTTTTACTCCAGGTGTTATTCCGAAGGAGAAGAAACGCCTTGCTAAAAGTATAGGTAAAGTAGTAAGTAGAGAGTTACTTAATGAAGAGGTATTTAGAAAAGCATTATTAAAACAAGAAATATATATGAGGCTAGAAGAAAAGGTAGATGAATATATTAATCAATGCCAATATAATGAAGAAACCTTAGAGCAATTGGGTTATAAATTTATAGGTAAGGAAAAAACTATTTTTTTAATTTGTGAAGCTGAAGAAACAGCAACTTCGCTTATTTATACAAAAGTTGTGAATATGGAGTTGGGAAAGATCATTGTAGAAAGGTTAATAATAGCTTTAAAAGGGGGAGCATTAGGCCAATTGCTAGGACCAATGAGTTTTTTGATAAAGGATCAAATGATAGATAGTTTAGGAGAAAAGATTGAACCGTCTATTTCTCAAATGATTGTAAATGAAGCAGAAGGGATTATTAGACAAGCAGTGGAGGAAGAGAGTACTAAGTTACAGGAGACTACAGTAGGAGCATGGGCAGGAAGATTAGAGTCTTATCGTGAGGTAATCAAACAACTTGTTATTAAAGGATATGAAACTTTGGTAAATGAGGAACTTGGTATACTACTTCAAAGGCTAGATATTGCTACTATGATTGAGGAACGTATTATGGTTTTTGATACATTGGAGATGGAAAATCTTATACTAGAAATTATTAATAAAGAGCTTAATCGATTGATTTGGCTAGGAGCTTTACTAGGAGGTATAATAGGGATTATTATGAATTTATTTTAAAAAACTATAAGAATGTTTTATGACTAGTCGTCATATTGCCTAGAATATAGTTGAATAAACCGATAATTAGTGGTAAGATTCAATAAGAGGGAATGAGCATTAATTGGAAGGGGGATGAATAATGAGACAGCAGAAAAAATGGGCAATTTTTCTCGTATTAAGTATAATTGCATGTACATTTTTTGTGGGTTGTGATGAAAAAAATAAGGTGGTGCCAATATTAAATACTATAAGTCCATCGCCTACAGCAAAAGAAGAAATAATAGAAAGTAGTTATAATAGCGCTTTTGAAAAGTATAATACTAATATAGCGGAGTTGGGATTAGTAATTAATACACCAGACCAAGAGACTATTAATAATTTACCTCAAGTAGAAACTTATAAGCAGATGGATACAAAAGATAACCTATTAATTATACCTAAGTATAATGGTTCTAAGGTCACCATTAGCAAAGTAGAGTATACAGGTGAACGTTTTATTGCAAAAGACACATTATATGCAAAAGAAGGGACTCCTGAGGGGTATGGTCTACTTTTGTATACAGTAAGGCCTGAAGGTATACCAGAAATTATGATAACAGTGACTTATAAAAATAAAAGTATTGATTATGTCATTGCTGAAGATGGAAAAAATGGACATGAAGGTATTGAATATTTAAAACTTGAGACAGAAGACATGGGGATTTCTCATTCAGGTGAAATGATTACACCTATTCAAGATGCTACATATTTAGAAGGATTAAATCGTTTTAGTAGCTATGTCGTAGATTTTGACTTAGATGGTATTAATGAAACATTAGAAGTTTACTGTCAAGGAGAGATAGCAGATGATGGAACGTATTTATTAGATGATGGGCAAGTATGGACTTTAATTATTAGAAAAGGTGAAGATATTTTCCCTTTATTTGAGAAAAGCTATATTCAATTAGGTGGATTAGAATATTTAGTTTATATAGACTATAATGATTATGAACGTTTACATATACTCTTTCAATATAAGGCTGGTGCAGGACTTATGACCTTTGATTGTGTATATGACGAAGAGTCAGGTAATTTTAGACGTAATGTAGTATACGAAGCAAGTAATATTAATATTTTAAAGGAATGGGATTAATGCAAAAAAAGTTGTGTTTAAAGGCAAAAACTTTAAATACAACTTTTTTTATTGAAGATAATAGATCAGATTAGAAAATGAAGCGAAAAGAAAAGTCAATTGTAAAACATATAATAAATATTATGAATATAAGTTCAAGTTGAACATATTTATGAGTGAATTGACATTTGTTATGTTAACTATTATGATTAAAGGAGTTGTTTTGAGATAAGTTAAAAAGGATAGGTGAAGGATGTTGCTAGTTGTTGGCGGGATGATTGGACTAGGAAAAACTAGTGTAGCAGAACTTTTAGGGAAGCATTTTGGAACAGAAGTATTTTATGAAAGTGTAGATGATAACCCGATATTACCACTTTTTTATACTTCAAGTGAGGAAGAAATAGAAAAAAAACGATACCCTTTTTTGCTACAATTACATTTTTTAGATACACGTTTTAGAAGTATTAAAACTGCGTTATATCATGATAATAATGTACTTGATCGCAGTATTTATGAAGACTGGTATTTTGCAAAGATTAACAAAGAGTTAGGTAGAATTTCAGATTTAGAATTTCAAATGTATGATCGTTTGTTAGATAATATGATGCAAGAACTAAAGGAACTACCTAAAAAAGCACCAGATTTAATGGTTTATCTAAAGGGGTCATTTGAAACAGTATTATCACGTATTATGAAACGTGGTAGAAGTTATGAATTAGATACTGAACTTGAAGCCTATTATAGAAAATTATGGGAAGGCTATGATGAATGGGTGATGAGCCATTATCATGCCAGTGAAGTTGTGGTGATAGATATGGATCGTTACGATGTCATAAGTTCTAAAGAAGATGCTCTAGAAGTTTTAGAATTAATAGAGACAAAACTGAAAGATATTAGAAAAAAAAATTATAAATATGGTCACAATTAAAGCATTCAAGTAGATGCAATAAAAAAAGGAAGATAAATATCTTCCTTTTTTTATTGCAGGAAGTCTATTATATTACTTATTCTAGTGTTTAAGTTTATAAAAAATTGTAAAAAGAATAGATAGTACACTATGAACTTAATAGTATACCTTTTTAGAAATATTATTTACATGACATATTTATATCACTGTTATATAATATAATAGTTGACTAAATATAAGTTAAAACAAAATTAAAGTGAGTGAGGCTAATAAAGATGAAAATAGTGAAAAAACTTATGATGTGTGGATTAGTAGCAGTGTTTAGTGTAGGAATGGTGGCATGTAGTGAGAAAAAAGCTGACGAAGCTACAAAAGTAGAAGCAGAAACGAAAGAGGGGGATAGTAAAGAAAATGAAGCAGCTGCTAAGACGGTAATCGCAACTGTTAATGGTGTAGAAATCCTTCAAGAAGATTTAGATGAAGTTTTTAACAGTATGACTGCTGAATACAAAATGTACTACGGTGAAAATGAAGAGCTTTTAGCCTTTCTAGAGCAACAAAAGCCAGGTTTATTAACAGGTCTTATTAATAGAGAGTTACTTATGCAAAAAGCTGTAGAATTAAATATTACTTGTTCAGATGAAGAAGCAGAGAAGATTTATAATGATTTATTAAATACTTATGGTCAAGATCAAGTACAACAAGTTATAGAAGCTAATGGTTTTACTGTCGAAACTTATAAAGAACAAATCAAAAAAGATGAAATATTAGGGAAAGTACAAATAAAAATGCAAGAAGGTGAAATTAAAGTAACAGATGAAGATATTAATAAATATTATGATGAAAATATAGCTAGCTTTACAACTGGAGCTGGAGCTGATATGGAACATCTATTAGTTAAAGTAGCCGATACAGATACTGATGAGTATAAAAAGAAATGTGAAGAAGCTGTAAAAACAATTGAAAAAGAAATTGCAGATGGTATGACTTTTGATGAGCTAAAAACTAAGTACACAGCAGATGGCATTGATACAAATATGTATGTTGTAGAAGATTTAGGGTTTGTACAATATGCTCAACCTAATTTTGACACAGCATTTTTAGCAGGTGCAAAAGAAGTGAAAGAAGGGGAAATATCAAAAGCAGTAAAAAGTAGCTTTGGATATCATTTTATTAAGGTAGAAGGCATTAAGGATAAAGAAGTAAAGCCATTAGAAGATGTTAAAGCACAGGTTACAACAACATTAGAAAATGAGAAAAGAAATGCATACTATACAGCTAAGTTAGAAGAGTGGACTAAAGCTGCTAAAATCGAAAAATTTGAAGATCGTATGAAGTAAGATATAAGGAGTTACTTATGAGGTCAGTTAGATTAATGAAGCTTACAGAGTTAGCTAAGACGTCTTTTTTGAATTTATATGATTGTGAATATGAGAACAAATTAGGACAAGAAAAGCATTGGATTATTGCATCACATAAAGGATACCAAACATTAAAGGAACAGTTCTTTGACGGAAAAGAAGAACGTATAGATGCGGTAATTTTAGTTGCTATACATGAAACAACAAAAGAGTTAGTACTTATTCGTCAATTTAGAGTTCCCCTTAATGATTATATTTATGAACTTCCAGCTGGGCTAATTGATGCTGATGAATCACCTATGGAAGCTGCTATAAGAGAACTAAAGGAAGAGACTGGATTAACACTTGTTAAGGTAGATGAAGAGAAAAGTAGGGCGTGTACTTATTTATCTGCAGGGATGAGTGATGAATCTGTGGCATTAATTTATGCTACATGTAGAGGTGAAGTTTCAAAGGAATATTTAGAAGCAGATGAAGAAATCACTCCGCTACTTATATCAAAAAATCAAGCAAAACAACTTCTTCAATGTAATGATAAAATAGATATCAAAGCCTATATGGTTTTACAAGAGTTTGTCAGAGAGTAGAAATAAGAGTAACTTAAAGTACTTTTGCTTTAAGTTACTCTTATTTTTTTTATTTAAATGTTTTTGAAAATTTAAAAAAATGTGTTATAGTATAAATGTAAAAAATGGAAAAAATTACAAGGAGAAAATACATTGAAACAGCTATTAAAAAAATTACTTAGCACATTTTTAATTTGCATGGCCTGTAACATGGCTTTTGAAACTTATGGAAAAAGTCAAGGAGCAAATGTACCAATGAAAATAGAGGGGGTGCCTCTTATTAAACAGTATCCACAATTACCAACTGGATGTGAAGCAACAGCATTAACTATGGTACTAAATTATAGTAATGTAGGAGTTAGTAAACAGGAAGTAGCAGATAGATTACCTAAAACCACTCTTCCGTATTATAATAAGGGAATAAAGAAAGGTGAACATCCTAATAAGGGGTTTATTGGCAACCCTTATTCTTCTAGTAGTTATGGAGTTTATGCTGAACCTATCTTAGAAGTAATAGAAGCTTATTTGCCTGGAAGAAGTCAAGATTTAAGGGGAAAAACCTTAGATGAATTACTTGATATTGTAAATGAAGGAAGACCAGTTATGATATGGGCTACTATTAACATGACTAAAGTAAGTTATACGCAAAGTTGGTATTTAGAAAATGGAGAGCTCTTTTGGTGGCCTAACAATGAACATGCCCTAGTGATTGTGGGGTATGATGAAAAATGGGTTTATGTAAATGATCCGTATTCTGGAAAGGAGAGAAGGTTTTTAAAAGATGTAGTAAATAATAGGTATACTAGTTTGGGGAGGCAAGCAGTAGCTATTTTGCCTGAAGCGAAGTCATTAAAGTTAAGAATTAATGAGGAAGAAATTACTTTGGTAGAGAATAAGACAATCCTTATGAAAGAAGATGAAATTTTATTACCATTATGCTATCTGGAAAAGTTAGGTTTAATTACACATTATGAATATGTACAAGGTACATGTGAATGGCAAGTACCTCAAGTGCAAAATACTATTAAACTTGATGATAGGGTAGGCATAGGGGTAGGATATTTAGAAGATGGTACAAAGATAAGCATTTCTTATGAAATAGAAAAGGGTGTAACAAGAGTTAAACTTCAAGATTTATTACAACTTGAAGAGCTAAAGTATCAAGTTGAAGATAATGAACTACAGGTGCAACTTCCGTGTATCTCATAATGAGATAAATATAATACAGTTATTAGGGCAATATTTTTTTATAACTTTGTTTATTTTTTAATATGGTAAATATAAAATCAAAAGTTATAAAGATAAATATAAAAGGACAACCTACAAACCAAAGTTTTGAAATAAGGTCATAGATTAAGGTAGTATAAGTATGAAGAAAGAAAATATGGATAAGCACTAGAATAAACCAGTAAAACGAAAACTCTAAGCATATATAACTATGAAGTTGATAGGGCTTATGGGCATAATTCCAATAATGGAGATCTAAGAAATGATGTAGAAGATAAGCAGATACATATTCAATCAATGTAGGAATAACCATACATAGAGGAATGAATAATATAATAGGGATATGAGATTGTAGGATGAGAAGTATTGTAGCCACGCAACCATACATTGGTTTAATAGGTGAATTTAAAAAATTAGGTTTTATGAAATGAGTATTTTTATAAAGATTAAAAAGACCTTCAATAATCCAACCTATAAAACTATAAAAAACAAAATCAAAAAATAAAGTACGAAAAGTGACCATTATATTCTACTCCTATTCTTGTATAAGTGAATTAGTATTTTAAGATATAAAGTAGTATGAACAACATGATAAAAAAGATACATTGGTTATAGAAATAGGTGGAAAATATTTTGGTTATCTAGCGATTGTTAGGCAAAAATGATATAATCAAGGGAACACTAATAAAAATTATTTGGAGTAGGTGAATGAATGATAGAAAAAGACTTTTTACCTATAAGTAAAGAGGATATGGAAAAAAGAGGTTGGGAACAATGTGATTTTGTACTTGTTACAGCCGATGCTTATATAGATCATCATAGCTTTGGAACAGCAATTATTTCTAGAGTATTAGAGCATGCAGGATATAAAGTAGGAATTATTGCACAACCAAACTGGAAGGATACTGCTGACTTTATGAAACTTGGAAGGCCTCGATTAGCTTTTCTAGTTAATGGAGGAAACATGGATCCTATGGTTAATCATTACACGGTGAGCAAACGTCTTCGTGAAAGAGATATGTACTCACCAGGTGGTAAAATGGGGATGCGTCCTGATCGTGCAACAATTGTATATTGTAATAAGATTCGTGAAGCTTATAAAGATGTAGATATTGTCATAGGAGGTATTGAAGCAAGTTTAAGACGCTTTGCTCATTATGATTACTGGAGTGATAAAGTACGTAAGTCTATTTTAGTAGATAGTGGTGCAGATTTATTGATTTATGGAATGGGTGAAAAGCAAATTGTAAAAGTGGCAGAAGCACTTAATGATGGGCTAGCTGCTAAATATATTCGTTATTTAGATGGTACTTGCTATATGGTGGATAGTTTAGAAGAAGTTTATGATTATAAGTTACTTCCTTCTTATAAAGAAGTATGTGAAGATAAAATGAAATATGCTATGGCTTATAAAATACAAGAAGAAGAGCAAGACCACGCAAGAGGTATGACTTTAGTACAAGAGCATACAGGGAAGTATGTGGTACAAAATAAGCCAGAAAAGCCTTTAGAGAGAGACGAGTTAGATGAGGTATATGGCCTTCCTTATATGAAGGACTATCATCCTATATATGAAAAAGATGGAGGGATACCTGCCATTGAAGAAGTAAAATTTAGTTTGGTGAGTTCAAGAGGGTGCTTTGGTAACTGCTCGTTTTGTGCAATTACTCTTCATCAAGGAAGAGTTGTAACAAGTAGAAGTCAAGAATCTATTGTAGAAGAGGCAGAAGCTATTACTAAACTCCCAGATTTTAAAGGATATATTCATGATGTAGGAGGGCCTACAGCTAATTTTAGAGGGCCAGCATGTTCAAAACAATTGGAACATGGGGCATGTAAAAATAAGCAATGTTTAACACCTAGCCCATGTAAAGCAATGCATAAAGACCATGAGGAGTATTTAGAGTTATTGCGTAAGGTAAGAAATATACCCGGTGTAAAAAAGGCATTTGTTCGTTCAGGAATCCGTTATGATTATGTAATGGCAGATAAAAATAATGATAAATTCTTTGAGGAACTTGTAGAGCATCACGTAAGTGGTCAGCTTAAAGTAGCACCAGAGCATATTTCAAAACAAGTGTTATCCTATATGGGAAAACCTTCAGGGAAGACTTTTGATGAATTTTGTGATAAGTTTTATGCAATTAATAAAAAACTAGGTAAAAAGCAATATATTATTCCTTATCTTATGTCCAGTCATCCAGGTAGTCGTTTAGAAGATGCCATTGAACTTGCTGAATATTTAAGGGATATTCACTATCAGCCAGAGCAAGTACAGGATTTTTATCCAACACCAGGGACTTTGTCTACAGCTATGTTCTATTCAGAGATTGACCCAAGAACATTAAAACCAGTTTATGTGCCTAAGACAAAGAGAGAAAAAGCTATGCAACGTGCGCTATTGCAATATCGTAATCCTAAGAAATATGATATTGTATATGAAGCATTAGTAGAAGCGGGAAGAGAAGACTTAATTGGTTTTGGCCCTAAGTGCTTAATTAAGCCAAAAGAAGGAAGTAAGAATAGAAGTTTTACTAAAGATAGTAAAAATAAAGAGAAACACTTGCAAAAAGGTAAGTGTATGTCTATAAAAAATGGAAATCAGTCAAGTCACAGTAAAACGAATAAAGGAAAGTTAAAAACCACTACTCCTAAGGCCAAAACTGGAAAAAGAAAAAAATAATACAGTAGTTGAGATATTTAAAAGGGTGTTATTTGAGGAAGAATAAATTACTTCAAATAGCACTCTTTTATTGGATGACAAGGAGAATTATGCTATAATTAAGAAAATGACTATAGGTTTTAAATGGAGTAAAACTAGCGAGACTGGGGTGTGCCTATGAGATTGGTACCAACAAAAAAATTAAAAGATGGGGATATCATAGCAAGAGATATTATGAGTTATGATGGTGGATTGTTATTAAAAGAAAATACACGATTTAGAGAAGTATTTAGACAAAAATTGCTGGAGAGAAATATTTTTGAAGTTTATATAGATGATGAAGTATCTAAAGGAATAGTACCTATTGAAGTGATAGCACCTCAAGTTCGTAAAAAAATAACACAAGATATTAAAAAAGAGTTTGAAAAGTTAAAACAAAACTTAGAAATAGACATGGAATGTTTGAAGGAAATCTCTAAGTTATTGATACAAGAAATTAGTCAAAAAGAAATGGTTTGTGAGTTACAAGATTTAAAGGTAAATGATGAATATACTTATGAGCATTGTATAGCTGTGGCTATTTTAACAACCTTGGTGTGTAATAAATTAAGCTTAAATATTTATTTAAAAGAATACATTGTAATGGGGGCACTTATTCATGATATAGGAAAAATAATCCTACCCAAGAATATCTTGAACAAGCCTGGTTCTTTAACTGATGAGGAGTATACACTTATAAAGACACATACAGAAATAGGATACAGAATGATTAAAGATCGAGTAGAATTTAATGCAGTTACAAAATTAGCTGTATTGTGTCATCATGAGAGAGAGGATGGTTCAGGATATCCTTTGAGAAAAGGTGCTGACTTACATATAGGTGTTAAAATAGTAGGGGCGTGTGATTTGTATCATGCGCTCATTTCAGACCGTTGTTATAGGCAAGGCTTACCTATTAATGAAGTATTCACAATAGCACAAACAGAGCCTATTAATCCTCAAATTAGAGAAATAATAGAAAAAAGTTTTGCGTATTATCCAGTGGGAAGTATTGTCAAGTTAAATACTGGACAAGTAGCTATTGTAGAAAAAAATTTTGCAATGGATATTAAACGTCCATTAGTTAGAGTTATTGATAAAAACAATAAACAATTCGGATATAGAATTAATTTACAAGATGAACCTAATATTATTATATGGGAACGTATAGAATTATAAAGTTAAGAATAAAAGCCAGATATATAGACAATCAAAGTAGATTAGTCTACAATAATGAATAAAAAGTTAGGAGATCGGGGAATGAAAATAGGATTTATAGGTGCAGGTAATATGGCTAAGGCTATGTTGGGCGGTATCTTGATGAATAGCATTTTCAAAAAGGAAGAAATTATTGCCTCAGATGCAAATAGTACTGCATTAAGTATGATTGAAAGTAGTCTTGGTATTTATATAACTACAGATAATAAAGAAGTAGTAAGGCAGTCAGAAGTTATTGTATTAGCAGTAAAACCACAGTATTATGAGAGTGTTATTGATGAGATAAAAGAAGAGATTAAACCACATCATATTGTAGTTACTATTGCACCGGGGCAAACATTAGAGCGTCTAGAAGGATTTTTTGGAAGGACGTTAAAGCTTGTACGTACAATGCCTAATACACCTGCATTAGTTGGAGAAGGTATGACAGCAGCGTGTAAAAATGCAGAGGTAACAGAGCAAGAAATGGAGTATATTTGCAAAATATTAAGTGGATTTGGTAAAGTAGAAATAGTGGATGAGCACTTAATGGATGTGGTTGTAGCTGTTAGTGGTAGTTCACCAGCTTACGTATTTATGTTTATAGAAGCTATGGCAGATGCAGCTGTTGCAGATGGCATGCCTAGAAAACAAGCTTATGAATTTGCTGCACAAACTGTTTTAGGAAGTGCTAAAATGGTATTAGAAACAGGGAAACATCCTGGAGAATTAAAAGATATGGTATGTTCACCAGGTGGTACAACGATAGAAGCTGTACGTGTATTAGAACAAAAAGGACTCAGAAGTACAATATTTGAGGCAATGAAGGCGTGTACTAAAAAGGCTACAGGAATGTAGAAAAGATAATAAAAAACCAGCACATTGTGCTGGTTTTTTATTATCTTTTTCCAGGATCGAAAGGTTCACCTGCTGCTTTAGGTGCACTAGTTGTTTTTGAGAAGATCATGAGGGCAATAAGTGTGCTGACATAAGGGAAAATCTTTAATAGTACAGGAGGAGTAGTTGATAGTGCTGGAATAACCTGTGATACATTAGATAATGTAGTTGCGAAACCAAAGAAAAGTGTAGTTGCAAGTATACCTAAAGGTTTCCATTGACCAAAGATTAAAGCAGCAAGTGCTAAAAATCCTAGACCTGATACACTACCATTAAATTCTCCAGCAAAGGTAACAAGATAAATTCCTCCACCAAGACCTGCAAAGGCACCTGAAATAATAACACCTATATAACGCATACGCCCTACATTAATACCCGCTGCATCTGCAGCATGAGGATGTTCACCACAGGCACGAAGGCGTAAGCCAAATGAAGTCTTATAAAGAAGATAAGAAAAAATGATTAAAATGGCTATCACTAACCAAGTTGTAGAATAACTATTTGTAAAAAATAGAGGTCCTATAATTGGAATATTAGAGAGAACTTTAATATTTTGTTTGGTTAAGCCAACTGTTAAAACAATATTACCGCTACCAGTAATATTTCTAGCTAAGAAAATAGTAAGGGCTGCAGCGATCATATTAATAGCAGTACCACTAATTGTTTGGTCAGCTTTTAAATTAATACTTGCGAAGGCATGAAGTAAAGAAAAAAGAGCACCTGCTATAACAGCCATAAGAAGACCAACATAAATTGTCCAAGTTGTTGTGCTAAAATGTTTTTGAAGTAAATGAATAGTAATGCCCCCAGCAAATGAACCAATAATCATAAGCCCTTCTAAGCCTATATTAACAATTCCGCTACGTTCACAAAATAGTCCGCCTAAAGCAACGATCAAAAGAGGTATAGTAAGTGCAATGGCATAAGGAAAAATTTGTTCTATAGTTTGCCACATAGTTATTTATCTCCTTTCTCGTCAGAATAATGAGGTGGTAGTAGACCAGTGCTATCATATCCATTATCCGAGTTTTTCACACTATCTGGAACAAGGGACTCAGATGGAAGTTGTTTTTTTGACTTAAGATAATGAATAAGACGCTCTACCAATATACTAGTTGCTGCAAAATATATAATAGTGGCAATAATTGTATCAGCAATTTCAGGTGGAATATCTGTCATGACGCTCATGAAACCCTTTCCTGCATAAAGTAAGCCAAAAAAGAGAGCTGCTAAAAATGCACCTATGGGTGTATTTGCACCAAGTAGTGAAACGGCAATCCCGTTAAAGCCTTGAGAAGGCATAATACCAACTTGAATATTAGTAGCTACTCCTAAATATTGTGTTAAACCTGCAAGTCCAGCAAGCCCACCAGCAATCATAAGAGAATAAATAATGCTTCTATTAACAGATATACCAGCATATTCTGCAGCATGTTTACTAAAACCTACGGCTTTTAATTCATACCCAAATGTAGTTTGGTTAAGAATGATGGTGATAATAATAGTTGCAATAAGTGCCACAATAATACCTAAGTTAATGTATGAATAAGGGAATAAATCTGAAAGCCAAGGAGAACGAAGTGTTAAAGCATTGGATAGAGGTAATGATTCAGTTGTCTTAGAACCATTGGGGAACCATGCTTGAACACCGTAATAAATCAACCAATAAGCAATCCAGTTCATCATAATACATGAAACCACTTCATGTACATTAAAAAATGCCTTTAAGAGACCTGGGACAAAAGCCCATAGAGCACCACCAATAATAGCTGCTAAGATAATAATCAAAATATAGATAGGTCTAGGAAGATTAAAGTTAGCTTGTCCTATTAAAGTGGCACAGAAGGCACCAAATAACATTTGACCAGGTGCACCAATATTAAATAAGCCAGTTCTAAAAGCGAATGCTACAGATAAACCAGTTAAAATAAGAGGGGTAGCTGTAGCGATAGTATTTCCTACACGTTCAAGGGTTTTAGTACCTCCTAGAAAAAGGTATAAAAAACCTTCAAAAGCATTATGACCTGTAGCAAACATTAAGAGAGCACCTGCTAATAGACCTAATAGAAGTGCTATCATTGAGATAAGTCCTTTTTTATTCATAGTTATTGTCCTCCTTCTACACCGGCCATCATAAGACCAACTTCATTCTCATTAGTAGAAGCAGCATCTACAATTCCAATTAAATGTCCATTATTTATAATGGCAATACGGTCCGAAACATTCATTACTTCGTCTAATTCTAAAGAAACTAAAAGTACAGCAAAGCCCTTATCACGATGTTCAATAAGTCTTTTATGAATATACTCTATAGAACCTACATCAAGTCCTCTTGTAGGTTGAACTGCAATGAGAAGTTTTGGATTACGTTCCATTTCACGTCCTATCACTGCCTTTTGCTGATTTCCTCCTGAAAGTGAGCGTGCCACAGAAGCACCTCCTTCACCTGAGCGAACATCAAAAGCTTTAATTATTTTTTCGGCATATTTATGAATGGAGGTACGCTTTAAAAAGCCGCCTTTGGAAAAATCTTTTTCAAAATAAACCTGAAGAACCATATTATCTTCGATAGTATAATCCAGAACCAAGCCGTGTTTGTGGCGATCTTCAGGAATGTGTCCAATTCCTGTTAAGGTACGCTTTCGAATAGAAAAATGTGTAATGTCTGTCTCTTCAATGGATATTAATCCTTGTTCAATCTTACGCAGACCTGTAATAGCTTCAACAAGTTCAGTTTGCCCATTGCCTTCTACACCGGCAATACCTACAATTTCTCCTGCTTTTACATCTAAAGAAAAATCTTTTAAACCTAAAACTTTTTTGTTATTCAATACAGAAAGGTGATCAATTTTTAAGATAGTGTTGCCAGGAGTACTTGGTTTCTTATCTACTTTAAAAGAAATAGGGCGTCCTACCATCATTTTAGCCATCTCTGCTTCTGTGGTACTTTTAACATCTACAGTACCAATATATTGACCACGACGAATGACAGTACAACGATCTGCAATGGCTTTAATTTCTTTTAATTTGTGGGTAATTAAGATAATAGATTTACCTTGTTTAATAAGGTTTTCCATAATTTTTAATAAGTCAGTAATTTCTTGTGGAGTAAGTACTGCTGTAGGTTCATCAAAAATAAGTATATTGGCGTCACGATAAAGCATTTTTAAAATTTCTACACGTTGTTGCATACCTACAGAAATATCTTCAATTTTAGCATAAGGATCTATGTTTAAACCATAACGCTGTGAAAGTTCTGCTACACGATGAGCAGCAGATTTGATGTCTACAGAAAAGCCTCTTTGAGGTTCCATACCTAAAATGATATTTTGAGTAGTTGTAAAATTGTGAACTAATTTAAAGTGCTGATGAACCATTCCTATTCCTAAATCATTAGCAACATTGGGATTTGTTATTTTTACTTCTCCACCGTTTATTTTTATAGTACCTCTATCAGGTTGATACATTCCAAAAAGCATACCCATGAGAGTAGATTTTCCAGCACCATTTTCACCAAGTAGGGCATGTACTTCCCCCCGTTTAAGCTGAAGTGTAATATCATCATTGGCGACAATGCCTGGAAATTCTTTTCTAATGCCTAACATTTCTACTACATAATCCATATTTTCCGCCTCCTCTACTTTATTATGTAACAATACAATCTTTTTATAAGGGTTTATAAAAAAAAGACGGAAGGCCGTCTTTTTTTATTATAATTGTAAGTTACCATTCAATAAAATTATCTGATGAGAGAGCCATCATTTGAATCCATAACAGTAATCTCACCTGCTTTAATTTTGGCATATACATCATTTACAGTTTTTATTGTGTCTTCACTTAGGTTAGGATTTACAGCTGGAATACCTACACCATCATTAGCAACAGAAAAAGTAATAATTTGACCATTAGGGAACTTACCTTCTACTTCAGCTTTAATCATGTCATAGGTTGCTTGATCTATACACTTAATAGCTGAGGTAAGAATAACAGAAGCATTATTTTCAGTATTATAAACACCATCTTGATATTGATCACTATCTACACCAATAACAAATACAGAAGTATCACCATTTGTTGCCCTGCTTTTAGCTTCGGTAATAACACCTACACCTGTACCACCAGCAGCAGTAAAGATAACTTTTACGCCTCTATCATACATTTGAGCAGCAATTTGTTGTCCACCAGCCTTATCGTCAAAAGAACCTTGGTAAATAACATTTTCTTTTTTTATAGAAATAGTTGTACCTAAATTTTCATTAGCATAATTAATGCCTTGTTGAAAGCCCCAGTTAAATCTTTCAACAGAAGGAAGTTGCATACCGCCAATAAATCCAAACTCTGAATTTTTTAGTTCAGTTGCTGCAGCGATACCTGCTAAGAAGCCAGCTTCCTGTTCAGCAAAAAAGATGCATACGGTATTCTTTCCTATGATTTCATTGTTTTGACTATCTTTGGGAGTACCATCTATAAGGACAAATTTTGCATCTGGATATTTTTCCTGAGCAGTCGCAATAGCTCTTTCAAATTTAAAGCCTGGTGTGACAATAAATTTATAGTTGCCATCATAGAGATTCGTAATACCTGTTTCATAATCGGCATCTGTTACGCCATCTGGCTTAAGATATTTTGCATTTTTAACTGTATCCTTAATACCTTCCCATGTACCTTGGTTAAAAGAACGATCGTCGATTGTACCTGCATCAGTAACCATACCTACTTTTAAATCAGTTTCTAGCATTTGAAACTTAGGTTCACTAGTGGGAGATGTTGCTGAACTTCCACAACCAGTAAGTAGGCTTGCGGTCATTATTGTAGTAAAAGCCATAGCTAAAAGTTTCTGTTTCATAGTTTACACCGCCAATAGAATTTTTGATATCTGCCTATTCTTTGAAAAATTGACATAAGTAAATATATCCTATATATAATATCCAATTCATGTAGTAATTACAATGCCTGAGAGTTATATTTATCTATTAAAAACGTTCCAAATAAATAAAAAAAATTAGTAATGAGATTCGACTTGAGAATTGACATAATTATATAAAATAGTCCATAGATACAAAGTATATTCCCCAAGTAATTAAAATTTAATGCAAAAGAAACAAAATAATAAATAACTTTTATGGTTAGTGTATAAATTTCTGCTATAATATAAATAATGACAAATTATAACTATGGGGGTAGAGACAATAATGAAACGTAGATGGATGACAGCCTTTTTGATATCGATGCTATTATGCTTGTCACATCAAATGGTATATGCAAATGAAATAGAACTGATTTATGATGGAGAAGTACATTTATACGAAGTAGTTCCCATTTCCCTTTATATTAATGGTGAATTAACTTACACAAATGTAATGCCACCAATACAAATAGATGGAAATACATTAGTACCTGCTAGAGAAGTGTTTGAAAAATTAGGTGCAGAGGTAGTATGGAGTTCTGTGGAGCAGAAAGTTTATATCAATAAAGAAGAACTACTCATCGTATTAGGTGTTAATAATCCAGAGGTACTTGTAAATGGTGAAATAAAAATAGCAAATATGTCAGCAAAGGTCATTAATGAAAAAGTAATGATTCCACTTAGATTTATAGGGGAAGAGTTAGGCTATGATGTGCAATGGATTGGTGCAACAAAAACAATTATGATAGAAGAACCTTTAGCAGTAGAACCACCAATAAGCATAGTTCCCCCTGTTGATATGCTTCCAGAAATAGAAAATCTACCTGGAGAAAATTTACCAGAAATGATACCAGAACCGATACTAAGTTTAAAGAATATGAGTTACGATGTGGACGCAAATGCAGTTATCTTAGAGAAAGCGCCTGGTGTATCTGTGGAGATGATTCAAGTAGATGACCAGTACATACAAAGGCAAATCATCATTGAGCTCAATCAAGCCTATACGGATTTTTATGATACGGGTATATGGGATGGGTTAGAAGGGGTTATTAAGAAAATAGAAATTAAGCAGTCTGATGCTACCCAAATTATATTAACAACAAAGACAATACAAGCCTTAAATGTTTATGAAAAAGATAATAAAATTTATTTGCAGTGTGTCAAACCTTCTGAAAAGTATGAGAAAGTTGTGCTTATAGATGCAGGACATGGTAAAGATGATCCGGGAACGGTATATCAAGGCATTAAGGAAAAGGATATTACTTTAAACTTAGGATTAGAACTTAGAAAAAAAATATATAATGATCCTAGTATTAAGGTGTATATGATAAGAGAAGGTGATACCTTTTTAACACCTATGGAACGCCCTGTGGTAGCTAATGAAATTGAACCTGACTTATATATTAGTATTCATATTAATTCTGTAGATAATAATACAAGTGCCAATGGAACAGAGACTTATTATACCTCAAAGCCAGATACAAGAAATAAAGTATTTGCAGAAATGGTACAGAAAGCATTACTTAGTACTTTTGGAACAAGGGATAGAGGGGTTAAAGATGCCACATATATTGTTACAAGATATACGAATGCGCCAGCTATTTTAGTTGAAATAGGATTTTTGACTAATCCATCTGATAGGCAAATGATGTTACAACCAGATTTTGCAGAAAAATATGCAGAAGCAGTGTATAATTGTATTCAAAATTATTATGCACAGGGATTAAATCTAATGAATTGATAAAATAAAAGCAGACAAGTCTAGTTATTTGTCTGCTTTTTTATGTAAAAATATATATAATTTTAACAATATTTATTAGGTTTTATTTAAAATTATATAATATTTAATAAAAAATTAAAATTATATTGTAAATGATAAAAGCATATGATATAGTGTGTAAGGAATAAACAAATGTTCACCAGAAACAAACAAGGAGAATAGTATGAAAGATAAGCATCCTTTTTATGTGATAAACGGTAGTGTATTACCCGAAGTATTTCTAAAAGTAGTAGAGGTCAAAAACTTATTAGAGAATAATAAGATGTTGACAGTACAGGAGGCAGCAGAACAAATTGGTATTAGTAGAAGCTCCTTCTATAAATACAAGGATGCCATTTTCCCATTTTATGATAAAAGAAAGAGTGAAGCGATTACAGTACTTATTCATTTACAGGATGAAACGGGAAGACTTTCAGATGTTCTTAATTATATTGCTAGTGCAGGCGGAAATGTTCTGACAATTAATCAAATGTTACCTATGAATGGAATAGCCATTATCAATCTATGTATTCAAACAGGTGAAATGAATAGGGAGTTAGATGACTTACTTCGTGGATTAGGTAATTTAAATGGGGTAAAGGAAATACAGATGTTGGCTAGAGAGTAGATAGTAGAAAGCAAAAATGTGGGAGGGAATTATATGAAGATAGCTTTATTAGGTTATGGAACTGTAGGAAGTGGCGTTGTTGAAGTAATCAACTCTAATAAAGAGAGTATCGTAAAAAGAGCAGGAAAAGCCATTGATATTAAGTATGTATTAGATTTAAGAGATTTTCCAGGAGAACCTATAAATGAACTTATAGTTCATGATTTTAATATAATCTTAGAAGATGATGACGTAGAGATTGTAGCAGAAGCTATGGGAGGGGTTGAGCCAGCTTATACGTTTGCAAAATCTAGTCTTCTAAAAGGTAAAAGTTATGTTACATCCAATAAAGAATTAGTGGCACTTCATGGAGCGGAACTTCTTGAAATTGCAAGAATGAATAAGGTGAATTTCTTATTTGAAGCTAGTGTAGGTGGAGGTATTCCTATTATTAGACCACTTAATCAAAGTTTAACAGCAGATGAAATTTATGAAATTACAGGTATTCTAAATGGAACAACAAACTTTATTCTAACGAAGATGAAGAATGAAGGGAGAAGTTTTGAGTCTGTATTAAAGGAAGCACAGGAATTAGGATATGCAGAGAAAAATCCTGCTGCAGATGTAGAAGGGTATGATGCATGTCGTAAGATTGCTATTCTAGCTTCTCTTGCATTTGGAGAACATGTAAACTTTGAAGATATTCCAACGGAAGGAATTACAAAAATTACAAGTGAAGACATTCTTTATGCTGAAAAGATGGGATATGCAATTAAACTATTGGCAACTTGCCAAAAACAAGATGGTGCTATATTTGCACGTGTATCACCTATGATGATTGCAAAAAATCATCCTTTAGCAATGGTGAATGATGTTTTTAATGGCATTTTTGTAAAAGGAAATGTTATTGGAGAAGTCATGTTTTATGGCAGGGGTGCTGGTAAATTGCCAACAGCTAGTGCTGTAGTTGCAGATGTTGTAGATGCTGCCAAACATACTGGAACAAATATTATTACCTTATGGAGCAAGGAAAAAGTAGAACTTAAAGATAAAGAACAAGTTAAAGTAAGTTATTTCGTAAGGTTATTAGATCAAAAGGGCTTGGCAGAAGAGAAAGTTAAAACCATATTTAAACAAGTACAAAAGGTGGAAGGCCTATCAAGTGAATATGCATTCATTACAGAAGTGATGACAGAAGGAGAATTTGCAGAACGTATACAGGAATTAGGACAGATGACAGTAGTGAGTAAAATGCATATTGAAAAATAAGGGGATGAAGAAATTGAAATATGCAGTAATTTTGATGGATGGTATGGCAGATGAACCTATTGAGGTTTTAGGTGGCAAAACGCCAGTGGCTTATGCGAAAACGCCTACAATAGACGAAATGGCAGTAAGAAGTACTATAGGTATGGTACACACCATTCCAGAAGGGTGTGCAAAAGGTAGTGATACAGCAAATTTGAGTGTATTAGGTTATAATCCACAGAAATATTATTTTGGACGTAGTCCGCTAGAAGCTTTAAGTATGGGTGTAACTCTAAAAGATACAGATGTTACATTTAGAACTAATGTTGTTACCTTGAGTGAAGAAGGGGCATATGAAGATAAAATTATTCTAGATCATAGTGCAGATGAAATTACAACAGAAGAAGCTAGTTTGCTCATACAGGCTGTAGAAGAAGCGTTAGGCAATGAAGTTTGTAAATTTTATCATGGAGTAAGTTATAGACATTTATTAGTTTGGGACCATGGTAGTAGAAAGGTTCAGCTTACTCCACCACATGATATTCTTGAAAGATGTATTAAAGACTATAAACCACAAGGTGATCATGCAGATGAAATATGGGATTTTATGAAAAAGAGTTATGATATTTTAAAAGATCATCCTGTGAATAGGGCACGTAAGGAAAAGGGACTTCGTCCAGCAAACAGTATTTGGATTTGGGGAGAAGGCGTGAAGCCTCAATTACCTCTATTTAAAGAAAAATACCATGTAGAGGGTGCAGTCATTTCAGCCGTCGATCTTATTAAAGGCATAGGGATTGGAGCAGGTATGACTTCTATTGATGTAGAAGGTGCTACAGGAAATGTACATACTAACTATGAAGGAAAAGCAGAGGCCGCTATTAAATGGCTTATAAAAGATAATAATGATTATGTTTATGTGCATTTAGAAGGGCCAGATGAGTGTGGTCATCGTAATGAACTGGATAATAAGGTAAAAGCTATTGAACTCATTGATGAAAAAATTATTAAACCTATTAAAGAAGCTCTAGATGCCTCAGGAGAAGCGTATAGGATTTTAGTTTTACCAGACCATCCTACGCCACTCTGTTTAAGAACCCATACGGATGACCCAGTCCCATATATGATATATGAGAGTGGAAATAACATTGTTAATAAAGCTAATCAATATACAGAGGAATTTGCAAAGACTACAGGTATAGTTATTAAAGAAGGCTATACACTAATGGATGAATTCTTGAAATGATTAGACTTATTATAGAAGTATTATTAGAGGAGGAAGCATTGTGTTAATCGTACAAAAATTTGGTGGTAGCTCTGTGGCTAACCCTGAAAGAGTTTTTAATGTGGCTAGAAGAATTGCAGAAACCTACAAAGCAGGCAATCAAGTAGTTGTTGTACTTTCTGCTCAAGGAGATACGACAGATGATTTAATTGCTATGGCAAAAGAAATGAGTAAAAATCCAAGTAAAAGAGAAATGGATATGCTCTTAGCAACTGGTGAGCAACAGTCTGTAGCACTTATGTGTATGGCTCTTGGAGAACTTGGCTATCCATGTGTTTCTTTAAATGCTCATCAAGTGGGAATGACAACAACATCTATTTATAGTAATGCAAGGTTTAAAAAAATTAAACCAGATCGTATTCAAAGAGAATTAGATCTAAAAAATATCGTTGTTGTAACCGGATTTCAAGGCATTAATCGTTTTGATGATATTACTACACTTGGAAGAGGTGGTTCAGATACAACAGCAGTTGCAATTGCAGCAGCCCTCCATGCGGATAAATGTGAGATCTATACAGATGTAGAGGGGGTCTATACAGCTGATCCAAGAGTAGTAAAAAATGCTAGAAAATTAAATGAAATTACATATAATGAAATGTTAGAATTAGCTTCATTAGGAGCAAAGGTACTTCATAATCGCTCTGTAGAGCTTGCTAAAAAGTACAATGTGGAATTGGTAGTAAGATCAAGTTTAACTAAGGCAGAAGGAACAGTAGTTAAGGAGGTATGTAAAGTGGAGAGAATGTTAATTAGTGGTGTTGCTGGTGATGATGAAATTGCGCGTGTATCTTTAATTGGTATTAAGGACACACCAGGAAAAGCTTTTGATATATTTGCTACACTAGCTAAAAAAGGTATTAATGTAGATATTATTTTACAATCAATTGGTCGTGATAAAACAAAGGATATTTCTTTCACAGTACCAGAAACAGCTTTAATGGAGACAAAACAAGTTATTGAGGATAATAGAGAACGTTGGGGAATTCAAAGTGTAGATTACAATGAAAATGTGGCTAAAGTATCTGTAGTAGGAGCAGGAATGACATCAAATTCAGGAGTTGCAGCTAAAATGTTTGAAGCAATGTTTAACTCTAATATTAATATCCATATGATTTCTACTTCTGAAATTAAAATTTCAGTTTTAATTGA
This sequence comes from Bacillota bacterium, assembly GCA_023436395.1. Lineage (GTDB taxonomy): Bacteria > Bacillota > Clostridia > Lachnospirales > Cellulosilyticaceae > Cellulosilyticum. The sequence goes on along the minus strand of JAEZJJ010000040.1, from coordinate 14,542 downwards.
TAAAAAAGATATGCATAAAGCAATGAATGCTATTCATGATATTTTTAATTTAGCAGATTAATGATTAAGTTAAGATTAGGCAATATGAATAAATAGAATGACACATAAAATTGTGTTAAGAATTAAAATGAAGGAAGGCACTCCTAATAAGTAGGAGATGCCCTCCTTTTATCGCATTTATAGCACATTTAATCATTAATAGACGAAATACAATAAATCAACAAGAGAAGTAGGTGGGAGACAATGATTAAGGTAAAAGTACCAGCAACAACAGCGAATATGGGACCTGGGTTTGACAGTATAGGTATGGCATTAACAATGTATAATATTGTTTATGCAGAAGAAATAGAAGAAGGATTAGAAATCATTATTCAAGATGGTAATCCAGCTATACCAACAGATGAAAGTAATTTGATTTATAAGACAATCCATTATTTTTATGAGAGTATTCAAAAGCCAGTTCCAGGTCTTCGTATTATTCAACAAGATAGTATTCCTCATACGAGGGGGTTAGGGAGTAGTGCTGCGTGTATTGTAACAGGACTCCATATTGCTAATGCAGTAAGTCATAGTTTTTTTTCTAAGGAAGAACTCGTGCAAATGGCAGCTCAGATAGAGGGACATCCAGATAATACAACGCCTGCTTTGTTAGGAGGAATGACTATTGGCGCAATGAATGAAAAAGATATGAAGTATGTTAAGGCTAGAGTAGCAGAAAACTTACATTTTGCTGTTCTAATCCCTGAGTTTACACTTTCTACTGAATTAGCAAGAGGTGTATTACCTGCTACAGTTAGCTTAAAAGATGCCGTGTTTAATGCATCAAGGGCAGCTTTATTAACAGCTTCTATGTTAACAGGTGATATGGATAATCTTGACCTAGCCATGGAAGACCGTTTACATGAACCTTATCGGATGGCGCTTATTCCATATATGAAAGAAATATTAGAGCAAGCTAAATGTTATGGTGCAAAAGGAGCATTTTTAAGTGGAGCAGGACCTACTCTAATTGCAGTAGTAAAAAATGTAGTAGATTTTAGAAGAGAAATGGCAAGTTATTTAGGCACTTTAGAACAAACCTGGCAGGTACAAATGTTGCAAGCAGATAATGAAGGTGCCAAGGTATGGATTAATGAAGAATTAAAATATTGAGAGATAAGGGCTTATGCGACTAGAAGATTTATACTAGTGGTATAAGCCCTTTAAAATCATAAGTCTTATAAATAAATGAAGTGTACGGGGGAAGGATATAGAGGAAAGCTTGGAGTATGCTATGTTTTAAGATGAATTTATGATAAAATAGAGGAATACAGAGGAAAAGTAAGGAGATTATTAAAGGTGAATATTGTACAAATTTTACAGGATGAATTGCAAATTAAAAAATCACAAGTAGAAAATACGATTAAATTGATTGACGAGGGAAATACAATTCCTTTTATTGCGAGATATAGAAAGGAATTAACAGGAGGACTTAATGACGAAATATTACGTCAATTTGGGGAGCGCTATATCTACTTACAGAATTTATTGTCGCGTAAAGAACAAGTGTTAAAAAGTATAGAAGAGCAAGGGAAGTTAACGATAGAATTAAAGCAAGCTATAGAAAAGGCAACAACAGCTACAGAAGTAGAAGATCTATACCTACCTTATAGACCTAAGAAACGTACAAGGGCTACTATTGCAAAAGAAAGAGGATTACAACCTTTAGCGGAAATAATCAAAAAGCAAGAGGTAGTGAGCATAGAAGAAGAAGCAAGTGTCTATGTAGATGAAGAGAAGGGGATAAGTGATATAAAAGCAGCATTAGATGGAGCAAAAGATATCCTAGCAGAAGAATTGTCTGATAGGGCTGAGTTAAGAGGTTATATTCGAAAAGTAACTTTTAATAAGGGACTAATAACAACTAAGGCAAAAGATGATAAAGAGCAAACAGTATATGATATGTATTATAATTATAGTGAAAAGTTAAGTAGTATGCCTGGACATCGTATTTTAGCTATTAATCGTGGTGAAAAAGAGAAGGTTCTAGTTGTTAAAATAGAGGCTCCAGTAGAAGAAATTTTAAGTTATTTAGAGCATCAAGTCATTATTAAGGAAAGTACAACACGTACATTATTAGAGGAAATGTTACAAGACAGCTATAAGCGATTAATTGCACCTGCTATTGAACGTGACATTAGAAATGAATTAACTGAGAAGGCAGAAGACGGGGCATTAGATGTATTTAAGAAAAATCTTTATCAACTTCTAATGCAAGCACCTATTAAAGGGCATCATGTGATGGGAGTAGACCCAGCTTTTAGAACAGGTTGCAAAATTGCAGTTGTAGATGAAACAGGTAAGAAGCTAGATAAAACAGTAGTATTTCCTACAGCACCACAAAATAAAACAGAAGAAGCTAAGGTGGTACTGAAGGAGCTTATTAAAAAGTATAATGTAGATTTATTGTCTATTGGAAATGGCACAGCTTCAAGAGAAACTGAAAAATTTGTGGCTGAAATGTTAAAAGAAATGAAGGAAAAAATTCATTATGTTATTGTTAATGAAGCAGGGGCGTCTGTTTATTCTGCGTCTGCTTTAGCTACAGAAGAATTTCCAAATGATGATGTGGGCGTGAGAAGTGCAGTTTCCATTGCAAGAAGATTACAGGACCCATTGGCTGAATTGGTAAAAATCGATCCTAAGGCAATTGGGGTAGGACAATATCAGCATGATATGAATCAGAAGCGTTTAGAAGAGTCTTTAGGTGGTGTAGTAGAGAGTGCAGTAAATGAAGTGGGGGTAGATATCAATACAGCGTCAGCCTCTTTACTTCAGTATGTGGCAGGTATAAAAAAGACAGTTTCACAAAATATTATTGCTTACAGAGAAGAAATAGGAGCATTTAAAAGTCGTGGTGAAATAAAAAAAGTAAAAGGTTTAGGGCCTAAAGTATTTGAGCAATGTGCAGGATTTTTACGTATTACTAATGGTAAGAATTTTTTAGATGCTACGGGAGTGCATCCAGAATCTTATGAAGTGGCTGAAGAATTATTAAAAAGACTTGGTTACAAAAAAGAGGATTTAAAAAATAAAACTTTTAAAAATCTCAGTGAGAAAATAGGAGATATCACAGAACTTGCTGAGACATTAGGAACAGGGGTACCAACTTTAGAAGATATTATTAAGGAATTAGAAAAACCAGGCCGTGATCCTCGAGAAGATATGCCACAACCTATTCTTCATAGTGAAATTTTAGAAATAAAAGACTTAAAAGAAGGTATGAGGCTTAAAGGAACAGTACGTAATATTGTAGACTTTGGAGCATTTGTGGATATAGGAGTACATCAAGACGGGCTTGTGCATATTTCTCAAATGAGTCATAAGTTCATTAAGCATCCATTAGAGGTTGTGAAGGTAGGAGATATTGTAGAAGTTTCAATTTTATCAGTAGATACAGTAAAAAATAAGATAGCATTAAGCATGAAGGTATAAAATAAAAAATATTGAAAAAATATATAATATATGTTACTATCTTTATAGGTTAATAAAAGAGTAATACAATTCTTCGGGGCAGGGTGAGATTCCCTACCGGCGGTGATAGTCCGCGACTGCGTCATATGGTGCATTGACTTGGTGAAATTCCAAGACCGACAGTAAAGTCTGGATGGTAGAAGAGTTATAAGAATTACCTATTAAAGTATATTTTAGTGGTAAGAATTATAGCAACCCAAAGAAGAATGGGTTGCTTTTTTATGCTAATAATACATTTATAATAGGAGGTATATAAAATGCAAAAAGAAAATAAGTTATTTTCCACAGCAAATCTAGTAAAAATGGGGGTGTTAAGTGCTCTAGCATTTATACTGATGAGAGTATTAGAGATACCTCTCCCTATTTTTCCTACATTTTTGAAAATTGATTTTGGGGATGTACCAGCAGTTGTAGCTACTTTGGTAGTGCATCCGTTTGCAGGTGTTATTGTAGTGCTTATTAAAAATGTATTAGCACTTATGAATTCCTCTTCAGGTGGTATAGGAGAAATTGTGAATGTCATTGTAGGGATAACATATATTTTACCTATTGCATTTTTTGTTAGGAAAAATGGGGCGTTAAAGAGTGTTGTTTTAGGTAGCATGGTAGGTATTGTATTGATGGTAGGAGCAGGAATGATTACCAATGGGCTTATTACAATGCCATTATATGGAGAAGCAGCATGTATTGGTGCAGGTGCTGCTATTAATCCGGCAATAGTAGATAAGATGACTTTTTTACTTTATGTCATTGCTCCCTTTAACTTGTTAAAAGGGATAGTCGTAGGTAGTGTGAGTATTATATTAGTAAAGGTTATTGAACCTTTATTTAAATACCTAAGAGGACATCAAACAGCCTAATAATGAAGCAATTAGAAGAAGAGGTATACAACTAGATGTATAGCCTCTTTTTTATTTATCCATACTAGTATTTGACAAATAGAAGGCATTTATGGCTAATAATTTGTACTAAGTGTTGAAAGTTTAGAAAAGCCGTATTAAAATGAGGAAGTGTAAATGTTGAGAGAGGAAAAAAATAATGAGAGTTTATGAAACAAATGATGAAAAGCAAACCTATGATATAGGTTACCAATTAGGAATAGCAAGTAAGTCAGGTGAGATTTATTGCTTAATTGGGGATTTAGGTGTAGGTAAAACGGTTTTCTCTAAAGGCTTTGCAGAAGGATTAGGTATTACAGAACCAATTACAAGTCCTACTTTTACTATTGTACAAGTATATGATGCGCCAAAGTCCTTGTATCATTTTGATATGTATCGTATAGAAGATCCTGATGAACTAGAAATGATAGGATATGAGGATTACTTCTATGGTAAAGGTGTTTGTTTAGTAGAATGGGCGAATAATGTAAAAGAAGTTATTCCTAAAGAGGCAGTTTGGATTGAAATAGAGAAGGATTTAGAGAAAGGCTTTGATTATAGGAAAATAACAATGAGGTAGGTGGAAATATGAATTTATTAGCAATAGATGCATCAGGTATTGCGGGAAGCATTGCGTATGTCAAAGAGGGGCGATTAGTAGGCGAATATTATATATGTGATAAATTAACACATTCCCAAACGATTATGCCTATGTTAGAACATATGAAAAAGCTACTTGAGATAGACTTAGATACATTAGATGTTATAGCAGTAACAAGTGGACCAGGTTCTTTTACAGGGTTAAGAATAGGTGTAACAACTGCAAAAGCATTAGCTCTTGCTCTTAACTTACCTATTATTGGAATTCCTACATTAGATGTTATTGCCCATAACATGACACATACAACACAATTGATTTGTCCTATTATGGATGCTAGGAGAAATCAAGTTTACTCAGCATTATATCAATGGGAAACGAAGGAACTTAAGCGACTTACTGAGTATAGGGCTTGCGATTTAGAAGCCTATTTGGAAGAGCTTAAACAAAAAGAAGAAGCAATTATTTTCCTAGGTGATGGTATAGATGTTTACAAAGAAAAAATACTAGGAGTATTAGAAAATAGGGCTTCTTTTGCGCCAGATTTTTTAAAACTTCAACGTGCAAGTGCTTTGGCAACTGTAGCAAGTGATTATTTTATTAGGGGAGAAATGATTGATGCATCAGAGTTTGTGCCTATGTATTTACGCAAATCTCAAGCTGAAAGAGAGAAGGAAGAGCGTGAAAACTGTAAAGGTTAGAACAATGCAACAAGAAGATGTTGAAGCGGTGCATGCAGTATCAAAAGAATGTTTTACTGTACCATGGTCGTTAGAGGCTTTGGAAAATGAAGTTCATAATTCAGTAGCAAACTATCAAGTAGCAGAAGTGGACGGAAAGATTATAGGCTATGGTGGACTCTGGTGTGTTTTAGATGAAGGAGAAATAACCAATATAGCAGTTAGTAAGGAATATAGAGAACAAGGTGTTGGAAAAGCAATTTTGAATGCACTTATACAAGTAGCATTGCAAAAAAATCTAGTTATGATTCATTTAGAAGTAAGGTCAGGTAACATAGTAGCTCAAAATCTTTATAGGTGCTTAGGCTTTAAAAAAATAGCAATAAGAAAAGATTATTATCAGAAGCCTATAGAGGACGCTGTTATTATGCAATATCAACTTTAAAGGAGGAACCTTTTGAAAAAGAAAGGTTCTTTTTTATATGAGTATTACAAATATATTACAGTTTTCCAACAGATAAATATATTAAAATGAGAATGAGTGATTTGTGTTATAATAAAGGAGTTTGAATAGACTGAATCCTTGGTCTGATTAGATTAAAGGGGGACATTAATATAAGTAGGATATATCAACGAGAAGATAGAGGAGTTTGCTATGAGAAGAAAACTGAGCTTGTTAGTGTTGGGGATATGTTTAGTACTAAGTAATCAAATGGAAGTTAAGGCAGAGCAAGTGGCAATAACAAATGTGAATTTTATTAGTAGTAACAGTGGTAAATCACATATACTAGAAGAAGCTATACCACAGGATACATTGCCTATAGAAGACAGAGGTACTTCACAAAATGAAGAATCTATAACAGAGAAAGAGTCTGTATTAGAGGAGACTACTGAGTCTATGCTGGAAGAGCGGATTATTCTTACATTGGATCAGAAAGATGCTTTAGTAAATGGAGTGCCCTATACCTTAAATGCACCACCAATTGCTATCGAAGGAAGAACTTATTTACCACTTAGATTTATTGGTGAACAGGTACTTCATGCACAATTAGATTGGCAACCAGAGAATGAAACAATTACAATAAGCAAAGATGGTAAGCAAATTATTGTAGTAGTAGGTAAAAATATAGCTTTGGTAAATGGTGAAGAAATTGAGTTAGATGCGCCACCTATTGTAAAAGAAGGTTCCACTTTATTACCAGTTAGATTTATAAGTGAGCAATTTAATATTATTAGTAGTTATGATAAGGTAACAAAAGAAATCACGTTAGTAGGACCTAGCAAGGGAACTAATACAAAACCTATAGCTAGTTTTAATTTTTCTGAATCTACTTATGTAGCAGGACAAGTTGTTAGTGCAACAAGTGCCAGTTATGATCCAGATGGTCATAAGCTAATAGATAAATTATGGTGTATAGTGGGAGAAAAGACTATTACTAATAAAGAATTAAGTAATATGTTTAGAACACCTAGAGCAGGAACATATACTATTGGGCTTCAAGTGCAGGATGAGTATGGTTTGTGGAGTGATTGGACATATCAAGATATTACAATCTTACCTAATCAAGCACCTACTATTACTTATTTAGGAACAGAAAAGAAAGAATATGCTCAAGGAGAGGAACTGGTTTTTCAATATCTTTATGAAAACGAAGAGTGGGAAACTATCATTAATCAAAAGTGGACCTATCGCAAAGAAGGAGAAGATAGGTCAAAGGCAATCTTGGGAAAACCGGAAGCTTTATTTACAGAAGGAACTTATATTATAGGTTTAGAATTGGATGATGCATATGGTAATAGAAGTCAAATAGTAGAATCAAATATACATATTACAGATGAAGTGCTAAAACAAGAGTTGGCATTTCGTTTTACAGAAGGAAATATTGGAGACATAATTGATAATTATCAAGGATTTAATTATCGAGAATATCAAGATGTGAAATTATCAAGTAAGACAACTGTAGCTGGCACAATGATTATGAGTGATTCACCAGAAGTGGTGATGAGAGAAGGTATCTTATATAGAGATAGTATACAAGGAACAGGGAGAATATTAATTCATCACATTAATAGTTTTAGTGATACTAGTACGATGGATGGAAATAAGCGTCTTGTTATGGTGGCAGAAAATAAAACAAATGAAGTAGCCACTATTACGTTAACTAATAAGACTATTAAAGGCCCTGTAGATGATATTTTATTATTGGGGCAGAAGGTGTTAAATGAGTATCTAGTAGGAAGTGCTCCAGAAACAATGACTTTAATGCCGGGCGAAAAAAAATATATTTATGACTCTAAGACAAAATGGATTAAAGGAAGTTGCATTGCTGGATTAATGGATGTAGAGACAACAGGGCAGGTTATGTTTACAATGGCAGCCGTATCCCAAGAAAGTACACTTGATACTATGGATGGGATGGAACTTTTGCTTAAACAAGTTCATCCAAGAGGAACTTTTGATACAATAGCTATTAATTATAGCATCATATTAGATGGTAGTATACCGGAAAAAATGCTTATTGGAATAGGTCAAGAAGAATGGATAAAAGGTTATGATGCTATAACCAATGAGGTGACTTATAGTACAGGTAATTTTGGGATGTCTTATTACATTACAATTACTGCCAAAGAGGATACGGGAATTATACTTAATCCAAGAGCTGATATGTTTAGAGGGGCTATAGAATGGCAAGGAGTAGGAGTTTATAATATCCCGAAAATTGGAAATATTTACAGTAATACAGCAAAAGCTGTTTCTTTAGGTACTATTAATGCAGGAGAAACAAAAACAATTGAATACATGTTACCAAATGGTTCTTCTGCACCAGTACTATTGGGGTTCATACCTAAGAGTTATTGGAATAATTAGTAATCAATAAGGTCTCTATATAACCAATGTATAGTAAAGGTTATATAGAGACCTTATTTTATTAAATATGAGAATATGAGAGGGTGTATATTCTTATATTATAAAAATTAAATCGAAACAAGTAAAATAATGAAATAATTAAGAAATAATATTTATTTAAGTGAATATAGTAATACTAGGGGGGGATTATATGAACAGTGATAAAGAGCTAAATTGGGATGAACTACAACATGCATACCAACCTTCTGATTTTTCTTTTTTTACTACAGATGAAATTGATCCTTATGAAAGTATAATTGGTCAAGAAGAAGCCTTACAAAGTATACAAAGAGCACTTCAGATTGAAGCTAAAGGATTTAATATTTATATTTCAGGTGTAGATAATGAGGAAAAGGAAAAAGCTGTAAAAGCTGAAGTTGAAAAAATAGCAGCACAAAAAGATAGGCCATTAGCTATTGGATATGTTTATAATTTCATGGAACCTGAAATGCCCTGTTTAATTGAGTTAGAAGCTAAAAGGGCAAGGCAACTAAAAGAGGATATACAGGAAATAATGGCTTTTATTAGTCATGAACTACCTAAGAGGTTAAAGGGTGCGGATATTGAGAAAAAGAAAGACATTTTAATAGATGCAGTAGAAAAATATAAAGAAGAACAAATGATGATACTAGAAGAACTTGCGGACAGTTACAACTTGATTCTGAAAAGTACAGATGAAGGAATGTATTTTATACCTAAGGATGAAATTGGAAAACCTATTTCTAAAACAGAGTACAGTAACCTATCCATTCAAGAAAAGAATGATATTCAAAGTAAATTAGAAGAAGTTTATAAAGTAGCAGAAGTTATTAATGAGAAAATTATTGTCGAAGAAGAAAAGATAAAAGAAGTATTAAAGGATGTTAATCAAGAAGTTGTCTTACAAGAAATAGGAAGAATGATTAAGTATTTAGAGGAAAAATATGGTTCAAATCCAAAACTTTTAAACTATTTTAATGGCATTGCTGAAGATTTGTTGAAAAATTTAGATTTAATAAGTGGGCAGGAAGGAAAGGATAAAGAGAATTTAAAGGAATTATTTCTATGGGGTACAGGAAATGATATAGAAAAATTAGTAAAAAAATATGATTTTAATTTGGTTGTTTCTTGGGAAGATAGAAAAGGAGCACCTGTAATTGATGATGATGATATGCCTCAATTAACAATGACAGGGAAATTGTTATTTGATATAGAGCACAATGGGGCACATAGTGATTTTTCACAGATAAAACCAGGATTGCTTCATTATGCTAAAGGTGGATATCTGATTGTGCATATGCAAAAATTTGTTGAGAATCCAAATATGTGGATGAGTTTAAAAAGAGCACTAAAGACACAAAAAATAAGTATTGATAGCAATGAAGAACTTAGTCTTGCACTTACTACACCTATAAAACCAGAAATGTGTATACTTGATGTTAAAGTTGTTTTACTAGGTACTACAGAACTTTATCAGTTGCTATATGAAGGTGATGAAGATTTTAGGAAGTTATTTAAAACCCATGTTTATCTTGAAACAGAGGTGAATAGTGATAGAGAAACAATTAAAAAAATTGCAGGTGTAATTAGTAGAGTTTGTAAAAGAGAATATCTTCCTACAGTGACCATTGATGGTGTGTTAAGACTTATACAAGAGGGTAATAGAAATTTAGAATCTAGTAGTAAGTTATCAAGTGATATGGAGAGTTTAGTAGATACATTAAGAGAAGCAGCCTTATTTGCAAAGGAAACAATTGATGCAAGAGCAATTGAAATGGCTCTTAAAAACAAAAAAAGTTATTCTTTAAAGCTACAGAAGAGAATAGATGATCAATTTAAGGATAAATCCTATTTATTGGCAACAGAGGGACAAAGGATAGGGCAAGTAAATGGTTTGGCGATATATCAGATTTTGAATGATCATTTTGGAAGGCCAATAAAAATTACGGTAACAACTTATAAGGGGAAACAAGGTATTGTAGATATAGAAAAGCAGGCTGAATTAAGTGGGGCAATTCATACCAAGGGAATTCATATTATTACAGGCTTTTTAGGTAATGAATTTGCACAAGAATACCCATTATCATTGAATTGTAATATTTGTTTTGAACAAAGCTACAGTACTATAGATGGAGATAGTGCATCAAGTGCAGAACTTTATGGTATTTTATCAAGTTTAGCAAGTTTACCTGTAAAACAGTATTTAGCAACAACTGGTTCTACTAATCAGTTTGGAGAAATACAGCCTATTGGTGGTGTAAATGAAAAAATAGAAGGATTCTTTCAAATATGTCAACAACGGGGACTAAAAGGAAATGAAGGTGTTATTATTCCTGAACAGAATGTAAAAGATTTGATGCTAAAAGAAGAACTTGTTGATGCTGTTAGAAAGGGACTGTTTCATATTTATCCTATTTGTCATATATGGGAAGGTATGGAACTTATAACTGGTAAAACTAAGGAAGAAATAGTAGAGTTAGTGAAAAAAAAGTTAAAGAGATATAGAGAATAATGATTGGGGTGTTGTAAAGATGATTACAACACCCTATAATATATAGAAAGAGTATTATGATTATAAATAACATGGTGAATTATTTGTAGTATTTAAAATTATTAAACGGTTAAGTTAAGTGAAGTGAGGTGAGATGAGGATGAAACAAGTGAAAGAAGTAAATAAACCTATGTTAACAGAAATACTAGAAGGAGTAATAGGGGAAATTGAAGATTGGGTAATAATAGGGGATAAATATGGAAAGATTATTTATGCTAACCGTCCGGTTTATTTAGCTTGTAATATAGAGAAGGAAAAAGTACTAGGTGATGATATGTGTATGTTTGTAGGTGTTGACTTGTCAGATGATGTGACGCTACAGCATATACAAAATTTTATATATAATGGAGAAAAATTTGAATTTGTTACTAATAGATTTATAAAGGGAAATAAACGTATTTATCTTGCCAATACTCTTACTACAATATGGGATGAAAATGGATTACAATACTACGTTTGCTTATCTAAAGATATTACAAACACTCAACAATTAAAAGAGGAGGTATATAGAGCAAATTATTTTGACCCACTTACACATTATCCTAATCAAAAAGTTTTTGTAGAAAGTACACTCAAACAAGTTAAAAAATCAAAAAGTAATCATACAAAATTTGCTATTATTGTTATTGATATAAAAGGTATAGGAGAAATTAATAACGTATATGGTATGAATATTGGTGATCGTATTATTCAGGAAGTAGGGAGACGGATTAAGGATAGTCTAAATAATCAGCAGGAGATTTTTAAGTATAGTGGGAATAGTTTTGCAATCATTCAACAAGATATAGAAGATGAAGAACAAGTCATTAATTTTTTACAAACATTACAGATGGTTATGGATGAACCTATCAAAATTCATAATAGTAGTATGTATGTAGAATTTAAGGCGGGAATCTCAATTTATTCAGATAGTTCTTTACTAGGATATCAAATGATTGAGCAGGCTCAAATTGCTTTAGCTAAGGCAAAACAAGAAAAAAGTTATGTTCCATATATTTTTTATAACAAAAGCATTCAAGAAGAAGTTAAAAACAGCTTTTTCTATGAGAAGGAATTACAACTAGCAGTTCAAAATAACGAATTTATCGTGTACTATCAACCTTTTGTAGAATTAAAAACTGAAAAATTAGTTGGTATGGAGGCACTGCTTAGAAGAAGAAAAAGAAATGGGGAAATAATTTCTCCAGATCATTTTATTAGTACGTTAGAAAAAATGAATCTTATTGAAAAAGTAGGAATGCAGGTATTAGATAAAGTATGTTCTCAAATAAGACAGTGGCTTGATAAAGGCTATTGTGTAGTACCAGTATCAGTGAATTTATCCGCCTTACAGTTTAAGAATCCAAATCTTGCTAAAAATATTAAGAAAGTATTAGAGAGTTATGGTATTCCTGCTAAATATATTGTATTGGAAATTACAGAGACAATGGTTATGGAGGATATTGGAATTACTCAACTCATTATAGAAGAGCTTAAGAATTATGGATTTGCAATTTCTATTGATGACTTTGGTACAGGATATGCTTCGATTGGATATTTGAAGAAATTTATGTTTGATCATCTAAAAATTGATATTTCATTTATAAGAGAAATAGTAGAAAATGCAGAGGATCGTGCTATTGTAGAAGCAATTATTGCCATAGCTAAAACTTTTAATTTACATACTATTGCTGAGGGAATTGAAAGCGAAGAACAGCTTTATGTGATGAGTAGATTAGGGTGTGAAATGGGACAAGGCTTCTTTTGGGATAGACCAATTACAGCAGAGGAAATAGAAAATAAATATTTAAAAGCTTGTCTATAATTTAGACAAGCTTTTATAGAGTGTGCTTGATAAAAAACGTAGAGGTATGATACACTAAGGGGAAGAAAGGCGATAAATAGTAAATTAAAGGAGTTATTAATCAATGAGTGATTTGGGTAAAATGACTTTAATACAGTTGCGTACAATGGCTAAGGAGTTAGGCCTCAAAAATATAAATAAAATGCGTAAAAATGAGTTGATGGCTAGCTTAAATAATAACTCCTCTTTTGTTGTTGAAGAAAAGATAGTTGAAGGAAGTATAGATAATCAGGAAGTACCGCAAGAAGTTGAAGAGACATTGCTAATTGAGGAGAGTAGTGAGATAACTCATCTCGCAAAGAATGATCGCATGTTTGGAGCAGGTATCCTAGAAATTATGGCAGATGGATATGGCTTTTTAAGAGCTCAAAACTTTATGCGTGGTGAAAATGATATTTATGTCTCCATTTCTCAAATAAGAAGGTTTAATCTAAAAACAGGAGATTGGATTGAAGGAGATATGAGAAAGCCTAAAGAAGGAGAAAAGGCAGGAGCTTTACTATATGTGCATAAAGTAAATGGTGATAGACCTGAGAAAGCTAAGTATCGCCCTAACTTTGAGACACTTACTCCAGTATTTCCAAAAGAAAGACTTCAATTAGAAGTAGAGCCAGAAATCTTATCTACACGTATCATCGATTTGATGGCACCTATAGGGAAAGGACAGAGAGGACTTATTGTAGCCCCTCCTAAAGCGGGGAAAACAGTATTATTGAAGCAAATAGCTAATGCCATTACATTTAATCATCCAGATGTTTCTCTCATTGTGCTTTTAATAGATGAGCGCCCAGAGGAAGTAACAGATATTAGACGTTCTATTCAAGGAAAAGATGTAGAAGTCATTGCATCAACGTTTGATGAGCCACCAGAACATCATAAGCAAGTGATGGAAATGGTGTTAGAACGTGCTAAGAGAATGGTAGAACAAGGTAAGGATCTTGTCATTTTATTAGATAGTATTACACGAATGGCAAGAGCTTATAATTTAACTATTCCACCTAGTGGGAGAACATTATCAGGAGGACTTGACCCAGCAGCCTTGCATATGCCAAAGAAATTCTTTGGTGCTGCTAGAAAAATTGAAAATGGTGGGAGTTTAACTATTTTAGGAACTGCGTTAGTAGAAACAGGGAGTAAAATGGATGATGTCATTTTTGAAGAGTTTAAGGGAACAGGTAATATGGAATTAGTTTTAGATAGATCCTTATCGGAAAGGCGTATTTTTCCAGCAATTGATATTTATAAATCAGGAACACGTCGTGATGATTTACTGTTAACAAATGATGAAATGAGTGTTGTTTATACCATTCGTAAAGATTTAAGTCGCAATCATACATCAGAAGTAATGGAGAATCTTATTAATTCTATGTTACGTTATACAAGTAATAAGGAGTTTGTAGAACGTATGAAAAAAAGTACGTAAATTTTAAGCCAATTGTTAGTAAGCTACTTGCAATACCTATTTGGACATGATATAATACCCATGTTGTCACAAAATTGCTAGAGTTAAAATTAACATAGAACAGTGTCATGAAAGAGGTGAATTTTAGTGAATAAAGAAATCCAACCAAAATATGAAGCAGTAACTGTTA
>JAEZJJ010000027.1 GCA_023436395.1 Bacillota bacterium | reverse complement strand
AGTAATCCTTATGGGTTTTAGGGAGACTGTCTGAGCGTAGCGAGTTTCGACCGTTCATAAGGATTACGAATTTAGAGCCTCTTGACGGAGTGAGACAGCAGCTGGAAGTAAGTTCCCTAGCCAGTCTACATAGCGGCTCCTAGCATTACACGTTATTATTCAAATTTCAATTTACTGACTAGTGGTTGAAAAATACAGAAAAGTATTGTAAATTATACTAAATGCTTATTAATATCATTTAATTTCTATAAACTAATACCTCAAATACCAAATTAGCTAAAAAGGAGAGAAATCATGATTTCAAATGAAATGCTTCAATTAGGAACAAAGCGCTCTGTTATCAGAGAAATTTTTGAATATGGTAAGATAAGAGCTGGAGAAATTGGTGCAGAAAATGTGTATGACTTTAGTCTTGGCAATCCTAATGTGCCAGCACCAGAATGTATCAAAGAAACACTTTTAGAATTAATCAATTCTAATGACCCAACTGTTTTACATAGTTATACTTCAGCTCAAGGTGACTTAAATGTCAGAACCACCATTGCTAATTCTATTAATGAAAGATTTGGTACTCATGTTACTGCTAATCATATTTATATGACTGTAGGTGCAGCTGCTTCTTTATGTATCTGTGCTAAAGCACTTACAATCCCTGGTGATGAATTTATAACCTTTGCACCTTTTTTCCCTGAGTACCGTGTCTTTGTTGAGTCTGTTGGTGGTCATTTAAAAGTCGTTCCTGTTAACCCAGAAAATTTCCAAATTAACTTTGATCACTTTAAGACCCTTATTTCTTCTAAGACAAAGGCTATTATTATGAACTCACCCAATAATCCATCAGGGGTAGTTTATTCTGAAGAAACTGTTAAAGAACTTTGTAGCATCTTAAAAGAAAAATCCGAAGAATATGGCCACCCTATCTATTTAATTTCAGATGAACCTTATAGAGAAATTGTTTATGATAACATTAACGTACCTTATCTTATGAACTATTACCAAAATACTTTAGTATGCTACTCTTATAGTAAATCTCTTTCACTTCCTGGCGAAAGAATTGGCTATATTGCTGTTTCTGATCAGATGGAAGGGAGTAGTAATGTTTATGCCGCTATTTGTGGTGCTGGTAGAGCCCTAGGCTATGTTTGTGCACCAAGTCTATTCCAATACGTAATTGCTAAATGTATGCATGCAACTTCTGATATTAACGCCTATAAAGAAAATAGAGATATTCTTTATAATGGCCTTACTGAGTTTGGCTATCATTGTGTCCGCCCTGATGGTGCTTTTTATCTCTTTGTAAAAGCTTTAGAAGAAGATGCAAATGCCTTTTGTGAAAAAGCAAAAAAATACGAACTTCTTCTTGTACCTGGAGATGACTTTGGTTGTCCAGGCTATGTAAGAATTTCTTACTGCGTCAAACAATCTCAAATTGTAAATTCACTACCAGCTTTTAAAAAGCTTATAGAAGAATATCGTTAATCAGATAATAAATTACAGAAAAAGAGTATGTACTTATTTTCTTAGCGTATCAAAGATCTTAACTACTTAACCTAACTAAAAAGTTATGAACTAGGACCGCCCACTAGGAAATGAGTGAGGCGGCTTTTTTATATGTGTAAAATACAATGGTCAGGCTTCAAAAAAAGCCTGACCATTGTATTTTACACATATTCATTCTCATACTATATCACTAGTTAATCATTTACATATTGAATATTATCTAATATACCTCTCAGATTTTCAGCTTGTGCTGCCAACTCTTGACTAACACTTGCATTTTCCATAGCTACACTTGTATTAACTGCAATTAACTTAACCATATCATCCACTTCATTAGCAATAGTTGATACTTCTGCCTTTTGATTATCTGTTGCTTTTAATATTTCTCCTGTTAAACTAGCAGCACCTTCAATGTGTTGTACAGTACTTACCAAATTTTTAACAGTACCATAAGCCTCTTTACTTCCCATTTCAATGGCTACAAGTGTTTCTTCAATCATTTGCTTAGAATTATTTGCAGCAGATGCACATTGATCTGCTAACTTTGAAATTTCACTAGCTACAACTGCAAATCCTCTACCACTTTCTCCCGCTCTTGCAGCTTCAATAGATGCATTAAGCGCTAATAAGTTAGTTTGTTCTGCAATATTATTAATGATATTTAATATATCAGAAATATTATGGCTACATTCACTAATCCTATCCATAGATTTTACCATTTGTTCCACTTGCTGTTTGCTTCCTTCAACACTTACTTTAGCCAATTGTGTAAACTCATTAGCTTTAATACATAGCTCCTCATTTTTTAAAGCCTGATTTAAAATTCTATTCATTCCATCTTTTGCTTCATTAATTGCACTATTTTCTTTATTGGTACTTTCAGCTATACTCTGAGCTGAGATAGCAATTTGATCTGCACCGTCATACACAGTCTTAGCAATTGTATCTAACTTACTAAATAGTTCATTTAAAAAGCTCAATATTTTTATCATAGATTCTTTTAATGGGCTAAAATCACCTTTATAATCCTCAGTTATTTTAGCTGTAAGATCATGTTCTACAATTTGATAAAGTTTGCTTGATATGTCTTTTATGTACACATTTAATACTTCCATCATTTCTTGAATCCCTTTTTTTAATTCTCCGATTTCATTTTGTTCATATTGAGAGACTTTAAGCTTTAAATTTCCTTGTGCTATTTGATGAGAAACTTCCGTTAGTGAACTAATAGGCTCAATAATCTTTTCAACTAATTGATTAATCTTATTAGTTGTTCGTATTCTAACATAAATACCAATAATACCAAAACCAATCAGTATGATTACCACTACAATAACGATACTATTCTCTACCTTAATACCAGTTGTTTTCATATGTTCTAACATTTTTTGATTAATTATATCAAACTCTTGCGATAAATCACTCATTTCATTACCATACATTTTCCTAGCATTAAATGGTTTTCCTTCTTGCTGATATGAAATCAACTGTTCTACATAATTATTATAAGTATTGATCTGCTCCTTGATACTGTTATAAATTTCTTTATTGGTAGGGTCATATTTACAAATATCTAAATCTTTAAGAAATCTTTCTACCCTATTTTGTTGTTCTTTAATAACTTCAACCTGTAGTTGTAAGTCTTCTCCTGATAATTCTAGGGAATTACCTACCTCGGTATTTAAATGAGTAAATTCTATCTTTAGTATTCCTACATTACCTTGCCCAGTACCATAGGTATTAAAAACAAACCGCTCAACACCTAAAACAGCTAATAATGCAATGTACATACAAATTAGCAATACACCAAACAAGTTTATAATCGAAGTACCGGTTCCCTTTATTTCATCTTTTACAGATCTACTTAATTGTTTTGAATCTACTTGTTTCTTCACCTGTAATCCCCCCCATAAAATATTTATCATTCTCTTTTTATCTTAGTATATTTTATATAGGGACATAATTAAACAACATAATTCCCCAAATAATATTAATTATATATTATTTTTTGTAATTTTTCAATATATTTTATTTATTTAATTTCTTGTTTTTTAGTTAAAATATCACTTTTGCTTTTATATCTTTGTTCAATAGTTCTAATATTACTATATTAATCCTGTTATATTGGACCGCTTCTCCATTTTAGACAATATTTTCGTTAACATATATATAATTTTGAAATGTATTAGCTCCTTAGTGCATAACTGCTAATTTTCTACATAAAAAAATTATTCTAAAGATAATTTATACTTATCATTAGAATAACCTTTTTAGTTACTAACCACTTTATTATCTAACAACCTCATAAGGCCAATAAATAATGCCACCCATATCATAAATGGAGGTATATCCTAATTCTAATAAGATATCACCTGCCATAATCGTTCTCACACCACTTCTACAATATAAATAGATAGTTTGGTCTTTATCTGGAATAAGGTCCTCAATCTCATATTCCAGTTTATTAACTGGCACATGAAGGGCTCCTTCAATATGACCTTCTTCATATTCTTGTTTTGTTCTCACATCTAGTAATACAATACTTTGATTTGCATCTAAATTCTTTTTAGCTTCTTCTATACTGATTCTTTGTACTTCTGCTATTTCATCCATTCGAGTTCTCCTTCTAGTTACTATTTATAGTTAATCATTTGGAATTATGCCTTGTCTATTAGTGTTCCCTGCTCTCATTTCTTCACTACTTTTATTTCACAATCTTATATGGCCAGTAGATAATGCCGCCTATATCATAAATCGAAGTATATCCTAGGTTTAATAAAATATCGCCTGCTGTAAGCGTTCTTACACCACTTCTACAATAGAGATATATGGTTTGGTTTTTCTTTAAAATTCTCTTTTCAATAACCTCTTCTAATTGGTCTAATGGCACATTTATTGCATCTTCAATGTGACCCTCTTCATATTCCATTTTAGACCTTATATCTAATAAAACAATGCTTTTATTGATATCTAAATTTGTCTTTGCTACTTCCATACTAATTCTATGAACATTAATCATTTTATCCATCTTTTTCTCCCCCAGCTTTCTATGGCTGCTTATATAGTTACTTGGCTTTTAAATAATAATATAGCAAATTATATATCCAATATATCCTCTAATACTCATTTCCTATTAGGAATGTAGAAGAACTAGTACAAGCCAATAGGGACGTATCAAATACTATTTATGCTATTTGATACGTCCCTACCTTATTTATAGGTTACTTTACTAATCTTGCTCTAAAGCACCTGTATATAGTTGATAGTAAGTACCTTTTTTCTCTATTAAATCTTCATGGTTACCACGTTCAATAATTCTTCCTTGATCAAGTACCATAATGACATCTGAGTTTTTAATAGTAGATAAACGATGGGCAATAACAAATACTGTTCTACCTTCCATCAGTCTATCCATACCTTCTTGCACAATTTTTTCTGTACGTGTATCAATACTTGATGTTGCTTCATCAAGGATGAGTACTGGTGGATCGGCTACAGCTGCTCTAGCTATGGCAAGAAGTTGTCTTTGCCCTTGAGACAGATTTGCTCCATCTCCTGTAAGCATTGTATCATATCCCTGTGGTAAATGCTGAATGAAGTACTCCGCATTAGCCAGTCTTGCTGCTGCCTTTACTTCTTCATCTGTTGCATCCAATTTACCGTAACGGATATTTTCCATAACCGTTCCTGTGAAAAGGTGAGTATCTTGTAGTACGATTCCTAGTGATCTTCTTAAATCAGCCTTTTTAATCTTATTGATATTAATGCCATCATAACGTATCTTACCATCTTGAAGGTCATAGAAACGATTAATTAAATTCGTAATCGTTGTTTTTCCTGCCCCTGTAGCACCTACAAAGGCAATCTTCTCACCTGGTTTTGCATACAGCTCAATATCTTGAAGAATAATTTTCTCATCATTATAGCCAAAGTCTACATGGTCAAATACAACATCTCCTTCCACTCTCGAATAAGTGGTTGTACCATCTTCTTTGTGATAATGTTTCCAAGCCCAAATCCCTGTTCTCTTATCACTTTCAATAAGCTTACCATTTTTGTCTACCTGCGCATTCACTAATTCTACATAACCTTCATCTGTCTCTGGCTCTTCATCTAATAATTTAAAGATACGGTCAGCACCTGCTAACGCCATAATAATGGAATTAAATTGCTGAGAAATTTGAGAAATAGGTTGTGTAAAGCTCTTATTAAATTGTAAGAAAGAAGCTAATCCACCTAAGGTAAAGCCCATAAAGCCTTGAATAGCTAATAATGCCCCTACCATAGCAATAATGACATAATTAATGTTCCCTAAATTATTCATCATAGGCATGAGGATATTAGCAAATTTATTTGCATGATAAGCACTATCAAAAAGTTCTTCATTTAGGGCGTTAAAACGTTCTATACTATCTTGTTCATGGCAAAAGGCTTTAACGACCTTTTGTCCTTCCATCATTTCTTCAATGTAGCCATTTAAAGCACCCATATTTTTTTGTTGCTTCATAAAATAGCTACCACTTTTTCCTGCTATATTTTTAGTCACTGTCATCATTACAGCTACCATAACTAAAGTTAGAAAAGTGAGGGGTACATTTAACATCAACATAGATATAAATACACTGACAATTGTAATGACCGATGAAATTAGTTGAGGCATTGACTGACTAATCATTTGTCTTAGCGTATCTGTATCATTGGTATAAATACTCATAATATCTCCATGAGCATGCGTATCAAAATATTTAATCGGCAACTTCTCCATATGTTTGAAAAGGTCATTTCTAATATTTTTGAGCGTTCCTTGACATACATAAATCATAATACGATTGAAAAGATACGTTGCTGCTACACCTAATAATAAAATCACCGCTATCCCTGTTAATGTAGCATATAAACCACTAAAATCAGGATTGGCTTGCCCTATAAAAGGTACAATATAATCATCAATGAGATTTTTCATAAACATAATTCCTACAACACCAGCTAAGGAACTAATAATAATTAGGAAAACGACAGCTATACAATGCACTTTATAATTCTTAAAAACATAAGCCATTAGACGCTTAAAGATCTTACCTGGATTTTCTAGCTTCATTCCGCCTTTTCCTAGACCATGTGGCATTCTACTTGGTTTCATTTTCTTCCGCTCCTTTCACCTGTGATACATATACATCACGATAAATATCGCAGCTTGTCATGAGTTCATCGTGGTTTCCTATACCCACTATTTTCCCTTCGTTCAGTACTAGGATTTTATCCGCTTCCTGAACAGAAGAAATTCTTTGTGCAATAATAATTTTTGTGGTATCTGGTATTTCTTCTTTAAAAGCTTTTCTAATAAAGGCATCTGTCTTTGTATCTACTGCACTTGTAGAATCATCTAAAATTAAGATTTTTGGCTTCTTCAGTAATGCTCTAGCAATACAAAGTCTTTGTTTTTGACCACCTGATACATTGGTTCCACCTTGCTCAATGAATGTATCATACTTCTCAGGCATTTTCTCTATAAATTCTGCTGCTTGGGCAAGTTCACAAACTCTTGCAATTTCTTCATCTGTAGCTTCTTTATCTCCCCAGCGTAAATTCTCTTTAATAGTCCCTGAGAATAAAACATTCTTTTGTAATACCATAGCTACTTCATTTCTAAGTGTCTCAAGGTCATAGTCTTTAACATCTAATCCTCCTACCTTGACACAACCTTCTGTGACATCATAAAGTCTTGGAATCAGCTGTACAAGTGAAGATTTAGAGCTTCCTGTTCCACCAATAATACCAATGGTTTCACCTGATTTAATAGAGAAATTAATATTTTCTAAGACGCATTTATCTTTGTCCTTGCTATATCCAAAGCCTACATTTTCAAAGATAATAGAACCATCTTTCACTTCATAAACAGGATTTTCACCATTAGTTAAATCTGTTTTTTCATTAATAACTTCTGCAATACGTTCTGCAGAAGCACGTGACATGATAATCATGACAAATACCATAGAAATCATCATCAAACTCATAAGGATATTCATGACATAAGCAAATAAACTCATGAGTTCTCCTGTTGTTAAACTACCTCCTACGATCATCTTTGCACCTAGCAAGGAGATGATTAATATACAGGCGTACATAGTAAATTGCATAATTGGCATATTTAAAATAATCAGTTTTTCTGCCCTAACAAACATTTTATATACATTGCCACTTGCTTTTTCAAATTTACTCACTTCATGTTCTTCACGTACATAAGCTTTTACCACACGTACAGCATTGACATTTTCTTGTACACTGGCATTTAAGTCATCATATTTCTTAAACACTTGTACAAATATGGGGTGTACCTTCCCTAATATGAGAGCTAATGCAGTTCCCAAGAAAATAATTGCACCTACAAACACCATAGAAAGTTTCGCATTAATAGTAAATGCCATAACCATAGCACCAATAAGCATAAAAGGTGCTCTTGCACAACTACGAATTACCATTTGATAAGCATTCTGGACATTAGTTACATCTGTTGTAAGCCTTGTAACAAGTCCTGCTGTAGAATACTTATCTATGTTAGAAAACGAAAATTGTTGGATATTCTCAAACATAGCAACTCTTATATTTTTAGCAAAACCACTACTTGCTTTCGCCGCATGCTTTCCTGCTATAGCACCAAATAAGAGAGCTAACATACCTGCACCTAACATGCATATTCCCATGAATACAACATGTTTCATATTTCCTTGTTCAATCCCTTTATCTATAATAGAAGCCATCATAAATGGAATAATTACTTCCATAATTACTTCTAATAAGATAAAGACAGGCGATAGGATTGAGGATTTTTTATATTCTTTAACTTGAGCTAACAAAGTATGAATCATCACTATTTCCTCCCTTACATTTATAATTAGCTTGCTAACTATTCTAGCAAAAAAAGATTTTTACGTCTATAGTTATTTATACTTATGTTTATTTATTACAAAGGACTATATACTTTATGCCCCTCTCTCCTCATAATTCACTAAACATATATTTACAAAAAGACTACACTCCTCAGCATACTAGGTTTGTAGTCCTTTTACTATTTCATACGATTAAGCTTATAGCCTTCCTCTATACTTCTTTAAATGAATGTCACCACATCTTCTAGAGGTTTTCTTCTTGGTTGCCTTACCTCCTCATCTGCTGCAATGCCTAAAGAAATCATTGCCATCAGTGAGTAATCTGGGTTATTAAACCCAATAATCTCCTCTAATTCTGTCTTTGCATGAGCTGGTCCTGTCATATAGCATGCACCATACCCCATATTGGCAGCAGCTAGTAAAAAATTTTCAACTGCTGCCCCTATCCCTTGTGCCCCTGACTGTGGAGACTTAATAATGTCTATGATTGCCTCATCCACTCCATTTGCCCTTAAAATCTTCTCTTCTATCATCTCATATTCTTTGGCATAAACCATAATCGTATAAGAAGCACGTTCAAAGTTCAGATAATAAGGTAATAACTTCATAAACCGAGTTTTTTCCTCTTCACTACCTGCTAAGGAGGCAATATGTTCATGACTTTTCCTAATGGCCTCTGCCATTTGATGAATCTTATCTTCATCCTGAACCACTACAAAATGCCAATGTTGTTGATGTTTTGCAGAAGGTGCCATAGTGGCTGCTTCTAACATTTTTAAAATATCTTCTTTAGGTACAATCCCTGGTTTATAATTTCTAATACTCTTCCTTTTATAGATAAAATCTAACTCTGACATATACTCCTCCTATTTTCCCCTATTATTGTTCTGAGGTTTCTTGTTATGCCTTAAATTATAGAGACATATTGCGTAATATTTTATTAAGAATACTAATGAGTACTTCTTTTTCTTCCTCACTTATATCTTTGTATAATTGTTCTTCCACTTCTCTTAAATTGCTTAACATTTCTTGGTGGTGTCTATCTGCTTTCTCCGTTAAAAGGATTTGTTTATATCGATGATCTCTACAGCTAGCCTCTAGTCTAATAAATCCTTTTTCTTCTAATCTTTTTAATAAACCTGTGACTGTAGGTCTGGTTAAATTAAGATTTTTTTCAAGATCAATGGGATTCACTTCTTGTCCTTCTTTTGCACGTAAGAAACCTAACACATCACACTGAGCGGTTGTAAGGTTAATCTCTGCTATTTTATTATTGAAATTACGTTTATAAATATTATTAACCCTCTTCAGTAATATGCCTATTCTTCGTTCCTCTTCCATATATCCCATCCTGTTCTTTTACCTAATCATAATTTCATTATAGCATACTCCCTAATGACTCGCCAAATAACATTCTCTTCAGAATTGCGCGCGCAAATAAATGTTTGCGTGCGCAACTTTTTAAGGTATAATGTCTTTAGAGGTGATTTTATGGAATTTTTAAAATGGCTTTCTATTACAGACCGTTATACCAAGATTCATCTAGATAGAGAGCTGGCACCTCTCGGTCTTAATAGTAGCCAACATATGTATATTATAAAAATATGCGCCGAACCTGGTATAACACAGGACCGTTTTGTGACAAACTTTTATATACATCCAAGTAATATCACACGCTCTATTGCTTACTTAGAAACACAAGGCTTTATCAGAAGAGAACCTCTTAGGAAAGATAAACGTACCTATTGCTTATTTCCAACTGAAAAAGGATTGGCAGCTAGTAAGCAAATTATTGATATCCAACAAAATTGGTATAAACGTCTTTTGGAAGATTTTTCAGCTGAAGAGCAAAGTAAATTTCTTGAGTTTATTAATAAAGCTGGTATGAAGGCTATTTATGAGGTCACAAAGGAAATTGAACTCGAAGATTAATTTTATAAGAAAGGAAATGAATATGACAGCAGTAAAACAGGAAAATCCACTTGGTTATGAAAAACTTCCCAACCTCTTAAGAGGTTATGCTATCCCTAGTATTGTAGCTATGCTTGTAAGTTCTCTTTATAATATTGTTGACCAGATTTTCATTGGTCAGGGTGTCGGTTATCTAGGTAACGCCGCCACTAATGTTGCTTACCCTCTCACTACCATCTGTCTTGCTATTGCTTTACTCATTGGTGTGGGAAGTGCAGCACGCTACGCTCTTGCCCTAGGTGCTAATCGTAAAGAAGAAGCCGCTAAGGCTGTAGGGAATGCCATTGTGATGATGGTAGTATTCGGTATAGCTTACTTTATTATTATTTTATTGTGTTTAGAACCCCTTCTTGTACTTTTTGGTAGTACACCTGAGATTATGCCTTTTGCAAAACCTTATACCCAAATTACCGCTATTGGTATGCCCCTTCTTATTATGACAAATGGTATGAGTAATTTAGCAAGGGCTGATGGTAGCCCTAAGTTTTCTATGACTTGCATGTTAATAGGTGCAGTTGTGAATACCATTTTAGATCCCATTTTTATCTTTATATTGAATATGGGAATGGAAGGCGCAGCCTTAGCTACCATTATTGGACAATTTGCTTCTTTTTTAATGGCCATTTTTTACGTACGTCGTTTCAAACATATTAATCTAAAAAAACATCATTTTAGACCTCATCTCCTAGAGTGTCTTAAAATTGCTTCACTAGGTATGAGCAATAGCCTTAATCAGCTAACCATTACCCTTGTTCAGATTGTCCTTAATAACTCTCTTATTTATTATGGTGCACAATCTATTTACGGCAGTGAAATTCCTCTTGCTTGTAGTGGTATTGTAATGAAAACAAATGCTATTTTACTTTCTTTTATTATTGGTATTTCTCAGGGTAGTCAGCCTATTGTGAGCTTTAATTACGGTGCTAAAAACTATCATCGTGTGAGAGGTATTTATAAACTTGCCATTTCTTGGACCCTTGTTATCTCCTTTATAGGTATGATTGCTTTTCAATTTTTCCCAAAACAAGTTATTTCTCTCTTTGGAACTGGAGATGCATTGTACTTTGAATTTGCTGTTAAGTTTATGCGTATCTTTTTATTTATGGTATTTATTAATGGGGTACAAATTATTTCTTCTAACTTCTTTGCCGCTATTGGTAAAGCTATTAAGGGAGTGGTCCTTTCCCTTTCAAGACAAGTCATTTTCTTAATACCTCTCATTATTATTTTACCAATCTTCTATGGCATTGATGGTATCTTATTTGCTGCACCACTGGCTGATGCCTTAGCCTTTGTAGTGACCTTTATTATGATTAATAAAGAATTACATCATATGAAGAAACTTGAGACTCAAACAGAACTAACTCCTAGTCCTCAGTCTTAGTACAAATCTTTCATTCTTTTTATTAATCTTAATATGCAAAAGCCCACTATGACTACTATGAAATTCAGCCATAGTGGGTATTAAATATTTGGCTATATTTTAAATATGTGTTGATAATTGATTGAATTTTAAAGGCTAGGTTGTATTATAGATATAAGAAGTTGTGGAGGTTAAAACTATGGTTGATGAGGTTATTGAAGCAGATGAAGTGTTCTTTGCTTACTCTTATGAAGGGAGATGGGTATTATGAATATAGGGGCGATAATATGTTTAATACTTGCAATGTTCTTTGTAATACTCTCAATTATTTTTGCTCTATTAAAAGAAAAAGGTGCAATATTAATTAGTGGATTTAATACTATGTCTAAAGAGGAACGAGAAAAATATGATAAAAAGAAAATGAGCATAGATATGAGAAATTCTCTTTTCCTTTGGTCTATAATTTTATTTACAGGAGCAATTTTAGCATATTTTTTCAGTAGGTACTGTGCAATTATAGCAATTGTTATTTGGTTAATTATTTTATTCAAAGATGTTCATATTGATTCAGAAAAAGCGTTTGAGAAATATAGGAAACTACAATAACTTTTAATAATTTAATTGAATAATCTTAGTAATTCACAAATTAAATTATTAAAAGGACAAGTCTAAACTTGTCCTTTAATTTTAATCTGCTTATAAAATGCTTCTAAACTTCCTTGTTGTTCCTGAGACATATTTTTGCTCGGATCTCTAAGACTTAACTCTGCTATAGGCTTTCCCATTTCATTTCTTAAATGCTCCAAGCACTTGCTTGCATCTCCACTTGCACTACAAGCATAAAAGGCTAACTTTTTCCCTTTTAGGTCATGGGCCTTAACAAATGTTCTAATAGCTGGTACATAAGTACTCGCCCAAACAGGAGTCCCAATAATGATGCAATCATATTGCTCTTCATTAAAAGTATAGTCTCTAAGTTCTGGACTTTGTTTAAATAGGGCTGACATTCCTCCCAAAAACATTTTTGCAAATTTCCCTTTAGGTGAAGCTTTTACCGTTTCTAATCTTAATGTCTCTGCCCCTAAGTAGTGTGCTATCTCTTCTGCTACATAATGAGTGTGTCCCTCAAGTGAAAAATAAACGACTACTGTTTTCATAGCTATAACCTCCTTAAAGTTTTCTCCTGCTTAATCATTTTTACTACGATTTTCTATTAGTTTTATCTATGCTAATTAATTGACTTTAATTTGTGTCCATACATGATCGTATAATTGTCTCGCCTCTAGTGATAATGGCGTGTAGATCTCACTTAATGCCATTAATTCTTTTGGCATATAAGCATTAGGATTGTTCCTTACATGGTCTGGCTGCTCTGCTCTCGCTTCTTTATTAGGGGTTGTATAACCAATTTCATCTGCTATTCTCAGTGCGCTCTCTTTATCACTTACAAAGTTAATGAACTTCTCTGCCCCACTTACATTCGTGGCATTAGCTGGAATACATAAGCTATCAATCCAAAAATTCACGCCCTCTTTAGGAATGGTATACACAAGGTTTGGATATTCCTCTTGCAAATTAAGCCCTTCTCCTGACCAAATCATATTTAGTGCAGTCTCACCATTTGCAATCATTGCAGTCCCATTATCTACCCCATACTTAGGATCTACAAGTTCTCTTTGTTCTAGTAACAACGCTTTAGCAGCTTCTAGTTCCTCTGGATTTTCTGAGTTCATTGAGTAGCCTAGCTTTTTTAAAGCTACTCCTAATGTATCTCTATAAGTATCAAACATAAATATTTTATCCTTATATTTTTCATTCCATAATATATCCCAACTATCTACTGTCTCTGTCACTTGATTTTTATCATAAATGATTCCTATTGTCCCAAACATATACGGCACAGAATATTTGTTACCAGGATCTATGCTTAAATCTAAGTATTCTTCATCCATTTGAACTAAGTTAGGAACGTTGTTTTTATTGATCTCCTGTAACAGTCCCTCTTCAATCATCCTTGGCATTAAGGCATCTGAAACTAAAACCACATCATATTTAACATCACTACCTGTTAATTTTAGATACATAGCTTCCATATCATCAAAGGTATCCATTTTTACCCTAATACCATATTCCTCTTCAAATGCTTTAAGGGTTTCATTATCTATATTGGCACCGTAATTAAAAAAAGTAATGGTTTCTTTTCCGCTACAACCTGCTAATAACATTGTTGTAACCACTATAGATAGAGCCATGCTTAATTTTTTTACTAACTTTATCATATCTCATTTTATCCTTTCACTTTAGACTTGTTGATTGCAATTACTTTCTAATTCCTTCTAGTCTCACTTTATCACTATAACATATCCTTATCTTTTTTGACTAATAATTTAAAAAACATCTTAAGTCCGATCCTAATAATAAGGTTTGACTTAAGATGTTTTTTATTATTTTAACTAAGCTTTCTCTATTATTGATGAATCATAATCATCTTTTCTGTATGATCCCATTCTACATAAGCACCTAATTGTTCACTAATAAATCGAATAGGAACTAACGTGGTTCCTTGTTTAATAATAGGTGCGGTTAATAATGTTACTGCTTTACCATTCACATAAGCTGTTTTGCTACCTATATAAAGTTCTATGACATCTTTTCCTTTTTGAATGGTAACACGCTTTTTCGTATTATCCCAGTTCACTGTGCTTCCTAATTCTTCACTAATGATACGTATAGGTACTAAAGTTGTATTATTTGAAATAACTGGTGCTACTGCAGGTTCTACTTGTTTTTGATTAATAATCAAACGAATATCTTTAGATAGGGTAATATACTCTTTGGATACATAACCTACTTCTCCTGTAGGTAAAAGTAGTTGATACCATCCACTTGATGCATCAATGACTTTGACTGTATCTTTGGCATTCAGCTTTCCTAAAATAGGATAGTTCGTACCTGGTCCTTTTCTTATATTGAGACTAGTAGCTGTTACAGTCCCTTTTGTATAAATCACAGCCGGTGCTTGTGTTCTGTGATACTCTTTTATACTTTCGGCCACACCTTGTCTATTAGCTAATAAGTCCCTTAAACTAAAGTAAGCATTTCCCTTCACATTGAAGTATTTTCTGTTTACACTTAAATTTTTGGTAATAGTACTTGCTATTTCATCTTTATAAATGCCTTGCCCAATGTAGAGCTTTACATTTGTGCCTCTAACAGCATTTGCCCACCATTCTACTAGTGTGGCATAATCAGCCTTTGCATGTCCTATTTCCCAGTAGATTTGAGGGACAATATAATCAATCCACCCATTTTGAGTCCAAGCCTTAGCATCTGCAAAAACAGAATAGTAGCCTTCTCCTCCAGATGTTAAAGAACCTTCTGGATCAGAACTTTGGTTTTTCCAAATGCCAATAGGACTAATACCAAAGTCCACAGAAGAATCTATCTTTTTAATGGTCTTATAGACCTTTTGAACCATTTGATTGATATCTTGTCTTCTACTATTGGCAACAGCTCCATCTTTTCCTTCTCCTGCTGGCAATGGATAATTAGATGGATAAAAGTAGTCATCAAAATGAATCCCATCCACATCATACTTCGTTACAATCTCTGCCACTGTATCTGCAATATGTTGTTGCACCTCAGGAAGGGCAGGATTGTAGTACAACCTATTATCATATGAAATCACCCAATTAGGATTAAGACGAGCAGGATGATTTTGGGCTAAAGCATTGATATTAGTCCCTGAGGTTGTTACCCTATAAGGATTAAGCCATGCATGAAATTCCATCCCTCTTTTGTGAGTTTCCTCAATAATAAATGCCATTGGATCGTATCCTGGGTCTTTGCCCTGGGTACCTGTTAAAATATCTGACCAAGGATTAATACTGGATTTATAAAGGGCATCTGCCTTAGGGCGGACTTGTACAAACACTGTATTCATACCTAGCTCTTGTAATCTGTCTAGCAATTGTATGTACTCCTCTTTTTGCTTTTCTGGATTGTTTCTTGATTCTATGCTTGGATAGTCCATATTATATACTGTAGAAACCCAAACAGCTCTCATATCTTGATACAGAACTTGTCCTTGTACACTGGGGGCTATTACTCCTACTAGTATCAGTACTATCATAAGTACTGCACTTATTTTCTTACCTCTCATAATTCCTCCATAGAGTTTTTTATATTTAGCAATAGGGTTGCTATTCTTACATTATACTTTAAAACAGATTTACATAAAATATCTTTTTCATCTATTTATACCTTATCTCTTAAATATGAAATAATAAAAAGAGCACCCTATCCTAATAAAAATAGTTGTGCCCCTAATAAATTAGATTTTTACATCATGAATATGTGGTTTTATGCAAAAACACATTGAACAAAAGCATGCTAATGTCATTATAAAAGCCTGACTACTTGTCAGTATCATGCTGATATGCCCCCTCTAGTTTCTTTCTTAATAAAGTCAGTAGAAGCAAGATAATAATCATCGTGGGTACTATAAACTGATTGGCCCCAAATAATACAATCCCTATAATAGAGCATACAATCCCTATCAGTCCCGATATTCTATTCTTCGTTTCCCTCCACTGATCAATAAAAATAACAATAAATAATGCAGTAAGGGCAAAATCTAGTCCCTTTGTATTAAAGGTAATCATATTGCCTATTAGTCCACCTATCAAACTACCTATAGCCCAATAACTATAATTGAGTAGAGAGACTACGGTATAAAATAAATCCTTACTCATTCCTTCTGGTATTTTGGCACTATAATTAATAGAAAAGGTCCCATCACTTAAGGTATAAATTAAAAATGGCTTACTCTTTTTAATCCCTCTATACTTTTCAAGCATTGAAATACCATAAAATAAATGCCTGGCATTCACTATCAATGCCATAAAAAAGGCTGTAATAGGTGCAAAAGATACTGTTAATAATGTAATCGCTATAAATTGTATGCTACCAGAAAAAACAATTATACTCGTTAAGACTGACCATAAAGGGCTATACCCTTTTGATGCCATTAATATGCCATAAGTTGTTCCTAAAAACAAATATGCTACAAATACAGGAATTGTATGTGGAACTATTGTAACAATTATTTGTATGAATTTGTTTTTCTTAGGCGTAGGTGTGTTTACTATATTATGCATGATTTAACCTCTTATTTTTATATTTTTAGGTCTAACTTATTGGAGGCAGTTCAACTCGGCAGTTGATTTTTACATCATAAAATATGTAGACTTACACAAATACATATTGAACTAAAAGCATATAGATGAGCGTTCCTCCACCAATACTCAGTAAGGTATTTTTCCGCCACAAGTGTATACCTATAACACATAATATTGCAATGGTTTCAGGTAGAGCATAAGGCTTTCCAAATAACTCTGTATCTTTAAGACAATAGACTACTAATAAACCCATTACCGCACATGGCAATGCCTTTCCTAAGTATTCAATATAGGGGGGCACTTCTTTATGATCTGGGAAAAGGATAAAAGGCAAAAACCTGGTAATCATTGTTCCCAATGCGATGGCTAATATCATTATAAAAGTCTGACTACTTGTTAGTATCATGCTCATGCACCCCCTCTAGCTTCTTTCTTAATAATGTGAGTAGAATCAAGATAATAATCATCGTGGGTACTATAAACTGCTTGGTCCCAAATAATACAATGCCTAAAATAGAACATATAATCCCTATCATTCCCGATACTCTATTCTTCGTGTCTCTCCACTGGTCAATAAAAATAACCACAAATAATGCAGTGAGGGCAAAATCTAACCCCTTTGTATTAAAGGTAATCATGTTGCCTATTAGTCCACCTATCAAACTACCTATAATCCAATAACTATAATTGAGTAAAGAGACTACGGTATAAAATAAATCCTTACTCATTCCCTCTGGTATTTTAGCACTATAATTAATAGAAAAATTCTCATCACATAAGGTATAGATTAAAAAAGGTTTGCTCCTTTTAATCCCTCTATACTTTTCAAGCATTGAAATACCATAAAATAAATGCCTGGCATTTACCATCAATGCCATAAAAAAGGCTGCAATAGGTGCAAAAGGTGCTGTTAATAATGTAATCGCTACAAATTGCATACTACCGCAAAAAGCAATTGCACTCATTAGAACTGACCATAAAGGCCCATATCCTTTTGATGCCATTAATATGCCATAAGTTGTTCCTAAAAACAGAAGTGCCACTAATACAGGAATTGTATGGGGAACTACTGTGACTAATATTTGTATGATTTTATTTTTCTTAGACGTAGGTGTGGTTACTATATGATCCATGATTTCACCTCTATTTTTATATTATTCTATCTTTTCAGATTATACCATCACTAATATTCGCACACAATATTATAATTATATATGAACTCAAAAAAGGCCTTCTACTCATAAAATCTCTTTTAGAGCAAGAAGACCATTTTACTATGATTTAAAGTCTTACTACATTAGATATATCTCCCTTATCTTTAAGGCTTACTTTTCTACCAATCCTCTATTGACTCAAACCTTTACTATATTGTTCTATTCTCTTTAGTACACGTTCTTTATTAGCTCCTGTAAGCACTGTAGGTTGATAGTTGTTTCTATTAGTTACAGAGGAGATAGAGCAAGGAATAATCTCATTCCCCTCTGAAGTAATCCCTTCATCAGTCAGCACAAAGGTTTCTCTATAAATAAAAGTATCTTTATCATCTGGATTTCTATTAGCACCAAAGCAGAAATTCCCCATACTATAAACGATATTAGCCCCTTTATAGCTACCAATTCCTTGAATCACATGAGGATGACTTCCTAATACTAAGTGAGCCCCTTGGTCTATGACATATTTAGCTAAATCTTGTTGCGCCTTATTAGGTACATTTTCTCTTTCAATCCCCCAATGGAATTCTACTATAATTAAATCTGCTTTTCCTTTTGCTTCAGTAATGCGTTTCTTCAGTTTATTCTTGATCCCTTGGTCATTACTCCATGCTGACTCCCCAATAAGGGCTACACGGATCTCATTAATGGTCGTATAATAAGTTTGGTCACTCCCAAAGTATCCTATTTGATTTTTGGTTAAGATACTTTTAGTATCCGTATAACCTACACTTCCATAATCTTTTGAATGATTATTAGCCAGATTGACTACCTCGATATTCCCTAGTTCTAAAATTTTTATGTACTCTGGAAGCCCTCTAATGGCAAATTCCTTTTCTGCTGCAATTCCTCTAGTAGTCAGTGGTCCTTCTAAATTAATAATGGTTAAATCATCCTCTTCAAAAACAGATTTAACATTTTTCATGAAATAGGCATACCCATTTGCCCGAGCCACCTCATCAAAACGGCCCCCTGTACCTTGTCCTTTATAATATCCCAAGGTGAAATCTCCTGCTGCAGATATAGTTATTCGTTTTTCATTAATCTCTTCTTCATATTTTCCAGTTTTTCCTATATTCTCTTTTCCTGAAATACTTATTTCTCCATCTTTATTCACTACATCATACCCTAAACACTCGGAAAAAAACTTTAAGGGTACATATACCTTACCTTCTTTAATGATAGGTGCTACAGATAAAGACCAGCTTGTTCCTTTCCCATTTGCGACTTTACTCCCTACCTTAATCCATATATCGCCTTGGTTAACAATGACTTTTCCTTCTTTTTCTTCCCAAACCACATTATACCCCAATGCCTTTAGAACAGTTGCTGCTTGTACCATTGTAGTAGATTGCTTCCTATAACTGATCTGCTTATCTAGGTTGATAGTCTTACTTAATTCAGTTCCTAACACTTGTGTACAAAACAACTGATTGCTTCCTATAAACATACACATGATCATAACAATAAGGAAATTGTTTCTTACCCTTTTAATCCTATTTCTCATCTACACATCTCCCCTTCACTTACTATACTGTTCTTTCCTATTTTCATGTAGAACCCTATTATTTCTAGGCTTTTCATTAATTTAATATATTAAATTATGTGAACCTAATTTACTAAACTTAATTTTATATTTTTAGCTCTTCCGATTTCACTTTTTATAAGTTACTAGTTATTTCTTCTAATAGCCATTTTGCTACACCATCTTCTTCATTACTTGCTATTATATCTGTCGCTATCTTCTTAAGTTCCGAAACAGCATTGGCTACTGCATAACATTCATCTGCTGTTTCGAACATAGGTATATCATTAACAGCATCCCCAAAAGCAATAACTCTATCATACTGAAAGAGCTTCTTTAACTGCTTAATAGCATTGGCTTTAGTAGCTTTCTTGGGCATAATCTCACACCAATACTCTTCTCTATAAAGTTCCTTCTGAAATACACAGTTATAGCTAGGATGATTTTTTAATACCTCATAGATAGGAAGGAGTTCTTCTCTTTCTCCTATGCAAGTAAAATAAAAAACTTCACCTTCGTATAAAGCCTCTGCTTGCTCTACTTTTCTAAAACGCTTATCCCCTTTTCTATTATTTAAATAATAGCGAATGCCTTCATTTTCATATTTTTGTATCCAGCTTACTCTTTCTATTCCTTCTATAAAAGCATATACTAAAGGGCTTACCTGATAGTTATGTAATAGTTCTTTTATGAACTGTTTTTCTTCTGTACTAAACCCACTAGAGGTTATTACTTCTCTTGTTGTAGCATCTAAAATAAAGGCTCCATTATAAACAATAACAGGTATCTGATGGTTTAGGCCTTCAGTCACAACAGATGCCGAATTTAAGGACCTTGCCGTAGCATAGGTAAAGTGCATGCCTGCCTTAATAAGTTCATTAATGACCCTTTTGCTATATTCACTTATTCTATCCCTTGTATTTAATAAAGTGCCATCTAAGTCAGTCACATATAATATTTTCATTGCTCCACCTTCTCTATTTGCCATAAGTATATTAAAAGTCAAAATCTCAGAACATATATGACTTTTCTTTATGGATTAACGGTTTTCATAGTTATATGCCATTAGATTATAAATCATATCCCACTAAAATATTTTTTTGAATAATATCAATAACTTAGTTTATTATAACATTTATTCTGATATTTAGATACATCGCAAAAACTCCTGTTTACTCTCTACATTAGATTAACCTATCTAATATACGACCTTCCTAATACATGAAAAGGAGCTGTCATGAAGTAACTCTTTCATACAAGTTATCATTTGATTTATTAAGTGATAACTTGCATTTAATATGAGTTTCATGGCAGCCCCTTTCTAGAATTCATAGGGCACTGTTTGATATAAATAGTAATTAACCCAATTCGCATAAAAGAGATAGGCATAACTACGCCATTTATTAATAGGCTTCTTAGTCACATTATCATCTTTAAAATAATATTTAGGTATATTAGGATTTAAGCCTTTTCCTTGGTCTCTAAAATATTCCTGGGCTAATGTCTCTGAATCATACTCAGCATGGCCCATAGCAAAAATATACTTTCCATCTTTACTCTCAATGGTATGCACACCTACTTGCTCTGAAAGAGCAGAAATAATTAATTCAGGCTGCTTCTCTAAGTCTGCTTTTCTTACTTCGGCCTGTCTTGAATGTGGGACATCAAATTCATCATTAAATCCCTGAAATAATTTAGAATTTGGATTCACTACTGTATGCTTAAAAATACCGAATTGCTTTTCATTTGTTGGGTATTTAGGGATCTTATAATGATAATAAAGTGCCGCTTGTGCCCCCCAACATAGATGTAATGTTGAATGAACATGAGTTTTAGACCATTCCATGATTTCACATAGTTCCTGCCAATACTCAACCTCTTCAAATTCCAAGTTTTCTACTGGCGCACCTGTAATAATCATACCATCATACTTTCTTCCTTTTATCTCTCTAAATTCCTTATAAAAGCCACTCAAATATTCTTTAGCAGTATGTCTTGGTATATGAGTTGCTGTATACAATAAATCTACTTCTATTTGGAGGGGGGTATTGGTTAAACAACGTAGCAATTGTACTTCGGTAGCAACTTTAGTAGGCATCAGATTCAATATAATGATTTTTATAGGTCTAATATCTTGATGAATAGCCCTCTCATTTGAGATTACAAAGATATTTTCTTGTTCTAATATAAGCCGTGCCGGCAAATTCCCTGGGACTTTTACTGGCATTTCTTTCCCTCCTTTCGTGCAACATTGATTATTTGACTTCCTCTATACTTGCCACCTTTAAGGTATCATCTTCTAACTCACCTATAACTTTAATGATAATATGGCTATCCTTTGCAGTAGTAAAAAGAATCTGCTTGACTTTCTCATTTCCTACTGCATCAAACGCATAAAAGGTATTTTTGTCATTAACACCTTTTATAACAAGGCCATAACCACTAGCCTGACATTCCTCCATGGTTAAACACATCTTTGTATCTACCTCAGGTCTAATTTTTCCAAAGCAATGCTGGTCTTGTAAAATGCCTTCATATACATTTTCTAACTCCTCTTGAGTAGCCGTCACATTACCTAAGTAATCTATCAATTTACAGCAGGCTGCATAGAAATTGCCGTAACCTACCCCTCTATTCTTCTTTACTTTTAATAGGTTTTGCACCTTATCTACTTCCTTAGTCAAATTGATTTTATAAGTCTCATATTCACCATTCACATCTTCTTGCAACCCTTCAACATTGATCCCTTTATCTGTTAAGCTTCCCTCTACAATCACTACTAAATAATCCTCTTTTTGAGTTGCATTTAAATAAGCTTTGGCAAGCTCTTCTCCTTTGTCGTCAAAACGATAAAATTGGATACTTCCATCTGCTTGCTGAATATCAATGCCATAGCCACTTTCAGCACACTTTGGCATAATAGTACATGCTCTAGGGTGCTTTTCTGGTGTTTTTGTTCCACTGCAATGTGCATCAATTAAAATACCTACAAAAATATGAAGCTCTTCATCTTTTTTACCTAGTTCCTTGGCTTCTACAGTAGTTGTACCTAGACCTAGTATAAGTAACATTACACCTATTGTTTTTAAAAGTCCTCTTACTTTTTTCATTAAATTTACTCCTTTCATTCAGCCTCCAGTAATTCTACCACCAATAATTTCCCATCTGATAAATAACCGCTCACCTTAATTTTCACTCCACATTCTCTAGTTGTTTCTTTTATGAGGGTACTAGCTTTTATCTGACCTATTTCATCAAATATATAAAAGCTATTTATCCCTTGCTCATTAATACTTACTAGCCCATAGCCACTTGCCATACATTCTTTCATTTGCAAGCAAAAGGTAGTATCTGCCTCTGGAGTAATACAGCCAAAGCAATGTTTATCCTGTAAATATCCTTTAAATTTTAGCTCTTCTTTTTCTGTTTCTACTGCTTGTGCTACTACCTCCTTAGTCACATTACTTTCTGCCGTTTCTATTTCTTTTGCTTCTCCTAAGGGAAGATTTTCTTCTGATGGTATTTCTTGTGATGGAAGTTTCTTTTCTAATGAAGTTAGATTTGTGGCATCTGATTTGGTAGTATCTATTATGTTATTATGACTGCCTCTATTGCCTACTTGATCAGTGTCTATTGATGAAGCTCTCTCAAGCTTTTCTTTAAGTTCAGTTGTTCTTTTTGTATCATCATTACTTTCATAGCAACAACTATCCTCCTGGACATTTCTATCAACTAGATCGCTTTCCTTTTCTACAACTCTAATATGAGCTTTAATCATCCCCATCCAGCAGGTATAAATAAAATCTCCACTTTGAGTAGGGACAAATTCCACTTTATTTTCTCCTATATTGAAGGCCTTCTCTAGGTTATATTCAGGAATCACCATAGCTTTATTACACGCATTAAAATCCTCTTCTGACATTTCTAGAATCCAGCGTACAGGAATTCCTTTTACCACCACTATATCAGGAAAGGAAGCTTCACCTACTTTGCTTCTAATCACTTGATAACCATCTTCCATTTCTATTTGCGAAGCAACTTGCTTTACTTCTCCATTTGGAAATTCAATGTGAATTCCTGTCAGTGCCAAACCCTGTAAGGCCATAGATATCCCCATGACAATAACAATCATGCTGCTTACTCTCAATATCAAACGTGCTCCCTTTTTGGTAAGTAAGGTATTTATAGCGCCAAATAGAAATAGTAGAGGGACAGTTCCCATAGCAAAAACACCCATGGAAATGGCTCCCTTTATAGCACTAGCAGTACCTAAGGCATACATTTGCAAAATCTGAAGAGGTCCACAAGGCATTAGTCCTGTTAATAATCCAATATAAAAAGGTCCCCTATTATTATTTTGACCATAGACTTTCCTTGCAAATTTTAAAGGTATATGTGGTAAATACTTCTGCAATCTAGGACAGATGCCCAAGAGATTGATTCCCATAAGAATCATAAAGAAACCTCCTACTAACGGGACTACTCCCTTTGCCCTTCCTTGTAAACTAACCACTTGCCCTAAACCACCTACTATCGCTCCTGTTAATGTATAAGAAATGATTCTTCCTAAATTATAAAAAAGTGAAGGTTTAAACCATTTTACTTTTTCGCCCTGATTGGATTCACTAGATGGTCTAGTGATACAAGTAGACATAACAATACCACCACACATCCCTATGCAATGAAAAGAAGTCAATAAGCCAATCAAAAAAATCAACCCATAACTAGCTCCCGCCGTTAACTCTGGTAAATTCTTTAGCATCATTAAATCTTTTAGCATCATTTCATCCCCTAACACCTATATCTTCTTAACACTTATATCCTCTTAATTCTACGCCTTAATGTAAGTGAATTAATTAATACGGATATGGAACTTAATGACATAGCAATAGCCGCAATAGCTGGGGTCAATTGTCCTGACATAGCAATGGGGATTGCTATCACATTATATATAAAAGCAAAAATAAGGTTTTGTGCTATTTTTCTTTGTATTCTTTTGGCCTGTTTAATAAGTATAGGAATAGCCCTTAAATCATTTTTTAATAAGATAACATCACCTGCTTCAAGAGCCACATTAGTCCCACTCCCCATTGCAATACCTACATCAGCTTTAGCAAGGGCAATGGCATCATTTATGCCATCTCCCACCATGATTACTTTTTTCTTATCTTCCCTAAGCTTTTCTATTGTTTCACCTTTTTGACTTGGTAGCACTTCTGCTATATACTCCTTGATGCCTACTTTATTAGCTATTTGACTAGCTACTTCCTTTTGGTCTCCTGTTAGCATGATAGTTTTCATATGTATGTTTTTGAGTGCTTGGATAGTTTCCTTGGCTTCTACTCTTACTTCATCGGCTATGGTTACATTCCCCTTTGTTAAGGTTCCCGTCTTATCAAATACTACGGTGTCTACTTTAGCAATTTTACTTATATCCCCATCCTTTACCAATATGCCCTCTTTAGCTAATGTCCCTAAGCCAAACATAATAGCCGTAGGGGTTGCTAAACCCAATGCGCAGGGACAAGAAATCACAAGTACTGAAATGCCATAAAGCATAGACTTTGGGATAAAATAAGGCATTCCTCTAAATATAATAAATTCCCAAACTAAAAAGGTAAGAATTGCTAACACTATAACCACTGGTACGAAAAATTGACATACTTGATCTACTAACTTCTGAATAGGTGGCTTACTATCTTGGGCTTCTTCAACTAATCTCACAATTTCACTAAACTTTCCTTCTGCTTCAATAGTTGTCACCCTATAATAAAGAATGCCTTCCTTGTTAAGTGTTGTGCCTATTAAAGAATCACCAACGTTCTTTGTCACAGGTAGGCTTTCACCAGTAAATAGTGATTCATCTACACTGCTCTCTCCTTTAATAATCACACCATCTAGCGGAATTTTTTCTCCTGGCTTTACAAGAATAATATCTCCTACTTGTATCTGCTCCACAGGCACTTCTACTTCATTTTCTTCCTTAAGTACTCTAGCCGTTTTTATCCTTAAGTCTCCTAATGCATCAATAGCCTTAGAAGCTCTTCCCTTTGCTTTTTCTTCTAAGTATTTTCCTAAAAGTACAAAGGTAATGATCATCATAGAGGATTCAAAGTAAACAGGCTTCATTCCAGCACTATTAGCTTGATGAAACAAGGCAATATACAAGCTGTAGAAATACGTAATACTTGTTCCTAGCGCTACCAAAACATCCATATTTAATTTTTTAGCTTTTATAGCATAATAAGCCATTTTATAAAAGCGTTTGCCAATGATAAACTGCACTGGAGTGGATAAAAATAATTGAAACCGCCAATCATGTAAAAATAGCAATTGATAATTTAGCCTAGCTATCCACTTATGAAAAGCACTTTGGGATAGAAAATCAAAAGAAATACAGCAATCATTTCCACCTCCTACAAGCATCATCAGTAGCATGGGACTTGTTAAAATAAAAGAAAAAATAACCGTATTTCTTAGCTTAGTATATGGCCTTTGGCTAGTAGCATCTGCTTCACTGGGTTCACATAAATAAAAGCCACTCTTTTGAAGCTTACTTTTAATAGTTTCTATCGTTATTTCTTCTGTTTCATATGTTATTTTCATTTTTTCTGAAGTATAGCTGACATTCACGCTCTTTACACCTCTTAACCCACCCATAGCATTTTCGATAATAATGCTACATAGTGTGCAAGTCATGCCCTTTACTTGATATACGCCTTCTTCTATCATTGCCTATTCCTTTCTTTAAATATAATAATCAGTATCCTCTTCACGGCTTACTAAATGAAGCTTTTTTAAAATATCATTTCTTAGCTCTATAAAAGCAGGACTTGTGCGAATACGTGGCTTGCTTAGCTTTACTTCTACAATCTCTTCTATCCTCCCTGGCCTGGGCGTCATAATTACAATACGATCACTTAAATAAACCGCTTCATCTACATCATGGGTTACTAGAAGCATGGTACTTTGCTTTTCTTTCCATAGCTCTAATAACTTATCTTGCAGAGCAAAGCGTGTAAAGGAATCTAGTGCTCCCATTGGCTCATCTAAAAGTAATACCTTTGGCTTATTAATAAGCGCTCTTACGAGAGATGCTCTTTGTGCCATTCCCCCAGATATTTGATGAGGATAAGATTTTTCAAAACCTTCTAGACCTGCAATCTTAATAAAATGAGCTACGTCTTCTTTCTGCTCCTTATATACTCCTCTTGCCTTAAGTCCTGATGCAATATTTTCTTCAATACTTGCCCATGGAAAGAGGTTAGCTTGTTGAAAAACATAACCCCTCTCATAATGAGTACCTACCACCTTTTCATGGTCTAGGTAAATCTCTCCACCTTGCGCCTTATCTATCCCTGCTATCAGTCTTAACAGGGTGGTTTTACCACACCCTGAAGGACCTATAAAAGAGATAAACTCGCCATCTTTAACTTCTAAATCTACATTTTTAAGGGCTTCAACTTCATTACCATTGGCATCAATATAAATTCTATTAATACCATAAATGGAAATATTGCCGCCTCCATTATTATTATCTGTCATTTTAATAATCCCCTTTGCCATACTAATACCGAATCTCTAATCTTATAAATGACTGTCATAACTAAGGAGAAAATAACTGCCATAATCACAATTGACGCATAAACCTTGGCATAGTTAGACCAACTTTTTGCCCAGGAAATATACCATCCTAGACCTGCTTTTGCCCCTATCATTTCTGAAACAACTAATGTAGCAAAGGAAATGCCTGTTGCTGTATAAATCCCTGTAAATATAGAAGGCATTGCTCCTGGAATAGCCACTTTAAAGATTAAAAATTTCTCATCTCCTCCTAAGGTTCTAGCTGCTTCAAAATAAGATTTAGGTAAATTCTCCACTCCAGAACTGGTCATAAAAGCTACAGGGAAACATACACAAATCACTATTAAAAATATTTGAGCATAAAAGCTAGAAGGAAAGATATACATGACAATAGGAATCCAAGCTGTTGTAGGGATAACCCCCATGAGCTTAACTAAAGGAAATACCCAATAATGCCATTTGCGATACCAGCCTATTAGTATACCAATAACCATTCCTAGTATAGTTCCAATTGTAAAGCCTAATACTAATAATCTTAGGGAATGTGCTGTACTAATAAGGAGTGTTTGATAATCTTCACCTATCACCTGCAAAATTTGAATAACACTAGGAAAGAACGGGAGTGGTAATGTATTGGTTTTAGTGGTTAGTAAATCCCATGCAATCAGAATGCCACCTATTGCTGTATAAAACTCGGCCTTATACTTTATAGAAGTTCTTATTTTTTCATTTTTTATAGCTCTTAGATTTTGAAATACTAGAAAGAAAATCATCAAAATCAGAAAAACCGTATAGGCTCTTAAATCAACGTCTTGTTTTAGGGGAAGGATATAAGCTTCAATTAAAGCAATAATATAAATAAGGATAGTACTACTTCTCCAACTTCCTTTTTCCTCTTTCCATTTAGTCAGTACAGCTGGAGTGACCTTTCTCACCTCACTGAGTGTTACTTGTTCTACGCTCATAGTGTCCCCCCTTTATT
Organism: Bacillota bacterium; assembly: GCA_023436395.1. Classification (GTDB taxonomy): domain Bacteria; phylum Bacillota; class Clostridia; order Lachnospirales; family Cellulosilyticaceae; genus Cellulosilyticum. Next base: position 33,619 of record JAEZJJ010000027.1, on the reverse strand, counting down.
TTTTAGCTCCAAATATATCATAATACGTTTCATTTGCAAAAGTTTCTGGATCTGTCCCCTCTTCTAAAAAGCCTGTTTTATCTAACTTTTGAACAAAATAACTAATGTCTTCTTTAGCTGCTGTAGTTGTAAATTCATAGTCATAGGATTCAATCAGCTTTGTTATAAATCCTTCATCTTCAGCTGCTACATAACCTTTCTCTATTTCTATCTTGGCTGTTTCTTCTGGATTCTCTTTAATCCACTTAGTAGATTTTTCATAAGCTCTGGCAATAGCCGCCACTTTCTCTGGGTTTTCTTCTATTGCTTTGCCACTAGCGTATAAAAAGCAGCAACTCTTTCCAGCAAATAGTGGATCTGTTGCTATATCGACTAGTGTCACATAGTTATTATTGTCTACAGCAAAGGTTCCATAGGGATCCCATGCAGCAAAGGCATCTACTTCTCCCTTATTCACACCTTCCACTAACTGATCTAAAGGATAAGGCTTCCAAGTTACCCCTGTGGTTGGATCAATTCCTACATCTGCTAGTGCAATAGAAGCAACAGACATAGGTGTTCCACCAATTTCATCTACTCCAATATTTTTACCTGCCAAATCTGCCACAGTTTTAATAGGAGAGTTAGGGGGCACTACAATTTTGATACATCCTTTGTGAAGCCCACCAATAATCTTTAAATCAATGCCTTGTTGAATAGAAGGGAACCATTGAAAATCTCCATTTGTCACAACAAACTCACCTGTAGCAAGGCCTGTTTTATTTTCATCAAGTGTCCCGCTAACTAGTTCAACATCTAGTCCTTCTTCTGCAAAGAAGCCTTTTTCCAGGGCAATATAAGAAGGAGCCCCACATACAGCACCGCCTAAAGCTTGGATTTTAAGTTTCCCATATTTATACTTTGTTGCTTCTTGTGAGTTAGCTTTAGTAGCCACTTGACTTTCTGTCTTTCCACATCCTGATGCTATTGTTGTTATACCTACTATAGTTACTATAAATAATACCTTTTTAAAATTTTTCATTATAATTCCTCCTAAAATTTTCATTATGCACTCTTGCTAATGGAAGTTGTAAATATTTTTTCCAATAAGGTTAATGCACCAATATATCCAACATAAGTCCTATTAATGACAACTTCATAGGAAACAGGAAATGCTATTTCTATAATATATCCTTTAAGATCTCTTGCAGTATCTCTCTCCCAAGTGGATCCAAATATAACAGGGGGTTTATGCCCATAATCTGCTTTCTTTAAGATTTCACCTACTATATAACCATCCTCTACAAACTCTACTTGGGCAGATACATCCTCCGCTAATTTTCTGTATTCCTCCTCAATAGCTTCCCTGTATTTATCAGGCGTATTATCTGTAATAATCTGTATGGCTGGAATAAGCCCTAATTGATTAACTAAGAATTTGTTAATGGCTAAATTATAAGTGCAATCTCCTACCACTGCATAAGTGGCAGGTAATCCCCACCAATACTCAGAATAAAAATCAGCAAATTGTTCTAAATAGTAATAGTACTCTTTCTCTTCTTTTTCAATAAATGCTTCCGCTTCAGAAGCATCAATGCCTGCAAAGCTCACTATCTCTCTAATAAACCTTGCTACTTCCTTTGCTCCTATTGGCAATACGGGAATGTGTAAATAGGGTTGGTTATATTTTCTTTCTAGGTACTTGGCTGTTTTTAATCCTAGCCAAGGTGAAAGTACAAGGTTAAACTGGGCATTAGGAATCGTCTTCCATTCTTCTACACCTCTTGAGCCTTGACCAAATAAAATATTAACCTGAAATCCTGCTCCTTCTAATAGACGCTTAATTTCTTTTAAATCTCCACGCCACATAGGATTTTGATAGGGTAGTTCTGTCCATACATTGATAAGTCCTTGCTCTTTCACCTCTTTATCTTTGGCAAATTTATCTACATATTGATCAATAATAGCTTCTACAATAAGCTCATGACCAATAAAATTATTACCTTTAAACCCTCCTGTATCTGCAAATACAATAGGGATATCTTGCTTTTGAAATTTATCAACGACTGCACCCACATCATCCCCAACAAGCTCTCCAATACAACCATTTAAAACCACATATAAGTCTGCATCCATGATCTTCAGTGTGGATTTAATCAGTCCCTCTAATCTCTTTTCTCCCCCAAAAACCACTTCGTTTTCAGTAGCATTCACACTAGGTGTAACAGCACCTCCTGCATAGCCACCTCCTTGAAAACCATTATAAAAGGCTATACTCGTATATTGTTTATCTACACATCCAGGACCACAATGTGTAATTGGCATTGCCCCTGGAATAGCTACTACGCTATGAAGTGCTCCTACAGTGCACCCATAGCGCACTTGATTAATTGAATTGGTTTGCCCATTTTTATCTTTTTCTATCCCCATAATCTCTATTTCCTCTCCTTCACATCATCTAAGTAGTCTTCAATCAACTCTGGCTTTTTGGCTAATATATAAGGATCTCTTTGCTCTAGCCACCACTTTCTATAAGGTAATTTAACATGTGCCTTAATGTCATCATGAAACTTCTTATGTGACAATATCTCTAAAATAGTCTCGCCTAGATTAATAATACCTTGGTAACCTATAGCAATGTGTTCATCACCAAGTGGGGCTGCTGGTATACCTAGTTTTGAAGCAAGTGGTGCTAGCCCATTATGCCTAATAAGCATAAAGTCAGGCTTTGTATCCTTCAAGAAAGCATAAAGTTGGTACTGTTGTCTATTACTAATATTAAAAGCCTTGATATCGCCATAATGCTCTATTAAGTGTCCTAATGAGTCTTCTTTAGGGTCTCCACTATCATAAACTGGGTCATGGTGAAAAGCTAAAGAACCGTCTACTGTAATACCTAGCTCTCTTAATACTTGAATAAGACCATGGGCATAAGCTGAACCTGTTGCCACATATCCTTTTATACCCTTTAGTTTTTCTTTAAGTTCTACAATTCTCGGTGCCACTCGTTTATGTTCCTTTTCAATATACTGCTCTGCTAATGCTTCTCTATGAGTCACTCTGCCTATTTCCCTTAACCACTCATCAGTACCATGAAAGCCATAGGGCATTGGTGCTTTTACTTCAGGTACCCCAAAAGCCTCTTCAAGTCCTGCTGCCATATAGGAAGAAAGGGTATAACAAAAGCCTACAGTTGCTGCTGCTTCAGAAAGCTGTGCTAGGTCATCTACTGATGCTAAATCCACCACATAATTAACTCGTAAATTAAGTTCTGCAAGCATTGGTGTAAAAACATCTGAACCCCATAAATTAATAACATTGACTAGGTCTTCTTGCTTTGTAGGATTACGCTTTACAATCTGCCGTAGTATGCCATGCTGTGTAGCATCAAAGCCTGTACTCCAATGCTTAGATCTAAAACCTTCGCACATTAGTGGAATAACGGGGATTCCTAACTTTTCTTCTTTTTCAACAGCCACACTTTCGATATCTTCACCTATAATTCCTGTTGCACAGGAAGTTCCTATAAATATAGCTTTGGGCTTATATCTTTCCCATGCATCCTCTATAGATTGCTTGAGTTTATTTAATGCTCCAAATACCATATCGCTTTCCTGTAAATTAGTATTGATAATCCTAATATTTTCAACCTCATGATTACGCATAGCAAGACCATTTCTATAAATAGAGTTATAAGGTACTTGACCCGCCCCACATCCAATAGGTGAATGTTGAATAAGTACTGCATCTCTAACATTGCCTGCTTGACACTCTACCATTTGTTCACTACAAACAGAACCTTGTGAAAAAGGCCCTTTGATCTCACATAACTTGCATCCTTTTTCTTTACAACCTTTTCTTTCTCCTGAGCCTCTTAGGGCATATGCGGATTGTCTATGAAGCTCTACTCCAGTCCCATTCCATGCTATAATGGTTCCTAATCTTTGTTCTCTGCTTTGCACTTCCGTCATATCTAAATTGATTTTCTTTGCCAACTAACTCCCCCCCTTACTAATAAACAGATAGTGAAATCTCAAAAGCCTGCTTTAAATCATTAATTAAATCATCAGCATCTTCTAGTCCAATAGATAAGCGAATAGTCTCAGGGGTAATTTTAGCTAACTTTTGCTCCTTGGCCGTTAATTCACCATGTGTGGTCTTTGGAGAATTAATAATTAGTGATCTAGCATCTCCTACATTAGCTTGATAACTAAAGAGCTTTACTGAGCTAATTAACTTATTAATTTGTTCGTCATTGCCATTAAAGCCAAAGGTAAAAGTAGACCCTGTTCCTTTAGGAAAATATTTTTCTGCTAACGCTTTATAAGGACTTTCTTCTAACGCAGGATAACTTACCCATGTTACTGCCGGGTGTCCCTTTAAAAATGAAATGACTTTTTCTGTATTGGCTACTTGTTTTTGAATACGTTCCGATAAGGTTTCTAAACCAATAAGTATTAAGTAGGCATCAAATGGGCCTAATACTGCGCCAAAATATGCTAAATATTCAAGGCGAATTCTGGTTACAAAACTAGCCCCTGGAAAGGCCTCTACAAAGCTTCTTTCCACATCATTAATATCTCGCAAAGTATAGTACTTCTCTGTAAATTGAGGGAACTTCCCATTTGCCCAATTAAACTTGCCGCTTTCCACTATAAGACCAGCTATAGCATTGCCATGTCCGTTAAGTGCTTTAGTAGCAGAATAAACAACCACATCTGCTCCATATGAAATAGGATTAAATAAGTAAGGTGTAGCAAAGGTATTATCTACAATAAGAGGGATATCATGCTTATGAGCAACCTTGGCAATAGCTTCAATATCGACTAAAACAGCATTAGGGTTACTAATACTTTCAATAAAAATCGCTTTTGTATCTTCTTTTATAGCACTAGCAATTTCCTCTATACTACTATCGCTATCAATCTTATCTATAACAATCCCGGAGGCAGGATAAAGCTTTTTAATAGCATCTGCTGTTCCACCATAAAGTTGATGGGTAGTTAGTATTCTCCCTCCCTCTTGGGCTACATTAAGAAGCGCATAAGTAATTGCTGCCATTCCCGATGCTACGGCTACAGCTGCACTACCTCCCTCTAACTGTGCTACTCTTTCTTCTAAAACACTGACCGTTGGATTACCAATTCTACTATAAAGGTATCCTAACTCTGCCCCACTTCTTAACCTATCAAAACGTTCCGCAGTTCCTACCTCATAGGATGCTGTTGCATAAATAGGTACAGATACTGCATTATTGTGATCTGTAGGATTATATCCACCTCTTACTTTTAATGTATCAAATTTGTATTCTGACATATCATTGCCTCCTCTTAATATTAAATTGATTTTTAAATGCTACTTTTCATTAAATCACTACCATATAATAAAAAGAGACCTTAGCAAATAAACTTCTGTTTACTTACTAAGGTCTCTAGCTTTCTAGTCGACCTTTACTATTCAATTATTTTACTTTTTAACTACTTATAGCTTGCAAGAACTACATCATAAATATCTTCTATAAGCCTTAGTCCTCCCTTGAAACCTACGTAGCCAGTCGTTAATACTAAACGATACGGAGAAGGATTTTCTATAGATAAGAAATCATAGCCCTTTTCTTTGGCTAGATATTTATCCCAACCTGCTCCTAATATAATACCTCTTCCTGGATGCACTGCAGCTTTAATTATTTCTCCCGCTTCTCCGCCACTTGGTGTGAAGTATAATGGTATTTCTTTCTTATCTGACGTTGTCTTTAAAATTGCTTTTATTCTTTCTTGCTGAGACTCTGGTGTTTTGTCTGCTATAAAAACTTCTTTAGGGACAATACCTACTTCATGAAGCAAGAACTTGGATAAGCCAAGGACATAACTTGCATCGCCTATAATGTGAGCAAAGCTAGGTAAGCCATAACGGAACTCTGTAAGAAAGGTGGCTAAACTATCAATTTCTGCATAGTAAGCCTTTATTTCTCTATCTATAAACCCATTAGCCTGAGCTTCATCTAATGCTGCACCTTGCCTACATGCAAAAGCTAGAACACCTTTAAGGAACTTTTCTGTTTCATTAGCCCCAATAGGTAGATAGGGGAACTCAAAGAACGGCTGCTGATATTTCTTTTCTAAGTTCTTAACAATCTCTTTTCCAAACCAAGGAGATACTAAAATATTGAAGTTAGCCTCGGGAATAGTCTTCCATTCCTCAACACCATCTGAATAAGGCCCGAATAAAATATTGACCTTTAATCCAAGTCCTTCTAATAAGTATTTGAATTCAAAAAGATTTCCTTTCCAAAATTGATCTTGGTAAGGGATAGAGGCAAAGAGATTGACTAAGTTTTTATTCTTTTCTTTAGTTTTGTCATAATTATTATCAACAAATTGATCAATAATAGCATTTACAACCTTGCTATGTGCCACAATGTTACTCGAAGTAAATCCTGCTGTTTCCACATGAACAATGGGCCTTCCTTCCTCTACGAATTCACTTACTACAGACTCAATGTCATCTCCAACGATAGCTGCCGTACAACCAGTGAGTACAACTTGTAATTCTGTATCTAATACCTTGTAAGTGTTTTCGATGTTTTTTCTCAACTTATCAAGGCCACCAAAGACAACTTCTTTCTCTGAGAAGTTCGTACAAGGCGCCGTATTTCCTCCTGCATAACCTGTTGCCCTTTCAAAAAAGCCACTTACCATCATGCCACACCCAGGGCCTGAATGTAAGATAGGTACGGCCTTTTCAATGGCCGTTACAGTTTGAAGTGCTCCTATAGCACAGGTAATTCTCTGTTGTTCAATTGCATTAGCCATTTTGCTTACCTCCTAAAAACTTACCTGATTCTTGTTCTAGCCACCATCTTGTATAAGGATTAATCGCATGTTTAGAAAAGTTTTTAACAAACTCATCATTTTCAATCACTTCTATCAGCTTATTCCCATAATTGACAATTCCCTCATATCCCATTGAGAAATGTTCATCTCCAATAAGTAAAGATGGAATACCAAACTTAGCTCCCCAAAGTGTCATACCCCCATGTCTTGCTAGAAGGACATCTGGTTTCACTTTATTAAGTGAGTTAACAAGCTGATACTCTTGTTTATTACATACGTTGTAATTGGGTATATCACCATAGTCATCAACTACATGCCCCAAAGCATCTGCTTCTACTGATTCATTATCATACAATGGATCATGGTGAAAGATAGCAGCGCCTACCCCTTTCATACCTAGCTCATTTAATACTGCAAGTAGTGAATGTCCATGCGAGGCTCCTCCTGTTACATATGCAGTTTTGCCTTCAAGTTTACTTTTTACCTCTGCAATCTTTGGAAGCCATTCCTCCTTTTGTTTCTTTAAAAAGACTTCTACTTCTTTTTCTTTATGAGTAAGCTTTCCTAGTTCTCTAAACCATCTATCTGTCTGCTGAATGCCATAAGGTGCAGAGGTTTTTATTTCAGGTACTCCAAATTTTTGTTCTAGTGCTGCTCCAAGATAGGAACCTAAAGTAGCACAAATCTGTATACTAGCAATAGCTTCTGAACTGTGTTCTAGCTGCTCTACTGTAGAATAGGGCGTAACGTAATTAGGTCTAAGACCTAATTCTTTAAACCATTTTCCAAAAACATCTGACCCCCAAAAATTAACCACATTTACTAGGTCTTCTTGTCTTTTCGTTGCTGGCTTAATAAGCTTTCTAGCAATGGCATGATAGCCTGCATCAAAACCAGTAGTCCAGATCTTTGATCTAAAGCCCTCACAGTAGATACCAATAACAGGAATCCCTAATTCCTCCTGGAGTTCATCTGTAATAGCTTCTACATCATCTCCGATAATACCTACAGCGCAAGTTGTTGCCACAAAAATCACTTTAGGATTTACTTTTTTATAAACTTCTTTGACTGCCTCTCTCAGCTTTTGACTGCCACCGTAAATCGTATCTTTCTCTTCTATATCTGTGGAAAAAAGCTTCCTTTGCGTAGGATTACTTACACCTCTTAAATCTCCATTTTGCTGATAGGTAAAATCAAATTCATGTAAGCAACCTAGACACCCTATTGGTCCATGACTTACTACCGCTGCATCTTGAATAAGACTAACTGTACAAATAGCCTGAGATACCGAACATCCTATGGTTTGATTAAATTGATGATTACCTTCTTTTAATTTACCACAACGTGAACAGCCTACTAATTCTTTCGCACTACCGCAATAACCAGTAATAGAACCAAGTCTTGTCTCACGAATTGCAACTTCTGATAAATCTAAATTTAATTTACTCATAATTTCCTCCATTTATTGCCTCATTAGATATAAAGCCTAATATCTTCTTAACTGTCAGCCTACTTAATTCTTTACTTATTTATATTGGGCTTAACCATGAGAAAAGGTCTCTACAACTTCTTTATCATATAGTTCTTTATGTAAGCTTTGTCCTTTGCCTGGTATACCACAAGCATCTGCCCTACAGTGCTTGCAATGTCTAAATACATCTAGATATTCTCCTGCTTCCTCTCTCACCTTTTCAAGCAAGTTACAACTTGGCGCTTTAATATGGCTGAGTTCATACTGAGGAATAAGTGGAATAATGTTTAGTATTCTAGCTCCCAGTTCCTTTGTTATCTTTGCAATGTCCTTGATATGATCATCATTAATGCCTGGAATAAGAACACTATTAATTTTCACAAGTATCCCCAGCTGTGCTGCTCGTTTAATCCCTTTAAGCTGGGCAGTTATTAATTTATTAGCTGCTTGAATTCCAACTAGTTTATTTCCATTTTCATCTATGACATAAGCTACAATCTGAGTCAAAATATTGGGATCTATTGCATTAACTGTAACTGTGATGGAATTTACACCTACTTCCTTTAACCGCTCTACTTTGTCATATAACCTAAGTCCATTTGTGCTTAAACAACTAAGTAGCTCTGGATGTGTTTTCTTTATAGCCTGAAAAGTCTCTATGGCATAATCAGTGGCAAGTGTATCTCCAGGTCCTGCAATGCCTACTACCTTGAGTTCTGGGCAAAGACCAAGTGCTCTTTCTAAAACATCTGGTGTTTCCTCTGGTTGTAGGAGGAGTGAACTTACACCTGGCCTAATATCTGATTTATTAAATCCCCTTTTGCAAAATTTACACTGAATATTACAAGTAGGGCTCACAGGTAAGTGAATTCGCCCACTGGTATGATGGGCTTCTTTACTTAAACAAGGATGATTCTTAAATAAATGATCAAAATTATCATCATACTTATGCGTTCCTACTTCAGCCATTTCTTCACCCCTTTCTTCCTAACTTAAATATTTAATATTGGTTTTCTTTAATTTTTCAATGATTTCATTGACCTCCATAGTCATTTCAAAAGCTTCTATCCCATAAGTCCGAAGTTCAGCATACGCCCCTTTTCCAATACGTGAAACAAATACGATTCGGCAATCTTTGATTATTTCGATAGTCTTAAGTAGTGCTTCTTCAGAATGCTCAAATTCTTGACAGGAAGGTATATTCCCTCTTTCTTCTATAAATCTTGCTTCATGTACATCATTAACTTCATAGATTTGAAACTTCTCACTTCTGCCAAAATGTCTATTAACGACAATACCATCACTACTAGCCAAAGCTACTCTATAGGTCACTTAAATGCCCCCTTACTTTGCTATTTAAATTTTATAATCATCTACTAATCCATCCATTAAACCATATTCAATAAGGATTTCTTCTAGCCTTTCCTGAGACATAGGATTTGGAATAACAAACATATCATTTTCATCAATATGTTTAGCCAAATCTCTATATTCATCAGCTTGATGGGTTGTTGGATCATATTCTATAACGGTTTTCTTTCTAATCTCTGCTCTCTGTACAACATTATCTCTTGGAACAAAGTGAATAAGCTGAGTGCCAAGTTCTTTGGAGAATGCTCTTAGAAGATCTAGTTCTCTATCTACATTTCTGCTATTACAGATGATACCCCCTAATCTAACTCCGCCTTTATTAGCATACTTTTGAATACCCTTTGAAATATTATTAGCTGCATACAGCGCCATCATTTCACCTGATGCTACCACATAGATTTCCTTTGCCTTTCCTTCACGAATAGGCATTGCAAAACCGCCACATACAACATCACCTAGTACATCATAAAAAACATAATCTAAATCCTCTGTATAAGCTTCTAATCTTTCTAAAGTACCAATGGAGGTGATAATGCCACGTCCTGCACATCCTACACCCGGCTCTGGTCCCCCTGATTCTACACATTTTATGCCTTTGAAGCCTGTTTTTAAAATAGTGCCAAGTTCTATATCTTCCCCTTCATCTCTGATGGTATCAAGTACTGTCCTTTGAGCAAGACCACCAAGTAATAACCTAGTTGAATCAGCCTTTGGATCACAACCAACCACCATAATTTTCTTGCCTAATTCAGCTAATCCAGCTGTCAGATTTTGCGTTGTGGTTGACTTACCAATTCCTCCTTTTCCATAGATTGCTACCTGTCTTATTGCTTCTTTTGCCATCGTTATTCACTCCTTATTTTTTAATTATTTAGTAAGGTGCTTTACTATTTCACCTCAATGTCTCTATTCTATTGGGCTGGAATAACTGCACCATTATACTTTTCTTCAATAAATTTCTTAGCTTCATCTGATTGAAGTGCTTCAACCAATGCTTTAATTGCTGGAGTATCCAGTTTTTCTTCTTTTACCGCTACTATATTGGCATAAGGTGAGTTAGCATCTTCTCTAAAAAGATATTTACTTGTATCTACACCTGCTTCAAGAGCCTTATTAGTATTGGTAATATATACATCAAAATCTTGTGCAAGCCCAATGATTTGAATAGAATCAATCTCTGTAATTTCAATAGGTTTTACATATTCCACGATATCCTCAGTAGAAGCCTTAAGCTCCTTAAGGTTAGGATCTAATTTAATGAATCCCGCTTTTTCAATGATTTTTAATGCTCTATATTCATTCGTTGCATCATTGGGAATCACAAACTTAGCGTTATCAGGTACCTCATCTACATTTTGATAAAAGTTTGAATAAGCTGATATAGGTTCTACATGGATATTTCCAGCATTTGCAAGCTTAACTCCGTTTGCCTCGTTATACTCTTCTACATAAGGCCAATGTGCAAAAAATGCAAAATCTACTTCTCCTCCATTAAGTTTATCTAGCCAAGTGGCATCTGCTGCAGTTGAAACTACTTCAACTTCAATCCCTTGCTTACTTAATATAGGTTTTACCAACTCTATAAGTTCATTATGTGGCACAAGATCAGCGAGCCCAATTAGCTTAGTTGTCTTTTCAGTAGCTTCCTTACCTTTAACTTCTTTCCCTGCACTAGCTCCTGAACTGCATCCCATTAAAGCTGTCATTAATCCTAATGTTACTATCCCTACCAATAATCTTTTTTTCATTCTAATCACTCCTTCTAATTATCATTTTTATAACTTCTGATCGTTACTTCCCTTGAAAAGCAAAATCAGTGTCTTTTTTAAATCCTTACTACTTTCTCTTTGAGTCAAATTTATCAAATGCCATTTTTTCAAAAGTAATTTAGATAAAAAATCTCCTGTTACTTGAACCAGCTGCACAATCACAATTAATACCAAAACTGTTGCTAATAAAATATCATGTTGAAATCTATTAAAACCAAATCTTACTGCAATATCTCCTATGCCTCCTGCTCCAAAATTACCCGCTAGAGCAGTCATAGAAATGACTGCAATAATAGCAACGGTGAAGGCTCTAATGAGTGATGGTAATGCCTCAGGTAGCATGACTGTGAGTAAAAGTCGTATATTTCCTGCTCCCATCGCCCTAGCTGCTTCTACTTTTCCTTTTTCCACCTCTAGTAGGCTACTTTCTACTAATCTAGCAAACATAGGAACACAACTTGCAACCAGTGCAATAATACATGCATTAGACCCATAGGCCTTACCTACAATTAATCTTGCCAGAGGAAGCATGAGTATAATGACTATCACTTGAGGCATAGATCTTAAACAATTAATAGCTATTCCTAATAGACCGTTGAGCCAAGAAATAGGATGCAAACCTTCCTTACTGGTTAGAACTAATATAAATCCTAGTATGAGGCCAATAATTAATGTAAATAGAGTAGAGATTATAACCATATAAAGGGTATCTCCAAGTGCTGGCCAGATTGTATTCCATACAGGCTTTGAAAATGTACTGCGAATCACTTCCCATAGAGAATGTTTATATAAACTCAAATGAACTCACCTTCCTTTACCCAATCATTTCTTTGAAACTCTGAATGGATTTTGATAAATAACTTACCTGTACGGCTATAAGGGTTTAAGAAAATATCTCTCACCTTACCTTGTTCAATCAATTCTCCCTCCTCTAAGATAGCCATGTTCTGACAAATATACTTAATGACCTCAAGCTCATGAGTAATAAGAATAATAGTAATCCCTAACTTATCATTGATTTTCTTTAAGAGCTCTAGAACGGAAACAGTCGTTTGAGGATCTAGTGCACTAGTGGCTTCATCACTTAAAAGAACATCTGGATTATTAGCAAGGGCTCTTGCAATCCCTACTCTTTGCTTTTGGCCTCCTGAAAGTTGACCTGGATAAGCATTAGTTTTATCACTTAATCCAACTAGTTCAAGTATCTCTTCAACTCTAGTTTTAATCTGCTTCTTATGATAGCCAGCAAGTTTCAAGGGATATGCCACGTTTTGATAAACGGTTTTGCTTTCAAATAAATTAAAGTTTTGAAAAATCATCCCTATCTTCTGCCTTTGTATATTTAGCGCTTTCTTGGATAATGATGATATATCTATTCCATCAATTTTGATTGCCCCACTATCAGGCTCTTCTAATCGATTTAAGCATCTTACCAATGTTGACTTTCCGGCCCCGCTAAAGCCTACTATTCCAAAAATATCTCCTTTTGTAATTTCTAAATTAATTCCCTTTAGAACCTCTATATATTGTCCTTGGCTCACATAGGATTTGTGCAAATCCGTTATACGGATAAACGAGTCACTCATTCTATCACCTCTTTCTCTCTCATGGTACGTTAAATAAAAAATCCCTTTCCCAAAGGAAGAATATATAATAAAAGGCTAGTTATAATTCCCTGGTAAAGAATAATAATCAGCCTCTAGTTCTTCTAGTTAGCAGATTATTTAATACGTATTTTTTCATTTTTTTCTATTTGAACAATCTTCCCCTCTTGAATTATCACAGTTACAGAACCATAATGTATTGTTTCTATAATTTGCAATAATTTCTTTATCTCGTCTTGGTTATTTTTATTGGGCATTCTTTATTCACCTCCTATATAGATATAATTATTTTTTACATTAATTTGGATGGCATACTCATCTTGTATAATGACTGTTAAACTTCCGTTTTCTATGGTTGCTAAGATGTCTTCTAAAATCTTATCTAGTTTTTTTGAATGCCATATTTGATTTCTAAAGTCTGCATCTAACTTCATATGATTTATTCTCCTCCTTTATCAGTCCAAGACAATTAAAAAAGCCACTTTCTTAAATAAGAAAGTGGCACCTATATATTAAGGTATCTACACTTTCTTATCTCTCAAACTTAAAAGTTTGTAGGAATTAGCACCTTGAAAGATATGGTACTATCTTTCAGGTTGCCGGGCATCATCGGGCCAGTCCCTCCGCCTCTCTGGATAAGAAAAAAATTATTATTTCCTAGTAATTCTATATTTTTACTTTTTATTAATTGCATTATATTCTTGCTAATTATAATTGTCAATATATTTTTAATATTTATTTTTTTGCTCTAAAATTTTCTAGCTATCAAAAAAGAGCACCTTGAAACTCTCTATAGTTTCACAGCACTCCTTTCCAACTATTCTATTTCTTTTTCTCTTTTAGTGGCCAATTTGAGTAATGAGGCTCCGTCTAATATTCCCTTGTAAATCTACAAATACTGCAATCGTTACAAGTTCTATTCTTATTCCTTCACCAGTAATTATTTCCCTTTTTGCAAGAAATAGATAGTTGGTTCCTGCAACTTCCTGTGATTGTACTAGGCAAGGAATATACTCTGCACCTGTTAATCCACTAACTTCTGTAAAAAAGATTTTTTCTTCTACCCGAGTAAGTGGTAGCCAAGAAGTCCATCCACCTGGTGGTGGAGGTGCAATTCGAGGAGTATGTTCTTCTGGATAAGAAGGATTACAATGATGACTATGACAACCTCTAGACATACTAATCATCACCTTTCTTTTACTTGTAGTACATTATATGACAAGTTGTCTTATATGGTGACATATTATTCTCATTCCATTCCTTCATATCCCTTCTAGTTTCTTAATGTAAATAAGCTTCCAAGCTAGCTACTTTTGCCATGCTTGAAAGCTCATTTACATTAAACAATCTCTAAGGTAGTTGGAAGATCTGTCCAAAGCTGCGTACGGGTTTTATAATGAATAAATTTACTAATGATATTTTCATGAGGTTGAGCAAAGACAGTCCAAATATCCTCTTCTCCTAGTTCTTGCCTTACTGGAAAAGCTAATTGTTCCTTATCAAGTGAAAACTGTGCATTTACTCCCTCTTTATTCCCTCTAGCATCTAGTCTAATCCACTTATTATATTCTTCAATATAAACACCATTTAACCCATGAAGTATTAAAAATGGTGCTGTTTCATCATCCAAAATTAATCTTTGATAACAAAACCCTGTAGGCACTCCTTTACAGCGAAGTAAGGCAGCTAATAAATGTGATTTTGCAAAACAAATACCATGCTTTTCTTTTAAAACCTCAGAGGCTGTAAAAGTTAATAGGTCATGATTAATATCTGCTGAATGCGCTATAGCGTCTCTCACATATTCATAGGTGTTCTTTATATAGTCTATTTTATCTACAGAATTATTTTCAATCTGATTAGCCAATACCATAATGTTATTGTCACCCATACTATTAAAATCTATAATTTCGCTAGACTTTAAATACGCCTGTAAGTCATTAACTTCTAGTTTAATCTTCATATTATCCCCCCTTACTCTACTGGTATTCAGAATGCTCCTATTTACTATAAGCTTATAGGTTCTTTCTTGGCAAAATTAGTAGCCATGGTCCATTCTACAGCCGTACCATTTTTTAATCTAAATATGCGAAGTATTTGGTCAACGTCAATGTTCATATCCTTCCAAGACTGTAAAAACTTCCTTGATGGATGATTAACAATCTCCTCTTTTAATGCTTCATCATCTACCAGCTCTAATGTTCCTGAGACTCTGATTTGATGACCTTGACTTTGAAAACATAACTCTACCTTAGGGTTCACCATGATTTGTTCATAAAGGTCCTTGGTAGAGCCTGTGTGAAAGATAATTCCGTCTTCGTCTGCCCTAAATAAGAGCATCCCTCTTACTCTTGGTTGATCTCCTTCTACTGTAGCTAAATGAAATGCTGGATTTTCATTCAATAGTTTAAATATCTCTTCTTTTAACATATGTATCCCTCCAAAAAAATGATAGGACTATTATACGTACAAAAGAAAAAATATACTTTCAAAATACGTGCAATTTTTATCACAAAACTACTCTTTTATAACCCATAGCCTTTTCTATATTCAGAGGGTGTTACCCCTATTAATTCACTAAATTTTGAAGAAAAGTGAGCACTACTACCAAAACCACACCTCATGGCTATTTCAGTGATAGGTAAGTTTTGCCTTCTAAGTAGGTTTTTCGCTTTTTCTATACGTGTTTCTATAAGATATTCAAAAGGCGTGATATGTAATTCTTTCTTAAAAATACGATTAAAATTTGAAGTGGACATATTTCCTAACTCTGCCAGTTGCTTAATTGTAATGGCCTTATTAAAATGTTGTTCTATATAATGCTGCGCTCGTGCCACCGCATAATGAGAGGATATAGAGCGCATATCATAGTTCTCTCCTATTATACTTCTGATAAGCCAGTGAGTAATTAATGTCATCTGTGCCTCTAGTGTAATCTCTGCATTCTGCATATGCTTACCTATTTCAAAGATAAACATATTTAAAGTTTTTAAAATATCCTGGCATACCAAAAATTCTATAGGATTAAAACAAGGACTTTTACCACCATACATTTGGTACTGTTGCTCAAAATATTCCTTTTCTATCAAAATGCAATAATACTGCTGATTTTCTGTATCTTCATGGGGTATATTAGGGGATAGTCCTATCGCTCTATAATAATTTTCTTTAGGCTTCATACTTCCTATAGAGGTTACTCCCTCAGAAAAGTAAACAACAAACATATAGGCTGGATGAGTATGATTAGGCCTCGCAGCATATTGACAAGCTCCCATACTTGGAATAAATAGTCCTATCTTGTCGTGCACATAACAGTCAACATATCGTAACTCTTCTTTTGTCACACCTTTCCCAACTAAAGCTTTAATCTGCTCAAACTCATCCATTGTACTTTCTCCCTTCTTTAAATCAATTACTATTTACATCCTATTTAATTGTTATAACCTCTTCCTTAGGTAAATAAATTGCTTTCCCTTTTAAATAACCATCAAAAAAAGTAAGTATTCTGCTATTCACTTCTTCCATACAACTCTTAGAATTAGCTGTTCCCGTTCCTAATGCTTTTGCTAATACTGGTGATATAAGAGGTAAATCAGTAAAGTTCATATGACTTGCATTTGTAATCGCTATTTGATAAGACTCTTTTTGACTAGCAGATGCTATGGTATTGGGGTAAATAGCTTTAATTTTTTTAATCTCTTCATAAGACTCTCCATTATAAAAGTTAAGTAGTGGAATAGGATAGGGCTCTGTAGTAACTTGTTCTATCCCATCTTTAATTCCTATCTTCTCACCTAGCATGGTACCATCTATTACAGCTACCGCCTTTATATCTTGCATTTGACGACCTACAGCAGCTGCAGTTGCTCCTCCTAAAGAATGCCCCATAAGTCCAATATTATTTAAGTCTATCATTGAAAAGACTTCTTCATTATTTGGCTCTTGCACAAATGCTTTAATTTGATTTAAGCAAAAAGTCATATCTTGTACGCGAAGTTTAAGCCAGCCTTGAATAACATCATACTTTTCTTGATTCACTTCTCCTTGATTTTCTAGTATAAAATGATTGACCTCGTTCAAAAATCCTTGATTAATGAGAATAACCTTACCCTCTACTTGCTCTGTATAGAAGGAATGATAGGTGTGATCAATACTACATACCACATAACCATGACTTGCTAGTTCCTCATAAGTAGAAGTATTACTTGCTTTTATACCAAAGGCCCCATGAGAAAATATAACTAAAGGGAATATACTTTCTGCCTTTTCGATGCTCTGTCTATCCTTTGTAGGATACCAAAATTCGACTGTGATCTTTCTCTGGTCCTTTTCTGGTGTAAAAGTCTCATCTCTTGATAAATCAGCCCATGTATAGCTTGCTGTTTTAACCCCATAATCTCCGGTAGGCATTAAACCTCTACGTTCTGGGAATACCCATGCTGGTATTAAGATAAATACAAACAAGCTTCCCTTTAAAAGTAGTTTTCCTATAAGTCTCCCTCGGGTAATAATAGGGTTCTTTTTACTTTTCATCGCCTTAAAGAGAGCAATTGCTACTTGTAGTACAAGTACCACCCCTACGCCATACCATCTAAAATTCCAACTTATGATAGGGCTTAAAATAAGTAAAATAAATACTAACAACTCTCCTAACCTCACCTGAGCCTTTAAAGTTTTAAATGATATGTCTTTCTTTAAACTTAAAATCCCTAAACCTATTTCCGCACCTAATAATCCTATTAATAAAATAATCTCTAACATTTTAATATCCCCCTACTGTTTTATTTGCTTTCAGTATAAGAGGTTTATTATTATTTGTGTGCAATTAATAAGTTAGATGCACAAAATACTCATTGAAATGCACTTTTACTTTCTATTTCGCATTCTTTGTATATTCTCATTGAGTTTTATATCACTTTCTCGCCAACTTAAGTACATCATTAAACAAACAATACCATAAGCAATCAAACTAAAAACGCCTGTAATGATGATTTCTTTAAACCCTAAGCGAAATTTATTTTGTAACATAGTCATAAGTAAAACAGGAATTACAACATCTAATACATGGAAAATCTTCTTTAATTTTTCTCTTTCTCCTATAATTAGATCTGTTATAAACATCAATAGTGCTATTATACTACTAGCTATGAACATATAGAGACAATAGGACATAGGAGCTTCTTCAGCCATGCCTAATCTTTGTAAAAGGGCGTTAAATAATACAACGACAGTAAAAGCATAACAATCTATGACCATATATTGCTTAAACTTATTCATCTTTACACCCCCTGCTCTTCTATTTTTTGTCTTAAAACTTCTGCATAATGACGATTCACAATGAGTTTCTCGCCATTTTCTAAGGTTACTTCCATACGTCCATATAGTAAGGTTCTAATACTCATTAACTTATAAATATTAAGAATACAGGAGCGGCTAATGCGCTGAAAATTCATAGCTTCCAATCTTTCCTCTAGCTCATAAAGCTTTTGTTTACACTCATAAACATTATTTTCACAATAGACATAGGTACGATTATCTACAGCTTCAAAATAAAAGATATGCTCCAAATTAACTGAAAAAGTTTCTCCATCCTTTTCCCCTATAACAGAAAAACCATAAAGTCTAATCTGGTCTATTAATTTTTCTAATGGTTTATCAATTTGCCCACATCTTACTCTAATTTCTACCTCTGACCATTCATCTGATTGTTCCAAAATAAATTTCAAGCTGTCCCCTCCTAACTCTCCTTTAATATATCACTCTGTGAATAATTATGCAATAATTATCATTATTATTCAATAAGTTTCTGGAAAACTATTTTTCTCTATTACAAAAGGGTACATTTAAAAGCTTCTCCTTCTAAACATACCCTTTTTAATTTTTAGTTTCCTATAATACCTTACTTAGGAAAAGTTTTGTTCTCTCTTCTTTTGGTGCCTCAAATATCTCTTTAGGAACACCTTCCTCAATAATTTTGCCTTGATCCATAAATAAAAGTCTTGTACCTACTTCTTTAGCAAATCCCATTTCATGAGTGACAATCATCATAGTCATTCCTTCATCAGCCAGCTCCTTAATAACTGCTAATACTTCCTTAACCATTTCAGGGTCTAGAGCAGATGTAGGTTCATCGAAAAGCATAACTTCTGGTTTCATGGCTAGGGCTCTTGCAATAGCAATTCTTTGCTTTTGTCCACCAGATAATTTATTAGGATACTCATTCGCTTTTTCTCCTAGTCCTACTTTTTCTAAGAGGCTATATGCTAATTTCTCAGCTTCTTTCTTCTCCATCTTCTTAATCTTCATAGGTGCTAATGTAATATTATCAAGCACTGTCATATGAGGGAAAAGGTTAAAATGCTGGAACACCATTCCTATTTTCTGACGTATTTCATTAATATCTACCTTAGGATTAGTAATGTCAACTTCATCTACTAGAATTTTCCCACTTGTTGCTTCTTCCATTTGATTAATACATCTCAAATATGTAGATTTTCCTGAACCAGACGGACCAATAATTACAACTACCTCACCCTTGCTAATAGAGTCATTAATCCCCTGTAACACTTTCAAATTTCCGAAACTTTTATGTAAGTCTACTACCTTAATCATTTTTCAGCCCTCCCTATTTGCTCACGTTAACCTTTCTCTCTATTTGCCTCATAAACACTGTTAGCAAGCTTGTAATAATAAAATAGCATACACCCACAATTAATAGTGGCTGTAACGCATTATAGGTACGGCTCATAATAATATCTTGAGCTTTCATTAAGTCAAGACCACCAATAAATCCTATAATAGCTGTTTCCTTAATTAAGATAATAAACTCGCTAACTAAAGCTGGTAACATCTGAATAAAGGCCTGTGGCAAAATAATATGTCTCATGGTTTGTCCGTAGCCAAGTCCCAGAGATCGACCTGCTTCCATTTGTCCCTTATCTATCCCTTGAATACCTGCACGGATAAGTTCTGCCATATAGGCACCACTATTAATACCAAATGCAATGCCACCAACCCAAATACGATCAATTGTTGCATTTGCAAAAACAACGTTCCACATTAATACAATTTGAAGTACAGATGGTGTACCTCTAATTATGTAAATATATACTCTTGTAATCCACTTTAAAAACTTTACTATGTAGTACCATGAGCTTCTTAAAAACCCAGACTTCTTAGGTAGCACACTAATTTGCACTAACGCTATAAATATACCTATTAGTAGTCCGATTATTAGCGCAATGGCTGTAAGCCCTAATGTCCATTTAAGCCCTTCCCAAATGACAATATAATATCTTTGTTCCATGAAT
Source organism: Bacillota bacterium (assembly GCA_023436395.1). Lineage (GTDB taxonomy): Bacteria > Bacillota > Clostridia > Lachnospirales > Cellulosilyticaceae > Cellulosilyticum. The sequence continues at coordinate 13,282 of JAEZJJ010000027.1, read as the reverse complement.
GTTTTATAAAATAAAGCGGTTTGCTCTCCTAATAAATTGGTTAAGAAATTTTCCATATTCCCCCACCTTCTCTGTAATGTTATGTTATCTCTTCTAATATAGCATTACTTTCAAGCTAAGTCTAATAATTTCGAATATAAATTTCCTAAAAATAAAAAAAGAGTTGTTGCAGTCACCTAGTAGGCTTCTATCATGCAACAACTCTCTATACTCTTTTTCTTATATATTACTCTGTTTTTCCAAAGAATTGCTCGTAGATTTTGTCATATTCACCGTTAGCTTTTAATTCTTTGATTGTTTCATTAATCGTATTTAAAAGTTCTGTATTACCTTTTTTAACAGCTATAGCATATTCTTCTTCAATGAAAGGAACTTCTAAGATTTTTACATCCTCTTTACCTGCTGTCATTTTTTTAGCTGGTTCCTCATCAATAACAACTGCATCTACCTTTCCATTTTGAAGATCCATTACAGCTTGTGTTCCTTTTTTAACTTGAACAACTGTAACCCCTTCTGTTCCACTTACAAATAAATCACCAGTGGTGCCAAGTTGTACGCCTACAGTTTTGCCTACTAAATCATCTGCAGAAGTAATTGCTGTGTTATCTGCTTTTACAATAATAACTTGTTTAGATTTAAAATAGCTTTCTGAGAAATCAACTTGCTGAGCACGTTCTTTAGTTGCTGTCATACCTGCTGCTATAAAATCCATTTTATCATTATTAAGACCCATGATTAATGAATCAAATGCCATGTCTTCAATTTTTAACTCTTTGCCAAGTTTATTAGCAACTGCTTTAGCTATCTCAACATCAAACCCTACAATATCTAATCCATCACGATATTCAAATGGTTCAAATTCTGCATTGGTTCCCATTACAATGACATTATCAGCATCTACTGGTTCTGTACCATTTTCTGGACTAGCCTCTGTTGTTTGAGCGGCTTCTACATCAGCATTAGTTGTATTCGTAGCTGAGTTACCACAACCAACAAATAGCCCCATAGTTAACACACTTATACCTAACAAACTTACTACTTTAAATAACTTACTTTGTTTCATTATATAATCCTCCTCTATATGATTTAAACTGTTTATGCTTTATATTATGCATGATTATACATATAATTGTATTAATAGTCAACAACTTTTCTTATTTTCCTAATATTATATTAATTTAAACAATACACTCATTATACTGAAACCTATGATATTACTTATCTTTAGACTTTATCCACATCTTTATAAACATATACTTAACATAATCCTAGATGTAATTATCCATATTCTGTGGATAATGTGTATAACCTTGTGTATAACTTGAAAATACAAGCCGTTTTTTAAATATGTATGTGGACATGTTGTTTATGAACCACATTAAGTTAATTCTTTATGTAAAAAAGGCTCTTATTTCAGTAAATTTACGCCTTATTATAACATTTTTTTCTCCTTATTCTTATTCATGAAAATGTATATTATACGCAATAATCTACTACAACTCTACTTGTAGCCACTTGTCTTACTAGGTTATTGGCTATCTCTAAATGTTTTTCATGTCCTTGGTAATATTCCAAAGCTGCCTTATCAAAAAAAGTAGAATAGAGTACCACATCATAAGCTGCTGATGATTCATTAAAATTGATTCCAACTTCAATGTCTATTAAGCCAACAATTTGTCCTTTTAATCCTTCTAATTGCACTTTGATTTTATCCATCACTTCTTCTTTAGTCCCATGAATTTCATGAGCTGCTACCTGCCACATTACAATATGTTTTACCACCGTTATTCCTCCTTCCCAATCATTTTTTACTTAGTATCTCCTTATTATACCCCCATATTTCTAGCTCTACAACCACACAAAAATACAGAAAAACAAGGTATAATTTGACTTATACCTTGTTTCTTACTACCTTCTTCATACTATTTTGCAGCCACTTTTGCCCCAATGCCTTTATTTAATTTTTTATTATTCTTCCATGATACCCACAATGGTCCTGCAAGACATACAGAAGAGAAACATCCACTTATAATACCCATCATCATTGGTAATGCAAATACCTTAATAGATTCAATACCATAAGTGTAAGCAAAAATATACATAATTAAAACACTAATACAAGTGGTTACGCTACTGTTAATGGAACGTGCCAAAGTCTGTGTTAAACTTTCATCCATTAGACGTTCCATATCTTTACTATTCAGTGCCATATTTTCACGTATACGGTCATAGATAACAACTGTATCATTAATAGAATATCCTATAATCGTAAGTGCTACAGCAATAAAGTTGTTATCTAATGGTATTCTAAGAACAACAAAAGTAAAGAAAATAATCAACATATCATGTCCTAGTGCAACAAGTGCCATTGCTCCTGCTGATAAGCCACCAATCTTCTTAAATCTAACCCATACGTAAATAACAATTAAAATGAGTGCCAATACCAATGATAATACGGATCTCACTAATGTCTCTTTACCAATATATGGTTCTACCATATAGGATTCAGATAGGTCTAATTCATTAGCTTGATAAGCCTTGTTTAAAGCTTCATCTAATTTGATTTGATCCTTTGCATCTAAGCTATCTGTGCCTGCTAGGCTTAATACTATTTTCTTTTGTTTATTAGCTAAGTCTTCTGTAATCTGACCTGACACATTACGATTTAAGGTGCTTGTTGCAAGCCTTGAAACATCTTCTACATTTAAATCTCCTGTATAAGTGTAAGTGAGCATTGCCCCACCTTTAAAAGTAGTATCTAAGGTCACACCATTGATAAAGCAGCTGCCAATACCAATTACTATTAACACGATAGAAATGCTATATAATCCCCATCTTTTCTTGTAGAAAGGAATGGTTTTTCTTTCTTTTGGTAAATGATAAAGCTTTTGATTTCTAAAGGCTTTAAAATTAATCAAGGAAAGTAAAAGTTTATGAGTCGTATAAATGCCAGCAATAAAGTTAAGTATAATACCTACAAGTAAAGTATACCCAAAAGATAACATTGTTCCTGAACCTAGTGCCATTAAGATAATGGCTACAATGGCTGTAGTAATATTGCCATCTAGCAAAGATGCAAAGGCTCTACTATAACCTGCCTTTAAGGCTAGTGGTAAGGATTTTCCTGATCTTAACTCTTCCCCTATACGTTCATTAATAATAACGTTGGCATCTACGCCCATACCTAAGGATAAAATAATACCTGCAATACCTGGTAATGTGAGTGTAAATTGTGGTACTGATAAAGCAAGGAGTTGTACTGCTAATTGTAAAGTTAAAGCAATACAGCTTATAAATCCTGGCAGTCTATAATAAATCATCATAAATAGGCAAATCAGGATAAAGGCTGTTATTCCTGCCATAATCATTACTTTTAATGCCCCACTTCCAAGGCTTGGGCTAATCATATTATGACTAGTAGCGGCCATAGAAAAAGGAAGTGCACCTGAGCTAATTTTGTCTGCTAAATCCTGTGCTTCTTCTACTGTAAAAGTACCATTAATAACTGCGCTTCCACCTGAAATCTTTTCATCTACCCTAGGTGAAGAAATATAGGTCTCATCCATATAAATAAAGAGTTGTTGTCCTATGAGGCTACCTGTAGCTTCCTCAAAAAGTTTTGCACCTTCAGTATTAAACTCTAACTCAACCATATATTGATTCGTACTTGGATCTACTACAGCTCGACTACTCTTTACATCTTTTCCTTCCAGATAGATCTTTCCTGTACTATCTCTAAAGGTCAGTCTAGCTGTTTCTCCTAATTCAGAAATGGCTTGTTCTGGATTAAAGTCTTTCTCATCTGATTTCCATGGAAATCTTACAATAATCCTACCATTTTTCTTATCGATTGTTACTTCTCGGTCTAATATATTTTTAGTATCTAATCTTGTCTCAATGACACTTCTAGCTGCATTTAATTCATCATTGGTAGCTTGTCTATCTAAATCAACTGGTTCATAGATAGCTTCTACGCCCCCTCTAATATCAATACCAAAACGCATTTCTTTGGCCCCTTTTACATGAGGTGCCCCAAATAAAGCTAATAATAATAACCCTGTAATAATAACTAAAATAACAAAAAAAGTATATTTCTTGGCCTTCACTTTCATTTCCTCCTATAATTTAAAATATTGTTACAAGAGGAATATTTCTTTTCGGCCCATCCTTATCATAAATATAATTTATAGTTCTTCTTCCAGTAGTATGTATACATATCAGTGTCACTAAGTAAATAAGCATTTGATAAAGTACTCTCTGTAGCATCTTTAGATACTCTAATAGCTCACGGTATTCATAATAACTTATAAACCCATTAACAATTAATTCTTCATCTAAATGTTGTTCTACAAACTCATTGATCTTCTTTGGCATAAGCCCTAATAAATGATCTGGTGACATCAGTCCTACATCATAAGGTTCACGGTTAGTTGTATTTTCATATAGGTTCTTTGTAAGTTCACTATTCTTATCCACCGAGGTTGATGTTATATGCAAAAAGAGGAATATCGCGCTAATACATAAGCATATATATACGATTTTATAGCTTATCCTACTAACATTCATAATACTCCTCCTTTTTTTGTGATTTGAACTTATTATAATACTAAATAAGGTTTTTTTATACTGTTTTTAAAAAAATCTTACTATTATTCAGTCCTTTTCAGATAAAGTATTAGTCTTCTACATTACCATTCAGCTTATCTTGTAATGAAATAATTTGATGATAAAGCTTTTTATTCTTTTCTAAGTTACTTTTACTACCTACACTAGTCCAAATTCCTCTCTCAACTGCTTCGTTTATGAGTTGCCCCAATTCCTTAAGATCACTTACCTGTGCTGATTTGATTTCTTCAAGTAATTTTATAGTCTCTTGATGACTAAAGCCACACATATTATTAAAGACTGCATTAATAGCCCCACTTAATTCACCTTTTGGCATAGTATATTCACTAAAGGCCTTTAATATATACCCATCTAAGGTTTCTTGGGATAAAGCAAAATTTTGGGTAAAGTTTTCTATATCTTTATAAGTGTTTAAGGTCCTATCAATATAAGGGTCCATATAAGTTGATAAGCTAATACCATTCCAGCTTATACTTTCCATATTAGAATAAACATTGTTTTGATACCTAAGCTGAGGTGTTAGGAAATTATCTGAGATAACATTCATAAGAGGCAAGTATTTCCCACTGAAGTCCTTACTTAAGTTCCCAAAGGATGATGAAAGCATATTATAATTTACTGTTGTATCTATGGCGATTCCTAGCTTAGTAGGTACATATGGTAAGTCAGAATAATTTTGCGTATTAATCTTTTTCTGTGGTAATTTGTTAGTAAACGTATTTAGCGCTTTATAAAAACTATTAGTATGTGACTGATTACCTGCAAAAACACAAATTAAATGTGTCCTATTCATAATTTTATCTTGTATTTCCTGTAATTTTTGGGTTACCTGAGAGGGTTCCTTCTGTAAAAGAGATTCTACTTCTTTTAAAAAATGATAATAAGCTAGCTGATTCATATAAACACTATAATTTTGTTCACTGGAATACGCTGCAGCATTGTATTGACGTAAAATATTATAAGGTGACTCATTAAAGTAGCCTTTATAATTAGACTGAGCTATTTTTACATAGCTTAGTAATTCGTCAGTTTGTGTAAAATCAGTTTCTAATAATAATTCTTCTAATAAATTTACAGACTTACTAGACTCTTTAATAAGGCCCAACCAAGATACTTTTAAAATAGGCTTATATGTAAGATCAGTCTTAATATTTGCCCATGTATCTGTGATGCAATAGAAATCACGAAGATACATATTTTGTAATGTCCCTAACTCATTAATTGAGTGTTTAGTAGTACTTAGATCCCCAATAAGATCTGCATAAAGTTGTAAATAGTGCAGGTCATCTACCGATACTCCTGATGTATCAAACATTAAATTTGTCAGGAAAATTTCTCCTACATTTGCATCAGCACTTAAATATCTCACCCCATTATTAGTAAAATCTTTTATACCATATTCTTTAAGTTCTATGGGTAAATCTTTAATACTAACTGCTTGTAAATCTTTAATGTGGTCTTTAGACTCCTCTTTAGTACTCCAAGTATTAAAGCTAGTAGTTTCTGATATTAATTCTGCTTTTTCTTCTTTAGTCATACTTGCTTCTTTAGCTGCTAATTCATTTTTTAGCTGAGCTGTCTTTTGGTCTAATAAGCCATCTTTTGGAACTGTAGCTACTAATGCTGCATGCTTGTTTTCGACTATATATTTTTTTACTAGTTTTTCAAAATAACCATCTCTCATATGAATTTTTGCATAATCTATATGATTCATGTAACGATCATAATAGTCATAGTCTTCATGAACTGCCCAGTACTGTGCCACTGATACTACAACATTGACACCTAGATGACTTCCTTCAGTTACTAAAGCACTATTCATTTCAGTATTTGAAATAATCATATCTAATAAGATTTGATCAAAACCTTTAGCTACTAAACCTTTCATACTTTCATCCACTATACGTCCTAGTGCTTCTTTTTTACTAGGTGAGGTATTAGAGACGCTGAAAGCTAATACTGGCTGAGGTAAGGTATCGTCAAAATAAACCTCTAAAGAATTCCCTATGTCAGCTTTTTTAAAGGCTTGCTGCACAATAGAACTATCTTGATTCAAATATTCTGCAATAATGGACATTGCTACTCTATCCATTTGAGGTATATCAGTTAACGCATAGGCATAACTAATGATACTTTCATCAGTCTTAGCATCTTCACCTCCAGGAAAATCATAGGTTTTATTAGCTACTGTCACAAATGGCTTTTCATCTTTATAGTCTACTGTAATTGTCTTTTTATCATATAAAGAGAGGTAATTTTTATCAAATAATTCTAAGAAATTATCATAATCCAAATCCCCATAAAGTACTATTAAAGCATTTGAGGGATGGTAATAAGTTTCATGTACCTTTAATACCTCTTCATAGGTTAATGTGGGTATAGCTTCTGGTGTACCTCCATATTCATTGCTGATGGTGCTATTAGGGAATAAAGCTTTTAAGTAATTTGATACTCCCGCATTCTCTATCCCATCTGTACTTCCTTTCATTTCACTATATACAATTCCTGTTAAATTAAGAGGTGCTTCTTCACTTTCCTTCTCATATCTCCATGCTTCTCTTTTAAAGAGATTTGGTTCTTCATAAATATAAGGATTAAACACACAATCCATATACACATCTGCTAATTTTAAAAGCTGTTCTTCGCTCATTGAAGCTACAGGATAACTAGTCATTGTACTAGATGTAAAAGCATTAATATAACTACAATACGTTTGATTACTTACATTAAAGAATAAATCTTTTATGGGATACTTTTTTGACCCTGATGTACTTACATGCTCTAGTACATGGTTAACACCAGTATTATCATATGTAGGTGTTTTAAAATTAATATCAAAAACTCTATTTTTATCAGCATTCTTTATGTATAATAGTTTAGCTCCTGATTTCATATGTTCAAACAAAACTGTTTGTCCATTAACAATTTCCATTTCCCCCTTTTTTAACACCTTAAAGCCAGATACCACCTTCCCTACTTGTGGTAAAGTCTTTGAATCATTGGTTGTGGTCATTAATGTAGTAGAAGATAAACATCCTGTTATTAATATAGCCACTAATATGAGTACCCTTACTCTTCTCACTTAGCTTCCTCCTCTATCTCTTGTATATTTTATCAACCAATATTCATTATAAAGCCTATTTGCAACCTTTTGCAGTATTTATTATTATTTTCTAAATTTTTAGTCTTATTTCATATATTTCCTATCATATTTTTATCTATATTATTATATTTACCTTAATCCTTTTATCTTTATTCCTAAATAAAGCTTCTATAAAATTTCAAAAAAAGACCTAAGCTCCTAAGCTTAGGTCTTTCTCATAACATGTAAACTATGCTAATACTTCTTTAGCTACTTCTATTACATGTTCTACTGTAAAGCCATTCTTCTTAAAAATTAAATCTGCTGGTGCTGATTCACCAAAGTTATCCATTGCAATCACTTGTCCTTGAAGACCAGTGTATCTATGCCATCCAAAAGAAGACAGGGCTTCTACTGCTACTCTCTTTGTTTTATTTGGAGGAAGAATAGCATCTTTATAGGCTTTAGGTTGATTTTCGAAGACATCCATTGATGGCATACTTACAGCTGTAGCTTTAACACCTTCAGCTGCTAATGCTTTTACTGCACCTACTACAAGTTGTACTTCTGAACCTGTTGCAATTAGAATAATGTCTGCCTCTTTTGGTTCTACTCCTGCTACTACATAAGCACCTTTTTTCGCTTCTGCACCTGTTTTAGCAAGGTAAGGAAGATCTTGTCTTGTAAGGACAATGGCTACTGGTTCTGTTTTGCTATTTAATGCATATTCCCATGCAGCTACTGTTTCTTTTGCATCTGCTGGTCTGAATGTCACCATATTTGGAGTACTACGTAGCATTGCAAGTTGTTCGATTGGTTGGTGAGTTGGTCCATCTTCACCTACCCCAATACTATCATGAGTCAGCACATAGGTTACTGGAAGTTTCATAAGTGCTGCAAGTCTCATTGGATTTTTCATATAATCGCTAAATACAAAGAAAGTAGAGCAAAATGTTTTAAGTCCCCCGTGTACTGCTATACCATTTGCAATAGCCCCCATTGCGTGTTCACGAATACCAAAGTGAAGATTTCTTCCTGAGTAATCCTCTGCGCTGAAATCTCCTTTTCCGTTCATATAAGTCTTTGTTGATGGGGCAAGGTCTGCTGAACCACCAATCACATTTGGTACTACATTTGCCATATGATTAATCACTTCAAAGGAAGCTATACGTGTTGCTTTCTTACCAGCTTCATCTGTGTAGTTATTATAAATATCTAAGCTAATTTCTTCCCCTGAATGCCATGTTTTCCATTCTTTTGCAAGTTCTGGATAAGCTTTCTCATAAGCTGCAAAAAGTTCTTGCCATGCTGCTTCTTTGTCTGCTCCTGCTTTTACAATCTCAGCCATATGTGCTCTTACATCATTCGCTACAAAGAATTCTTCATTATGATGTTCAAGGAAAGTTCTCATTTCTGCAATATTATCGGTTCCTAATGGTTCACCGTGTGCTGATGCTTTTCCTTGTTTTTTAGGACAACCATATCCAATTTGTGTTTTCACTTCAATAAAGCTTGGTTTTGAAGTATTTGCTTTTGCTTTTGCAAGTACTTCAGAAATGGCTTTGGTGTCATTACCATCTTCAACAAGGAAGGTTTCAAAGCCTTGTGCCTGAAAACGTGCTCTAACATCTTCTCTAAAGGCAATTTGTGTATCCCCTTCGATAGTAATGTTGTTTGAATCGTAAAGTACGATGAGTTTACCAAGGCCAAGTGTTCCAGCTAGTGCTGCTGCTTCATAAGAGATTCCTTCCATGAGACAACCATCCCCTACTAAGGCATAAGAATAGTGATCTACAAGGTTAAATCCTTCTTTATTGAAATGCTCTGCCAAATATCTTTCAGCCATAGCCATACCTACAGCTGTTGCAATCCCTTGTCCTAATGGTCCGGTAGTTGTTTCTATCCCTACTGTGTGACCATACTCTGGATGCCCTGGTGTAAGGCTTCCTTCTTGACGGAAGTTTTTAAGGTCTTCCATAGTAAGTCCGTACTCAAATAAATGAAGTAAAGTATAAAGTAATGCTGAGCCATGTCCTGCTGAAAGTACAAAACGGTCTCTGTTTTCCCATTTTGGATTTTTAGGATTATGGTTCATATGATCAGCCCATAATGTATATGCCATAGGTGCTGAACCAAGTGGCAAGCCTGGATGTCCTGAATTTGCCTTTTGAATTGCTTCCGCTGCAAGCACTCTAATGGTATTGATAGTTTTTTGTGATACTGCGTCCATTTCTTCCTCCTTGTGATAAACAAATACTTTTATCGATTAAACATACACATTTATTATACTGTTTTTTCCTAGCCCTGTATATTGTAAATTTATTTGATTTCTTATAGATTTTTAGTGAATTTATAGTTCTTTTGCTGTATTCTAGAAAAAAGGTGGTGAGCTAATGTCATACATTTATCCTATACAAAAACATGACAAAGAAGAGTTTAGAGTTTACTTTCTCTATCAACGACATAAAATTTATCTTGGCTCTTTCCCTTCATTAGAAGATGCCAACCGTATCCTACAGGAAGCAGAAGCACTCATGTATCTCCCTGCAGGACCTCCAAACTTTTTAGATATCAGCCTCAATTATAAAAAAGTGGTATGCCTTTGTAACCTAAGAGATTATAGCAAATTCATAAAGAATCCCATTTATCTCTTTCCTACATATTTTACTTATTATTTGTCCAAAGATATTATTTTACTCTTTGACTTAAAAGATTTATTTTTCTTTTCTACATATAAAATCTATAAGAGGGGAAGCTATCTCTATACACAAGATCATATTTCACAACAGAATATATTAAGTAGATTTGGTATCCAAAATCATAGTATACTTGGCAAAGACTATTACTTTAAGAATCATAATCCCTATGATTTTCGCCGTGAAAATCTTATCATTATCAACCCCTATAAAGGTGTGACTAAAAAAGAAAAGGGGAATCAAACTATTTTTGTTACCACGATCTATACCACTAAAACTATTGTCCTTGGCCATTATTCTTCACAAATAGAAGCTGCTATTGCTTATAATAAAGGCATTGACTTATTACAAGCCCACGGTATAGAAAAGGATTTTGTGCCTAATGAAATTCCTTTTTTGACTAAAAGTGAATACGAGCAAATCTATGCGCAAATTTCTATTTCTCCTACTTTGTTAGAGCCTTCTAACACACATAGGCGCATTACCTCTCACAAACGGTATAGAGGGACTTGCAAAGATAAAAATAGCTTTAAAGCGCTTATTGGCTATCAAAAAAAGCAGATTTATCTTGGGAATTACCCGACAGAAAAAAGAGCAGCGCAGGCCTATAACTATGCTTCCTTTTATTTATATGGTAGGCATGGACATATTAATCCTGTAACCCCTGTCGTTTATGATCCCGATACACCTCATATAGCACAACTTATTGCCAAACATAAAATAATAAAAAACTGAGATTTGTTTCTAAAACAAGTCTCAGTTTTTTATCTTAGTTAGTTTTAACTTTAATTTCTCCTACACCTGCTTTAATGGATATTTCATTTGCTGCTCCATTATTTTGACTGGTATTACCAAATCCCTCATAATGCTGATTATTAATCGTTGTTTCTCCTAAGCCTTTTTCAATATCATAATTATAGTCTTCTTCACGTCCTACTAGATCTAACTGTAAACTTCCAACACCACCTTTAATAGCCGTTTTTCCTTTTAAATCACCTTGTATCTTTACCTCTGCTACGCCTATCTTTACATCGGTGTCATAACTTACTAGGTTTTTGATAACAATTTCCCCCACACCACCATTAAGCTTAAAAGCCTTTGTAGCCACATTCTGAATAAGGGTTTCTCCTATGCCTACATTGATTTCTGCCTCATTTAAGTTTTTTTCTGATGGGATATAGAGTGTTAGTTTACCAATTTTTGAGCTAAATCCAAATAGCGAACAATAATCCGCATCTTGTTTTATGACTAATGTCCCGTCTTTTATCTCGTAGGAGAATTCATCCTCTTTAAAATAAGTGACTTCCATTTCATAACGATCACCTGTTTTAATTTCAAAATCCATAGAATCTAAATCTATATCTAGTTGATCAAAAGCCTCTAATTCTTGGGTTTCTTTAATATATTCTCCATTGTTATAATCTCTCATCCCAAAGGCTACGCCATTGACTCCAATGTCTATATTTCCATAGCTCACTGAAGTATCGGCACCTCCTAGGTAAGCTGCAAAACATAAAGTAGCTCCTGCTATAATAAGGGTTACAGCTAGGGTTAATGCTTTTCCTGTTCCTAATCTCATGTTATTTACCCCCTTTCATACTTTCTACTTGTCATTAAATCCCATATACCACCTAATAAAATACCATTAACTAGCTTATTAGCATACTTTACACCTATACCTACTATAATTGCAAAACCAAAAATTATAATGCCTAGTCCTATAATAAATAGTCCCGTCATCAAACTTGCACCTAAAGTACTTATTCCTGCTAATAAACTCACGATACTTGCTATAACTAGCGCAAAGCTTACTATCCCCAATGCAAAGATTGTGACTTCTACACCTATTAATACCCCTACTGCGCCTAATAACAATGGCAATGCTATTGGTATGGCCAAAATCATCAGTATAATAAATACAGGAGAAGACATAGATGACCTAGAGTCTCTTTTAGCTCTCTTGTTGTCATCTAATTTAATATCATTCATATTAAATCCTGTGGTGCTACTAGTAAAATCATAACTACTTGTCACTTCTTTTTCATCAAACGCATTCCCTGCTTCAGCTTCTTTATTACGAAAATCTCTCATAATCTGTGCTGCAACTTCCTTTGGATCACCTAGCTCTTCAATAACTCTCTCTTCATTTTTAGGTCCAGCTTCTTCAAAGTATTCTTCATAATATTCTAGTGCTGCTTCAGCTTCTTGGTAGGGTAGCTTAACAATACCTGCCCTTAGCTCTTTCATAAACTCCACTCTATTCATGCTTTGATCCCTCCTGAAGTACTAAATCTATTTTTTCTTTAAACCCAGTCCACTCTGTTTTATAGTCTTTGAGTTTTTCTTTTCCCTCTATTGTAATACCATAATATCTTCTATTTCTCCCTTGAAAAGGTTCATCATAAGTATTTAAGAAACCTTCCTTTTGTAACCTTCTTAGCACAGGATATAAGGTCGATTCTGAAACCTCCATTACCTCCTTGGCTTCTTGCGTTAAACGATAACCATAAACATCTTCCTTTTCTATAATTGCAAGAATACATGCCTCTAATAAATTGCCGCCTAATTGAAATGCCATTTTATCCCTCCTCATTTCAATCGATACACTATATGCCCTTCAAATATTGTTTTGATAGCTATAGTATACGCCATATAATATAGATTTCAATCCAATATTGTTGTTTTTAATTGTATTCTAATTTTCTAATCTAGTTTTCTAATCTAATTTTCATAAAAGTGGAGTAAGGTTCGTTAAGCAAGGTCCGATAGGCAGGGTATACTGGGTAGGTTCCGCTATGTAGTCCAGCTAGGTGACTTACTTCCAGCTGCTGTCTCACTTCGTCAAGAGGCTCTAAACTCATGCTACTTATGAACGACC
>JAEZJJ010000019.1 GCA_023436395.1 Bacillota bacterium | reverse complement strand
CAGGTGTTGATTACATAGATTACTATAAAAGCTTAGTAGAATCTTGTGGTGCTGAATGTACAGTTATTTTTTCTAACCAGCCAAAAACCATTTTAGACTATACTAAGCATGTGCTTACCTGTGATATCCATACAAGAGCTCGTACTAAACGTATTTTAAAAGCTAATGGAGCAGAAACGGTTTATGGCTTAGATGATATTCTATGTACATCTATGGACGGGAGTGGCTATAACGAAGCTTATGGTCTTCTTGGATCTAATAAAGCTACAGAAGAGACCGTAAAGCTTTTCCCTCGTGACTGCCAAAGTGTAGTAGACCGTATACAAACTATACTCAAAGATAAGACTGGTAAAATAGTAGAAGTTATGGTATATGGCGATGGGGCTTTCAAAGACCCTGTAGGTAAGATATGGGAATTAGCAGATCCAGTTGTTTCTCCTGCTTACACAAAAGGACTTGATGGTCAGCCTAATGAAGTTAAGCTTAAATACTTAGCTGATAATGACTTTGCTGATTTAAGTGGTGATGCCCTTAAAGAAGCTATTTCTGATTATATTCGTAATAAAGAAGCTAATCTTGTAGGCAGCATGGCAGCTCAGGGTACTACTCCTAGAAGATTAACTGATCTTATTGGTTCACTTTCAGACTTAACTAGTGGAAGTGGTGATAAAGGTACTCCTATCATCTTCATTCAAGGTTACTTCGATAACTATACAAAATAGTTTATAAACTGCTAAATATAAAAATCCTCAAAGCTACTTAATCTTGATTAAGCTACTTTAAGGATTTTTTGCTTTCATCCTACTCATGAGTTATAGCCATATTATACATCCCCCATTTTTCATCTTTATAGGTAAGAACATCTAAATCATAACTTTCTGTTATAAAACCTACTTTTCTATAGCAAGCCTGGGCCCCTGGATTAGTATCAAACACTCCCAAAGTCACCATTTTCACCTTTAATATTTCAAAGGCATATTGAACAGCTAATCTCACCATTTCACTCCCATACCCTTTACCTCTCATACTGGCATCTACTACGATAAAACCAAAGTGTACGCTATTTTTTTCATAGTCTGCCATTCTCATCAGTAAATGTCCTACTGGTGTGCCCTTTTCATCTAAAGCAATAAAAATCCATCCAAACTCATCTTCTTCATACATCTCTTTATAGTTTCTAAGCTGCTCCTCAGATAGTGGGTAGTCAAATTTATCTGCACTCCACATTTTAAAACTTCTTTCATCTGTAAACCAATTCATTAAATACTTTGCATCACCCATCTTAAACGGTCTTAATCTTAGCATCTTCTTTCCTCCTATATCATTTAATCACTATCCTGTATATATTCCTTTAAGTATAGATCTCCAACCTATCCTTTTCAATATTTTTATAGACTTAGAAGTATATTCTATAAAAATGAACCAACCTCTTATTTGTTAGGTTTTTGTTCTAACTTTTCGGGGTTGGTTCATTACATAGCCTCTAATCTGCTTATTTATCTTTTTATATTTCTAGTGACATCGATCACATGGATCATATTTACCACTTTCACTTATACTACCACTTAAGATTGTTTTACTTCTACTTAATGTAGAACACCCTTTAGTCGTATGATAACTCTTTCCATTAGGTGTCCAATAAACAATATTGGAACTACCTGTAGTAGTGGAATCCTTATTGCTTGTTGTCTGACTTGCTATATTATTTGTTGTACTACTTTCTGAAGTGCTTATGCTTCCAGGTGTATAGCTCCCTACCTTACATGTTGTGACTAACCCATTTCCGGTAGACTCAAAAATAATATTACCACATTCATCATTTCTATGAACTTCTATATCTTCTAATTTAACCATGGTCTCTCGGTGTGGGTGTCCATATTTATTATCTTTTCCACATAGAATAACTGCATAAGTTGGATTTACTTTTTCTAGAAATGCCTTTGTAGTACTCGTACTTGAACCATGATGTCCCACTTTTAATAAATCCACTTTTGATAGCTTGGATAAAATTTCTTCCTCAACTTCTTTTTCTGCATCCCCCATAAATAAGAGGTGATCCTTGTCATTTATATATTCAATTACTAATGACTGATTATTAGCATCTGAACCACCATTGGTATTCATGACTGTAAAGTAGGAATTCCCTAAGGTAAACTGACTATCCTCTAATGGTACACTTGGACTTAAACCTTTATTCATAGCAGCATTGATAAAATCTCTATAGGTCTTAGTATCTGCATCGCCATTTACAACTAATAATTGTTTAACCGCTACATTGTTAATGACGGCATCTAGTCCACCTATATGATCTGCATGAGGGTGAGTAGCAACAACGTACTTGAGTTCAGTAATGCCTTGCTTTTTAAGATAATTCACTACTAACTGTTCATCATCATTATCCCCACCATCAATAAGCATAGCTTCCTGATCTGCTTTAATAAGGATGGCGTCAGAATTTCCTGTATCTATAAAATGGATTTCTGCCTTTGCCACTTTGTCCTGTGTGGGCTGCTCTATGGGTTTTTCTATTGGCTGAGTTGACTCTATTGGCTCTGGCGTCTCTGTTTCTTCAGGTACCTCTGAAAGTTCTTCTTGTATAGTAGGTGATGGTGTTTCTTCTAAGTGACCATTCACTTCTATCGTTGGCTTTTGTGTTTTTTGGGTATTACACCCTGTCATTCCTATAAGAGCTAAACTTAATAAGAGATAAAAGGCATAGGGCTTAATAAAGTTATGATATAGACTAACCTTTTTCATATTTCCTCCAATTTCTACATTTCTCTTCATTTTACCCTATTTTACTTGTTTTATCAATTTATCCTTCAAGATAATAAACGCTTACCACTAAATACCAATTACTTCATCTTTTATCTCACATTAATATGCAAATAGGCATAGGCTATTCACTCAGCCTATGCCTATTTTCTATTCTAGTATAATTTCTTTCTGATAATCCTTTAAGTTACCTCACTATTAAACCACACTATGATTCTTAAAATGCAGAATCATTTCCTCTGTAAGACTAGCACCATCTTCTTTAAGTTCAATGTCCTCTCTTTCTATCCAAACGCCTTCAGATAGTTCTGTCTCATCTAGCTTGATTTCTGTACTCCCCTCTACTTCTGCAAAGAAGCCCAAAAGTAAATCCCCTGCAAAGCCCCAAGGTTGACTCTTATAATAGCGAATATTTTTAACTTTTAACCCTACTTCCTCTAGCACTTCTCGCTCAACTGTTTTTTCTGCTGTCTCACCAATTTCACAAAAGCCGGCTACTAAAGCATATTTCTTATAGTCACGTCCTGCATATTTTGTCATTAAAATTCGGCTTCCATCTGTTACACCTACAATTACTGCAGGTGAAATTCTAGGGAATACCATATTGCCACACGCCTCACAATATAACGCCCGTTCCTTTTCACTATGTACCATATTCCCCTTACAACAGCCACAAAATTGATTCGTATGATACCAATTAAACAAATGAAAAGCTGTCATTGCTGCAAAAGCTAAATGTCTTGGCTTAAGTGTTCTCATTAAATTAATATTTTCAAACCCATAGCCTTCTATACCCATATTCTCTTTTCCATACGCCAAATAATAGCACTGCTCATCTATGGCAAACAAATAGATAAATGTGATTTTTTTATCTTTGAAGTCCTCATATACTGGAAAAATTCTTTCTTCTTTGCTATTCACTAGGATTTCTCTTCCTGAAAAGGCAAAGATAATATCTCCTTCTATTGGCCTTCTATTACTATACTCATTATGATACTTATGTGTGTTTAAGTCTTGTATCATCTCATCGCCCCATTTCTTTTCTTCTATACTACGTAAATACTTACATTAACAAAGTAATATTAATGTCCCTATGACTAATAACATAAGCCCCCAAAATGATTTTCTACTTAACTTTTCGTGTAGGACAATAGAAGAAAATCCTATGGTCACTAATATGCTTAATTTATCAATAGGCACAACCACACTAGCTGGCCCTAGTTGAAGAGCGGAGTAATAGCATAGCCAAGACCCCCCTGTTGTAATTCCTGATAAAATAATAAATAACCAACTTCTTCTATCAATACTTTTTATTGTACTCTGCTTTCTTGTAATCACTACGACACACCAAGCCATGATCAGTACTACAATCGTTCTAATGGCAGTACCTAAGGTTGCATCTATATTTTGAATGCCTATCTTTCCTAATATGGAGGTTAAACTGGCAAAAAGTGAGGAACCCCATGCAAATACTAACCATCTTTTGTTTTGTCCTTTTTCTAAAGTTTCTTTTTTCTTTTGAATCATCATATAGGTCCCACTGCCAATCAATACCATGGCCATCACTTTGATTAAGGTAATTGTTTCCCCTAATAATATGAAGGCAAATACCATAGACAAAATAGTACTTGATTTATCTATAGGTGTTACCTTATTAACATTTCCTAATTGTAGTGCCTTGAAGTAACATAACCAAGATCCACCTGTAGCTAATCCTGATAAAACCAAGAACCCCAATGTCTTGGTATCTATACTCCTCATTTCGCCTTGGCTTCCAACTATAAAAACCATAAGCCATGAAAAAATCAAAACCACTATCGTTCTTAGGGCTGTTACAACATTTGAGTCTGCATTTTTAACACCACATTTAGCCAATATTGCTGTGAGTCCTGCAAAAAAGGCTGAGCCCATTGCTAAAATAATCCACATTTCTGTCTATCGTCTCTCCTTTAGTCTTTCTTTTAAATTAGTACTATAAGTAGTATACAACTTGAGTCAATAGAGTCTAAGTCTGAATCTGTAGCACCTTTAATTGAGCTTTTAAAAATAGCACCCTAGCTATCAATTTATAGTAGGGTGCTATTATATAGATTACATCTCTAAGATAATCTCATTTTCTTCTTTTAATTCTGCTGCAAATATATAATTACTCTCACACTTTACACCATTTAAATAACAAGCTTTATAGCCACCTTCTGCACCATCTGGATTATTTACTGTAATATGAAGTTTTTTACCTCTAAATACTTTTTCCATCGTAAACTTCTTCCAATCACTTGGAATAGCTGGTTCAATTTTAAGGCCATCAAGATTTGGACGAAGACCTAGAATACCTTCTACACATCCTACCATAACCGTTGATGCTGTACCTGTTAACCAATGAACATGTGAACGTCCTTCAAATGGACTTTCTACACTTTCTGTAAATTGACCATGTACATAGGGTTCTAAGACACGTACATCTGCATTGTCATTTTGTGCTGCTGGTGCACTTTCCATGAAGTATTCAAAAGCACGATTACCATGTCCCATTAAAGCTTCAGCTAGGATAATCCATCCTTGTGGTTGAGAGAAGATACCACCATTTTCTTTAGTTGAACCATTGAAAAGTAACGCTAAAGCACCATCGAAGGCATGCTCTTTATAAGATGGCGCCATGACACGTGCACCATATGGTGTATTTAATTCTCTATAGACTGATTCTAAGGCTTTTTCAGCTTGTTCCTTGGTTGCAAGACCACTGATAACAGCCCAAGATTGAGGATTTAACCACATACTTGCTTCTGGATCTTTCTTAGAACCAATGACTGTACCATCTTCTTTAAAGCCACGAATGAAACGATCGTCTTCCCAACAATGTTCTTGAATCGTATCACCTAATGTCTTTTGTACTTCATCTAAGTAAGCAATATAATCTGTATCATTTAAATCTACTGCAAAGTTACGAAGTACACTCATCGCATAATAAAGTTGAAGTGCTACAAAAGAAGACTCACCTTTTTTACCAAGTCTTAAACAATCATTCCAGTCTGCATGAAGTCCTGCTGGCATTTGATGTGCTCCCATACGTTCCATAGAAAAATTAATTGCCCTTTTTAAGTGATCATAAACTGTTCCTTCATCTTTATTGGCATAAGGAACAACTTCATTAATGAAATCTTTATCCCCAGACTCACCTATATATTTGAGGATAGTTGGGAATAGCCATAAAGCATCATCTGCACGGTAAGCTGGATGTCCTGTTGCCTGTACATAAGAAACATCATCTGGTGTATCCTCATGTCCTGCATTGTGGTCAAATTTAACCAGTGGCAAGCCTCCACCATTATCTACTTGAGCAGAAAGCATAAAGATAATCTTTTCTTTTGCCATAGCTGAATCAAGGTGAATAATGCCTTGGATATCTTGTACTGTATCACGATAACCGTAGCCATTTCTAAGACCACAGTAAAAAAATGAAGCTGCTCTTGACCATATAAAGGTAATAAAGCATTGATAAGCATTCCACGTATTAACCATATTGTTAAACTCACTACTTGGTGTTTGTACATAAAGATTGCTTAACTTACCATGCCAGTAAGCTTTTAACTCTTCAAGTTCTTCATCTACTTTATTTAAGTTCTTATAGCTTGCTAAAATTGCTGCTGACTCCTCATCATTATACTGACCAAGCACAAAAGCTATTTCTTTTGTTTCACCTGGTGCAAGTGTAATTTTTGTTTGAAGTGCCCCACAACCATTACTATTATAGTTAAGTGTGTTATCACAAGCACCTCTTTCTACTGCGATTGGATTGCCATAGCTACGGTAACGTCCTATGAAGCTTGATTTATCTCCATTGTAAGATGCCACTTCACTACCTACAAGACCAAGGAAACGCTCTTTGCGATTACTTCCATTACAACCTTTTTGGCAGTTTTCATTAATGGTTTGGAGGATTTTATTACCTTTAAAATATGTACGTGTAATAAATAGGGTGTATTGTAAATTCACTTGATCATTTTCATAGTTGTTTTCATTTGTAAACTCAGCATAACCAAATACTGATAGATTTCTCACTTGATCACTAGTGTTTGTTACTTTTAAACGCCATACTTCATAAGTTTTATTAAGTGGTACATAGTAAAGTGCTTCTGATGCAATACCTATATACTCTGCTTTAATATTAGTGTAAGCTGTTCCATGATGGCATTCACTTTTATAAGTTTCTAAGCTTTTACCTACTGGCTGCCAAGAAGCTGACCAATAATCATTTGCATCATCATCTCTTAAATAAATATAGCGTCCTGGTTTATCTTCTTGATTAAAAACGTAACGTAAAATACGTCCATTTGCCCCACTTTTAACAAAACTATAACCACCCGCGTTATGTGAAATAATAGCACCGTATTCTGGTGAACCTAAATAATTTGCCCATGGTGCAGGCGTATTAGGATTGGTAATGACATATTCTCTGTTCTTCTCATCAAAATAACCATAATTCATGATAACCCTCCAAGTTTAATATATTAAAATATTCTATTTATTTTATTTTAGCCTTCTCTTCTATTGCTATCAACATGAAAACTTAAAATATTGAAATTGTATATTTTTATACAAGTATTTTTTTATTTCTAATAATATATTAATCCATATAAAAAGCTACTATAAAGGATAAATACATTTAATCCTATTATAGTAGCCTATTTCACCTGATTTACTTTTCTGCCTATTATAGTAGTATCTCAGGGAATTTCTTAAACATCTTCTGTTTCATTTTCTATTAGCTTTGAAGCTTGCCTTTTCTTATTAAGGATAAATAATACTATTGCACCTATAACAAAGACGATAGAAATAGCCTGTGATGTAGAAAGTATACCTATTATACCTCTTTCATCACTTCTTAAACATTCTACACCAAATCTACCAATTCCATAAAGTAATAAGTATAGGGCACCTGTATTTCCTTTTGTTTTTGACTTACGAGCAAACCCAATTAAAACACCTGCAATGAGGAAATCACCTACAGAAGAAATCAACTGGGTCGGCAATAACTTGACACCTGCAGGAGCTAAACTCCCTTTCGGAAAAACTACGCCTAACATAGATTGTGTTTCTACGCCATAGCAACATCCTGCTAAAAAGCAACCAATCCTTCCAAACCCCTGTGCCATAGCGACAGATGGCATCATCAAATCAAAGTATTCCATAAAATTGAGTTTTTTAAAGCGCAAATAACAAACTGCTGTTAATACACCTGCAATAATACCACCATATACTACAAAACCTTCAGATCCAATTATACTTATCGGATCTTGCAAGAAACGATCAAACTCTACAATCACAAATAAGAGCTTGGCACCTAAAAAACCAAAAACAATGACTAACATAGCAATACTACTTACTACATCAGCGTCTAATCCTTTTTTCTTTGCTCTATATGTTGCCATAAATAAGGCAACTATAAAACCTATCCCAATCATTAAACCATAACCATGAATGGTCAGACTGCCTATCGACCAAATATCATTATACATCTCTCTCTTTCCCCCTAAACTCTCACGTTATTCTCTATACGTATTGTTTAATTTTTCTGTTTAGCTTACATTTACCCATTATAACAAAAAAATAAGGAGAATGCATTAACTAATATTTTTCAAAATTTACTAGGGAATTATCTTTTTCATCACATATATAGAAGTGTAAAGATAAAAGAAATAACTTCCTGAAGCAGAATCACCACTTCGAGATTCTGAGGAACTGACCGGGTCAGCCAAGTCTCAATCTATTGTTATAGGTACCTCTGGACTTAAGGAAAATGTTCACTGATTGCTCGGGTAAAGGGAGG
>JAEZJJ010000017.1 GCA_023436395.1 Bacillota bacterium | reverse complement strand
AGTAATCCTTATGGGTTTTAGGGAGACTGTCTGAGCGTAGCGAGTTTCGACCGTTCATAAGGATTACGAATTTAGAGCCTCTTGACGGAGTGAGACAGCAGCTGGAAGTAAGTTCCCTAGCCAGTCTCATAGCGGTACCTAGCATTATTACACGTTACTATTCAAATCTCAATCCATAAAAAGGAGGAACTTAATGCCACAAGAACTTATTAACTTTTGCATAGGGATAGTCATACTAAGTAGTTGCATGTTTTTAGCTAAAATGATACAGAAGTATTTTCAGCCACCTGCTGAGATTGCTCGTAAATTAGTTCATGTTTTCATTGGTACAGTTGCCTTATTCTTTCCTTATCTCTTTCAGAGTAGGGGAACGGCACTTGTTTTATCTTTTGTAATGTTTGGAGTGGTACTGACCTTAAGGCTTTGGCATTTAAAGAAAAAGGAAGTGGGAAGTTATCTTTATAGTGTAGAGCGTTCGGCAAGGTCCTTAGGAGAATTAGTTTTTCCTATTGCCATAGGTTCTACTTTCTGGATGGCAAAACACAATCCTATTTTATACTTTATTCCTATTCTTATCTTAACTTATGCAGACACTGTGGCAGCCGTTGTAGGAACAAGGCTTAAAAAAGGTAATCTTTCTGCAGAAAGAGAAGATGAAAAGTCATTAGGGGGAAGCATAGCCTTTGCCATTACTGCCTTTATATGTGTAGTTGGAATCTTAGTAGTTTATAGTGAGATGTCTTTGGCGCGAATACTATGCCTAGCGCTTATCATTGGCGTGCTTACTGCACTAGTAGAAGCGACTTCCTCCTTTGGATTAGATAATTTACTTATTCCTCTTTTATGCTATGCCTTTCTTTTTAACCAACTTCCTTTATCTTTAACTTATCTTGTCTTTAACCTCTTATTTATAGGTTGTTTTGCAGTAGTAGTTTATAAGTATAGACATGTGGTGGATATGAGTAAATTGGCAATTATGGAAAGTGTATTGGCAATCTATATTACTTTTTTGATAGGGGGGATAAGATGGGGGCTTGCACCTATTACTGTATTAGTGTTATATCCTATGTTCCCTAGAAGAACCCCTGAACAGAGAAAATTAGTCTTTAACAAGCATGTTATAGAGTCTAATCTAGTGGTGGGAATTATTTTGCTTTTCTATGCTACCATTGCTGATAAGCGAGTAGAATTATTTATGATTTTTTACTTAGTGTTTGGTTTACATATTGCTCTAAATCATTATGGAAGTATGAGGGGATACCATGGAGCAAGTAAGAAAGTAGCCTATAGGGTAGGATTCTTAAAAGGATTATTCTTAATTACAGTAGGTGCTATAGCAAATAATATGGAGTTTGGTATAGGGACAAATCTGTGGCAAATGGGGTTGTGTGTGATAGCACTTATAGGGGTACTTGGTATCGCAGCTCACTATTTAGATAAACTAAAGGAGTATAGCAGATTATCTTTGGCTATGGCATGGAAGCAGGCAAGTTTAGTGATGATAGGAACTGTTGTAAGTACAGTGATTAGTTTAGTTACTTATGCTATAAATTAGTTTGTATATGACTATATTGATAAAAGGGGTTAGAAGAATGCAATGTATTAAGAAGTATAAAGGGAGTATAGCCTTCATATTAGGAATATTTTTCTTTTGGATATTTCGGGGTATCATGCAATTATTAAGGCTATTAGATATGGATGTAACCTCATGGCGATTTACAAGTAGTGTTCAGAGACTAGTTTTTGGGGTTTTCCAGCTTTGGATTTTTGTGAAGTTATTTGATAAGAAAAACTGGAAAAATATTATTAATACACAAGGGCTTAGGAAGGGGCTACTAGCCAGTTTAGGAATGATCCTATTTACTGTGTATTACATTACTACATATTTTACATTTGGTTTTGGTGGCTTTGAAGGATTAACGATGCCACTTTTATGTGCCATTATATTGCAACAAATTACAACCGGATTTTGGGAAGGACTAACCTTTCGAGCATTTTTCCTAGAGGGAATAATGATAAAGATAGGAGATAGATGGTATGGAAGATTAGTAGCAGCATTTATCTCAGCGACTATATTTGGAATGGCACATCTTATAGGTATTTCATCTCTAGAACAAGCAATATATAGGTTTATTACAACAGGAGTTATAGGATTAGTTTTTGCAGCAATTTATATTTATTCTAAAAATATCCTATGGTCAATGATCATACATGCTATTTATGATATACCTGCGAACTTAATAAGTTATGTGACATATAGTCAGCAACATCCTATAAAGGTTTTTCTAAGTCAAGAGTACATCTTTTATGGATGCTACCCCCTAATAGGTATAGTAGCTATTATTTTTATTGTCGTTGCAAGTCCATGGGAAGAAAAGAAAGCTAATACTGAGCATATTACAATAGACGTTTAGAAGTAAGTTGAGAATGAGGTCTATTTAGGGGGGATTAAGGTGGTTAAAGTTTTAGAAGGGGAAAAGTTAAGAGAACTGGAGTGTTTATTAGGAAAAGGTATTTATGAAGGTTATACACTAGAACGCATGCTACGAGAAGCACCTGATGTACATTACTACTTGGAGCAAGATGGGGAAGTTGTAGCCTGCGCATCTATTTGGACTCATACTGATATGGTAGATGAAAAAGGAGTAAGGGCAGGGGCTATTGGTCATTTTGAAGCAATGACAGGGGAAGGGGCAAAGGAAATTTTAGAACTAGGTTGTAGGCGATTAAAAGAGGAGGGAGATTCCTACATTATAGGGCCTATAGATGGAAGCACATGGAATAGCTATAGATTAGTCACTTATAGTGATGGTTCTATGCCGTTTTTAATGGAGCCTCAATATAAGGAAGGTTATAGTCAGTGGCTAGAAGAAGCGGGATTTAAACCCACCTATCTTTATTTTAGTGCAAAAGAAACGATAGAAGAGGAATGGCAACAAGAACCTTTAAAGGAGAACAAAGAGACTCTCAGTGACGAAACTCTTTTACTACATAACGAAGATAGTAAGTTAGCAGAAAATAAGTTGAGTGATGACATAATTATTGAAAAAGTGGACCTACAACATTTAGAGGAAGTATTAGATAGTATCTATGAAATAAGTATTCAAAGCTTTAAACAAAATTTATTTTATAAACCTATTGAGAGAGAAGCTTTTAAAGCCATGTATCGTAGTTATCAGCAGTTCTTAGTAGCCGACCTTATTTTAGTTGCCAAAAAAGGTGATAAGCCAGTGGGCTTTATTTTTAGCTTGCCCAATTATCTAGATTCAACTAGAAGGTCAGTGGTCATCAAAACTATTGCAGTGTTACCACAGTATAGACAAGAGGGAATAGGGAAAAAGCTTTATGAGGCAGTTACTAAAGAGGCTTTAAATCTTAATTTTAGAGAATTTATTACAGCCTTGATTTACAAGGAAAACAACTCTCAAAGGCTGTGTGGTGAGGGAAAGGTAATACGAGAATATACGCTTTTTAGAAAGGAACTAAACCATGAATCTTGTTGAGATACTGGAGCAAACAGCACTAAAAAGAGGAGCATATCCAGCCTTTATAGAGGAAGGAAAATGTTTAAGTTATCATGACTTTCTAAAACAAGCTAAAAAGGTAGCTGCTGTCTTAAGAAAAGAGGGGATTGAAAAAGGGGATGATGTGCTCCTACTAGAGCCTATTTCTACAAGGTTGTACTTATTCCTTGTAGCACTTTGGAGTATAGGGGCTACAGTGGTTATTTTTGACCCATCTGCAGGTAAAGAACATATAGAAAAATGCCTATCTAGGGTGAATTTAAAGGTCTTTATTGGTATGAAAAAAGCAATGCTTCTCAAGTGCATCTTACCAACATTAAGAAAAATACCTAAAACATTAACGGTAGATCAAGTATTAAAGCAAAGTAATAAGGTAGACGCTGAAAGTATCATAGAAGTATTAGAAGCTGATACACCCGCACTTATTACATTTACAAGTGGAAGTACTCATATTCCTAAGGCGATTGTAAGGACACACTATTTCTTGATTCAGCAATATGAAGTTTTAGATAAGAATATGGATTATCAAGAAGGAGATGTAGACTTGGCGACAATGCCAGTTTTTACCCTAGCTAATTTAGCAAAGGGAATTACAACGGTTATCCCTAATGATAGTCTAAGTGATATTTCAAAACTTAATGCAAAAAGGTTAGTAGCACAGATTAAGAAGCATCACATTACAAGGTTATCTTCCTCACCTACAGTTGCTTTACTATTAGCAAAAACGACTAAAGGGCATGATGATTTAGCTTCTATTAGAAGATTAAATATAGGAGGAGGCCCTATCTTTCCTAATATGATACCTCTTCTGAAGGAGAGTTTTAAGAATGCATCCATAACCATTGTTTATGGATCCTCCGAGGCAGAGCCTATTAGTGAGTTAGATAGCACCTCTTTAACAGAAGAAGTAGTGGAAAAAATGAAAATAGGAAAAGGATTATTTGTAGGTCAACCTATAAAACAAATTGAGTGCCAGATTGCTAAGACCAGTGAGCTTAAACCCGAGGTATCAGAAGAAGAGCTTCTGGGTGCATTTTGCAAAATAGAAGAAGTAGGAGAAATCATTGTTACTGGGGAACATGTCTTAAAAAGTTACTTACAAGGTATAGGGGATGAAGAAAATAAAATTAAGACACCAATGCATATATGGCATAGGACAGGAGATTTAGGTTATTTAGATAAGGAGGGAAATCTCTGGCTTTTAGGAAGGGCAATGGCAGTAAAGGAGCATAGGGGACACACGCTTTATCCCTTTGCAATAGAGTGTGAAGTATGTGTGCAGTATGATCTGCCCCGAGCAGCATATCTTTTCTATAAGGATAAACACTTACTCGTTATAGAAGAACCGTCCCCCAATATGCTCATTAGTAAAGAGAAACAATTACATCTTAAAGAAAAATATGGTTTAGATGAAATGCTATCAGTGAAGCAAATTCCCCTAGATACAAGGCATAGAGCAAAGGTGGAATATACAAAATTAAAGAAAATAGTAAGATAAAACAATAAATTAGCCCGATAGAAGTTTAGTAGCAGGATGAATAGGACTAAACTTCTAGCGGACTATATGTAAGTTAATTATAAAATTTGTTTCTGTGTTTCTAATAAAATATTTACATTGGTATTAACTGTATCAGCAAATGTGGTGATTTGTTGGAAGGTTGCATAGAGTTCCTCTATAGTAGCAGTAGTATTTTGAATGCTTTCATTAATGCCCCTACAATCAGTAAGATTACCATCAATTATTGTTTGAACAGTGTTAATCTCTGAGGCTAATTCTTTAATTAATCTATCGGAATAATGAATTTTATCGATGGTTTGTTTTTGTAATTCAGCCATAGTATAAAAGTCTTCTTGCGTTGCAGTAAGCAAAGAGGCATTCTCATTAACGATTTTTGAGGTTGCATCCATAGTTTTTAAAGAAGATTCGGTATTAACATTAATAGTAGCAACCACATTATTAATGTATCTAGCAGATTCTAAAGTTTGCTCTGCTAATTTCTTGATTTCTGTAGCTACAACACTAAACCCTTTACCAGCTTCACCTGCTCTTGCAGCCTCTATAGAAGCGTTGAGGGAAAGAAGATTGGTTTGACTTGCTACGGAATCTATAATGTTAAGTGCATTGGAAATCTCTGTGGTACTTTCATAAAGTTTAAGAAAAGCTTGTTTTGCAGCGTCTGTTACAGTACTGATCTCCTTTGTTTTATTCTCTAATAGTTCAATATTATTCATGTTTATTTGAGTAATTTCACCAACTTTTGTAGTTAAATTTTCTACATCTGAGGAACTTTCAGTTGTTTTACGAATACGTTCAAACATTTGCTCCACATTTTTTTTCGCTTCCAGAGCAGTATGAGCTACATGTTCAGAATTATTCATAACTTCGGTACTCGAAACACTAAGATCTCTAATACCGATATTACTTTCTTCAATATTACTACAAAGCTCACCTATTGCCGTACAAATACCTTGGCTGTTAGTATAAGTTTGTTCACTAATTGTAGCTAGTTTCTCATTTTGCTCAAGTGAGTCAGTATACATTTTAGTGGTCCTATCAAATATGATATTGAGTATGCTAAATATGGCGATTAGTTCAATACCATAGGTAATTAAATTGGCAATAATAAGAGGAATATTTATTTGACCACTTGTTATTATAGCGTTTAATATAGATGAAATACTAAAGACTATTATGGTAAAACTGATCATTTGCTTAAGCCATCTTTTATTTAAATAAAGGCCTATAATACATATAGGAAGTATCCAAAATAAAAGAATCGTTGATCCTAAAAAGACATATAAGATAAATATACAGGCTTGCAAAGTAAGTATACTTATACTGACAAAACTTGTGGGGTTTTTTATTTTTCTATAAATAAATGTAGGAGTAATGATTAAAAATGAAGATAAGAAGCATAAACTAAGGGTAATAAGACGTAAAGTAGTTTTTTGAGCTGAAAGGTAGTAAGCTAAACTTTGAATGGCAAATAAAAGGAATACAAAACATAGAAGTCTCATAATGGATAAAACTTTTAAATTTGTGTTTAAGATATTCTCATGATTTGAATTTTGGGTATTCATAGTAAAATCCCCCTTTAAAATGACTCCACTGTAGAATAATAAATTATACATTTACTATTCTATAGACAAATTATAACATAAATTAATAAAATAATAAACAATAATGATTATTTTTACAAATTAAAATATTTGAAATATATTATGCTATGAATAAGATAGTTTCTAGCAATAATAAAAACAGGTATATCCATTACTTAGTAGAGGATATAGCCTGTTTTTATACAGAGAATAAGCAGTAACAAGACTAAGAAAGTTATTTACTGAGCTAATTGAAGTACAATTGAGCCGATTTGAAGACCTGGCTTGATAAATTTAGCATTAAGTTGATAGATCCCGCTTTCAAGTTCAACAGTAAGAAGTTTTTGGTTAATCCATCTGCCTTCTGTACCACTCACTTGCAGTGTAGCAATTAAATCGTTATTTAAGTATATATTAGTAACCGTTTGGGCTGAGCTACTTTCATAAGATACTATATGAGCAATGATATGATAGATACCAGAAGTGGAAACCTTGATATAGGGTGGATGACTTGGGTCAAAAGGAACCTCTAGATTTTGGTTTAAGTCATATACTTCTGTAGGAGTAAGCTCACAAGAAGTTTGGATAAAACGAATTCTAGGTTTGTTAGTAGTTCTAGAAAATGCAGGTGTTTTCATTAAAAAGCTACATATATTCATTGCGCAACGTTGAAGTTCACCAAGTTCTAGAGTGCCATTACCCAAGGCTTCAATGGTATAGTCGCCATAGACATTATGCTGGGCACCATAATTGCTAACCACCATACATAAGTCGTTTTGTGATCGGACCATAAAATGAGTATTTTTATTATCTGGTTCGCCTCCGTAGATTACATCATTCATTTTAGCCCACCAGTCTGTCATGACAATGCCTTTAAAGCCCCATTCTTCACGAAGAATAGTTGTATTTAGATCATAGTTTGAACCAGTCCAATGACCGTTTAAAGGATTATAAGCAGTCATAATAGCTTTTGCATCACCTTCTTTAACAGCTAGTTCAAAACCTTTTAAGTAAATTTCCCTTATAGCGCGTTCTGAAACAATGGCATCTACTGTGTAGCGGTTGTTTTCTTGGTTATTACAAGCAAAGTGTTTGAGGGTAGCATGAGCACCGCCTTTTTCTATACCTTTTGTTATAGCAGTAGCAAAGGCACCACTGATGAGCGGATCTTCAGAAAAGTACTCAAAGTTACGCCCATTTAAAGGATAACGCTTAATATTGAGACCTGGTCC
Source organism: Bacillota bacterium (assembly GCA_023436395.1). GTDB lineage: Bacteria > Bacillota > Clostridia > Lachnospirales > Cellulosilyticaceae > Cellulosilyticum. The sequence goes on along the minus strand of JAEZJJ010000017.1, from coordinate 74,978 downwards.
TAGTAAGATATCGATTTCGTTGCGGAGCAATTCCTTACCTTCTAATTCGTAGAGGGAGGTGATAAGCTTGGTATCCCAAGTGGCTGCAAGGAGTGTGCCAATAGGGATTTGAGTAGCATGAAGTCCACTTTCCATACGAATGCCAGAAGGTCCATCAGCGGTGCAAGCTACAGGAATGCCATAAGCTGCTAGGCTATCAGATACACCTCCAAAGGCAGAAGCCGTACCAGAAGTAACAAGAGGATTACTCATTCCTTCACCTCTAACAATGGTAGCAAGTTCATGTTCTGTAAGTTGAGAGATAAAGGTTGTCATAGGCACCTTGTTTTCATAGACATCTTTTAAAGTATATCCCTTATTACCTGTTATAGCTAATGACTCAGGAAGATGCTGCTGAATACGGTCGGCTAGAGAAATAGTTTGAGTAGGCACAGCTTCATAAGTAATCTCATAGGTACCGTCACTATTTCTTGTACCAGGTTTAATCCTTGTAAAAGCTTCTGTTGGTGCCAGGGCTTCTGTAAATTGAGCAATAACTTTAAGTGAAGTTTGGTGAAAGCTAGGTTTACCCTTAATAGAAAGAGGCTTAACATTTTTCACACTGTTTCCAACATAGAAGAGATAGTCACCTGCTTCAAGCACATAAGCAGATTTATGCCCGGTAATACCACTATCATCATAGGAAGCCATTTGATTAATAGAGAAATTGATAGTCAGTTTTTCAGAAGCACCAGGTGCTAATAAGGTTGTTTTTGCAAAAGCAATTAATACTTTAGCAGGTTTACCTAGTTTCCCTTGAGGTGCACTATAGTAAACTTGAACCACTTCCTTACCAGAAAAGTGAGTGCCTATATTTTTAACAGTTACGTCAAATTGGATGTAAGGTTCATCGTTAACAGTGATAAGGCAGGCATCATTAGGGATAATTTCAAATTGTGTATAAGAGAGACCGTAACCGAATTCATATTGCACTTTATGAGGACAAAAGGTTTCAAAGTAACGATAGCCTACATAAATATCTTCTTGATAGAAGTTTTTGATAGGGTCTCCATAGTTTGAGGTAGCAGGATAGTCGGCAAGAGAGTAAGCAATAGTATCTGTAAGCTTACCACTAGGTGTAACCTTACCAGTTAATAGATCTACTACAGCATTAGCCCCTTCCATACCACCTTGCCAAGCATAGAGAACACCAGCAATAGGATGAATATATGTAGGGTCATTAATCCAATTCATATCCATGATATTGGCTACATTTAAAAGAACAATAACTTCTTGGAAATGTTTTGTGACAAGCTGAAGCATGTTTTTTTCCACAGCTGTTAACTGATAGCTACCAGGTTCGTCTGTATTATCTTTATCTTCCCCTGCAGTACGTCCAATTACCACTATGGCTTTATTTGAGTTGCTTCTTGCTTCTTTTACAATGACCTCAGAAAGAGGCATCTCTTTTTGATTATAGGGCTCACAAGCCCAACGGTTGCCGCCGTTATCAAAAGGGTTTTGGGCCACCCAAGCTTCATATATTTCAGCTAGATCCTCATTGATTGTAATAGTTTCACAGGTTCTACAAGCTTCTAGAAGATTAGTCGTATAGAGGACATTGACACTCCCTCCGGAACCTGTTCCACTTCTATAATAATTAATTTGAGTTCTTCCAAATAGAGACACTTTATCAGTTGTTTTTATAGGAAGAATTTGTTCTTCATTTTTAATTAGCACAGCACCATCAGCGGCTACTGTTCTTGAAAACTCAGCAAAACCTTCTAAAGGAATACCTAGTTGACGCATGTTTGTTGAACCTCCTCCAATGATAATGATATAAGTATAGAAGATTGGAAAGAGAGATGATATAATATTTTTATTGAAAAATGAAAAAATTTTGTCGTGGAGGAGATATGCAATCTTTAGAAGAAAAGAAAGAAATGATTGATGGAATATCCTGTAATTACTTTTGTCATATCCATTACGTAGGGGAAGAAAAAAACAGTTTTCCAGCTCATTATCATAGTTATATCGAGATATTATATGGTATTTCTGGAATGTATAAGGTGCTTTTAAATGGAGAACCCTATTTATTTAAAGAAGGGGATTTAGTCATTATTAATTCAAAAGAAGTGCATCAAATTGACTCCTATTCATCTACAGGAGGAAAATATATTGTTCTGCGTTTTGAGCCTGAGGTTATTTACAACACAATGTTTCAAGATTATTTGCAGCTCAAATATGTTTTACCCTTTATGCTAGAAAATGCTAAGCATCAAAAGGTTATTGCACAATCAGAGATTGAAAATACGTTTATTCCAAAGTTATTATATGAAATGTTAGAAGAATTTGAACAGAGAAACTATGGATATGAATTAGCTATAAAGAATTATATAGGAAGAATATTTTTATGGATACTCAGATACTTTCATAAGCAAGGAACAGATACGATGATAAATGTAGATGGCAATAGAGAGATAATGAAGAGATTACAGCCTGCTTTTGATTATGTACTAGATCATTGTAATGAAGAGATTAAAGGGCCTCAGTTAGCAAAGCTTTGTAATATGAGTGAGAGTTATTTTTCTAGAATCTTTAATGAACATATGAAAATGAATTTAAGTGAATATATTAATCGTATACGCATTACAGAAGCAGAAAAATTACTTATTTCAACGGAGATGAATATTACAGAGGTTGCCAATGCTGTTGGTTTTAGTACCACAAGTTACTTTATAAAGTTATTTCAAGCTTATAAAAACACCTCACCTAAGCAGTTTAGAAGAGGATATAAGATACAAAAATGAAATCAAATAAATAATTTTTAAAAAATTAATTATTTCATTTTAAAAAACTCTAATAAATATGATATACTATGTGCAGATGATAAAAATTATTATTTAATAGTTTTTGTTGAGGTGGGGTTAAAGGATATAAAGGAGTGATATAATGTTTAAAATTATTAAGAATACGGATAAGAAGTGGCGTAATTTAATTAATGGTCAATGGATAGCAAGTGAAAGTAACCAGTTTATAGATATTTATTCACCTATCGACCAGCGTCTATTAGGTAGTGTGCCAGCTATGACGATTGAGGAAGTAGACCGAGCTATATTGGCAGCAAAAGATGCACAGAAAAAGTGGAAACTTAGAACTGTGAATGAAAGAGCTGAAATACTTTACAGAGCAGCAGATCTTCTCAATGAACATATAGAAGAATTAGCGCAGCTACTTATGCTAGAGATAGGAAAGGATATGAAGAGTGCACGTTCAGAAATCTCTAGAACGGCTGATTTTATTAGGTTTACAGCTGATAGTGGGAAAAATTTATCGGGAGAGAGTATACCAGGGGATAGTTTTCCAGGATTTAAAAACAATAAGGTATCTGTTGTTAAAAGAGAACCTTTAGGCGTTGTATTAGCTATTTCTCCTTTCAACTATCCAGTTAACTTAGCGGCTTCTAAAATCGCACCAGCATTAGTCATTGGAAATTCAGTAGTACTCAAACCAGCAACACAAGGCAGTCTTAGTGGGTTATATTTAGCACGTATTTTCCAACTAGCAGGTGTACCAGAGGGTGTACTTAATACAGTAACAGGAAAGGGTAGTCAAATAGGAGATTATATTACAACTCATAAAGAAATTGATTTTATCAACTTTACAGGAAGTACTGAGGTTGGTAGAAGGATTTCTAAAATTACAGAAATGGTGCCATTACTAATGGAGTTAGGTGGAAAAGATGCTGCTATTGTTTTAGAGGATGCAGATTTAGAAATGGCAGCAAGTCAAATTGTTGCAGGGGCCTATTCATACTCTGGGCAAAGATGTACAGCGGTAAAGAGAATTATTGTAATGGAAAGTGTAGCAGATACTCTTGTTGAGAAGTTAAAAGCTAAGATTCAAGAGCTAAAAGTAGGAAATCCATTGGAAGAAGAGAGTCTAGATGTAGTACCTTTAATTAGTACTAAGGCAGCAGACTTTGTTTGCGAACTAATAGAAGATGCAAAAGTTAAGGGAGCTAAATTAATTATAGGGGGAGAAAGAACTGGAAACCTTATAGAACCTACTTTATTTGACTATGTTACTACAGAAATGAGATTAGCATGGGAAGAGCCTTTTGGCCCTGTGGTACCTGTTATAAGAGTAAAAACAAAAGAAGAAGCAGTTGAAATAGCTAATGCCTCTGAATATGGTCTTCAAAGTTCAGTGTTTACACAAAATATAAATGATGCCTTCTACATTGCAGATCAATTAGAAGTAGGAACTGTTCAAGTCAACAATAAAACAGAAAGGGGACCTGACCATTTCCCATTCTTAGGAGTAAAATCTTCAGGTATGGGGACACAAGGCATCAGGTACTCTATAGAATCTATGTCTAGACCTAAAGCAACGATTATTAATTTGCATAGATAGCCTCTTTATGAGTGTATGTATTAAAAACAAATGTGTTTTTAATAAAAACAATTAGACTGAAAAATGAATTTTAAATTTATTTTAAAGTCTTTTTATTTTAAAAAGTATTGACAATTTTGAGTGTGGCTGATATATTATGAATTATCAACGGGAGGTAATTGCATGACAAAGGGGCAGTTAGAAGCAAAGCTAAGTGAAGCGATTAGTAAGTTTGAGGTTGAATATATGGGTAGGGGGCCGAAGGTGATTCGGACACATCTCATTAATGACATGATTATTATAAGACTTATAGGTCTGCTTAGTCCTTCAGAGCAAAAACTCACGGATAATCCGCAAGGAATTGAGTTATTCAAGAAAATGCGTACAACACTTTTTGAAGGTGGGAGAGAATACTTGGAAACATTAATAAAAGAAATTATTGATGTAGCCGTGATTAGCATCCACTCAGATATTAGTGCTAAAACAGGAGAAAGAATAATTGTTATTGTAACGGATTCAAATTTAGAAGAGCTAGTCTCTAAAAAATGAATAGATAGAACGGAAGACAATGCAAATTAGCTAAGCTAAGTTGTAAGTAAGCCGATATCCAAAGAATTTTTATGGATATCGGCTTTTATTTTTTGAAAATAAAGAAAGGATGTTCTTATGAATAAAAAAGTTGCCATTATTATGGGAAGTGACAGTGATTTACCTGTTGTGAAAGGAGCCATAACGACATTAAAAAGTTTTGGAATAACTATAGAAGTACATGTAATGAGTGCTCATCGAACGCCGCTGTTGGTAAGTGCCTTCGCCCAAAGGGCTAGAGAAAATGGGTTTGGAGTCATTATTGCAGCAGCAGGTAAGGCGGCGCATCTAGCAGGTATAATAGCTGCACACACCACCTTGCCAGTGATAGGAATTCCTTGTAAGTCAACAAACCTAGAGGGATTAGATGCTTTATTAGCTACAGTGCAAATGCCGAAGGGTGTACCTGTAGCAACTGTTGCTATTGATGGAGCAGATAATGCAGGTATTTTAGCTGCTCAGATGCTCAGCATAGCAGATGAAGAAATAGCAGGAAAACTAGAAAAAATGAAAGCTAAAATGGTCAACGAAATGGTGGAAAAGGATGAACGTTTACAAACTGAGATGTGGTGGAAGATGTAAGTCAAAACAGAAGAGAAGTATTAATAACTATGGATTAATAGCTTAAAGATTTGCATATTAGTCTATTCATAATAAATAGTATTTTAAAGCATGGTAAAGAATCATATTAAATAAAATTAGGGAGGAATAGTGATATGAGAGCATTAATCGATAAATTACATTTGCCAAATTATGTCGTTGAAATTTTAGAAGGAAGTCCTCAGCTTTTATTTCCAAAAACAAAATTAGAACTTGTTGATTTAGCTTTTGGAGGGAATAAAGAGGATGTTTTTACTGTAGCCTATGAAACAAAGGGAATTGGTAAGGTGACAGAAGCAACAGTAACACGTTGTAAAAATGGAGTAGTTGTTAATTATCCAGAAGACTATATGAGAAGACGTGACCCAGACTGTCTATTAGTAGCGGATCAAAATGATACAGATAAACCCAAATATGATGATGTGTATAGTGAAAACTTTGAGGGATTAAGAAGTGAAACTTTTGAATGGCTTAAAAGTCAAAATCTAATCGTACTTCCTTTTAAAGCAGGAGGACATGAATATGGATATGATGCACTTTTAATTGCACCAGCCAATGCAGGCTTCTTTGCTTGTGGTCTTGGAGATTTACAAGGGTTCTTAAATATTGATGAGTTAGAAGAAGATTTCTCCCCTAAAGCTATTATCTTCCTTGCGCCACCCTTTAGACATACACATTTTGAAGGAAAACAAATGGTTATACACAATAGATTAGAGAAAGTACATGAACTCTTTTCTTATAATCTTTATCCAGGTCCAAGTGCAAAAAAAGGAATTTATGGTGTACTTTTAAATATTGGAGAAGCAGAAGGTTGGGTAACAGTTCATGCCTCTACTGTTAAAGTCATTACACCTTACGATAATGAAATTGTGATTATGCATGAAGGAGCTTCTGGCGGTGGTAAGAGTGAGATGCTAGAAACGATTCATAAGCAACTAGATGGTCGTATCGTTCTTGCAGAAAATACACAGACAGGTGAAAAAACCTATATTAAAATGGATGAAAATTGCGCTCTATACCCTATCACAGATGATATGGCAATTTGTCATCCAGATATGCAAAATAGTAGCAAGAAATTAGTGGTTAAAGATGCAGAAGATGGTTGGTTCTTAAGATTAGACCATATTACAGGCTATGGTACTTCTCCACAACATGAAAAGATTTTTACACAACCAGAAGAACCTATTGTGTTCTTAAATCTTGAGGGCGTGCCAGGTTCTACATGTCTGGTATGGGAGCATATCATAGATTCAGATGGTAAACCATGTCCTAATCCTAGAGCAATCTTGCCACGTCGTTTAGTGCCAGATGTTATTGATGAACCTGTTGAAATTGATGTAAGAAGCTTTGGTGTAAGGACACCTGCTTGTACAAGGGAGAATCCTACTTATGGTATTTTAGGCATGTTTCATATTTTGCCACCTGCCCTAGCATGGGTATGGCGTTTAGTAGCGCCAAGAGGACATAATAATCCAAGTATTACAGCCTCTACAGGATTAGTAAGTGAAGGTGTAGGTTCTTATTGGCCATTTGCTACAGGGAAAATGGTAGAGCAAGCAAATCTATTATTAAAACAAATAACATCTTTTACAAATACACGCTATATCTTAATTCCAAATCAACATATTGGTGTTTATAAAGTAGGCTTCATGCCACAGTGGATTGCAAGAGAATATATTGCAAGACGTGGTAGTGCTAAATTTAAGCAAGAACATTTAGTGGAAACACGCTGCTCATTATTAGGTTATTCTTTAGACTCTTTAAAGGTAGATGGGCAATATGTCAGAAAGGCATTCTTATATCCTGAAAGACAAGGAGAGATGGGCGTAGAAGCTTATGATAAGGGTGCAGCAATGCTTAATGATTTCTTTAAAAAGGAGCTTGAGAAATTTAAAACACCAGAGTTAGATCCTCTAGGAGCAAAGATTATAGAGCTTGTACTTAATGATGCAAAAGTACAAGACTATGTAGATCTTATACCTATGAGATATTAAACAAGGGGGGATTATGAAAAGAATAAAGGGTTATTTTAAGTGGAGTGATATGATACCTGCATTATCAGGTCTAATAGGCAAAATATCTTTAATATCATCATTTGCAGTAGTTTGGGCACAGGAGTTAGGCATTAATCATACTAGCTTTATATTTGATAATGTACGACTAGAAATACTGATAGGTGGTGTGATAGCCCTAGTGGCAACTTGCATTTCTCCTAAAGTATCACCAGCAGGAACACTAGCACCTCTAGTTGTACTGATTCCTGTAATGGTAGAGTGTGGGGTTCATCCCTTTATTTTAAGTTTGTTAGTAGGAATCATAGGAATGATTTGTGCTAAGACAGGAATATTAATAAAACTTATTGGGATATCCAAATATGTGAGTAAAACGAGTTTAACTATAGTTTTTGGCATATCAGGTGTCATACTATGTGTTCAAAAGCTATTGACCTTCTTTAGTACCCAATATTGGATTTTGCTAGTACTATTAGGTACTTTAATCCCAGGCTATGTTTATCTTGTGAAAAGAAGTAAAGTATGGCTTATGATTCCTATTGCTGCAGTAACTTCACTGATCATTTCCATAGTAAGTGGGATTAAGCTTGATTTATTATCACCCATTAATGCCCTAAATCTCAATCCAAATTATTGGTGGGGGGAGGTTTGGGGGATTGGATTTGGTTTAAACTTAGTAACTATTTTAAAGACATTACCTTTTGCATTATTTGTGTTATTACTTTGGGCAATGGATACTGTGGCAATTACCACGTTATTAGATGAGCAAAGTAAAAAAGGTGAAAATAAAGAAGATCTAGATATAAATCAATCCTTTGTGGTAGTGGCTATAAGGAATATTGTAGGAGGCGCTTTTGGCGGGGCACAAACAAGTTCTTTATGGCGCAGTTTCTTAATCCCACTTTTTATGGTCAAAAGGCCTTTGAGAGGAGCAACTATTTTGCTAAGCATACTGTGTATCCTAGTTGGATTATTAGGTATTCCTATTAAGTTGCTGGCTTTTCCACCTCTTGTATGGACTGTACTTCTCTTCGGAATATTTATGCCACTGTCTTTAGTAGGTATAAATAAGTGGAGAGAATGTAGAGGATTTCTAGGAAAAGTAGTAATGGGATTATTGGCGATGGTTGGTATAATATATAATCCTATTATGACTTGGATAGGGGCAGTAATAGTTGAAAGAATAAAAATTAAGCCTTTAAGGCATTTAACTGAGGAATAACTTATATGTGTGACATGAAAACTTGTAAATAAAAGATAGAATTTAGTTAACGTAGTTAGATTTATTAAAAAGATAGCAAAGAAAGGGTTGTGGAATGAGTTGATTTTAATTGGCTCATGTCACAACTTTTTTGTAGTCTAGGAAAGTTCGACTTTTAACTTCCCTAGACTATGGGGAGTACAGAGGGAATCACCATTATTGCATTAAGGGGGCCAACTGGCTGATCTTTGTCTGTACCGAAGGGTTCCTTTATAACCCTTAGTTATAATTAATATAAAAAATTAGCATTTTGCGTATAGACAAAAAGAATATAAGATGTATGTAAGTATAGGATGTTAAAGGAGGAGGGTATATGAGCTTTGAATTTAATGGAGAAAAGTATGCAAAAGCTTCAACGCATCAAAAAGAATGGGGAAATAAAATAATTGGGGAATTAAAGCTTAAAGGGAATGAAACTATTTTGGATTTAGGATGTGGGGATGGCGCATTAACTTTTGAATTATCTCAAAGAGTTCCCGATGGAAAAGTAATAGGAATAGATGCTTCAGAAGGTATGATTAGCGTTGCAAAGAACAAGGAATATGAAAGATTAGAGTTTAAAATCATGGATATCAATAACATACAAATAGAAGAAAAAGTAAACCTTATCTTTTCTAATGCAGCATTACATTGGGTGAAAAATCATGAAAGGCTTCTTGAAACCTGTTATAGTATACTTAAAAAGGATGGCATGATTCGATTTAATTTTGCTGGAGATGGAAATTGTCAAAATTACTTTAAGGTAGTGAAAGTATGGATGAACAAAGCACCTTATTGCCAGTACTTTAAAGACTTTGAATGGCCTTGGTATATGCCAAGTATAGAAGATTATAGAGCACTAGTTGAAAAGATAGAAAACTATACATCCATTAAGATATGGGAAGAAAATGCAGACCGTTATTTTCAAAGTCAGGAAGCGCTTATTGGCTGGATAGATCAACCTTCCTTAGTGCCATTTATGGTATATTTACCAGAGGGATATAGGGAAAGTTTTAGAAATGGTGTGATTCAAGATATGTTAAATCTTACAGGGCAAGTAGATGGGACTTATTTTGAAACCTTTAGGAGAATAAATATTGAGATGATTAAATAAAGGAGTGAAATGATGAGTGATAATACAACACCATACAAAGCTAAAGATTATGATAGAGGGGTAAAGCAGACTATACCTTATTATGAAACATTTCATAAGGAAACGATAGACTTGATTAGAAATTATCCAATCAAAGTGGAAAAATGGTTAGATATAGGTGGTGGTACTGGAGGCCTTATAGAGAGAGCCTATCCTTTATTTAAAGATACATTATTTATATTAGGGGATACTTCACAAGAGATGCTAAAGGAAGCTAGTAGTCGATTAGTTAGTTTATCAGAGAATAATCTAAGGATATTACCACCATGTTTTTCTCAAAGACTAAATGAAGTTTTAAAGGAACGGGTTCAAGTGATTACAGCCATTCAAGTACATCATTATTTATCTTTTGAAGAAAGAATATTAGCCACTAAACAATGCTATGAGGCATTAGAGCCAGGTGGCATATATATTACATTTGAAAATATAAAACCCCTATCTGAAATGGGGATTCAGATAGGGCTTAAGCGTTGGGGTGCTTTTCAAGAAGCACAAGGAAAATCTAAAGTTGAAGTAGAGCAGCATAAAGCACGTTTTAATAAGGAATATTATCCTATTACATTGCTAGAACATTTTGAAGTACTAAAGCAAGCAGGATTTACATGCTATGAATTGTTTTGGCAAAGCTATATGCAAGTTGGGTTATTTGCAGTTAAAGAATAGTCGGAAAGAGCATTTTTTACATGTTTATTATCAAAAAAAGCTTCTTCTTTTAAAGGGTGTGAAAGTAAATAACCTTGAATAATATTACAGCCTTGATGAATCAGATAGTGCTGTTGTACAGGAGTCTCAACACCTTCAGCTATAGCCACCATTTTTACATTATGAATAAGGGATAAAATACCTTTAATAATAGGAGATTCATCGGCATTATGGATTTCATTGATAAAGCTTTTATCAATTTTAATGCAGTCAAATGGAAGATTTTTGATATAACTAAAGGTAGAATAGCCTGTTCCAAAATCATCTAGAGCAATAGAAATTCCTAAATTTTTAAGGGAAGTTAATGTTTTAATCACATGCTCAAGAGAAGTAATGTACTGAGATTCAGTTAATTCTAACTCAAGATTTTGTGGTGGCATGCCTGTTTCAATTAAGACTTTCTTTACTCGTTTTACGAATGATGGATCTAGTAGCTGGACAGATGAAACATTAACACTTAATATAAAATCGTTTCCAAGTTGATTGGCATTTTTGATGTACCAGAGGCAAGCTGTTTTTAGAATCCATTCCCCTAGAGGAATAATCAATTTTGTTTGTTCAGCAATAGGAATAAATTCATCTGGGGAAATAAAACCTAAATCCTCATTAGACCAACGAAGTAAGGCCTCTGCACCTCTTAAGGAGTTGCCTGATGCATTAAATTGAGGCTGATAAACTAGGAACATTTCTCCATTTTCCCAAGCAGTAGGCAGACGTTTCTCAACTTCAAAATGTCTATTAATAGTATTTTTCATTCCATATTCAAAAAAGGCAATGTTCTTTTTACCCATATCTTTAACATGATACATGGCAGTATCAGCAAACATGAGAAGTTCATCAGGGTCTGTACTATGTTCTGGGTATAAGGAAATCCCAAAGCTAGCAGTAATGGAAACCCTTGTTGGATTTAGATTATAATCTTTAATAATAAAACTTTGAAGTTTATTTAGATATTTAATAAGTTCTTCCCGAGACATATGCCTACTAATGAGAAGTGCAAATTCATCACCGCTTAATCTAGCCAGGAAATCTTCTTTATGAAGGATGCTTTGTAGACGTTTAGCGACTGCTTGAAGGAGTAAATCTCCTTTAGAGTGACCCAGGTTATCATTAATTTTCTTGAAGTTATCTAAATCAATAAAAACAATGATAAGATGACCTTGTCTGGGATCGTTATCTTTTATATACTCAGTTAATGTTTTATTAAACATAAGGCGATTAGGAAGCTTAGTTAATGAATCTGTATAAGCAAGATTACGTAAATCTTCACTTGCATTTTCCAACCTTTTACCAAAGAAATAGATAACAGTAATAACAATAACACACCCAAAAGAAATGATGGAGCCTAAAATAGGATGAGTATTCCCTGATATAAGTACATGAATTATATTAGAAATTAAATAAATACTATTATATGTAAGACCCAGTAAATATCCTGTTTTACCATAGTTAGCACATAAATAGACATTTGCAAAAACTTGTAGCTGAGATAAGAGGCCAGAAAGGAAAAAAGTAGTAACACTAAAAATGCCTATATTTAAAAATGACTTATCAGCAGAAAAATTACTATTTATAGCTATAATAGTAAGGTGAATAATTATTATAAGTATATTACATATATAAAAACCTAAATCAGCAGGTTTACTATTATTTTTTGTAACTCTAATACTTATTTTTTTAATGTAATTATTTTTTGACATATATTCTCCTTTTTATGGTTTTATTGTTATATTATATCACATTAAGGTATAATTTCAATTTATTAGAAATTTTGAACTTTAAAATCTACTGAGTACTAAAAATATTGTGAAGTAAGAGACAATAATAAGAGGTACTATCTAATATAATCAATAATTTCGATTATTTTAATAGAAATAATTCATTTCACAAATTGAGGAGATAAATATATCATATTATTAAGATAAATAAAATTATATAGAGGAGGAATGGTATGTTACATAAAGTAAATCTTTTAAAGGAAGTCAATGAGGTAAAAGACTTATATGTGTATAAAAAAGTAGGATTTTTAAATGAGCATGCATTAAGTGTAGTAAATGTAGAAAATAGAACCTTAGATTTTCATATCCATGAACACTCAGATGAATTGTTTTATGTAATAGAAGGAAGTTTTGAATTAGAAACACAAGAAGGGCTTATTCCGCTAAATGCAGGAGAATTCATTATTGTACCTAAAGGAGTAGTTCATCGCCCAGTAGTTAAGGAACTCACAAGATTCTTAATGATTGAACTAGAAGGAACTCTTAATAAAGAAAACAGTGGGGCACTTTATGAGGAATAAAGAAAAAGAGGATAGAGATTTAAAGGAAACTAGGTAGTGAGTGCATTAAAATATTAAGATTCAAGATTCTAGTAATAATTGTTACCAAAGCAGAGGCGATGTTTTGGTGTGTCAAAGAGAACGGTGTTTTTTTGATTGAGACTATGCGTCCTGTATTTCATCCTGCTTATCAGATAATCAGGGAGAAACTGAAGGAAATAGCACCTATCAGACAGGTGAGTTTGTCATATGGAGTTATTAGTTTTATGGATATAGCTGCTCCAAAAGATATTTGTTGTAGAATTGGTAAGAATATGAAAAACATAGAAATGACGGTATCAGAGCAGGACATACAATACGAGATTCAAGAATTTACAAGTATTGTTCGAGTTGCAGAGTATCCGGATACATATCAAAAATATTCGGTAGATACTCTACACTTGATTGATGAGGTGAAAGGACAGTTGGGGATTATTTTTCACGCGGATGCATGCCAAGAATAAAAGCTTCTGTTTTAATTAATACTTGACGGAAGGGGGTGCCTATGATAATATGTAGAAAAAAGTGCTCGAGCACGGAGGTGTGATTCATGGGTGTAACTATTAAACAAATTGCAGAAGTTGCAGGAGTATCAAGAGGAACCGTAGATCGTGCTCTAAATGGTCGAAGCGGTATCAAACCGGAAGTTGCCATGCGGATTCGTGAAGTGGCTAAGGAGCTCGGATATAGACCCAACTATGCTGCGAAGATGCTGTCAGATCGCCAATATGCAACAAAGAAAATTGGAATCATCTTAGTATCTGAAAGCAATGCCTTTTTTGAGGAAGTCTTAGACGGAGTAAGAACGGCACTTGCAGAGTATGCTAAATTCGGATTGGAAAGTGTAATCCGCATTCAGCAGAATTATACCTGTGTCGAAGAGCAGGTTGCTATCATGGATTCGATGAAAGCAGAAGGCGTTGGCGGAATTGTTATGACGCCTATATATAGTCTTGAAGTAACTGAGAAAATTAACGAATTGTCTGAAGCGGGAATTAAAATTATTACAGTCAATTCAGATATTCCTGGTACCCTAAGAGCTGCTTACGTAGGCTGTCGGTTTCGAAAAAGTGGAGTTGTTTTGGCCGGATTATTAGGGCTTATGGCAGACGGAAGAGAAATGGTTATCGGGGTTATTGCAGGTTCACAGCGAAATTATGCTGTATTAAGAAGAACTGGTGGATTACTTGAAAGATTGGAAGAATATTATCCTAATATTAAAATAAATGCACTTCATTATAATGAGAATAATGAAGAGGATTCCTATCTTCTGGTAGAGAAAATCTTGAAAGAACAATCTAATCTGGATGTACTCTGTGTACTTGGAGCTGGTATGGCAGGTGCAGTTAATGCGGTAAGAGATTCCGGACGTGCATCAGATTTACGGGTAATTACATATGATATGATTCCGGAAGTAAAGCAGGGATTGCGGGATGGAATTGTGGATGCAACGATAACCCAAGAACCTTTTAAACAGGGATATGACAGTGTGCAGCTTCTTGCAAAATATGTAGCCTATGGGGAAACAATAGAATTAGGAAATATATATACACAACTGGCGATTGTAACCAAAGAATGTTTAGATGAGGAATAAATTTCTATACCACCCAATGTGGTGGTATAGTTTTTAGAAAAAATCGTGCACGAGCACGCATGTGAAATTGAAAAATATATTGGATTTTAAAGAGAATAAAGAAGGAGGGATGTAATGTATAGGATAGGAATGGATATTGGCGGTACTAATATTAAGATAGGTATTGTGAATGAGCAATCTGAGATTATTCGTCAGTACAGTGAGCTGACGAATACAGGAGAAACTGCAGAATATACCGTAAACAGAATGATATTTCTGATAAATCGGTTAATTGAAGAAAGTAAAATTCCCAGAGAGCAGATTATGATTTTGGGGGTGGGGAGTCCCGGGGCAATTGATATAGGGGATGGTGTTGTATTGTTTTCCAATAACTTTATGTGGGAAAATGTGCCACTTGTAGATATGATGAAAGAACATTTTTCATTTCCAATATTAATGGCAAATGATGCACAGTGTGCATTGATTGGTGAAGTAGAAGCCGGAGCTGCAAGAAAATGTAAACATGTGGTATTACTTACTTTGGGAACAGGAGTAGGAGGATGCGTTTTAACAGATGGTAAGCTTTTGAATTATGAAAAGGGTGGTGGAATCTTAGGACACATGGTAATACGGAGAAATGGGAGAAAGTGTAGCTGTGGAAGACGGGGATGTCTGGAGGCTTATGCGTCTGCAAGTGCATTGATTCAAATAACAAGGAGCAGTGTTCTGAAACATCCTGATTCACTGCTGGCTGACTATGTTCGAAAGCAGAATGGAATTACCGGAAAAACAGTATTTGATGCTGCAAAAGAAAATGATCCGATAGCGCAGGATATTGTCAGAGAATATGTTGAGAGCTTAGGAGATGGAATTGCAAATTTGATTAATGTGTTTCGCCCGGAGAAAATTCTGATTGGTGGAGGTATCAGTGAGCAAAAGGAAGTATTGCTTAGCCCTTTGCGAGATTATGTTTATGAAAACAGTTTTGCAAAGAAGAAGCTTTACCTGCCCAAGATAGAATGTACCGCATTGGGAAATGATGCAGGAATTATCGGTGCGGCTACATTGGGCAATTACTTAGAAAATAAAGAAAAGGAGAGAAGTGTATGAATGACTTGAAATTTTATCCCGGATTTCAAATAGAGCCAACTTATACCCTTTTAAGCTTCAATTATGGAGAGAGCGTATTCGGACCCACACCTGAGAATCGTGAATTAGCGGCTATTCGCTCTTCTTTAATGGAACCTGATTGTATAGGTCCGGATATTGTATATTCTATTGCTATGGATGTGGGAAATCTGGCAGACCGTGAGCAGATGCTTGAAAGAAATCTCTTGTACGGAGCAGTGACTTATGCAAAAGGACTTCTTGGCAAGGAGCCTGTAAGATCTCAGGGACATATCCATGCAGTTTCTTTATCTTGCAATGCATCTACCTGCGAGGTATATGAGATTTGGAGCGGAAAGGCCTGCATATATATGCAGGAGTATGCTGAAGATAATCCGGGACGATGCTTTGCGGTTATGGCAGAACCCAGCGAGGTGGTTATTGTTCCTCCCGGCTGGGCACATTGTACCATTGTAGCTGATGTAACACAGAATATGACATTCGGTGCCTGGTGTGTTCGGGATTATGGTTTTGATTATCAAGGCGTAAGAGCACATAAAGGGGTAGCTTGGTTTCCTGTTATTGAGGATGGGGAAATGCAGTTTATTCCAAATAAGAATTACGAAGAAAGCAAGCTTATCATTAAAAAACCACGTGTTTATGATGAGTTTGGATTAGAGCAGGGAAAGCCAATCTATACACAGTTTCAGGAGGACCCGGATAGATTTTTATTTGTATCCAAACCGGCGCTGGCAAATGAGAAATGGCTGAATTTTATACCGTAGAAACCCATTAATATACTTAATTGATAGAAAGGATGGCAATATGAAAATATTTGAACCTAAAGTAATTCATGATATGTATGAGGGCGTAATAGAGGGAGCAGATGTAAAGTGTTATAAAAAGACATTTGAGCAGATTAGTAATATCTATGAAAATAGCGAGAATATACCTAAGGATACTTTAATGTACACTGTGTATTCTTTCCAAGAAATTGATGATATGATTTCAGGAGAATTATTATGGGGATTGACTATCCTTGAACCTGTATATGTTGTAGGTGAATGTAATATGACCAGAGGTCATTTCCATCAGGATAAGAATTGTGCAGAATATTATTTTGGCCTTGGAGGAGAAGGGCTTCTGCTGCTAATGGATGAAGATGGCAATTGTCACGCAGAAAAGGTGTTTAAAGGTTCACTTCATCATATCAGTGGAAAGCTTGCTCATCGTTTAATTAATACCGGTGAGGAACGATTAAAAGTGGGTGCCTGCTGGCCACCTGTAGCAGGTCATGATTACGAAGCGATTGAAAAGAAAGAATTTACATACAGAGTGTTTAAGGAAAACGGAAAGATTATATGTAAGGAGCGATAGATATGAGTTATTTAGCGTTTAAAAGTGATTATGACAGATATCCGGAAATTCGGATAGAAGGTTTTGATGATGCAGCATGGAGTGGTTGGGAGTCTGTTGGAAGCATATTGAAAGAGGCAATGAATGGCAAGCGTGTATTGGTTGTAGATTGTTACTCGGGCGTAAACGAGCAGGAACTGGAAGCGAATCTGTCTGAAAGCATAGGTTTGGATGTAATTATCCGTTCAAAAGATGTTTTTTATGATGGCGACGAGCTTACAGAGCGCATGAAGCCTTTTCTGACAGAAGACAGAGTGCGGGGCATTATGTATTACGGAACAGTGAAGGAATTTATTGATGATGAAAAACTGCAAAAAGCAAAGAAGATGGTGGAAGAGAGTAAGGGTAATGTTTTGGTATATGGTTTTGCCGCTTCTTTAATCACAGAGGGTGATGTTCTTGTATATGCCGATATGGCACGTTGGGAGATACAGCTTCGTTATCGTAAAGGAATGCCGAATTATAAGCAAAAGAATTATGATGAGGATGTTTTGAAGAAATACAAAAGAGGTTTCTTTATTGAGTGGAGAATTGCTGATAAGCATAAAAAATCCTTGTATGACAGGATGGACTACTATTTGGACACCAATACAGAGGGCACTCCCAATATGGTAAGCGGAAAAGGATTACTGGTCGGTTTGAGAACGCTGACGGAAAAGCCTTTTCGTTTGGTTCCCTATTTTGACCCGGGTGTATGGGGAGGACAGTGGATGAAGGAGGTTTGTCATCTTGATCCTTCTGAGGAAAATTATGCATGGAGTTTTGACGGGGTTCCAGAAGAAAACAGTATATTCTTAAAATATGGAAATGTGCGTATTGAGTCTCCGGCAATGAATTTAATACAATATATGCCACGAGAATTTATCGGTGAAAAGAATTTCGCAAGATTTGGTGCAGAATATCCTATACGATTTGATTTTTTGGATACAATGGGAGGTCAGAACTTAAGTCTGCAGGTTCACCCGTTAACGGATTATATTCACAATAAATTCGGTATGGCATATACACAGGATGAGAGCTATTACATTTTAGATTGTGAAGAAGACGGCGGAGTATACCTGGGATTAAAAGAGAACATCAACCCAAAAGAAATGATTGAGGATTTGGAAACTGCACAAACAGGTAAAATATGTTTTCCGGTAGAAAAATATGTGAATCGTTTTCCGGCAAAGAAGCATGACCATTTTTTAATTCCGGCTGGTACTGTACACTGTTCTTCCAGCAACTGTATGGTTCTGGAGATAAGTGCCACACCTTACATTTTCACATTTAAACTTTGGGATTGGGATCGTGTGGGTCTGGATGGAATCCCAAGACCAATCCATATTAAGGAGGGAAAAGAAGTAATTCAATTTCAAAGAGATACTGCATGGGTTAAGGAGAATCTGGTAAATTGCTTTGAGACGATTCATGAAGAGGAACATTATAAGGAAGTAAAAACAGGCTTACATGAATTAGAATTTATTGAGACACATGTATTTACTGCGGATGATAAGTTTGAAATATTGTCAGATGGAGAATTTTCAATGCTGAATCTTGTGGACGGGCAGAGTGCTATTATCGAAAGCCCTACAGGAACTTTTGAACCGTATACGGTACATTATGCGGAAACCTTTATTATTCCGGCAAAGGCAGGCGATGTAACAATTAAACCGGCAATACCTGGAAGCATTATTAAGGTGTTGCGTGCGAATGTCAGACATTAATAATAGTTTAGTGGATACGGTTATTGAGAGTAAATTATAAAAACAGGAGGCTATTATGAAAAAGAAAAAATATAATGCATTGGCAATTACTATGTGGGATTTCTCATGGATTGAAAGAAACTGGCTGGGTTCCGGCTTTGAAGATATTGATAAGGCACTGGATGAGTTGGTAGAGAGAGGCTACAATGCTGTTCGCATTGATGCATTTCCTCATTTGATAGCAAAGAACCCTTATAAGGAATGGACATTACTTCCGGTTTGGTACTCTAATGACTGGGGCAGTCCTTACATTAATAAGATTACTTTATATCCGGCACTTCCTACATTTTTAAGAAAATGTAGAGAACGTAAGATTAAGGTGGGTTTATCCAGTTGGTATCGTGAGGATGAGGATAATATAAGAATGGAAATAACTTCTCCGGAAAAAATGGCAGCCAATTGGCTTGCGGTACTTGATTTAGTAAAGGAGGAAGGCTTACTGGATACTGTCTTATACGTTGATTTGTGTAACGAATGGCCGGGCGATATTTGGGCACCTTACTTTGAAAATGACCCGAAGGAATGTACATGGGGATACTGGCATACAGAGAAGAGTATGAAATTTATGAAAAAATCGGTAGAACTGATTAGAGAACAATATCCGGATATTCCGCTCTGTTACTCCTTTGACTGTTTGGATTTTTCATATTACAGTAAAATGGATTTATCTTTTTTTGATTTGGTGGAACATCATATTTGGATGACAAAGCTGAATGATAATGAGTTTTATCGAATGGTAGGACAGTCAGACAATCCCCGTTTCAGTGAGGAGCCTTATCATCTGTTGGTAAAAAATTGCATGAAGGTTTACCACGAAAGGGAGATTTACTGGAAACAGCTACTGATAAATGGAATCCATGAACTGGCTAAAAATGTAGGGGCCCAGAACCTGATGCTTGCGACAACGGAATGTTGGGGGATTATTGATTATAAGGATTATCCGCAGTTGCCATGGGATTGGGTAAAGGAGTTGTGTGAAATAGGAGTGGAGACGGCAATTTCCACCAATCAATGGATGATGCTTGCAACCAGCAATTTTGCTTGCCCACAGTTTGTAGGAATGTGGCAGGATGCAGAATGGCATAAGCGTTTGACTTCTAAAATACGTGCACATGAAATTCCGGCAGAACGATTAAATGAGCGTTTTAGGAAGGCGTGGGAATATACAGAAAAATAAGGATAATAATGTGTAATGCTAGGAGCCGCTATGTAGACTGGCTAGGGAACTTACTTCCAGCTGCTGTCTCACTCCGTTAAGAGGCTCTAAATTCGTAATCCTTATGAACCGCTGAAAACCTGCTAAGGTAAGTCAAGTTATTTTTGAACAAATTTATGCCTTTAAAAATAGGCATGACTAAAAAGCTACTGGGTTAAGTAGCTTTTTAAAATATAAGTTGCATTATATTTTAACTTGTGACTTCATTTACCCTGGCATAGTATATTCTCAAAAACTTATTCAATCCTGCAATCATTGCCTGCTTCTTAGCTTTACCTTGAGCTTCTTTTTTCTTAATAAAATCATATACTGCTGTATCTGCTTTTGGAACTGTACATTTTAAACACAGGATCATTTCATAACCCACCTTGCGTAAATAGCTTGAACCACGCTTAGATATCTTACAATTTGCAGCTGTAAATTGACCTGACTGATGTGGCGGTGTATCAATACCCGCGTAGGCTATTAAGGCCTTAGCACTATGAAATCGTCTTACATCACCTATTTCAGCGATTAATCTAGGGGCTAAGTTATCACCTACACCTGGCATAGCCCGTATAATTTCATATTCAGGCAATGACTTGGCAAGTACCTGCATTCGTGATAATATTTGTTTTAAGGAATTATTAACAGCTTTAATTCCTTGTGAGAGTTCTTTTGTGATCATTTGGGTTGAGGCCATTTGAGCACACAAAGTTGTGATACTATTTTGAGCATGATTATAAAGCTGCTTAGCTTTGTCGGGGTTAAAATGGTATCCTTCTTTTTTTGCCCATTTTTCATATTTAGCTAGAAAAGCTGTTTGACTTAGCTTAGTGATGTTGCTGTAGTGTTTAAAATGTAGTACAAAGTCTACAACTCTATCTTTGGTAAAGTCTCTAGAATGAGAACATAAAATAGTATTTATTCCAGGCATTATCTCATCATAAAGACTTGAAAGGGTTACTTTATACTTAATACGTATACTCATTAACTGAAAGTACTGTCTAGAGAGAAACTTGAGTTCTCTATAAACATCATCCTCTAAACTGTATGCTCTTAAATCCATCCAATAATCTAACCCAAACTTAGCAATTTTTAAAGCATCCATTCTATCAGTTTTTACCTTACGAATAGATACACTGGCATACTTTTTCATCAACATAGGATTGACAACCGAAACAAAAAGCCCCTGGTCTTGTAATACAAAAAGAATAGGAAGATGATAATGTCCAGTTGCCTCCATAACAATCTTTGTTTCTTCATTGTACTCTTTAATAATACGTACTAATTCAGCAAGGTTCTCTTGCGTATGTTTTACTTCAAAAGGTGGTAAAAGCACTTCACCACAAGGTTTTAATAAACATACAGTACTACTTCCTTTTGAAACATCAATGCCAACACTAATCATAAGACACCCTCCTTAATAGTAGTTTTTCCATCCACTTATTACTACTCATTTTTGTTCGTTACACGGAAGCCTAGTTAGGTTCCAACCTGCTTAAGCGAATATCTATAATAAGAGATGGCTAAAAGTTTTCGCCACGGGAGCTATAGTCCCTCACTCGCTTACATTAGACCACACTCTTATTATAATAAAAATAAGTGTAGATACCTAACTAATGAGATTAAGTACCTATATTTATAGTACAAAACTCCTGCTGGTCAAACACTCAGTCTCACCCGTCGTGGTAGTTTGTAAGCACAATAACGCTGAGGGAAAGGAGTGGGGAAGGGCTGTCTGGAAGAGCGACTTGGGAGTATTTTTTTAGAAGCACTTAGCGAACGTTTTAGATGGGTGTTAGCACGAGTGTTTGACCAACGGGAGTTTTCGTGCGTTCATCTAAATAAGTGAGCTTAGTGCTTCAAAAAATACGGACCGGAGCACTGGAAGATAGCCCTTTCCCTCTCCTTTCCGCCCATCACCCTTTCTTACAAGCATCCCTGACAACTTTCAATTTGCTAGTGAGATTGTACTACACAAAAAATCATAGAAAAGTTCTGTAACAGTACTCAGATAACTATTAGGGTTGCGAAGCAAACAGATATTAGATTCTAGTTCAGAGTCTTTTATTATTCTTGTTTCCATGCCAGAGTTCAATAGTGGTAAGAAGAATTCAGGGATAATGCCTATACCGAGGCCAGAATTAGCATACTTGCTGTAGTTCTAGCATCATCATTCATACAAAAATATTAGGGTTAATAGCTTCTTCGGAGGCTATTTTTTTGATGATTTTTTCCCATCTTCTATAGAGAATAAGTGGGTTATCATAAATATCGGTTACACTAACAGCAGGAGCTGGGAGATTTTCAAAATAGTGAGCATGTCTTATTCTTGTAAAGTATTCACGTATAGCATAGACTATGTTATGATAAGAGTCGGAAATTTTGAAAAATAAAAGGGCGAGGAGGAGAAGATGAAAGAGTTACTCGTTTATTTAAAAGGCTATAAGAAGGAATGTATTTTAGCACCTTTATTTAAAATGCTAGAAGCTTCTTTTGAATTATTCGTACCTCTAGTAATTGCGGATATCATTGATAAAGGAATTGGAAGAGGGGATAAAACATATATTATTCAAATGTGTAGTTTACTTGTAGTTCTAGGAATCATAGGGCTTATTTGTTCGGTTACAGCTCAATACTTTTCTGCCAAGGCTGCAGTCGGTTTTGGAACAGGTGTACGTCATTCTTTATTTAAGCATTTATTAGGACTTTCCTTTACAGAGATTGATACATTAGGAACTTCCACAATGATTACAAGGATGACAAGTGATGTAAATCAAGCACAAAATGGTGTCAATATGGTGCTACGTCTCTTCTTAAGATCTCCCTTTGTGGTCTTTGGCGCAATGGTTATGGCTTTTACCATTGATGTTAAATCTGCAAGGATTTTTGTGGTGGCAATTATTTTACTTTCTTTTGTGGTATTTGGAATTATGTTACTCAATATTCCTATGCTTAAAGCAGTTCAAGGGCGACTTGATGATGTTTTAAGTGCTACTAGGGAAAACTTAGCAGGAGTTCGTGTCATTAGGGCGTTTTGTAAGGAAGAAGAGGAGATAGAAAGGTTTAATAAGCGTAATGAGTCACTTACTAAACAGCAGAAAAAAGCAGGAAGTATCTCAGCACTTATGAATCCTCTTACCTATGTCATTATTAATTTGGCTATTGTATGGCTTATATGGGTGGGTGCCCTTCAGGTGGATGCAGGAAAGTTAAGTAGTGGTGAGGTAGTGGCTCTTTATAACTATATGTCTCAAATCCTAGTAGAACTAATTAAGCTGGCAGCGCTGATTATTACAGTGAATAAATCTCTGGCTTGTGGTAATCGTATTGCTGATGTTTTTCATATAACACCTAGTATGAAGGAGAGTGTAGGAAGAAATGAGGGGGTAGAGACAACGGATGCAAGTATCACCTTCAAAGATGTATCCTTAATTTATGCTGATGCGGGGGAAGAATCTTTATCTCATATTAATTTTGAGGTCAAAAGAGGTCAAACCCTTGGTATAATTGGGGGAACAGGTTCAGGCAAAAGCTCGGTTGTTCATATGATTCCTAGATTTTATGATGCCACACTAGGGGAAGTATGCATTAATGGAATCAATGTAAAAGATTATCCTATAGAAGTTCTAAGGGACAAGGTAGGCATTGTCATGCAAAAGGCTGTCCTCTTTAAAGGAACAATAGAGGAAAATCTCCGTTTGGGAAAAAAAGAAGCAACAGTGGAAGAAATGGAGCAGGCTATTAGTATTGCACAGGCAAAGGATGTGGTAGAGAACAAAGGAGGACTTAAAGCTCAGATTGAGCAAGGTGGAAAGAACCTTTCTGGCGGGCAGAGACAGCGACTGACCATTGCAAGGGCATTGGTGAAAAAGCCAGAAATACTCATTTTAGATGATAGTACCTCAGCCTTAGACTTTGCCACAGATGCTAAGCTGCGCAAAGCTATTAAGGAACTAGATTATTCCCCAACAGTGGTGATTGTATCTCAAAGAGCTTCCTCTGTTCAATATGCAGACCTTATTGTTGTATTAGATGATGGTCATTTAGCTGGCAAGGGAACACACGAAGAACTTCTAGAAAACTGTGAAGTTTATCAGGAAATCTACTATTCTCAGTTTAAGAAGGAGGGAGGCAGATGAAAAAGAAAGGGTTAGATAAAGACCTTCAAAAGAATACTCTTAAAAAGGTACTAGGTTATACAAAGAAATACCGAGGACTTATACTAGCATCAGTCTTATTAGCTACAGTAGTTGTAATTCTTACCTTATATGTGCCTATTTTAGTTGGACGAGCAATAGATGGGCTTGCTTATGGTCCTATTAACTTTCAAGAAATTTTAAGACAGCTTATTATTGTCATTATTATGGTGGGATTTACATCTATTGCGCAATGGTTGATGAACATGATTAATAATAAGGTGACCTATCAAGTGGTAAGAGATATGAGGGATGAGGCCTTTAAGAAAATAGAAGTCTTACCTCTTAAATATATAGATGCCCATTCACAAGGAGATATTATAAGCAGAGTTATTGCAGATGTAGACCAATTTGCAGATGGACTTTTACTAGGCTTTACTCAGTTGTTTACAGGGCTAGTGACCATAGTGGGCACACTGATTTTTATGCTGACTATTAATATAGGGATTACATTTGTAGTCGTATTAGTTACACCCCTTTCCTTATTTGTAGCAAGTTTTATTGCTAAGAAGACTTATAGCATGTTTAAACTCCAATCAGAAACGAGAGGGGAGCAGACTGCCTTTATTGATGAAATGATTGGCAATGAAAAAGTAGTTAAGGCTTATGGTTATGAAGAAGAAGCCATAGAGAAGTTTGATGAAATAAATAAAAGGCTTGCAAAATATTCTTTAAGAGCAACTTTCTTTTCTTCCCTTACTAATCCTTGTACCAGATTTGTAAATAGTCTAGTGTATGCAGGAGTAGCTGTGACAGGAGCTTTAGCCGTATTAAGTGGCAAAATGACTGTAGGGGCATGGTCTTGTTTCCTAAGCTATGCCAATCAATATACCAAGCCTTTCAATGAGATATCAGGAGTTGTTACAGAGCTTCAAAATGCCCTTGCATGTGCAGCTAGAATCTTTGAGCTTATTGAAGAAGAAGCACAAATCCCAGATGCCATAGAAGCTAAAGAGTTAGAGAGAGCAAGTGGGCATGTTACCTGTAAAAATGTAAGCTTCTCTTATGTACCAGAGAAAAGACTTATTGAAAACTTTAATATTGATATTAAACCAGGACAGAGGGTAGCAATTGTAGGTCCCACAGGATGTGGAAAGACTACACTTATTAACCTACTCATGCGTTTTTACGATGTGAATCAAGGAAGCATATTAGTAGATGAATATCCTATTAGAGATTTAAAAAGAAAAAATCTACGCCTTAACTATGGGATGGTACTTCAAGAAACATGGTTAAAGAAGGGAACTATTAGAGAAAACATTAAAATGGGGAAAGAAGATGCAACAGATGAAGAAATCATTGCAGCAGCTAAAGCAGCTCATTCTCACTCATTTATCAAACGCTTACCAAAGGGATATGATACAGTCATTGGTGAAGACGGAGGGATGCTTTCCCAAGGTCAAAAGCAACTTTTATGTATTACAAGGGTAATGCTAACTAAACCACCTATGCTTATTTTAGATGAAGCCACTTCTTCTATTGATACTAGAACAGAGATTAAAATACAAAGTGCATTTAATAAGTTAATGGAGGGACGAACAAGTTTTATTGTGGCTCATAGATTATCTACTATTCAAAATGCAGATGTGATTCTAGTGATGAAAGAAGGAAAAATCATTGAACAAGGTACTCATGAGGTACTTCTAGAGAAAAAAGGATTTTATTATGAGCTTTATAATAGTCAATTTGCTATATAATATAGAGCTTTAATAAGTGATACAAATTAAACAAGGCTACTATGAAACTTCAGAGATGAGTTTCATAGTAGTCTTTTTAGTAGTTTAGGAACGTGTGTCGTTACTATTAGTTTATATATTTTTTTCAAGCCTAACAGTGACAATATCATCAGTAATATCTACAGAAGCACTATCTACCATCATTCCTAGCAAAAGTAGTTGACTTGTATCACTACACTCACATACACCTGCTAATTCCCAGTATACATCCTCGATACTATCATCCTTTTCACTATTTAAGAAATACTTTAGGGATTTAAGTTTATGAGCACACTTTAAATTATAATTGGAAGTAAAGGTAATAATGGCAGTGTGATCTACTTCTTGTATTCTAGAAGTAATATCATTTCCGCCAATACCAAAGAAAAACATGGTTAATTCTTCAACTATTTTAACTAATTTCTTTCTATCATGTATCATTATTTATCTCCTACGATTTCTTATTCTCTAAATAGATCTTAAAGTTTTCTAGTAACGGTACTAGTATAATAGCTACAAAGCCAGCAGAAAAGCCATTGTTATATAGATTAAGGCCTGCATACATATGAGAAGTACTTGAGACAATAGCAGCATGTACCATACCTGCTAATATACCTACAACAATGCCAAATTCTCCAGCAATAGGTGCGATACCTGAACTAAATAAGGCAGCAATTTGCATGCCAGGCCCAGTAGGTGTGAAAGTGCTTAGGAAAGTAGACAAGTAAACACCTAATAGACAAGGGATGAAATTACGGGCATGAACACCAAATGCACCAAAACCAAATACAGTAAGTATGGCACCAACGATAGGTCCCGATAAATCCCCTTTGATTAAAAGAATATAGGAAAGACTAATACTACCTAAGATCCCCATATTCATGAAGGTAGCCCCTAAGCCATCCATAAGGATAAAGTCAGCAATAGCACGACCAGGATGGTGTAAGATTTTTAATAAAGGTTTTAATTGCCCTTTGTTTAGCCATAAACCATATAAAAAGGTGAGTAAAAAGTAAGTATATAAGACAATAATTAACCATAATGGTCTACCTTCTTGCCAAACGAGAGTAGGAGTACTTTCAAAACCTAAAGCTTTTAAAATACTTACAATACCAAGGCCTAATATACCGGCAGCAAATCCTACATTAAACAGATTATATCCTAGATGCATAGTAGGTGTATGCATTGCTAAGGTTGGTAAAATAAAACCAATTAAGACACCTACGAGTAAGGCAATGGCTAGGTTAATAGGTAGGTTAAAAGGCATTAAGTAAACAACTTCAGTGACTAAAGGTGAGAGGCAGGTACCAAATAATGCGGTATAGAGATACCTATTCATTTTAGTGTTGTGAACTTTAGCATAAAAATAAGTTCCTAATAAAATAGGAAAAATATTAATAGGATTTTTCCCGAATAAGGCAAAACCTGCATTAATAAGAATAGCTGCGACAGCCAACCCATTAAATGAAGCCTTTAACCTAATGATCAGTGTTATAACTATTGTTAAGATGACACCAGAATTAAAGAAGGCGGCACCATAACCAGCGAGTCTAAAATAATCTGTTATAAGAGCATCTCTTGAAATGATAATAGCCTTCATTCCCTCAATAATTTCTGAAGGAGTAGCTAGTAAAAAAGAGGCTATAAAAAATAATATAGTTGTTAAAATACTAAAATACTTAATATGAACTTGTTTTATATTTTTCGAGTTATTAATTTTAGACATCAAGTTGTCCTTTCTTAAGTTAATTTAATTAAAGTATCTCCCTTATATTATAATTATATAGCATCTATTTTACTTAACATAATGTAGAATGCGCAATAGAAATACTAAAATTTGTAAAGATTATTTATGAATTATAAGGAATTAATAAGAGGTGTTATTGACAAAACAATTAAAGAAGCATATGATGAAGAAAACACCCCTAGGGGGTGTTGCAAGAAAGAGAAAGGATGGGGGCTATGACTCATAAAAGTGTAAAAATAGAGGGAATGACTTGCTCAGCTTGTGCAAGTAGAGTTGAGAGAGTAGTAAAAAAGTTAGAGGGCACCACAAACGCTCAGGTTAATTTTGCCACTGAGAAGTTAAATATAGAATATGATGAAAGTAAGCTAGGATTCAAAGAAATTGAAGCAGCAATAGAGAAAGCTGGGTATCAGGTCCATAAGAATGAAGTGGTCTATACTTTTAAAGTAGAAGGCATGAGTTGCTCAGCTTGTGCCAATAGGGTAGAAAAAGTGATAAAAAAGTTAGACGGTGTAGAGAGTGGTAGTGTAAACTTTGCCACTGAAAAACTAACCGTAAAGGTAGATGGAGATAGAGTAAAAGAAGGAATGATTAAGGCAGCAGTAGAAAAAGCTGGTTATAAGTTGATTTCTCAAGGAGAAAAGCCTAATGGATCAAGGAAATTTACAGAAGAGCAGATTTTATTCTATCGCCTTATAGGCTCATTAATATTTACCATTCCTCTTTTGATTATTACGATGGGACATATGGTAGGAATGCCTTTGCCTCAAGTGATTGATCCTATGATAAATCCCCTTAATTTTGCCCTGATTCAATTAGGTCTGACTTTACCTGTTATGTTAATGGGCTTCAAATTCTACAAAGTAGGAATTAAAAATCTTATTACACTAAGCCCTAATATGGATTCCTTGATTGCTATAGGGACTCTAGCAGCCGTTATTTATAGCTTATATATGACTTACAAGATCATAGGAGATAGTGAGGCAGGCATGATGCATGCTATGCATCTTTACTATGAATCAGCTGCTACAATACTGGCACTGATTACGGTAGGTAAATATTTAGAAGCACGCTCAAAGGGGAAAACATCAGAGGCTATTAAAAAGCTTATGGATTTAGCACCAAAGACTGCAACTATTATGAGAGGGAATGAGGAAATCCTAGTAGCTTTAGAAGAGGTAGTTGTAGGAGATATTGTAGTCGTTAAACCGGGAGAGAAGTTACCAGTGGATGGAGAAGTTATAGAAGGAACCACAGCTGTTGATGAGTCTATGTTAACAGGGGAAAGTTTACCTGCTGCGAAGAGTGTGGGCAGTAAGGTAGTGGGGGCAAGTATTAATACAACTGGTTTCATCAAATATCGTGTCACAAAGGTAGGAAAAGATACAACACTAGCTCAAATTATTAAACTGGTAGAAGATGCTCAAAATACTAAGGCACCTATTGCAAAGATGGCAGATATCATCTCCTCTTATTTTGTACCTACAGTAATAGGGCTAGCTATTATTGCCACAGTTGGATGGCTGATTGCTGGAGAGACACCTGTTTTTGCACTTACTATTTTTATTGCAGTACTAGTTATTGCATGCCCATGTGCTCTAGGGCTTGCAACACCTACAGCTATTATGGTAGGTACAGGAAAGGGTGCAGAAAATGGTGTACTGATCAAAGGAGGAGAGGCACTAGAGACGGCTCATAAAATAGATACAATTGTATTTGATAAAACAGGGACCTTAACAGAAGGTAAACCGAAGGTGACAGATATTTTAGGGAATACACGCAGTGAAGGAGAGCTTCTTGTTTTAGCCGCTAGTGCGGAAAAAGGGTCAGAACACCCACTTGGCGAAGCAATTGTGAAAGCAGCACAGGAACAAGGGCTAGAGCTAAAGGAGATACAAGAATTCAAGGCAATCCTAGGTCATGGGATACAAGCAAAAATTAATAATGAGCAGATTTTATTAGGAAATCAAAAACTTATGTTAGAACAAGGCGTGGATATTAGTCGTATGTCTCATAACTGGGATGCATTAGCTAAAGAAGGTAAAACGCCTATGTATATTGCAGTAGAAGGTCAATTAGAAGGGATTATAGCTGTAGCCGATACGATTAAACCAACGAGTAGAGAAGCTATAGATAAACTTCACCAGATGGGGATTGAGATAGTTATGATTACTGGTGATAATCAAAAAACAGCTATGGCAATTGGAAAACAATTAGGCATTAACCATGTACTTGCAGAAGTATTACCAGAGGATAAGGCTAATGAGGTTCATCAACTTCAAAAACAAGGTAAGAAAGTAGCTATGGTAGGAGATGGCATTAATGATGCTCCAGCCCTAGCTAGGGCAGATATAGGGATTGCTATTGGTTCAGGAACGGATGTAGCTATTGAATCAGCGGATATTGTACTGATGAGAAGCGACCTTATAGATGTAGTTACGGCTATCAAACTTAGTCAAGCGACTATTAGAAATATTAAACAGAATCTATTTTGGGCATTTGGATATAACCTTCTAGGCATACCTGTAGCTATGGGGATACTTCATATTTTTGGAGGACCATTATTAAACCCAATGATTGCAGCTGGAGCTATGAGTTTAAGTTCTGTATCTGTAGTACTTAATGCATTAAGGCTTAAGAAATTTAAAGCATAATTAGGAAGGTAGTTTAAATAAAAGGATAAGATTTAAGGAATAATTAAATAGATAATAATATAGAGGAGAGGATCAGATGAAAAAGAAAATTATAATTGAAGGAATGAGTTGTGGGCATTGCGTAGCACATGTAAAGGAAGCATTAAATGATTTTGCACAAGGAGAACTAGAAGTAAACTTAGAAGGGAAATATGCTGTAATAGATACTGAGGCAGATAATGAAGTCATCATAGAAGCTATTGATGAGGCAGGATATGATGTAATGGAGATAAAAGAAATATAGGAATAGTGGAATATAAGATAAACATAAAAATAGAGTGATATAAATACATCACTCTATTTTTATGTTTATGGCAATTGAGTTGGAGAAGTCGTTTGACTTTCTTCATAAAAAACTTCGCTGAGTAAGACGATATCAATACGTCTATTTTTGGCTCTACCTTCAGCTGTATCATTGGAAGCAATGGGTTGATACTCACCATAGGAAATAGCAGAGAGCTTAGAAGCTGGCAAGTGGCCTTCGCTAGTAAAAAGGTCAATAACATTGATAGCTCTTATAGCAGCAAGTTCCCAGTTGGACCTGAATTCACTAGTACTAATAGGAACATTATCAGTATGTCCTTCGATAACAACTTCATTAGGAAAGGTTTTAAGAATTTTGCAGATTTCCAACAGGTTATGTTTATAAGTAGGTTGCACGGTAGCTTTACCACTATCAAATAAGATATTGTCATTGAAGCTAAGTACAAGTCCTCTAGGATCAATATGAAGACTCACTTGATCTGTTAAGTTATGGGCTTCTAAATAGTCTAAAAGTTCTTGCTGAATTTTTTGAGTGGTACTAGTAGGCTGAGGAAAAGAGACGTTTGAATTACCTGTGCTATTAATTCCAACAACAGCAGATCCGCCTTGCAAAACACCTAAAGAACCATTGAGCGAACTAGCAAGTTCATCATATTTTTTAGTATCTACATTGCTCATGCTATACATAACAACGAAAAAGATCATTAGAAGTGTAATAAGGTCAGAATAAGTGAGGAGCCAACGTTCGCTATTTTCCTTTTTTGGTTTTTTCTTAGCCATTAGTTATCACCTAGCTTCAACTCTTTTAGTATTTTTTCCCGTTCATCTGGTTCTAAGAAAGCACACATATCATCTATAACAAGTTTAGGATGTTTACCTTGTTGCAAAGACATAAGTGCATTAATAATCATTTGATTACTCATAGATTCTTTTTCACTAATGCTCTTTAATCTTGTAGCTAGAGGTAGCCAAAGTAAGTTAGCAGTACCAACACCATATAAGGTGGCAATAAAAGCAACTGCAATTTTAGGGCCTAAGTTACCTGGATCACTTAAATTGCCTAGAACGTGAACAAGTCCCATAACTGTACCGATGATTCCCATAGTTGGAGAATAACCACCTGCAGCTTCAAACATAGCAAATCCTACTTCATGTCTAGCATCTATATTTTCAGCTTCCGTTACAAGGGATTTATAAATCACATTAGCATCTACACCATCAACGATTAAACGTAGCCCCTTAGTAATAATGGGATGTTTAATACCTGTTCTATTTGCAGCATCTTCTAGGGCAAGAATACCTTCTGCACGAGCAATAGTAGTGAGTTCATAGAACTGAGTTGTAACCTTGTAATTATCAATAGGTTTATACTTGAATAAGGCACCAAGTATTTTAGGCAGTCTTTTAATTTCTTGGACTGGGAATGATAAGCCTATGGCACCTATGGTACCACCAAAAACAATCATAGCTGCAGTTGTAACAAATAGAGCTATTAGGTGGCCACCTTCCATAACAAAAGCAACAGCTAAAGAACCGAAACTTAGAACAAGGAATAAAATAATTGATATATCCATAGGCATACTCCTTAAAAATTTTGAATTATAAATTAATTATATTTATTGAAAAAAAAATATCAATATAATAAGCACGTTTATAGTACATGCTTAACAAAATCTTAATGTAATACCATAATATGGGAAAAAATTTGGTGAAAGGTATAACTGTTTTTAAGAACTTATATCAATTTCTTTGTATCTTAAATATGGAGTGAATTGATGGGATGACACTGGAACGCAAGTTAATTAACAAATTTTAACACTAATAGTTTTGACTTATAAATTTTATTCCTTAGGGCATAATGAATTTTGGATAGATGAATCAAGTATAAAATGTAAAGGAGTTAGAGAATGAATAATAAGTTAATAAAAAAGGGAATCATCCTATTATTGGCATGTATATTAGTTTTCCCTGTCATAGCACAAGTGTCTCATACCACTACTTCTAAGATGACTTCTTGTGCACCATGTCTTAAACTTTTTACAAGAGCGACCAATACAAGTAATAAAGATATTGTAGATGTGGCATCTAGTGATAATCGCTTTCAAACATTAGTGACTGCCCTTAAAGCAGCAGATTTAGTAGATACTCTTAAGGGTCCAGGACCTTTTACTGTATTTGCCCCTACAAATGAGGCCTTTGCTAAACTCCCAGCAGGTACACTAGATAACCTTTTAAAACCAGAAAACAAAAGTGTCCTAGCGGATATCTTAAAATATCATGTGACTCCTGGTAAGTTAACAGCTGCAGATGTCACTAAACTAGCAAATCAAAAGATTACTATGGCAAATGGTGATCAAGCTAGAATTGAGGTAAAGGATGGAAAGGTTTATATTAATGGAGCACAAATTATTGTAACAGACATCATGGCTAAAAATGGTGTTATTCATGCTATTGACGCAGTGATTTTACCTCCTAATGACTAAAAAATAGCCCATATATTATTCTGTAAAGGTATGATACCGAAGAATAATATATGGGCTATTTTTTAAGGTAACATTCTATCAAGAGTAGAAATCATTTCTGCAAAAGTAATGGTTCGTTCAGGATAAAATAAGGAATTTAAAGGACGCATAAAATCATGATCAATCATATAACAAATAGCTGCTTGAGCACTTACAGGAAGATTTAATGTATCCGAAGGGAGCGGTTTAGAAATATCTTTTGAAAGGGTAATCAGCCATTTGTTGGATACAAAAGTCATTATTTGAGCAAAGTCACTTCGTGTCACTAAATCACCTTGTTTTAATCCAAGGAGATTGTAAATTTCCTGCATCGTTATAGACTCATAACTAGTATTTATCTTATTTAAAGTGCAAATTAAATCTTCTGTGTATACCAAACGATTATAGTTAGTAGAGGCATTTATCCAACCATCTGTTGTGGCTCTAGTAATACTAGTTTCAGCCCATGAAGGTATGGTTTGGTTTTTTAGCATATAACCTTCATTACTCTTTTGTATACTATAGTTAGCCTTGGCATAGTCAAATAATTTATTCATATCTATGTATTGGTTAGGTGTCTTTTCATACATAACCACAGCAATTAGTTCCATGTCTCCATAGATAGCTTTGGCAACTAAAGTTTGCCCAGCTGCATCATGAAAACCCGTTTTAGTAGCGACTACTGAAGGATTATAGTAGGGCGTTTCAGGTTTTATAAGTCTAGAAGTATTTTTGATAGGAATGTATTTCTTCTTATTAGAAACATAAAAATTAAAGTTTAATGTACCAGATATTTTTTGAATAGTAGGATTAGAAAAGGCAGCTTTGGCAATGAGGGCCATGTCATATGGTGTTGTATAATGATTAGGATCGTGATAGCCATGGGGATTAACAAAATGCGTATTTTGAGCCCCGATGGCTTGGGCTTTAGCATTCATTAAGTCTGCAAATTTACTAATAGTGCCCGATGTAGCTAAGGCTAAATCATGGGCTATAAAATTATCTGAACCTAATAGTAAACCATATAGTCCATTAACCTTATTATACTTATCGCCAATTTTTAATCCGATTTCACTACTGTCATTAGGTATTACATTTACACTGCTTTGACTCTTAGTAATAACTGTATTTATAGGGAGTTGTTCTTCTATAATCAGTGCAGTAAGTAGCTTAGTCATACTAGCAGGATAAAATTTAGAATAGGCGTTTTTCTCATAGAGAATGGTACCTGTTTTAGCTTCCATTAAGATAGCGCCTTTAGCTTCTAGTGTAAGGTCTGTAGCCATAAGGGAGAATGGTAAAAGTAATGTGAGGAAAAGTGCCAGCAGATAAATCTTCTTTTTCATATGCATAAGCCTCCTAAGGTTATATATAGCATTTTACCATGAATGGAGTAAGGGTAGAAGTTAAAAGTATATAATAGATGCTATAATATAAATGGTGACATAGTTACTGAAGGATATTTTATAATCTATTATAATGATACAATTATAATAAGAATTAAAAGTATGATAAGATGATTAGAAGGAGGACATATGGAAAATCTAAATTTAGTAATGGTATTTATTGAAGGGTTAATATCTTTTTTATCTCCTTGTATCTTACCTATCTTACCAGTATATCTCAGTGTATTATCTAATAGTAATATAGGTATAGAGAACCTAGAAAGTAAGCAACCTAAATTTCTTAAAAGTGCCTTGTTTAAAAATACCTTAGGTTTCGTCCTTGGTATTTCTGTAACATTTTTCATCTTAGGAATTTCTATGAATGCACTAGGATCAATGTTTACAAAACATAAGGATTTAATGACATTTATAGGTGGTATCGTTATTGTCATAATGGGGCTGTTTTATGGAGAAGCTATTCATATTGGATTCTTAAATAGAGAAAAAAGATTCCAAATGAAAACGGGGAAGATGAATAGTATTTCTTCTTTCTTATTAGGACTTACTTTTAGTTTTGGCTGGACACCTTGCGTGGGACCAATGTTAGCTTCTGTACTCATTATGACATCTGCTTCTTCTGATAGAGTAGGGGCTGGTTTACTCATAGGTATTTATACACTTGGGTTTATTTTACCATTTATGTTAGTAACCCTATTTTATGATAAGCTAGTTCATAAACTTGAAAAGATCAAAGCACATATGGGGACTATTAAGAAAATTGGAGGTTATATACTTATTATTTCTGGGATGTTGATGGCATTCAATGGTTACCAAGGTATGTACAGAATGAGTAATGCTCCTGAAATTGTTAAACCCAATAGTAGTAATAGTAATGTAGTAGAAGATAATACAAGTAATGAAGAGCCTGAAGAACAGAATACTAGTGCAATTAAGGCAATTGATTTTACTTTATATGATCAATATGGTAATGAGCATAAGCTAAGTGAGTATGAAGGAAAAACAGTATTTCTTAACTTTTGGGCAACTTGGTGTCCACCTTGCAGAAGAGAGATGCCTCATATTGAGAATTTATATAAGGAATATGGTGAAAATAAAGAAGATGTGGTTATATTAGGCGTAGCTTCTCCTAGTTATGGTAATGAAGGAGATGAAGCCCATATTACCGACTTCTTAGAAGGAGAAGGGTATACTTTCCCAGTTGTCTTTGATATAGGAGGGCAGCTCCTTTATCAATATGGCATTAGTGCTTTTCCTACAACTTTTATTATTAATCCAGAAGGTTATATTACTACCTATGTACCAGGTGCAATGAGTAAGCAAACTATGAAGGAAATCATTGAGGGTAAATAAGCGAAACACAAGAGAAAAGGAAAAATTAAGGAAAATATAATGAATAAAAAACTAATCGTATTACTATTATCTAGTCTTGTATTTGCAGGTTGTAGCAATGCTCAGAAGCAAGATAGTCAACAACAAGATCAAGTAAGTGTAAACACAGAAATTACAAATCAAAGCTCACCTGAGTCAGAGATGTCTCAAGATATTAAAGATACAGATATCATTCAGGTAGATGA
This sequence comes from Bacillota bacterium, assembly GCA_023436395.1. Classification (GTDB taxonomy): domain Bacteria; phylum Bacillota; class Clostridia; order Lachnospirales; family Cellulosilyticaceae; genus Cellulosilyticum. The sequence goes on along the minus strand of JAEZJJ010000017.1, from coordinate 38,854 downwards.
TGAAAATTTTGTTAAACAAATGGATGAAATTCATACTTATGTAGATGAGTATGAGGGCAAAATGATTACTTATGAAGGGTTTGTAGTAAATGTAGATGAAGAAGGTAAGGAACATACTGTGGTGAGAGATTATGATTCACCCCATGAAGACCATTCTCATGCTATTTATGTAGGCCTATATTCAACATATAAAGGAGAATGGCCAGCAGAAGATAGTTGGGTAAAGGTAACAGGCATTATTAGAAAAGAAATAGTAAATGGTCAACCCTATCCTTATCTAGAAATTACCGAAATGCAAGTTTTAGAGACAAGAGGGCAAGATAAAGTAACGGGATAAATTTTTAAGATCTTTTAAAAAGTAATAGTGATCAATAAGATAAATGAGAGATAAAATGAGAGGTATTCTAATCGTTTTATCTCTCATTTTAATTTAACTTATGAATAGGAGAAAGATGAAAGACAAAGAGTAAAGTATTAATAAAATATTAAAAAATTAAAAAATATTGACTTGATTTAAGATATATAATATATTACTTATAAAAGGTAATGTATTACATAAATTTAACGAATAAGTAAATCTACTAACAGTCTTTAAGGCTTTAGAAGCAATAGAAGGTATTAAAATTTGTAGAAGATAATTATGAAAGGGGAAAGGTTATGAGAACATTAATCATTTATAGCAGTAAATATGGTGCAGCAAAGGAAGTTGCAGAGAAGATAAAGAGTGGGTTAGAAGGAGCATGTGACCTCATGAGTATTCGTCAAGAACAAGAGATAGATTTAGGAAGATATGATAGGGTGTTATTAGGTACAAGTGTTTATGCAGGGCAAATAGGCAAGGAGATGAAGACATTTGCCCAGGTACATAAAGATGAATTACTTGAAAAAAAGGTAGGCGTATTTTTGGTATGTCTGATGAAGGGGCAAGTAGATAGATATTTAAAGGAGAATTTTTCCGAAGAATTAGTGAATCATTTTTATACTGCACACGAGTGTGGAGGTGCTTTTAATGTACCTAAGATGAATTTTGCAGAACGTATGATTACCAGAATAGTAGTTAAAACGCTAAAGGATTCAGAGGGCAACCCAATAAAATACAATAAAAAGATGGTTTATAAAGATTTTAACCAAACTGCTATGGATAAAGTGATAGAAGCTACTAAAAGAGCATAAAACTAAAAAGTATCGAGGGCAACAGTAGAGGGGAGATTTTAGATGAAGAAAGCATTTAAGGTTATTAGAACTATAGTTATTATTTTTGTAGTTTTAGCAGGAGTTATGCTATTGGTAGGGACTAAGGATTTATCTACAATGGCTAAGACTATTATTAATCCTGTAGAAATTACTGAGTTAAAAGATGGTACTTATGAGGGATATTATCAATTTAGTAGATGGGAAGCGAAGGTACAGGTTACTGTTAAGGATGGGGTGATTACCCAGGTGAAATCTCTAAAAGAGGTATTTCCAAATGTAAGTGATGAACTTAATGAGAAAATAGTAAAAGAGCAAAAAAATGATGTAGATGCTGTATCAGGGGCAACGGTGACTTCTAAGGCATATTTAAAAGCAGTGGAAAATGCCCTGCAAAATCAATAGGTAATAACAAGGATATGTAAAAAGGGGGAATAAGGGTGAGAGTAGTATTAGGAGATGGCACTGGATCAGGAAGCTTAGTAGAGCAGGCTATAAACCAAATAAGAGAGCAGTTCGGTAAAGAATTGAAGTATTATAAACTTGAAAAGATGGATATTAAACCTTGCTATAATTGCGGAGCATGTCAGAGTAAGCATCCAGGACGATGTGCAGTTAAGGATGGAAGTGACCAATTTATATTAGATATTATGGAAAGTGAAGCTTGTTTATGGATTACACCAATCTTCTTAGGGGGATATAATAGTACTACGAAAAAAGCTATTGATAAATTAGTACGTACAGGGAATCCACTTTTTCAAGCTGTAGAGGGTAGATTGCAACATCTTAACTGTGGAAATGAACCAGGGAAAAAAGGCGTATTTATGGGAATTGGTATAGCGAGTGAAGATACTACACCTAAAGAACAGGAAGATTTCAAAATGCTTCTTAAGGAAAATGGTATGATTACAGTTAATCATAGTATCTGGGATATTATTGAGCCAACAGATGCATTGGGAGTGATGGTGGAAAAAATAAAAGCAGTTTTAAAGAAGGGGGAGAGTTTACAATGAAAAAATTACTTTTAATTTGTGGAAGTGCAAGGAAACAATGTAGTGGACTCACCTTCTTTGAAGAGATCAAAAGTAATATTCCAGAAGGTAAATTTGAGGTGACAGTAATCCATATGCTAGATTTTTATCATCAAACAAAAGGTATAGATGAGTTAGTTGGAATGATAAAAGACAGTGATTTAGTGGGCATTTGTATCACTGATTATGTTAATACCATAAGTTATCCTATACTAACAGTTTTTGAAGCATTAATGGAAGAAAAAGTAGACTTTAATGGCATACATCTATTTGGGATTGCTCATGGAGGAATGCCTTATTTAGATGTACATGAGCATTGTCTTCGGGTGTTAGAAAACTTTGCCCTAAGAAAGAAAATGAATTACTTAGGGGGACTTATCCTTGGTCTTACTCCTCTTATTAATGGTAAGCCACTTACTGAAGCAGGATTTCCTGGCAAGAAGGCTCAAAAAGGTCTAAAAGCTTTAACAGCAGAGGTAACAAACTTTCAAAAAGTATCAAAAGCCACACAAAAGAAGGCAACCATTCCATTCCCAAGTTTTGTAGCACCACTCTTTGCAAAGATCCTTAATAAGTTAATGAAAGAAGAGTTTGCTAAAAAGGGGATAGATCTAGAGAAGGATTTAGATCCAAGACCCTATTTAATGGCAACAAAGAACGAGTAATGAAAAAAGATGAATTAGCTTAAGATTCTAAATATTATATTGACAAAAACTAATCTGAACGGTATAAATAAACTATATGAAAAACCAATGAGCAAGGAGAGTAATCTCCTGTCCTATAGTTTTATAGGATAGGAGATTTTTATTTACTCAGAAATGAGTTAAAAGAGAGGGAGATGAAGATCATGAAAAAAGAGATACCTTATAAAATCTACTTGGAAGAAAGTGAAATGCCTAAAGCGTGGTACAATGTACGTGCTGATATGAAGAATAAGCCAGCACCTATTTTACATCCTGGTACTTTAAAGCCTGTTACAGTAGACGATTTAACACCTACCTTTTGTAAAGAGTTAGCGCAGCAAGAATTAGATGAAACCACACCTTATATTGCTATTCCAGAAGAGATTCAAGACTTTTATAAAATGTATAGACCTGCACCTCTTGTACGCGCCTACTGTTTAGAGAAAGCACTAGATACACCTGCTAAGATTTACTATAAGTTTGAGGGGAATAATACTTCAGGGAGTCATAAGCTTAACTCAGCTATTGCGCAGGCATATTATGCTAAGAAGGAAGGGCTTAAAGGGGTAACTACAGAAACAGGAGCAGGTCAATGGGGAACAGCTTTGTCTATGGCATGTTCTTACTTTGATTTAGATTGTCAGGTGTACATGGTAAAGGTGTCTTATGAGCAAAAACCTTTTAGAAGAGAAGTTATGCGTACTTATGGTGCCAATGTAACACCATCTCCTTCTGAAAATACAGCAGTGGGTAGAAAGATTTTAGAAGAGTTCCCTGGAACTACAGGTAGTTTAGGTTGTGCTATATCAGAGGCAGTAGAGGCAGCAACGTCGCAGGAAGGCTATCGCTATGTATTAGGCTCTGTACTTTCACAAGTACTTCTTCATCAGACAATCATAGGACTTGAAACACAAACGGCACTTAGAAAATATGATATTAAGCCAGATATTATTATTGGTTGTGCAGGTGGTGGTTCTAACTTGGGCGGACTTATTTCACCTTTTGTAGGAGAGAAAATTCGTGGAGAAGCAGACTACCGTATTATTGCAGTAGAGCCAGCTTCTTGTCCAAGTCTTACCAGAGGAGTTTACGCATATGACTTCTGTGATACTGGAAAGGTATGCCCACTTGCCAAAATGTATACTTTAGGAAGTGGCTTTATGCCATCGGCTAATCATGCGGGAGGGCTTCGTTATCATGGGATGAGCTCTATTGTTTCTCAGCTTTATGATGACAAACTCATTGAAGCCGTTTCAGTAGAACAAACAGATGTATTTAAAGCAGCTCAGCAGTTTGCCAGAATAGAAGGCATCTTACCAGCCCCAGAAAGTAGTCATGCTATTAGAGTAGCTATTGACGAGGCTATGAAATGCAAAGAAACGGGAGAAGAAAAGACGATTGTATTCGGACTTACAGGAACAGGTTACTTTGATATGGTGGCTTATCAAAAATTTAATGATGGGGATATGACAGATTATATTCCAACAGATGAGGAACTAAAAGCAAGCTTTGCGAAATTACCACAAGTAGAGTAAGCAAGCTTTAATAAAATGGATAAAAGCATATAAAAGGTTAATGGCGGTTAATCTTTTATATGCTTTTATTATGGTACAAATACACTAGAAATAGTTTTTGACACATTCTTTGAGAATTTCAGTCCCCTGCTCAATATCTGAGATTGTACAAGTAGCAAAGCTTAAGCGAATAGAGTTATCCTTAGCAGGGTCCAAATGAGGATAAAAAATAGGTGAGGGGAATATAAGGAGTCCTTTTTTATAGCATTTTTCATAGAGTCTTTGCGCGGACATCCCCTTAGGAAGCTTAAGCCAAAAACAAACGCCGCCCTCTGGTTTATAAACATCTACACCATAGTCTTCTAATTCTAAAAGTTTAGAGCACATACATTCATAGCGTCCCTTATAAATTTCTTTCATATAGTGAATATGCTCTTGCCATTTATTATTTTTAAAGTAAAGCTCTAAGGCACGTTGCATAAGACCTGAAGAAGAGATATCTGTAGTCTGTTTGGTACGTGTAAAGGAGTCTATTAAAGCCTGAGGCATGATAATAAATCCTATACGAAGTCCTGGCATCAGTAGCTTAGAGAAACTTTTGAGATGAATCACCCTATCCATAGTATCCAGTGCTTTTAAAGAGAGGGACTCACGGCTTCCATAATTTAGTTCCCACATAGAATCCTCTTCCAAAAGATAAAAATTGTAGGTTTCGGCAAGTTTAAGTAAAGCTAGAAGGGTCGTTTTGTTATAACAAATGGTAGTAGGATTTTGAAAGTTAGGCATAATATAGACAAGCTTAGGCTTGCAGATTTTTACCTTTTTTTCAAACTCCACTAGGTCAAGACCAAAGGGTGTAAGGCTAACAGGCACAATACGGCAACCTCTAGATTTAAAAACATCTACGGCACCATTATAGGTAGGATTTTCTGTAATGACGCTATCTCCAGAATAGAGAAGGCTTTTAGCAATAATATCAAGGCCTTGTTGAGCACCCGATACCATTTGAATGCAGTCAGCACTGGTTTTAATACCATAAGTCTTGAGGAGGAAAACTGTTAAAACTTCTCTTAGTTTCATAAATCCATTAACTTCTTGATAGCCAAAGGCATAGCCTTTATCGCGTTCTATCACTTCTACTATGTACTGCTTAAAAGTTTCGGTAGGGAAAATCCCTGGGTCAGGAGAGGCACTAGAAAAATTAATAAGTGAACTTGTATCAATAGGCTTAGATGTAAAACTAGAGGACTCTTCACAAGGACGTTTAGAAACATAGTAGCCACTACCTTGCTTAGAAGTGACATAGCCTGTATGTTCTAATTGTTTATAGGCGTTAATCACTGTGATATTGTTGACTTCCAAGGCTTTTGCAAAACTTCTAATAGGGGGGAGTTTGTCTCCAAAAGTCAAATCACCTTTAATAATGAGGTCCTTTAAATAATGAAAAAGTTGGGCATATAATGGTTCAGTGGAATTGGAATCGAATTGTAACGGTACAATATTTATATTCATAAAAAAGCTCCTTGTCTTGTATTGACCATAATAGGGAATTGTGTGAAAATACATATATTATTTTAGAAAGAAGAAAAGATTGTATCGATACAGTTAGTTTATAAAAAGACGAATCAATTGTAAAGAGTGAATTGGAGGGTTCCATGAAAAAGGCAGCAGTAATCAACGATTTATCAGGTATAGGGAGATGTTCATTAACAGTAGCACTTACTTTATTAAATACATTAGAAGTGCAGGCTTGTCCACTTCCAACAGCTATTTTATCAAATCAAACAGGCTTTGATTCCTTTTCCTTTGTGGACTTTACCCCTTATATGAGACAGTTCTTTGAACAATGGAAGGTGATTGGCTATAGTTTTGATAGTATTTACTCAGGCTTTTTAGGTTCCAAAGAGCAGATTAGTATTGTACTAGAATTTATTAAACTTTTTAAGGAAGAGCAAACTTTAGTTTTAATAGATCCAGTAATGGGGGATAATGGTGAACTTTATACGATATATGATGAAGATTATCCAATGGATATGAAGAAATTGGTGGCTCAGGCAGATGTTATTACACCTAACATGACAGAGTTTTCTCTCTTGACAGGTTATAACCTAGCTTGGGGAATTGATAAAGAACGTATTAAAAAGTATGCTAGGGAGTTAGCCCTTAATGGACCTAAGCAAATTGTAATTACTGGAGTTTGGGATAAGTCAAAACCAGAGTGTCTAACAAACATAGGATTAGATTTTACTACGGAGATGTATTTTACTAAAGAAGTAAGCTATAATGGAAAGTCTTATAGCGGAACAGGAGATATTTTTGCTTCTGTGTTATGTGGGTATTTAACTCAAGGATATAGCCTGCAACAAGCAGTTACTATAGCAAGTACATTTATAAGTAAAGCGATTACATATACATCTGACTTTGATATAAGTACTAAGGAGGGGATTATGTATGAGCGATTTCTAAAGGAGCTGAGTATAAGATGAGTCAAGGAGAAAAAACAAGAACATTAGTAATGACAGCATTATTTGCAGCAATAGTCTTTGTGGCAACACGGATTAATATTCCTACGGGAATAGGAAGCCATATTGTTCATGTGGGAGATAGTATGATTTATCTAGCAGCATGTATCTTACCACTACCCTATGCTATGGCAGCAGGGGCTATTGGCGCAGCATTAGCAGATGCATTAACCCCAGGTTGTATGGTTTATGTGATTCCTACATTAATCATTAAGGCTACATTAGTGCTTTACTTTACCCATAACAAAGGAAAATTTATTTGTATCAGAAATGTAGTGGCGGTCGTTTTAGCAGGCTTAACAGGGGTGTTTGGTTACTATCTAGCAGATATTGTGATAACCGGTAATGTTGTAGCTGGGCTTGCAGCAATCTTGCCAGGATTAATACAACCATTAGGTAGTGCCATTGTTTTCTTAGCAGTGGGAGGTGCCTTTGATATCATGGGTGTCAAAGGAAAATTATCAAGACAACTAAGGGGAAATGTGTAATGACCATCATTTATCAAATAGGTAATAGTTTGTATGTTAACTTAACCAACAAATGTCCTTGTGCATGTACTTTCTGCGTTAGAATTGATCATGATACAGTGGGGCCAAATGAAAGCTTATGGTTATCTTATGACCCAAGTCTAGAGGAGATTTTAGAAGATCTTAAAAACTATGACTTAGATAGATATGACCAGATTGTATTTTGCGGTTATGGGGAGCCACTAACTAGAATAGATACAGTGATAGAGGTTTGCAAATATATTAGAGAGAAAAGTAAGATTAAGATTAGAGTAAATAGCAATGGTTTAGCAGATCTGATTCATAACAAACCAACAGCCAAGCTTTTAGAAGGGCATGTGGATGCTATTTCAATTAGTCTTAATGCACCAGATAAGGAGACTTATCTAAAGGTAGCAAGACCTCGATTTGGCGAGCCTTCTTTTAAGGCCATGCTAAAATTTGCAGCAGATTGTAAGAAGTACATTCCTAGTGTTAGTTTTTCAGTAGTAGATCAGGTGATTACACCAGAGGAGATAGAGGCTTGTAAGAAGTTAGCTAGTGAAATGGGAATTGATTTACGTGTAAGAGGGTATATTGCTTAGTAAGTAGGCCTGTAAAGTTAAAGATTAAATTTAACTTTACAGGCCTTATTTTTGTAGAACAGGGATTACAGAGGATACCCTTGAAACTTTGAAGGGTACTAAATAAAGACCACTTTACATATGATAAATATTGAAATAAAAGTAAAGTGGAGAGTGAAAATGGATAGCAATGAATCTAATATAAGTAAGTTTAAGTTATTCATTAAGAAAAAAGTTAACACACTTTTACAAAGCAAAAAGAGTTTAATAATAGGCACTATTATAGGGGGACTAACCTTAATCTATGCAATAGGAGGATTGTATTTTAATAGTCATTTTTATTGGGGAACAACAATTAATGGAATGGATGTAGGGGGAAAGAGTGTAGAAGACGTTATAGTTAAATTTGAAAAGTTAAGTGAGGATTATACGTTAGTAGTAAGTGAAAGGCATAATCAGGAAGAGCTTCTTAAGGGAAATGACATAGGATTAGTATATGAATTAGAAGATAATATAGAGAAGGCAAATGTTCATCAAGGGTCATGGGGATGGCCAGTTCATATCTTAGAAGGGGAAACATTAGAGATATCTAAAGAAATAGATTATGATAAAGAATTACTTAAAGACCAAGTGGGTAAGCTAAATTGTGTTACAAACAAGAATGTGAGAAAACCAGAGAATGCATGTGTTAAATACATAGAAGGGATATATCAAATAGTAGAAGGGGATAAAGGGAATACCATAGATCATATAGCCTTATATACAGCCATAGTGAATGCAGTAAAAGAGGAAGAGGCTACTATCAATCTAGATGCTAAAGGATGCTATAAAGTTGCGCAATATCAGAAAGATTCAGAGCAGTTAAAGGAATTAAGGGATCAGCTCAATAACTATCTTAGTGCTGAGATTACCTATGATTTAGGTGATCGAGAAGTAGTTATAGATAAAGAACTTTTAAGTTCCTGGCTAAGTATTTCGCCTACTATGAACATCATATTAGATGAACATGCAGTGGCAGATTATGTTGTAGAATTAGCCAAAGACTATAACACATTAGGTAAGGAAAGAGATTTTACGACTAGCACAGGTAAGCAGGTAAAGGTAGTAGGAGGAGACTATGGTTGGAAGATTAATGTGCAAGATGAAATAGGTGAAGTCATAAGGCTTATTAAAATGGGGAAGCCAGTTAAAAGGCAGCCTTTATATACTCAAAGTGCCCTTAAACCTGGGATTAATGATATTGGTTCAACCTACGTGGAAGTTAACTTATCTAAACAATATATTTGGTTCTATAAAGAAGGAAGGCTTATAACACAAGGGGATATTGTAACAGGAAATCTTAAGAAAAAATATGATACACCAGAGGGGGTATATACCTTGGATTATAAAAAGACTAACGCAGTACTAAGGGGACCAGGGTATGCTTCTCCTGTGAAATACTGGATGCCCTTTAATGGAGGCATAGGTTTACACGATGCCAGTTGGAGAAGTACTTTTGGTGGTGAAATTTATCGTACCGATGGATCACATGGTTGTGTCAATTTACCCACTAAAGTAGCTGAAGCGATTTTTAGTAACATTGAAAAAGGAGTACCAGTGGTATGTTATTTTGAAGGATAGTGAAGAAGATTATTTTATGATTTGGCATGAATAGAGATAAATCATCATTACTTTATCTTGTTACAAGAGGATTTAATATAGATTAAAAATGTTTTTTTATAATATTAAAATAATTTTGTTTAGCAAGTTATTTCAATTAATTTAAAAAGGTATTATAATCATTATATGCATATAGTTGCAAAGGCTATATGGAAGAAAATTAACAAAGAATTAAAGATTAGGAGGAAAGGTATGAAAAGAACGCTAAAGCACTTAACAAGCTTGTTTTTAACATTAGCAATGATATTCCCATCAGTAACTGTTTTTGCGGAAGATACACAGTTACAAGGTACTAAAGCACAGCAACAAGAAAGTAGACCGGCAGAGGAATTAAAGCTTCCAACAGAACTTAATGACAAATATTATACGGAGATCCCAGTTTACTACAATGGAAATAAAGTTAATGAAGTAACATTACATCTCAATAAGACCTATACCAATGGAGGTAAGCAATATGAACTTAATGGGGATGTATCTGTTAAATTAAAAGGGTATGCCTATAAAGATGGAAGCAATGTGAAATTGGGATTAGTATACGGATTCTATGGTTATAATAATTGGCCAGGAGATCCGGTTAATAGTAATGAGAAAGATGATATTGTATGGATTCAGAACTTTTATGAGCAAGTAGGGAATCACCAAGTATCACTAAATACTAATAATATAGATGAATGGAAAAATTCAGTTAATAAAAATAACTATACTATTAATTTTGAGGAAATAAAATTTAGAGATTCATCAACTCAAGGTAGAGATGTATTTTGTGTCGCAACAGCAAAAAGTAATAATGCAGTTTTTAATGGATCAGATGATCAAGGGGCAACTCAGGTAGCTTTTGTAACCTTTGGTAAAAGCACTAATGCATTAACTATAGATTTAAAGGTTATTTCCGAGGCACAAACTAAAGATACTTATCAGGCTAAATTCAAAGATGACGTAAATAATATGGAAAGAATACTAAAAGATGGAGAGTTAATTGTTGCAAAGAATTCCTATGTAAATGTAGGAGTAGAGGGTCGCGATTTAGTGGTGCAGAGATATAAGGTCATTAAAGATACTAATAAACCAATCTTACCATTAAACATTGAGAATTGGAATGATCTAGGTAAACTAAATGCTTCACAAGAGAATAGTCAAGAAAATTATCCAGATATGATGTTAGATAAGCAAGGATATTTATCTACTAGACACTATGATTATTCTGGTGATCATTCAACTAGAGAAATTACTTTTGGAAATCCTATAGGAGATAACCTAGTTATTCAAAAAGCGGTAGGTACTGGCAATAAAAAGTACTCTGGTGCAAGTGATGCATATGCCTTTTTTGAAGATAGTAATATTATAACACAAGGTGGTGCTAATAAAGCTGTTAAATTTTGGGGATATTTAAAACCTACAGATATTAATGCAGGTGAGTTTAATCTAGGAAGTAATTCAGATGATGGTGCCTATGGTTATGTAATGATAGGAAATGAGAGAGAGGTATTTGTTGAAGATTGGAAGATTGAAGCAGCATATAATCGTAGTAATAATACAAATGTAAAGTTAGAGCCAAACAAGGTATATCCTATTTACATGGAATGGTATGAAGGGCAACCTACAAATAAAGCATTTTTACCTTCCTATAAAGAAGCAGGCAGTAAAAAATGGAAGACGATTCCTTCTGATTGGTTTTACCCAAGCTCTAATACAGAGCCAGGAGATATTAATACGGCCTATTTTACACCTAAAACAATAAGTGATATTCCATTAGGAAGTACTCCTGGTACTTATTATGTAGTGGTAAGTGTAAAAGATAAGGCTGGAAAAGAGAGTCAATTATCTTATGGCCCAATAAAAATTGAAGATAATAAACCTATAACAGTTGATGATGAAGATAAAAATATGATTGTGCCTGCTAGTATTAGTAATATATACTGGAAAACTACATTTGAAAATGAATACAAAGATGTTTCATATACCCTAGATGTAAGTGGTTTAGTTAATGAAGAATTTGATGTTAATGTAGCTAATGTAGCAATTGATGGAAGTGTAGAAAATAAACTTAGTAACCTAGGTACAGACAAGGTCGGGATAGTTATAAAGCCTGTATATAATAAGAATATTTTAGGTGCTATAAGTAATTTAGTTGATAAGGAAATTAATGGTAGTTCAGAAAAGCAACTTATTAATCTAGATTTGAGCAAAGTGAGTGTAGCTATAAAACCTGAAAGTAGTAAGTATAAGATTACCTCGGATGCAGATAATAAAATTCATATTACTTTTGATGACGGAATTGTAATTAGTGGAGAACAAGCTATTACAATTTATATACCTACAGATATGGGAAGTAGTGTTAATTATGCAAACTACAAGACCAACTATGTTGGTAAGGTAAGGGAAATAGAAATTAAGGTATGTGGTAAGAAGAAGTATTATGTACAAACAGTTACAGAGGATGGAACTATTGTTCAAGAAGAAAAATATGAGGAAAATCCTGATGGTACATCACCAGAAATCTTAAGTGATAAAATCGAACTAAAGTTTAGTGAAATACCAAGGGTGCAGTAGTTATGAAATAAGCTATCATAAAGGTAAATGAAATAGAAAGTAATCAGTAGATTTTTATTCTATAGACTTTATGATAGCTTTAATCATTTTTAGTCATTGACTTAAAAATTAAAAAGGATTATGATAAAAGCAAATTTATAAAAGAAAGGTGATGTTTATTTGTTAAGTGTGTTAGAAAAAGGAGATCAAGTACTAATCTAATAGTGAGTCATTAGCTCAGTAGCTTTTTTGATCATACCACGGTATGGTCTGTTTAAGTATGTCTACTAAGTTAAGTGACAATACTTCTGCCTTTTTTGAACGCTTAATAAAGCATAACCTTTTACGGGAATCTAGTGTAACTTTAAGGGCATAGTCTATCTATGCCCTTTTTAATGTTATATTAGTAGATATAAATATAATGTGAAATGAGAATCTATATTGGTTTTACCTTACTTACTGCTATTCGGGAAGATGCTAGTTAATGCACTTTTTGATAGTACAGGAGGGGATTTAAGATTTTCACATTATTTATAATTTCAGGTTATTAAGCCACTAAGCATTTGTCTTTCATAAAAGATAGAAGTATTAGGGGCTATTTTTGTTCAGTTATTTAATCTCCTACTAAAACCTAGAAGAGCAAGCTTTTAAAATATTATTTATTTGTTTAAAAAGAGGAGAATAACGATGAAACAAACAATAGAGATATTAGAATTTAATAAGATTATTAAGGAACTTGGTGAGCTAGCTATATCAGATAAAGCAAAGCAAAAGCTACTGAAGCTAGAAATGTTTCTAGATGAGAAAATCTGTGAGATGAAAATGAATGAAACTACAGAAGCTAGAAGAATTTTAGATAGTCTAGGGACACCACCCATTAGTTCTATGCAATTTATGGAGAATATGCTAGAGCGTGTTAGTATAGGGACGCTTCTTATGCCAGAGGAGTTAATGTTAGTAGCCTCCTTTATTAAAGGCTGTAAAAATATGAAACGTTACTTAGCAAGAGCTGAGTTTCTTGATTGTCATTTAGCTACTTATGGAAGGGGCTTTTGTGATTTAGAAGTGCTTAAAGAACTTATTGAACTAAGCATTCGTAATAATCAAGTAGATAGTGAAGCTTCTAGCGCCCTTAAAGGGATTAGACGTGATATGGAAGTGAAAAGAGAACAAATCAAAATGCGCTTAGAAAAAATTATGAGAACCAAAAAAGAGTATTTGGCAGATTTCTATATTACAGAAAGAGGTGGACGCTATACCTTAGCTGTAAAAAGAGAGTATAAAAGCCAAGTAGAAGGGACGGTTCTTGATACTTCTCGAACAGGTGGAACTGTATTTGTAGAACCAACAGCTGTGGGAAAACTTCAAGAAGAGTTAAAACTTCTTGAAATTGAAGAGGATAATGAAGTAAGGAAGGTACTGTATAGCCTTACCAATGAGGTAGAAAACCATATGGCTGATATGCGTATAAATATGGATATGATGGAGGTCTTAGATATTGCTTTTGCTAAAGCTAAACTCTCAGTCAAGCTTAAGGCAAGGGCTGTAAAAGTAAGTGCAAGGGGGCAATTAAATATTAAAGAAGGGAAACACCCATTACTTAATCAAGAAAGTTGTGTCCCATTAGATTTTTATATGAAAGAAGGGACTAGGGGAATAATTGTAACAGGGCCTAATACAGGAGGAAAAACAGTTGCCCTTAAGACAGTTGGACTTCTATCTATGATGGCACAAAGTGGTCTTCATGTACCTGTCCAAGAAGGTAGCACCTTTAGAATGTTCAATCAGATTTTATGTGATATTGGAGATGGTCAAAGTATAGAAGAAAGCCTCTCTACCTTCTCATCTCATATTGTGAATATCATTGAAATCTTAAAAGAAGCTAATGAGGATAGTCTTGTATTATTAGATGAGCTAGGTTCAGGAACAGATCCAGCAGAAGGAATGGGAATTGCTATTGCTATATTAGAGGCACTTCGTCAAAAAGAGTGTTTACTGGTAGCTACTACTCACTATCCAGAGGTTAAAGACTATGCAGCAGAAGCAGAGGGATATCAAAATGCGAGAATGTGTTTTGATAAAGAAAGCCTAAGGCCACTTTATAGATTAGAAATAGGAGAAGCAGGAGAAAGCTGTGCTTTTTATATCGCTGAAAAGTTAGGCTTTCCAAAGTCACTTATTCAGTTAGCAAGTAGTTACACTTATAAGGACACCGTAGAGAGTAACCAAAATGCAACTATGAGAAAAGAGAAGAAAAGACAAGATAAGATTCTAAATCAAGAGATAGTCAAGGGGAATAAGACAACTCAAACTAAAGAAGATACTATTGACTTAGTAAAAGCACTAGATAAGGAACTGGGAAAAGTAAGAACGCCTCAACTTAAAGGTAAATCAGAACAAAAAGAAAAGATATCAGAAAGGGGAAAGAGCTTTAATGTAGGGGATAGTGTGTTAGTATTTCCTAATAAGGAAAAAGGGCTTGTATTTCATCCAGTTAATGCTGAGGGAAAGATTGGTGTGCAAATCAAGGGGGCTAAAAAGTGGATTGTTGCCAAGAGGTTAAAGCTTTTAGTTGCAGCAAGTGCACTATATCCAGAAGACTATGACTTTTCCATTGTTTTTGATAGTGTAGCAAATCGTAAGGCAAGGCACAAAATGGGAACGGCTCATAGAGAAGGAATGAGTGCTAACTATGCTAGTGAAGAAGAAGCAAAGTGGCAAGACTTAGAAACGTTAAAATAAATTAAAGGGGAAGTAGAATACTAACAAATAGTGAATGACTCATTTCAATGAAAATATTATATTGACTCTTAATCTATATCGTGCTACGATACAAATAAATAATGTATCGTAGCACGATATATTGTTTTACGGCATATTGTTAGACGACATAATTATTGCAGAAAGAAAAGAATGTAGAAGGGAATTGATCATATGCTAAAAGCTAAGAGTGAACCTTTGACAGAGAGCTACTATTATATATTACTTTGCTTATATAATAAGCCGAATCATGGGTATGGGATTATGCAAGATACTGTTATTTTATCAGAAGGAACTGTAAAAATTGGGTCAGGAACTATGTATGGGGCTACCAGTAACATGATGAAAAAAGGATGGATAAGAGAAACAGAGAGTGAAAAGTCCGAAGATAAAAGAAAGAGGCTCTATGAACTCACAGCAGAGGGAAAAGATATTCTAGAGCAAGAGATTATAAGGTTGAAACGAGTAGTTAAGGCATCTGAAATTGTATTGGGGGGAAAATAAGATGAAAGATAAGAATAGAGTAGTAAGCCATAAGTGGTATGGAGCATGGGAATATGAAAAGGAAGAACAAGACTTAAATGAAGCCTCTAAAAATGGATTACAGCTTATTGAAGGTGGATGCTTTCGCTCAGTTTTTCATAGAGATGATAGTGTAAGATATATCTATCAACTCGATTACAATTCAAAGGTTAAGGATAAAGAAAGATATAAGGAGATATTTGAAGAACAAGGCTGGGAGTACATTAATTCTACCTACAAAGGTTGGCACTATTTTAGAAAAGTTTATAGAGAAGATATGCCAGAGGATGAAAAGGTTATTTATACAGATAGAGAATCACTATACGAGATGCAAGATAGGTGGAAAAAATTTCTCATTATAATGACAATCTTAACAGGAATGATGGCAATAACGTATGGAATTATTGGTATAATGATGCATCATACACTTGTTGTTATTGAAGGATTGGTATTGGGAATGATAAGTCTAACCCTGGGATTGGGAGCAAGGGTAGTAGAACAGAAGAGAAAAGGGAAAGAAAGTCCATTTACTATAAAGGTACAATGGGCATTTCCTATAGCATATATCATTTTAATAATAGCTCTAATCTATAGCCTCATTCCCTCTTCTACAGTATTTCATGAGGACTTCAATTTTATTGGGATGACACAAGAAAGTCTACCAAAGAGTAGCGGTGAGATTAAAATTAGGAAAGATGGAAGTTATTATATGGACTTGGATTTTAATTTAGATAATGGGACAATGATGGTTTCCATGCAAAATGAGAAGGGTGAAGAAATATATCAAAATGTAGCAGATAGATGTAGTGTGAGCAATTGGAAGTTAGATTTACAAAAAGGGAAATATCGATTATATTATGCCTATTATCTAGAGGATCAAATGAGTAATAATGTTAATGCAAAGTTGAAAGTAGAAATTACTAAAAAGTAAGAATAGGGTAATAGATTTTTAAAAATTATTTTGGGAGATGAAGAATATGAGAAGGTGTAATAATTGCATAAAGTTTGGGTTATTGTTTAATGCTATTTTTTTGATAGCAAATCATTACTCATTTATTCCTGAATTTATAAAAGGAATATTAGCTGGCCTTGGAATTGCATTAATGCTAATTGGAGCTTTGAAAGAAAATGATAAGCTTGATAATTTAAAGAATCATAAAAAAACTATACTGAGTAAAATGATTCCTAAATAATTATATAAATAAGAAAAGTACAGTTGTATTTGAAATGAAACTGTACTTTTTTATTGTCTAGAAAAGTGTGTTTATTATTATAAATATTTTGAATATTTATTGACAGTGTCAAGATTAAGGACTAAAATATAGACAGTGTCAAGATTGAAAAAAGAAAGATACGATGAAAAAGGAGAATTAAAGTGAAGACAAAGACTTATCATCATGGAAACCTAAGAAATGAACTTATAGAAGCCGGGCTCAAGATTATTAATGAGGTAGGAGTAGAAAATTTATCTTTGCGAAAAGCAGCAAGTATGTGTGGGGTTAGTCATGCAGCTCCCAAAAGTCATTTTGAAGATAAAGAGGCTTTTATAGCAGCTATAAAAGAACAGGTCACAAAAGAGTTTACTGAGGCGATGCAAAGTGCTGTGGAAGAAACCAAAGATTCCAGGTGGCTTATTTATGAATTTGGAAAAGCTTATGTTCAGTATTTTGTAGAACATCCAGATCGCTTTGTATTTTTAACGAATCAAAGAGATATTGAGGTGAGAATTTCAGCAAATCAAATTTTTGAAAGTAGTTATTTACCTTTTCAAATTTTTAAGGAGCATGCATCTGCTATTTTAATAGAGTCAGGTGTGCCAGAGAGACTTATACCTAAGAAAATTATTGCATTATGGGCGATGGTGAATGGTTTGGCAGGTTTAACAGCTATGAAAGGATTTTGTTATGAGGGAGATTGGATGGAAATGGTGGAAAGCATTTTAACAGAAAGTGATAGACTTTGTTAGAAATGAACATAGGAAAATAGGATATCCAAATAATGGAAAGAGAGAATGAGATGCGATTGATTATTCATGATGGAGATTGTAATTTTGAGAAAGCTATAAGAGAGAAGTTTCAAAAAGGAGGTCAGGAGCTACATATTGTTTCAGATGACGGGAGTATTAAACAATGCACAGGTTGCTTTGGATGTTGGCTAAAAACACCTGGTCAGTGTGTACTCAATGATCATTATAATAACATGGGTGAATTAGGAGGAAGGACGGAAGAATTTATTATTATCAGCGAATGTCTCTATGGTACCTATAGCCCTTTTGTAAGGAATGTACTAGATAGATGTCTTCCCTATGTACATCCCTATTTTACTAAGCGAAGTGGAGAGATACATCATAGAGCGAGATACGATAACCATATGAAAGTGAGGGTCTACTTTTATGGTGAGGTAAGTGAAGCAGAAAAAGAAACTGCTAGAAAGATGGTAGCCGCTAACACCGTAAACTTCAATGGCATTGTGGAAGAAGTGATATTTTTTAATGACAAGGAGGAAATAATCCATGAAAGTAGCATTAATTAATGGGAGCCCAAGAGGCAAGGAGTCCACTTCAAGACATCTTATAGAAGCACTAGAAAAGCAGCTAGAGGGAGCAGAATGTCTTAAGTTAACATGGCATAAACCAGAAGTGGCATCTAAAGATTTTAAAGAGCTTATGACTTGTGAGGCAATCGTATTTTGTTTTCCTTTATACATTGATTCTATACCTTCTCATTTATTACGTATTCTAAGGGAATTAGAAATCTATATAAAAGCAAATAGGGAAAATAGAGAAGAAGTAAAAGTATATACACTGGTGAACAATGGCTTTTTTGATGAGAAACAGAATTGTTTAGCCTTAGAAAATATAGGACATTGGTGTAATCGGGCAGGAGTTACTATGGGGCAAGGACTAGGTATTGGAGGTGGAGGCATGGTAGCAGGAATGCTTTCTATGCCAGCTAAGAGAGGACCTATGAAAGAGGTGGCAAGTGCTTTTAAGGAGCTAGCACATCATATTATAGAGGGAGAAAAGGGTGAAACAAGGATGGTAAAACCTAAATTACCAGCTTTTATTTACAATAAGATGGTGGAAAAAGTATTTTTCAGAGGTACGGCTAAAAAAAATGGATTAAAAACAAAAGATTTATATAGGCGTATTGAGAAGAACTAAGAGGAATGAGAGGCTCAAAAGCTTACTAATATTTGAATAAAAGGTTGATTACCTAAAAATAGCATCTCTAAGAGGTGCTATTTTTATTACTTAATTTACAAGTAATAATGAATAGTTCCTGATAGGGTAGGAAAATATAAAGAAGAGTATTCAGTTAGAATTATGAGTAGATTAGGAGTAAAAAGATGAGTCAGTTAAACTGTCTAAATCTATGTGAAATCATAGATTATCTATATGAGCAAATGCCAGATTTTGAAGCTATAGTGAGTAAAGTAAGTGAATTAGCTGGGTTTGACAGATGTGAACGTATTTATGTAGGATCGTATTTTTGTGGTCAATATTTCCTTCATCAGTCTAGGGAAAGAATAGAGGCATTAAGTGTTTTCTGCAAAAAAGATGATATACCCATTACCCTTGTTATACCTACTTTTTCGCAGAAAGATTTAGTAAGTGGAAAAGAGAAAATAGCCATGATGCTAGAGTGGTTAAAGGGATTGGTGGATGAAGTAGTAGTCAATGACTATGGGATGCTTGTTTATATACAAGGTAAGTTTGATAGTTCTCTTTATTTAGGAAGACTATTTGCTAAGGATTATAGAGATCCCAGGTATGAAGCATATTTTAATCAGGTGCTGGAACCTAAAATCATAAATAGATATATGCTAGAAATCATAAAAACATTTCAAGTAAAAGGCATAGAGTTTGATCCTACCCATATTGGGATTAATTTTAAGGAAGTACCTAAAGAGCTAATAGTAGGTGTCCATACACCTTATTGCTATATGACTACAGGGCATATTTGTGAATATGCATCCCTAGAGAAAGAGATTTCTAAAAAGTTTAGACCCAATAGCTCTTGCAAGCATGAATGTAGCTCCTATAGGATTCACTATGATTTTAAGGATGGTAGGCAGTGGGTTAGGATAGGAAGGACAATTTACTTTGAGAATAGAGAATGTACCCTTTATGAAATTGAGAATTTGAGGATGATTTACTTTCCTATTGATATGGAGGTGGAAAAATGAAGGTATTAGTACCACTTAATAACCTAGAACATATAGATGACTATATTGAGGCTGGAGCTGAGGAATTTTACATGGGCTTTTATGATGAGCAGTGGAGTAGGGCCTTTGGTGAATATGCAGATATTAATCGGATGTCTGGTTTTAAGGAAATGTCTAATCCTTATAATCTAGAGTCTATCATAGAGATTATTCGTGAGATCAAGCATAAAGGCAAGGAAGCCTATATTACTTTTAACGCCAGTTTATATTCTGATAAACAGTTAGTATTTATAAAAGATTATTTTAAACGGTTAAAAGAGGAAGCAGTGGATGGTGTTATTATTTCTTGTATAGAACAAGTCATATTGGCTAAGGAGATAGGGATACCTGCTGTTATTAGTACCATTAGTGGTGTATATAATGAAGATATTGCAAGATTTTATGATGAGCAAGGAGCTAAACGCATTATACTTCCTAGAGACCTTGCTATTTCAGAGATACAGGAGATTAAAAAGGCTGTGCCAGAAGTTGAGTATGAGATTTTTATGATGCGTAATGGATGTACTTTTTCCGACTCAAATTGCTTAGGATTTCATAGAAGAGAGCATTGTTCGATTTGTAGTAGTGTGAAACGTTCGCCTAAAACACTTATCATAAAAGATAAAGATTTCCATACTCAACATACAGCAGAACTTAATGATATGATTTATAATAATTCCTTTCATAATGAAGCATGCGGATTATGTGCTATTTATGATTTTATAGCATTAGGAGTCACAGCCTGTAAGATCGTAGGGCGTTCTGATGAATGGCAATATATATGTAGGGACATTAAGCTTATTAAAGATAATATAGAAATAGCAAACAACTGTCAGTCCAAAGAAGAATATCTAGAAAAAATGGTTTTCCCAGAAGATAGAGTAACAAGGTGCAAACTGGGGTTATCTTGTTATTATCCAGAAATTAGATTCTAAATAAGAAGCTCAAAAAACATGGACTTTAAATAGTATAGATGAGCTAGTTAATAGCCATAAGAACGATTAAACTAAATAAAGAGACTATTTTACCAGAAAGAATGAAAGAGTGTCAAACAAAGAAAGGAAATGTGAATTACTTTGAGCATACGACAAGTCTGAAGGATTCTTTCTGAGTTACATATGGATGATTAGTAATGGACACATGATACAAGTAAAAAGCTACATAAATGAGGAGAATAGGAAATAGGATACAGAAGCTAGAATCAATAAGGTGATTAGTATTGTTGAAAATTGAGCAATTTTGATTAAGATTGTACTTTAAAAGAGTATAAGAAAGTACATAAAAACAAGAGGTATATCAATTGACTATATCGCTGTCAGTGCTATAATATGAAAAATAGCAGAAAAATAACAATTAAGACTAGGACAGAAAGGGGAGAAGGTTATGGCGAAAACTTATACGCGAGATATGACAAAGGGGCATCCAGTAAAGTTATTATTGATGTTTGCACTTCCTATGTTAGTAGGTAACCTATTTCAACAATTTTATAATATGGCGGATTCAATTATTGTAGGACAATTTGTAGGAGATAATGCATTAGGCTCAGTAGGTGCCACTGGCTCTATTGGATTTTTATTCTTCTCTCTAAGCTTTGGTTTATCAGCAGGTATAGGGATAGTTATTTCTCAATTCTTTGGTGCAGGAGAAATGGATAAGGTAAAAAAGACAATAGCTACATCTATGTATGTTATGATAGCAAGTGCCTTACTGATGGGTACATTAGGGATACTAACAGCAAGACCTATTATGGAATTATTAAATACACCAGAGGTTATGTTAGATGATTCAGTTTTGTATTTACAAATCACTTGTGGAGGGATTATAGCAATAGCTATATATAATGGCGTAGCTGCTATACTAAGAGCGCTAGGTGATTCTAAAACACCACTTCTCTTTTTAGGTGTTGCTTGTGTATTAAATGTAAGTTTAGACTTATTGTTTGTTATAGTATTTAAGATGGGAGTTTTAGGAGTAGCAGTAGCCACTGTTATGGCTCAGCTTATAGCTGGTTTTGGATGTTTAATCTATGCAAGGGTAAAGGTACCTATCTTTAAGATGCCACTATCCGAGTACAAACCTGATGCACACATTTTTAAACAGTGTATTTTCCTAGGGTTACCAGTAGCACTTCAAAATGCTATGATTTCAGTTTCGTGTATCGTGCTTCAAGGAGTTGTAAATGGATTTGGTCCAACAATAGTAGCAGCGTATACAGCTCAGACACGATTTGAGCAGATTATTCACCAACCATTTTCATCTTTAAGTGCTGCCCTTGCTACTTATACGGGACAAAATATTGGCGCAGGTAATATAGACAGGGTAAAAAAAGGCTTTTGGTCAGGTACTTTAATTAGTACAGTATTTAGTATTGCAATGCTACCAATTGCTTGGTTTGGTGGTGAAACCATTATGAGGCTCTTTACAAATAATCAGGAGGTTATTATAGAAGGAGCAAGGGGTATTCGTATAACTAGCTTCTTTTATATATCATTAGGTATGATTTATGTTACTAGAAGTGTGCTGAATGGTGCTGGCGATGTTAACTTTGCTATGCTATCAGGTTTTGTTGAGGTAGTAGGAAGAACAGGATTTGCTAAGCCTCTTACCTTTGTACCATTTATCGGCATGTTAAGCATTTGGTATACAACAGCTCTAACTTGGACATTAACAGCAGTTGTTAGCTGTATACGTTACGCCCAAGGTAAGTGGAAGCAAAAAGGCATAGTAGCTCGTGACTCACAAGCACTAAAGATTTTAAGTGAGGAAATATCTAGCTAATAAGGCTAATAATCAATCATTATATTATAATTTTTCGATAGTTTGCAGATATAAAGTTAGAAGAAGGAATAGAATTATAAATAAATGTATAAAAAACATGTACTCGAAAAGGAAGAATCCTTAATGAGTACATGTTTTTTATACTACATTTCTTTTTGATATTTAGACATATAATAAGTACCTAGGATGTGGTAAAGTAGAAATATACCTACGGTAACAAGGCTAACCCATAGAGGTGCATCAATGATAATAAGTATATACACCATACCTATGATTAGCCACTGGATAATGTCACCAGCTTTTGCTTTAGCTTTATTACGAATAGAGGTATTTCTTTCATCTTTATAGTCAATTTCATTTTGTTTCTTAGTTTCAGGATGTTTATCTTCATAGTGTTTCATATATAAGTTAGCAAAGCTCATACCTGTTAGGCCAGCACCTATGCCTAAAAGAATACCAGCTATAGCTTTTACTTCTTCGCCTCTAAAAAAGCAGCTAGCAGCTAGTAGTGCGAGACCAATGATTAAAAAGCAAATATAATAAGACTTTTTCTTTAACATACTTTATTCCTCCTCATAAATAAAAATATCTTCAATAGCCATATCAAAATAGCGGGCAATCTTAAATGCTAAGATAATAGAAGGATTATAGCGACCATTTTCTAATGAACCAATAGTTTGTCTAGAAACCTCTAAAATAGCTGCCAGTTCTTCTTGTTTAATACCACGTTCTTTTCTGATTTCTTCCAAACGATTTTTCAACTAAATACCTCCTCTAAACAATATGGAAAGTTAACTTTACATTTTGAATATAACACTCATAGAATGAAATGTCAAGTTAACTTTATATGTGGTTGTGTATTTTATTGGTAAAGACTTGCCCATCAAATGAATAAAAAGGAGGAATCTAATCTGTTGTACTAAGAAGGTGCTCAACTGACTGCTCTTTGTCAGCGAGTAAGGGAAACTAGGATTCCCTAGAGGAAGAAATGTTGACGCTAGTCCATTTTCTTGTAGCTTAGAGATATGTGTTAATAATTGAAATATTTTAGTATCTAATGTAATATTTAGTTATAGCTTAATAAGTAAATACTTAATAATGGGAATTAGATATAGGAAGCAAGGACTAAGAAGCAGATGGAGCAAAAAAGAGATATACAGGACAAAGACAGAATAAAGAGCGTAGTCCAGAGGAAGTTTTCATAGTTGCCATTGGTGTCATCGTCATAGAAAAGTCTGTGGCAGTAATTGGATAAGGGCAGAATCAAGGGATTTTTCGGGAGGGAGATTCGCTTACACTTTCATATGTTTTTTGGAATACACTAGATGGTAATATGCAGGAATTAGCAAGAAACCAAAAATGAAAGGACCAGAGCCAGAATGGTTACTGGTGATATTAACGAAATAGAGAGGTGTCATATGAATTCTGTAAAGATTAACAAGTTATTTGATAAGATTACTTCAGCTAAAAATATTCATGAAAGCACATTACTTATTGAAAATACAAGGGGTGATTATAGCATTTGTAAGGAATATAATCGCACCATTGATACTCCTATGCTAATGGCGAGTATTACAAAACTCTTTACTACTACTTGCGTACTTGCATTAATTGAAGAGGGTAAGATTTCTCTTGAAGATAAAATTATTAAGTATCTTGGAGAAGAGATTGTAGAGGGATTACATATATATAAGGGGCAAGAATATTCAGGGGAGCTTACTATTTCACACCTTCTGTTTCAAAACAGTGGATTACCAGACTTTTACTTGGACGGGACAGGGGCAATTTTTTCAAAGGTGAAGAAAGGTGATTTTTCCTACTCTTTTAAAGATGAGCTTGGATGGATTAAGAGGATGAAAGCTCATTTTAAGCCAGGAACGCCAAAGAAGGCTTATTATACTGATGCAAACTTTGATTTACTAGGAAAAATCATTGAAATAGTAAAAGAGTGCACACTAAAGGAAGCCTATGAAGCCTATATCATCAAGCCACTTGGTTTAAATAATACTTATCTTCCTGCTTCTCAAAATGAATTTATCCCTCATACCTATTTTAAAAATGAGCGATTGGAGCGCCCACAATTTATTCGTAGTTCTTTTGCCGGTGGGGGAGGGGTGACTACTGCAAGGGAGATGATGCTATTTCTGAAGGCATTTTATAATGGGAAACTCTTTGATAAGACTATTCTTTCAAGCCTTGAAGGTAGTAATCCACTGCAATTATCCTTTTGGCCTATCCACTATGCAGGTGGCTACATGACTATTAGTGCTTCCTATCCATTTGGAGAAAAGGTAAAGCTAGTTGGGCACTGTGGTTCAACAGGCTCTTTTGCTTTTTATTCTCCTCAAAAGGATTTATTTATTGTAGGAGACTTAGCTCAAATTGCTTCTCCAAGTACTGGAATAAGGCTTGCAATACAAGTGGCACTTTCAGTTTGATATTTTAGACACAAAAAGGAGGCTATCACAATGATAACCTCCTTTTTGTATTCCCAGACTCTAGTAAAACTTTCATAGCAAGTAGTAGACTTATTTCAGACCATAAAGTAGCTCCTCAGCACCTTTAGGGCATAGAAAGGCGCCTACTAAGACTTGCTATGAAAGTTAAACCAATGAGTGAGGAGCTCCTTAAAGTCTCGGCCCGGACAGTCCTACCATAGGAAGCCGTGACCTTAAGACTCTGGTTTTAACTTTGTTTAATACTACTAGGTGTAAAGCATTATAAAATAGCCTATAAAAGTGCGCCTCCCTTTACGCGAGCAATCAGTGAACATTTTCCTTAAGTCCAGAGGTACCTATAACAATAGATTGAGACTTGGCTGACCCGGTCAGTTCCTCAGAATCTCGGCGTGGTGATTCTGCTACAAAAGCTATTTGTTTTATCTTTACAATATATATATGTAATGAAAAAGGACATTCCCTAATAAAATTTTAAAAAAATTAGACTGTAATGGTAATTAGGATTTTGTGATTGAATTTTGGAAGAGAGTGCATAACTAGTAAAAGAGGAATAAGATTATACAATAACAAGCTAAAAAGCAAATAATTGAAAATATATAATAGACAGATTATAATAAATATAATAAAAATATAACATAATGATAGGATAAGAGGTGAGAAGAAAGGTGGTAAAAAAGAGAATAAGAAAGATGCTCCATGCAAAGTCAGGATAGGCAGTTGTTGCATGGAGTAGGATAGCTACCTTTCACATTGACTTTGCAAAACAACCTTTAACCTAGGGTAAGTGGGATGCAATCTCTTTCTGGTGCTATGATGAACGTATTAACTCCTATTATTGTCCTAATTGTGGTGAACTTATTGTAAAATATTAGTATATTGATTTTGTTAAATAACACATGATGAAAGGGGCGAAAAGAGATGAAGGGTACAAGAGTAATTTATCAGAGTAAAAACTGTTGCTATGTAAAACCTCCTCTCTTACTTGCCCCTTATATTGCTCATTATACTTTTCAATTTGGTCATAAAAATAAGAATGTAATAAAAGAAGCAGATGAAAGAACACTTACAGTATTACCAGATGTAAGTGGGTGTATTGTGATGGAATATGATGGGCATAGTTTAAGTAGCTATGTATGGGGGCCTACAACAAAGGCGGTATTGGTAGGTGATGATCGATTCGAGATGCCACTTAGAATGTTTGTAGAATTTTTGCCAGGGGGATTAGGCCAATTTATTCCCGTGAATCAAGAACATATTACAGATTGTCAGTTTCCATTAGCGGAGGTAAGTAAAGCATTAGAGAAAAAATTTAAAAACCTAATTGAAATCCATCAATCCTTAGAGACAATCATTCAGGCTTTGGATAGCATATTACTTAAGTTCTTTGATGCCACTTATCAAAAGCAAACTAAAACAATCCTTACCTTAATGCCCTATTTGAAAAAGAGTAGAGGAATAGTAACAGTAAAAGGATTATCGGAGTATACTGCCTATAGTTCTAGACATTTAAACAGATTGTTTAATGAAAGTTTAGGTGTTAATGCGAAAACCTATTTGAGACTTGTTAGGGTTAATAATGTCATTAAACAGATAAAAGAAGAGACCAGAGGCCTTACAGAAATTACTCAATTATTTGGATACTATGACCAAGCTCACTTTATTCATGATTTTAAGTCAGTTGTTGGTGCGAGTCCTAAGGCTTATCTAGAAAATATGTCCGGTTTTTACAATGAAGATTATAAATTTTAAGTTATCATAAAGTCATCCAAACTAAGGTGTTAGTTGTGAGGAGAGTAAAGTACCATTTCTGTCTAGCGGGAAACAGACAACAGCTATAAATGTTGAGAAAAGCAAAGGGAGGAAGACTAATGATTCAGTCAAGATGTGGGATATTATGTGATGAATGTAGTTACAAAGAACAAGTAGGATGTGGGGGCTGTGTGAATATAGACAAGCCTTTCTGGGGAGAAAGTTGCCCCGTACAGTCATGTTGTGTGGATAAAAAGCAAGAACATTGTGGTCAGTGCAATCAGTTTCCTTGTGGTACCCTTAATGGGTTTGCATATGATAAAGAGCAAGGAGATAATGGCAAAAGAATAGAACAGTGCAAAAAATGGCATCAAACAGGGTGCTAAAGTTGTAAATAAAAAACAAAAGTAAGTAGTTATTAGGGGGATGAACAATGGAATTTATGATAGAACTTTATTTAGAAAATGCCATGGAGGCTATTGAAACTTATAAAAAGGCCTTTAATGCAGAGGTGACTTTTTTGGAGCGCTCACCAGAAGGACAGGTTATTCATTCAGAATTAAAAACTAATGGTCACATTATAGCAATAGCTAGTGCTGAAGAAGAAGTTGTAGCAGGAAGCATATTTCAAATTTGTGTTAGAATGAAACAAGAAGAAGAGGTAAGAAGGATATATAGTATCCTTGAACAAGATTGTAAAGTGAATGTCCCACTAGGTCCTTGTTCTTTTAGTCCATGTATGGTGGATTTTGTTGATAAGTTCCATGTAAGATGGTGCTTATTTGTGGATTAAATGATAAGGAGAGAAAAGCGTATGGATATAATAGCAAAAGCAGGTACAATTGTAGAGAGAAATACAGGGGAAACTTCTTATTGTGTTTTAGCATTAATGGATTTAGATGATTACCCCACAGCCTCTACTATAACAGCCTCAAAGGCAAATGGCATTAAAGAAATCTTCTTTTGTACAGGATTAGGTAGTACAAGGACGGAGCGCATTAATAAATGTAATAAGGCAAGTGTATGTTTCAATGCAGAAGACTATAATATTACATTAGTTGGGACTATGGAAATAGTAACAGATCTAGAAGTAAAAAGAGACATGTGGTATGGAGGACTAATTAATCATTTTAGTGGACCAGATGATCCGAACTACTGTGTGTTACACTTTAAGGCTGAGAGATATAACTTATTTGTAGATTGGCAAGAAGTAAGAGGAAGATTATAGAAAAGACTATTACATATTGAGATTCATACATATTTATGATTAAGAGGACTATAAAACTAGAGTTTATGTGCTAGTTTTATAGTCCTCTTGTTATTTAGGAGCCTTTTCTTAATTCATTTTCTCATAATAGATTACCGTTTATTAGAAATGATTTTTGGTATTTCACCTATAAAGTAAAGGGACCCAAAAGCTATGATTACACTATCAGCATCGGCTAGTGATAAGGCAAGGGTAGTAGCTTCGTTGAGTGTAGCAGCCTTGAAGATATGAGGGCAGTAAGAGGCAACTTCCTGAGCCAACAGGTCAGTAGAGACGGCTCGGCTACTAGAAGGTGTGACAAGAATGACACTTTGTGCGAGGGACATAGTGAGTTCTAAAATTTGTTTCCTATCCTTATCTTTCAGACTACCGAATAGATAAATGACCTTTTTGTCCTTAAAATAGTCTATAATCGCTTCTTTCAGTGCTTTTGCACCCTCTACGTTATGAGCACCATCTATGAGGAAAAGAGGATACTTCTGTATAATTTCTAAACGACCAGGCCATCTAGTATTTTCTAAACCTTTATAAATAGCCTCCTTACTAATAGCTATTCCTAAATCTATAAGTACATCTATTACCTCTAAGGCAAGGGCGGCATTATAGCATTGATGCTTTCCTAGTAACCTGATATAAAGATTAGAATAGTGTTTATAGTTAAAGACCTGTCCCTCTAAGGTACTACTTATCATAGACAGTAGATTAAAATTACAGAAGGTAAGAGATGAATTTTGCATTTTACATGTAGAAGTAATGAGCTCTATGACCTCCGTTTCCTGTGGATAGCTAATGGTAGGGCAACAAGATTTAATAATGCCTACTTTTTCATAGGCAATTTCCCTAAGGGTACTACCCAATCTTTCTACATGGTCATAAGAAATAGTAGTTAGAACGCTGCAAATAGGTGAATTAATCACATTAGTTGCATCATTTCTGCCACCTAAACCTGTTTCTAATATCACGATATTACACTGGTTTTCTCTATAATATAAAAAGCTAAGAGCAGTAAGTACCTCAAAGTATGTAAACAGAGCAAAAGGCTTTAATGTATCAGAGGCATGGCGTACCTGCATTAAAAGTCTTTCAAAATCATTCTCTGAAATAAGCTGGCCATTAATAGAAATACGTTCTGTGACGCTTACTAAGTCGGGAGAGGTATAAAGGCCGACTTTATAATTGGCTTCTTGCAAAATATGAGAAAGATAGCTAGCTACAGATCCCTTGCCATTAGTCCCTGCTAAATGAACACATTTGATTTTATCTTGTGGGTTATCAAGGAGCTCCAAAAGAGCTTTAAATCTATGTAAATTGGAGGATGTACCAGAGGTACTTAGTAATTCTAGATAATCAGTTGTTGCTTTAGAGAACATTATTATCACCTCATTTAGTATGTAGCTATTATAAGTAATCTGATTTTTAATTGCAACTTACTATAACTACAAGCCTAGGAATATATTTGTTTAATAATTCAAATATGATAGAATATTTATAGATGAACTGAGTCTAGATTAGCTACATCATAGCTATTAATCAAGGGGGAGAAAAATGCATACTGCATTACAAGAAGTGCTAGAAAATATGGAATCTGTTATTATTGGAGAAAAGGAGAACTTAGAGTATTTGTTAGTGGCCTTATTGAGTGAAGGACATGTTTTATTAGAGGGCTTGCCAGGGGTGGGGAAAACAAAGCTTGCATTAGCCTTAAGTAAAAGTATAGATGGAACATTTAAAAGGGTACAGTTCACTCCAGATGTACTTCCTTCTGATATTACGGGTTATTATTTATATAATCGTACTACAGGAGAGATGGATTATAAAGAAGGAGCAGCACTTTGTAATTTCTTACTAGCAGATGAGATTAATAGAGCATCACCTAGAGTACAGTCTAGTCTTTTAGAAGCAATGGAAGAAAGACAGGTAACCATTGAAGGAGAAACGAGAAGCTTGCCAACACCTTTTATGGTTATTGCGACGCAAAACACTATAGAAAATGAAGGGACTTATCCTTTACCAGAAGCTCAGTTAGATAGATTCTTTATGAAGCTTTATATCACCTATCCTGTAAGAGAAGATTGGAGAGAAATACTAAGTCGTTATGAGTATGAGGACCCTATTCATAACCTTACATCAGTAATGCCAAAGGAACTTTTATTAAATCTTCGAGAAAATGTGAAGGAAGTATTGGTAAATGATAAGTTAAAAGAATATCTACTAGATGTTATAGAAGCCATTAGTACTCATGAGGCTGTGAAAATAGGTATTAATCCAAGGGGGAGTTTAGCACTTATTAAAGGGGCTAAAGCCTGGGCTTTATTAAATGGCAGAGATTATGTCTTACCAGATGATGTGCAGAAAATAATTGTACCTATTATAGGACATCGTATTAGGCTAAAATCAGGCTATGAGGCTTCCTTAGAACAGGTTGAGAGAGTTATTAAAGAGGCTCTTAGAAAGGTTCAAATTGTGGTGTGAGTATGAAGGGAAAAAAGAGGCCAATCACGCCTAACTATTTATTTATAGTAGTCACTCTTTATCTATTGGTTAGCCTTTATTTAAAGACAGATATGGCATATATGAAGTTTCTAACAATTTGTATATTAGGTGGAGTAATCTCAGTTATACATTTACTAGTGGTTAAGCCTTGTTTGAGTTTCGCCATTAAAGATGAAAGCTATGTGAGAATTAATAAAAAGGCACAAGTCGAGCTGACTATCAATATTCAAAATAAAGCATGGTTACAAAGTCCCTATATTTATATTTTTTTAAAGACCACTTATCATGTAGCAGCTAAACAGTATGATAGCATATGTGTGGCATTACCACCAAGGAGCACTAAAGAGATTACATTAGAGTACGTAGGAGAATACAGTGGCAAGGAGACTATAGGAATAGAAGAGATTGTGCTTCAAGATTATTTTGGAATTATGAAGAGACGTATAAAATGCACCTTAGAAAAGGAAGTATCCGTCTTACCACAAGTGGTAACATTAGGGAAAGTAGAAAATCTTCTCAATCTAGTAAAAGTGAAAGAAAGAGACCATGAACAAATTCCTGTTATCAGCAGTGACGGTGAAGTATGTCATGAATTGGCGCCCTATATAGAAGGAGACACTCTAAAACTGATGCATTGGAAACTATTAGCTAGGCGTGACATTTATATGGTACGTCAAAGAGAAGAGCACGCCACTATTAAGAGAGAGTACATTTTTATTTTAGATCCTATTTGTGAGGAACAAGATAAGGAAAATAGAGCAAGGCTAATTGATAAGCTATTAGTTACTTCTATTTCTTTGGCTCATACTTTTTTAAAACAAGGGGAAAAGGTAACACTTATTTACAGACAAAATGGAGTGTGGCAGCAGCTTACCTTAACAGAAGTCATGGCAATACCACAGTTAGCTACACTACTAAGTGGATATACAGGGAACGAAGGACAAGTGGGTGAGGAGAGGTGGCCATATGATTATCTCTATCAGCATTATCCATCTCCTATAAGTAAAATATTTTTAACTTCTTATTTAAGTAAATATTTAAGTGAGGAATTAGAGGAAAAGAGATCCTTAAATATATTAGAGATGAAGAAGAGTCCTTGGGCAGGAGAAAATCTGGTAGGTACATGGTATTTTTCAGATGAGTATGAGGTGATAAGGTATGTTTAAGGGAAAAAATATTTTAATAGAAGTTTTAAAAATGATTTTAATAAGTGTTGTATTATCTTTGGGACTGATAGTGTTTGCAGATTATCAACCTAGTGCAACCCTTGGGGGGATGCTTTTTACTAGTTTAACTCTTTTGGCGGCTTATCACTATACGACAAAGACTAAAAGATCAATTGTATTTACAGTAGTTTTTATTTTCTACTTATGTTTGGGAGTGTATAGTTGGAGATACATAGAATATAAAGTGACTTTGACTGGGATATTAGGGGTATTCATACAAGAAGGAACTAGCATTATCTTATTTTTATCATGTATGGCCATTACTTTATTAGAAATAAAGGATTTAATTCAAGTTATTAAAAAAAGAATAGATATATGGTTTCCTCCCACTTACATTTTAGTTATTGCGGCTTTTATATTTTTAGAGGTAAATGATCATGTAAGTGTAGACTTAAAGCGAGTAAGTTTATTTATTCTAAGCTTAGGCCTTATCTTTATTTGTTTTTATAAAAATGATAAAAAACCTATACCAACCATGTATTATGATATTCCTCTTAAAGGCTATATGAGCCATTTAGGGGTGGTATTAATAATCATCTTAGTAGGAATTAAGATATTACCACAAATAGATTATTTGCCAGGGGCTAGATGGATACAACAGTATAATAAGAATTTAATAGGAGATTTACCTACTAGTGTAAAACTAGATAGAAATCCAAGTATTTCCGAAGATATTCTCTTCGAAGTAGAAAGTGAGGAACCCTTATATCTAAGAGAAATCGCTTATAGCCATTATAGTAATGGGGAATGGCGTATAGATAAATCTAATGCTGATTTAAAGCCTGTCAATGCAACGGAGCTTCTTGAAGAATATGAACTGTTTATAAATATTAGTAAATCATATCTAGAGAGTGAAGGGATTACGATTCCAAGTATAAAAACTGCCTATATCTATGAAGTAAATAATTGTAGACATTTTTTAACTACAAATGGACTTAGGGGGGTTTTTACTAATGATAATGATATACTTATGGCAGGAGACATTCATAATATATGTTTTCAAGAGGAAGAGAATAAGAAGCAAGTAGGGTATACTATTAGCTATTTAGAAAGGGAACCTTTTATAGGAAAGATGTTTGAGTTAAGTCCAAGCCTTCAAAATAGAATTACATGGTTAAAATTATTAGAAAAATTAATTATAAATAGTGGATTTTATTTTAACGAAATACTCATGACAGATGAAGTATATGATGAACTAATGGAAGAGTATACCCAAGTTCCTGAATATATGAGGAAACAACTCGATAATCTGGCAAGGCATATTTCATCTGACTCAGATAATGATGCAAAAATTGCAAACAGTATTGAAACGTATTTGAAAACTACGGGAGGCTATACTTATGTTTATGGTGCACCCCAACAAGATAAAATAGCGGATCCTATTTATGACTTCTTATTTAATCAGAAGCAGGGAATATGTCAAGACTTTGCTAGTGGAATGGTACTCTTATGTAGAAGCTTAGGATTACCAGCAAGGTATGTATGTGGTTATTATTCAGAAGAAAAATCTGCAGAAGAAAAGTACATTATTAGGAAGAAGAATGCCCATGCTTTTGTAGAAGTTTATATTTCAGGGTATGGCTGGATGCTTTTTGATCCAACACCTAGTGGCAATCAAAGACAGATGATTCAAGGCGTAGGTGGACTAGGCGGCATTATTAATTTACAGGGAACTATTCCAATAAATGAACTTATTCGTTTAGTTTATCGTATCATACCACCTACATTCCTACTGATTATCCTTTGGTTATTAGCTAAAGTGCTTATGTATATAGTCTGGAGAGTAAAGCTCTTAAGAAGTAAACCAGAGGAAAGTATTGAACACTTATTGAAAGAAGTAATTAAATTACTATACATACATGACTATGAAATCCTAGAAGGAGAAACTTATGAACAATTAAGTAATAGGTTATTAGAGGATAAGATTGATATAAGACCTATTACAAGGCCCTATGAGGCTTATTGCTATGGAAGAAAGAAGATAACTATCATAGAAGTCAAACAAGCTTTAAAGGTCTTTGAAGGCTTAAGGAAGGGGAAAACTTGGAAAAAAGATATAAAGAAAAACGATATAAAGAAAAACGACTAGCTGATGAGTTAGTCGTTTTTCTTTATATCTATATTAATAGGAGTGTAAACTAGAATGATTATTTACCGTAGTAAGCTTTTTTGTAAAGGTCTTCAAGTTCTGTTACCTTTGGAAGTCTTGGGTTAGCTGTTGTACATTGATCTTCAAATGCTTTATAAGAAAGATCACCTATTTTAGCTAAGTAATCTTTTTCATCAATACCCATTTCTTTAATAGTAGATGGGATGTTAAGTTCTTTCATTAAGTCTTTAACAGCTTGAACAAGTGATGCAACACCCTCTTCTGGAGTTGAAGCCTTAAGACCTAACATTTTAGCGATATCTTGGTATCTTTGTGGTGCAATAAATTTACCGTATTTAGGGAATGCCATAAATTTAGATGGATTTGTTTCACCATTGTATGCAATAACATGTGGAAGAAGAAGTGCATTTGCACGACCATGAGGAATATGGAATTCTCCGCCGAGTTTATGAGCAAGTGAGTGGTTGATACCAAGGAATGCATTAGTAAATGCCATACCTGCAATACAAGATGCATTGTGCATTTTTTCTCTTGCTTCTGGATCTTTTGCACCGTTTTTGTATGAACGTGGTAAGTATTCAAATACAAGTTTAATAGCATGAAGTGCAAGAGCGTCTGTGAAGTCTGATGCTAAAACTGATACATATGCTTCAATAGCATGTGTTAATACGTCAAGGCCTGTATCTGCTGTAGGACCAGCTGGAACAGACATAACGAATTCTGGATCAATAATAGCTACATCTGGTGTTAATTCGTAGTCAGCTAATGGGTATTTCATGTTTTTAGATTTATCAGAGATTACAGCGAAAGATGTTACCTCAGAACCTGTACCTGATGTTGTAGGAATAGATACCATTTTAGCTTTGTGGCCAAGTTTAGGGAATTTGTAAACACGTTTACGAATATCCATGAATTTTTGAGCCATACCAACGAAGTCAGCTTCTGGGTGTTCGTAGAATAACCACATAGCTTTAGCAGCATCCATTGCAGAACCACCACCAAGAGCGATGATAACGTCTGGTTTGAATGAGTTCATTGCAGCTGTACCTTTGCGTACTGTCTCTAAGTCTGGATCTGGTTCTACTTCACTGAAGATTTCAATAGCTACTTTATTTAAGTTTTTATTTAATTGGTAAGTTACTTTATCAACATAGCCAAGTTGTACCATCATTGGGTCAGCAATAATCATTGCACGAGAAATTTCTGGCATCTTAGCTAAATATTGAACAGAACCTGCTTCAAAGTAGATTTTTTCTGGAATTTTGAACCATTGCATATTCACTCTTCTCTTAGCCACCCTTTTCTTATTAATTAAGTTTGAAGCTGTAACGTTAGATGATGTAGAGTTATTTCCATAAGAACCACAACCAAGTGTTAATGAAGGCATAAGTGAGTTGTAAACATCGCCGATACCACCAAATGCTGATGGAGAGTTTACAACAATACGACAAGCTTTAAGTCGTTTGCCATATTCGTTTATGAGGTCATTATTTGTTGTATGGATTACTGCTGTATGTCCAAGGCCACCAAGTTCAACCATTGTTTCAGCCTTCTGTATACCATCTTCAACATCTTTAGCTTTTACAATAGCAAGCACTGGAGAAAGTTTTTCTCTTGAAAGTGGGTAAGCTTCACCAACACCATCAATTTCGCAGCAGATGACTTTAGTTTCCTTTGGAATAGTAATGCCAGCAAGAGCTGCAATTTCATGAGGATATTTACCAACGATTGCTGGACCTGCCATCATGCGGACTGGGTCAATAACCACTGGAGATAATTTTTCAATTTCTTCTTTAGTTGCAAAGTAGCAACCTTGTTTTTTCATGAAAGCAACTGCTTTATCATAAATAGGTGCTTCAATGATTGCAGCTTGTTCAGAAGCACAAATCATACCATTATCAAATGACTTAGAAAGAATAATATCTGTAAGAGATTGTTCAAGGTTAGCTGTTTTTTCAACAAAAGCTGGTACGTTACCAGGGCCTACACCAAGGGCTGGTTTACCAGTAGAGTATGCAGCTTTAACCATTGCAGAACCACCAGTTGCAAGTACAGTTGCTACATCAGGATGATTCATAAGTGCATTAGTCGCATCGATAGATGGTACTTCAATCCATTGAATACAGTTTTCAGGTGCTCCAGCTTTGATAGCGGCATCTCTTACGATGATAGCAGCTTCACGAGAGCAGTTTTGTGCAGATGGATGGAAACCGAATATGATTGGGTTACGTGTTTTAGCACATGTGATTGCTTTGAACATTGTTGTAGATGTTGGGTTTGTTGTTGGTGTAACACCAGCTACGATACCAACTGGTTCAGCAATCTCGATGTATCCTTCATCTTCATTATCTTCAATAACACCAACAGTTTTTTCGTGCTTAATACTGTGATAAATATACTCTGTTGCAAAGATATTTTTTGTAACTTTATCTTCAAAAATACCACGGCCTGTTTCTTCAAGTGCCATTTTAGCAAGTTTCATTTGCGCTGATAAACCAGCAAGAGCCATAGCTTTAGTAATTTCATCAATTTGAGCTTGATCAAGTTTCATATACTCATCAAGAGCTACTTTTGCTTTCTGAACTAATTCATCTACCATTTTTACAGCATCAACTACAGGTGCTTCTTCTTTAACTTTTTTGTTTTCAGACATTTTATTATCCTCCTTAAGTTAGTTATATAATAACAAGTGATACATCGTTATATTTTTAACAATGCGTATTAAAATAAAATAATGCAAAATTACTAATGCATTAAGAATATATTGTGATATTATCATGAGATTAAATATTTGTCAAATTGATATCTAGTATAAAATTATTTAATATTATATGAAAAATCAAAGTAAAAAATTGTTAAATAGAACATTTTTTAACCAATAAAGAGAAACTAATTGTTAAATATCAAACAAGGATACTTAGAATGAATAGTATATCAGGACAAAAAATTGTAAATATGAATAATAAATATGAAATTAAAGGAAAAAAATTTTACATATTAGTCAGAATATAATAAAATTATAATTGATATAAACTATAATATTAATAGTATAAGCAATAGGGGAGGGGGATGCGTATAATGTTTTTTCAAATACAAACTAATCTTGTAATTACCATTATCTTAAGTATCATCCTTATACATGCTAATATTAGACTGGATAAATCAGAATTAATGAATAAACTATTTATGTTATTACTTGGAATGAACATCTTTATTTTGATATTAGAAATAATTAGTGTCCTAGTTAATGTAAAGAATGCGGTAAATTTAAGATGGATCAATCTTAGTACAAATATGGTGGGATTTATGGCTGTACCACTATTTTTGATGTTAGTCATTTTGTATTTTGAGTGTTGGTTACAAAAGAATCTAAAATCAGTAAAGAGGTGCAAAATTTGTATTTTTATACCCGTACTCTTTCTCTTTGCTTTTACAGTTATTAATATAAAAGTAGGGTGGATTGCTACGGTAGACGTTACGAATGAATATATGAGAGGACCATTATTTTTTCTTGTGCCTTTAACTACTTTATTTTACTTAGTTTATGGGAGCTTGCGCATTTTACGTTATTATAAAAAATTTGTAACGTATAAATACGTTTTAATTAATCTCTATATAATGGTTCTAATAATTGTTGTTCTGATACAAGTAATAGGGAAAATCTATTTAACAATATGGAGTACAGTAGGAGGGTTGTTAATCTGTACATATATTTTCAATATAATAGATGAATTGCAGTATGATGCACTTACTGGCTTAGAAAATAAACAAAGTTATAGTAGGTATATTACTAAATTAGCTAAGAAACCACCAGAAGTATTAACAGCCATAAATATTGATTTAGATGATTTTAAAAGGATTAATGACCGCTTTGGTCATCAAGAAGGAGATGAAGCTTTAAAAAACTTTACCCAAATTCTAAGAAATAGTTTTTCCTTTAAGCAAAAGATTTTTAGAATGGGGGGGGATGAATTTTTAGTATTAAGTGAGCATCAAGGTAAAAAGCAGATGATTAAATATTTAGATAGATTTAAAGATAGACTAACTGCTTATAATGCTGGGAGTAGAAAACCATATACCTTAAAATTCAGCTATGGTATTGATAGTTTTAATGATCAATATAAAAATATAGATGAGTTCCTTGATTATATTGATAACATGATGTATATACAAAAACAAAATAAGAAAAGAAGTTTAACAAGAAATTAAGAGCAAAGGACTAAATGGAATAGATTATTTTTATTTTTGAAACAGGAGGATAATTATCCTCCTGTTTACTTTTATATAAACAATATTATAATCCACAATAATAAAAAAGTTATTCACAAAATGTTGATAGATTACATAAAAATGTGGATAAGTATATATAAAATCATTAAATAAGGAAAAGAATATAGAAAAAAATGTGGATAAATTGTTAATGATAAAGATGTGAATATTTAGGATAAGTATGTTAATATAAATTACATATAAGGAAGATATACTTATAGACTAATAAGTAAATATAACATAGTAAAATAGGAGAATCGAATGAAAGAATCAGAAAATAGATTTCCCATAGAAATAGTATTGCTAACATACATTATTATTTATGTGATGTATATAGTAACATTTAGTAGAAGTAGTGCGTTATTTTTTGTATTTTTTATTTTAGAAAGATTGATGTCCTTTCAATATGATGAACAGTTAGAAAGGTATATTAATATGGTGTCTCCAGAGCAGGTATCAGGAAAATTTGTTATTATCATGTTTGTACTAACTTTTGCACAGATAGGTATTTTTATCTTTTCCTTTTTTAAATATCCAGGACTATTTATGTTTTTAATGCTAGGAGAACTCCTTGATTTTGCGACTAGAAAGATAAAAATAAAGATGAGTGGTAAAAAGTAATGAGATAGGATCATTAAGCACAATTACTAAGATGATAATCATCACGGTAAATGTGCTTTTATTATAGTCTAGGAAACATACATGAAATCAGCTTTCACAAGCTATAATGAAAATCTGGTATCTAAATGGTAATACTTCTAATAGCAGGCATAGCTCGTCGCACTTTCTGACAATAAGATTTCGTGTAGGAAACTGA
>JAEZJJ010000001.1 GCA_023436395.1 Bacillota bacterium | reverse complement strand
CCGAAAGGAGTAAGACCCCTTAGAGACTATGAGGTAGATAGGCTTAGGCTGTAAGTGTAGTAATACATTCAGGTACTAAGTACTAATGGTTCGAGGGTTTGACCTAAAAAATATAGAAGATCTTAGCAAAGAATGAGCTTAGATACTCTTAATGCCTATGGCAAAACGGTTAAACAAAAAGTTGTAGTATTTGTTTATGATTAGTACGTAGTTTGTACTAATATTTGAAAGTATAAGAGACGAGAAAGCACCCCAAGGGGTGTTTTTATTTTGGATAGAGAATTTGTATGACTATTTAGATTTATGAATAAGTATGATATATTATTAATAGATAAATATTTGTTTAATGGTAGTTATTTAAATGATCCTTAGTGATGAGGTACACTCTAATGTTTAATGAGATTTGTATTTATGAAGCAAAAATTAGTAAACAAGAAGAAATAGAAGTTCTTATGAAAGAAGTGGCAGAATTTTATCTGAAACAAGACGGTGTTATAGACGTGAAATATATTAAGAGAACACATAGGCAGAAAGATTTTAATGCCGTAAAACAAGGAGAATTACCAATTGCTCTTACTCGCTTTGTAGATAAAATAACATATGTTTTACATTGGACTGTACGAGATGAAGAGACTCATGCAAGAGTATCAAAGTTAGGGCTTGAGCATTTTTACAAACGTTGGAATAGGTGCCTAACGACAATGCCTAAAATTATTTTAGGGGAAAACATTGTGTAATAGATAATTATATTTTTGATCATTAAATTTGGATTATATACTAAAAAAACTTGGCAAGAATGAGCGTAGATATCCTTAATACCAATTGTATAAAAGTAAAAAAGATATTAATTGATGATTAGTGCATAGTTAAAAGTATAAGTTATGAGAACACCCAAAAGGGTGTTTTTATATATTAATATTTGATGATTAGTAAAATATAATTTAAGAAGATAAATTGTCATACGAGGAGGTTACATATGCATCTTACTTATATTGGGCATAACCATATTCATGATATGGATTTTAAAATTGAGCGTCCTAATGGGTGTAAAGATTATCTTGCCCTCTTAATTAAAAGCCCTGCTGAATTTCAGTTAGAAGATAAAACCTTGTATACACAACCTAATATATTTTTTCTTTATGCCAAGGGGACACCACAATATTATAAAGCCTATCAAGAACCTTTTTCTAATGACTGGTTTAATGTTGAATTAGAAGAACAAGATTTAGAATTTTTCAATCAGATCAATATTCCATTGGAAACACCTATTCCCATTCATGATATATCCTTTTTTTCTTTTCTTATAAAAAATATGGCCTATGAGTATTATGCAGGATGTATTCACTCAAATGAAACGTTAGAACATTATTTGAAACTTTTCTTTCTGAAAATTGCAGGAATAACAGAATCATTTAGTATAAAAGAAGAAAGTCCATATTATGAAAAGCTTTCTTTACTACGTAGTAAAATTCATAGTACGCCTTATAATGAATGGTCTATTGAGGGCCTGGCCCATGAGATTACATTAAGTACATACTATTTCCAACACCTCTATAAGAAAGCTTTTGGGGTTTCTTGCTTAAGAGATATTATTAATGCACGTATTGAATATGCAAAATATTACTTAGCACAAACTAATTTATCTATTAAATATATATCGGACACTTGTGGATATAAAAATGATGTTCACTTTATGCGTCAGTTTAAAAGTATTACTCATTTAACACCAACAGAATATCGCCATTTATACAAAAATAAATAGAAAGCAGTATCTATCAGTAATTCAGCAAATTAAATCATTGTTTATTCAGATTAGCATTATTAAAATATAAATAGATTAGCAAGAAGGTGGGGATAAATATGGGGTTTACTAGTGACTTCATGTGGGGAGTGGCAACTGCGGCCTACCAAATAGAAGGTATATATAAAGAAGTTATTTTTATTACTCAGATTTAGTAGATACACTATTAGCAAATGGTATTACTCCTTTAGTTACTCTTTTTTAGTGGAATTACCCTAATGCACTACAAAGAAAGGGGGATGGCTTAATCCGAGAGTAGTGAATAGTTTGCTGAGTATGTTAAGGTTATTGTAGATTGTCTTTCAAACAGCATATGCCGATTATTACAGAAGAAGATATGAAGATTATTTCTACACCTATTGATTTCTATGGTGCTAATATTTATCAGTCTCAAAATGTATTTAATACACAACCTAAGCATGGAGAACCTATTACAGCACTTGGTTGGTGTATAACACCTGATGTACTTTATTGGTCTCCAAAATTTCTATATGAACGCTATGGTTTACCTATTCTGATTACTGAAAACGGTATGGCAGGAACTGATTTTATTTATCCAGATGGGCGTATATATGATTCATATCGTATTAGTTTCTTATCACAATACATAGGTGCCTTAAAGCATGCAATTGAAGATAGTATAAAAGTGATAGGTTATATGCATTGGTCTTTTATAGACAATTCTGAGTGGGCAGAAGGATATACATCTCGTTTTGGTTTAGTTTATGTTAGGTTAGGTATAGGGTATTCTAGTTATAATAAGTAGATAGTATTAAAATAGTAATTTCATAGAAAGTTCTAAAAAGCTTATACCGCAGAAAAAGAGATGCAATTTGTAAATGGTATAACT
This sequence comes from Bacillota bacterium, assembly GCA_023436395.1. Classification (GTDB taxonomy): domain Bacteria; phylum Bacillota; class Clostridia; order Lachnospirales; family Cellulosilyticaceae; genus Cellulosilyticum. The sequence goes on along the minus strand of JAEZJJ010000001.1, from coordinate 43,900 downwards.
TATGAATTCAGTCAGAATCTATATATTAATATTAGGGAAAAATAGAGAGATAGAAAAAAATAATTTACTTTAAAAAGGGAATAGATATTAGTTTTTTATATGAAAGGATATATCTTTTAGAAAGTAGTAGCTAGAAGACGTATCCTTTTAGCGTATTATAAATTGATTTATGATATTTGAACTGATATTTTTAGAAATAATAAAAAATATGACATAATACGAACGAAATAAATACATATTTTCTATCTGTAAACAAAATTTCAATAATCAATGTTGGGGGTAAATGATGATAAAGGTATTTTTAGTAGAAGATGAGTTTACTGTTAGAGAAAGAATGAAAAAGAATGTGGAATGGGAAGAATATGGCTTTGAATTAGTAGGAGAAGCAGGAGATGGGGAGATGGCTTATCCTATGATTTTAGAAACACAGCCAGATATTATTATTACAGATATAAAGATGCCTTTTATGGATGGGCTAGAATTAAGTGGTTTAGTAAAAGAAGCTATACCCGATATAAAAATTATTATATTAAGTGGTTATGATGAATTTGAATATGCTAAAAAGGCTATTAGTATTGGCATAACAGACTATTTATTAAAACCAATTAGTGCTAAAAAACTGATTGAGTCTATGGATAAGGTTAAATATGCTATTAAAGAGGAGCGGAAGAAAGCAGAGAGCCTAAAAGCTTATTTAGCAAGTGAAGAGGAAAATAAAAATCGAACTAGAAAAAAATTCTTCAATGAATTAGTGACTTGTAAGCAGGGGATGGCTGAATTAATTGAACGTGCAAATGCATTAGATATTAAGCTTATGGCTTCAGGTTATAATATATTGCTTCTGAAGCTTTTGTTTCAAGAAGCTACTTTAGGATATTACGATGAAGTACAAGGCAAGCTGACTGAAGCTCTAAGAAGATGGTGTGAGGATGAACAAAGTTGTATTTTATTTAATAGAGAGACTGAGGGTTGGGCAATAATATTAAAACAAAATAGTGGAGAATATAATAAGAATGAAGAAGAAGCAGTAAAAGATATTCAAGAAATTATGAAGGAATATGCCACACTGTCCTATTGTATAGGCGTAGGAGAAAGAGTGTATCGGATAAGTGAAATAGTCACTGCTTTTGATAAAGCTAATAAAGCATTATCCTACCGTTACTTATTAAGAGACAGAGAAGTAATTTATTATAGTCAGCTAGAAGCATATAGTACAACCATAGAAAAAGAAGAAATTAGTATTACTCATTTAGATGTGAGTAAATTTGACGAGAAAACCATTAATGATTTTTTAAGAACAGGCATAAAGGGACAAGTTGCAGAATTTGCTACAAATTATCTAAAGAGTATGGGGCCAGGGACAGATTCCTTTCTTTTTAGGCAATATATTATGATGGATATTTATTTCAATGTAGTAAGCTTTGTTGAGCAGCTTAGATATGAGAAAAGTTACATTGTAGAAAAGTGTGGGGACATTCATCAGATAAAGGATGCCCTTCAAACAATAGACAAGTCTGAGGTTTATTTGGAAAATCTATTAATTACAGCACTTAGTTTAAGAGATGAGATAAGCGGTAAACGATATGGAAACCTTTTGGAAGAGGCTAAGGTATATATTGAACTTAATTATAATCAAGAATCTATTTCATTAAATAGTGTAGCTGAACATGTAAATATTAGCCCAAGCCATTTTAGTGCTATTTTTAGTCAAGAAATAGGTCAGACATTTATTTCATATTTAACAGATATAAGGATGAAAAAAGCGAAGGAGTTACTTCGTTGTTCATCTATGAAGACTTTGGAAGTTGGATTTTCAGTGGGTTATAGAGATCCTCACTATTTTAGTTATTTATTTAAGAAAACCCAAAATTGTACACCCAAGGAATATCGAAAACGTAGTGAAGACAAACATTAGACTGTATTCAATAAATGGAAGATAGAGGGGATTGGTATGAGGGGGAAATTAGTACATAAATTAATTAGTTATTCTGAAATGTCTTTAAGAACAAAATTAAAATTTTTCATGGGTATCATGCTAATTCCTATGATATGTTTAGTAATTAGTATTATTATTAGGTTCAGCACTTATACAGATCGTTATACACCAATTGTAAAAGATATTAATATAGCCAGTGAATTTGATATGCATTTTAAGGAAGAAGTAGACTATGCAATGTATCGCATTGCCATAGGCTCCCTAAGTTTTGAAAACAGTGGTATTGAATCTACCTTAAACAAAACTAAGGATTATTTAGAGCAATTAAAAACAGGAACTAATTTAGAAATAAACCGTGAAAAAGTGACTAGAACTCAGCGCAATTTAAAGCTTCTAGAAAAAAAGATTTATCAAATCAAAAAGAATTGTGAGGAAACAGGCCATTATGATGAAAATATGAATATCCTGGAGAATGATATTTATGTTTTTACAAGTTTAATTAGGGATGAAATTCAAGAGTACGTTTATTATGAGGCATTAGAGTTAGAGAAGGTCAAGAAGGCTATACAACTAGATATTAATAACATGTTAAACATTAGCCTTATTATTTTAATTGGGGTTCTAATGATTACTTGGATTTTGGTAATTGTAATATCAGATAGTATTTCTAAGCCACTTCAGCACCTGTGCCAACTGACAAGGCAAGTTGGAGCAGGTGATTTTTCCTTGCAAAAAATTAATGGTAGTGGTGATGAAATAGCTACTTTAGAACAAAGTTTTAATAGTATGGTAGGTAAAATAGAGGATTTAGTTGCCAATGTAAAAAGTGAACAGATTAATCTAAGGCGTACAGAATTAAAACTGCTACAAGCCCAGATTAATCCCCACTTTTTATATAATACATTAGATACGATTATTTGGATGGCAGAAGATGGACAAAGTGAGGAGATTGTGGAAATTGTTAGTGCCCTATCTGACTTCTTTAGAATAAGTCTAAGTAAAGGAAGAGATTATATTACATTAAAAGAAGAAGAAAATCATGTAAGAAGTTACTTACAAATTCAACAATTTAGGTATTCAGACCTTTTAGAGTATGAAATCAATATTCCAGAAGAATTAGGGAAGTGCCGTATATTAAAATTAACACTACAACCTATAGTAGAGAATGCTCTTTACCATGGAGTTAAACAAAAAAGGGGTAAAAATAAGATTAGTATTACAGGTTCTTATGAAAAGGATTACTTATTACTTAAAGTAGAAGATAATGGGGTAGGAATCTCCAAAGAAAAGCTAGAGACCATTAGAAGGCATTTATCCAATGAAAATCCTGAGGTGACAGATAGTGGATTTGGACTAGCAAATGTTAATGCAAGGATTCGTCTCAATTATGGAAGAGCATATGGCATAAGTATAGAAAGCATAGAAGGAGAAGGAACAACAGTGATGATTAGAATACCAATAGGGATACTAGCATAATAGTAAAAGGACAAGATAAAAAAATACCTGTTTTTCATATAAAAATCTATTGTAATTGATGTAAGGTATTGTAAAGTACAAAAGAAATAAAATATTGAAAGGAAATCGAAAGTTAATCCATATTTTATAACTTAAATAGCGTTTATAATTCTATTATAAGAAAGATTTCCAGTCATAAATATAATTTTAAAGGGGGTAGTTCGTTTATGCGTAGGGAAGTAATAGGAATTTTGTTAGGTGTAGCGATGATAGGAACGATGTTTACAGGTTGTACAAGTAACACTAAAACAACAGGTACACAAGCAAAAGGGGATGAGTTAATTACAATAGGATTTTCACAAGTAGGGGCTGAATCAGATTGGCGTGTAGCTAATACAGAATCTATGAAGGGGACCTTAACAGAAGAAAATGGTTTTAAACTTGTGTTTGCAGATGCACAACAAAAACAAGAAAATCAAATCAAAGCAGTTAGGGACTTTATTTCTCAAGAAGTAGATGTCATTGTTATTGCACCAGTTACTGAGACAGGATGGGAGACAGTACTTGGAGAAGCTAAAGATGCAGAAATCCCAGTTATTATCGTAGACCGTATGATTAATGTATCAGATGATTCACTTTATACCTGCTGGGTAGGGTCAAACTTCTATCAAGAAGGACTAGATGCAGTAGAATGGCTTACAGGTTATATGAAAGAAATTGGACGTGGAGATGAAGAACTTAATGTGGCTGTTCTGCAAGGAACTATTGGATCTTCGGCAGAGATTGGCCGTACAAAAGGTGTACGTGATGGACTTAGCAAATTCAGCAATTATAAAATAGTAGCAGAGCAAACTGGTGAGTTTACACAAGCTAAAGGACAAGAGGTTATGGAATCTTTCCTTAAAGCAGGTACAGATATTGATATTTTAATTGCTCAAAATGATAATATGGCATTTGGTGCAATTGATGCCCTTAAAGCAGTAGGTAAGAAACCAGCTAAAGATGTTATCATTGTATCTTTTGATGCTGTTAAAGCGGCTTTTGAATCTATGATAGCTGGAGATATGAACGTTTCAGTAGAATGTAATCCTCTTCATGGACCACGTGTTGCAGAGCTTGCAAAAGCTATTATGAAAGGTGAGGAAGTAGAAAAGATTCAATATGTAGAAGAAGGTGTATATCCTGCTGATACTGCAGCAGAAACTCTTCCAAATCGTGCATATTAATTTTAAATAGGTTATGTAGATTTCCCCTATTGATAGATAATATCTAAAAAGGTGTGAACCAAGGCCATATCGATGGTTCTAGGCATCACACCTTTTTAGATTAAGTCTTTACAGTTCTAGAGGAAATAAACTAGTGAAAGATAAGAAGGTGACTTATGAAATTAGATCAAGAAATACTTTTAATGAGAGGAATTAGCAAAAATTTTCCTGGGGTTAAAGCCCTCTCTCAGGTGGATTTCACTTTAAAATCAGGGGAGATACATGCTCTTATGGGAGAGAATGGTGCTGGAAAATCAACATTAATTAAAGTATTAACTGGTGTAGAGGAATTTGAAACAGGAGAAATAAAAATAGAGGATAGAAACATTATCAATAAATCTCCAGAAGAAGCACAGAGTAATGGGATTAGTACAGTTTATCAAGAAGTAAACTTATGTCCTAACTTATCAGTAGCAGAAAATATTTTTATTGGTAGAGCACCCAGGAAGTATGGGCATATAGATTGGAAAACCATGAATGAAAAGGCAAAAAAGATTTTAGAAATACTAAATATTGATGTCGATGTGACCAAGGCATTAGAAAACTACTCTGTTGCGATACAACAAATGGTGGCAATTGCCAGGGCTATAGACGTCTCAGCTAAAGTACTCATTTTAGATGAACCAACAGCTAGCTTAGATGAACAAGAAGTTCAAAAATTATTTAGTGTTATGAAGGATCTTAAAGCAAAAGGTATAGGTATTATTTTTGTGACACATTTCTTGGAACAAGTGTATGCTATATGTGATAGAATTACTGTTCTTAGAAATGGTGAATTAGTAGGTACATATGAAATAGAAAAATTGCCAAGAGTTCAGCTAGTAGCTAAAATGATGGGAAAAGACTTTGATGATCTAACCGCTATTAAGAAACCAGAGAATGTAGAGAAGCTTGCAAAAGAACAAGATGTATTGATAGAAGCAAAACAGCTAGGATGTACTGGCAAAATTAAACCTTTTGATTTAACCATTCATAAAGGAGAGGTAATAGGTTTATCAGGGCTTCTAGGCTCAGGAAGATCAGAACTCGCTAGGGCTTTATATGGCGCAGATAAAGTAGATAAGGGTGAACTAAAGATAAAAGGAAAGAAAGCACAAATGGCAGCACCGATTACCGCAATAAAAGCTGGAATGGCTTTTTGTCCTGAGAGTCGTAAGGATGAAGGCATTATTGCAGACTTATCTGTAAGAGAAAATATTATTATAGCCTTGCAGGCTAAAAAAGGAATGTTTAATCTACTAAGTAAAAAAGAGCAAGAGGAATTCACTAGAAAGTATATTGAATTACTCCAAATTAAAACTGCAGATATAGAGACACCTGTTAGGCAACTAAGTGGTGGTAATCAACAAAAAGTGATCATTGGAAGATGGTTGCTCACTCAACCAGACTTTTTAATATTAGATGAACCTACTAGAGGAATTGATGTAGGAACTAAAACAGAAATTCAAAAGTTAGTGGTGGAATTAGCAGGAGAAGGAATGTCCGTTATGTTTATTTCTTCAGAGATAGAGGAGATGCTACGTACTTGTACCCGTATGGCAATTCTAAGAGATGGTGTTAAGGTAGGAGAATTGGAGGAAAAAGAACTATCACAAGAAAACATTATGCGGGCAATTGCAGGAGGTGAGCACCATGTATAAAGAAGAAAACAGATTGAAGAAAATCATGGGGTATCGTCTATTTTGGCCGCTTATATGTTTAGCAGTGGTACTTCTTGTGAATTTGATTAAAACACCTACATTTTTTAATATTACCATTAATAATGGTGTGTTATATGGCTATTTAATAGATGTACTTAATCGTTCAAGTGAATTAATTATTTTAGCGATAGGTATGACTTTAGTAGTGGCTTCATCAGGTGGTACAGATATTTCTGTAGGTGCAGTAAGTGCATTTTCTGGAGCTATTTGTATTTTTGCGCTAGGTACTGGAGAGACGTATCAAGTACCTTATATTGTGGGGGTTTTATTAGGTGTTTTAGCAGGAGCACTTTGTGGGGCATGGAATGGATTTTTAGTAGCTAAGATGAAGATTCAACCTATGGTTGCTACCCTGATTTTGTTTACGGCAGGAAGGGGAATGGCCCAATTAATTACGGGAGGAAATATCTTATATGTAAAAGTAGATTCTTTTAAGAGACTAGGCGCCTTTTTACCTAATATACCACTGCCTACCCCTATATTTGTAGCAATCTTTGTGGTTATTATCACTAGCTTAGTACTAAAGAAGACTGCCTTAGGTATGTATATTGAAAGTGTTGGGATTAACGGAAAAGCTAGCAAGCTGGTAGGGCTTAATGCCACTGTTATACGCTTTTTAACTTATGTATTTTGTGGTTTATGTGCAGGTATAGCAGGCATGATTATTACTTCTAGAATTTATTCTATTGATGCTAATAATGCAGGACTTAACATAGAACTAGATGCTATTTTAGCAGTTGCTCTAGGTGGCAATAGCTTAGGTGGAGGTAAGTTTTCTATAGCAGGAAGTGTTATTGGAGCTATAACGATTCAAGCACTTACAACGTCATTATATGCAATGCAAGTGACAGCAGACCAGTTACCTGTGTATAAAGCTATTGTGGTTATCGCTATTGTGATGTTACAATCACCAGAACTTAAACGTATGATGAAACGCATACACCTAAGTAGGAAGGCGGAGGAAGAAGGAGTGGTGGCAAAATGATACAAAAACTAAAAGGTAAATTGGAGGGTAACAATTTTTTGTTAGCCATTACAATCATACTCTTTGCAATGCTCTATATTGCAGGAATGATTGTTTTTGGTGATAAGAATTTTGCAAAACCACAGGTGTTTTTTAACTTATTTATTAATAATGCAGGGCTTATTGTAGCAGCAGTAGGGATGACTATGGTACTTATTACCGGAGGAATAGATATTTCTATAGGTTCTGTTATTGGGATGACCTGTATGTTACTAGCATGGATGATGGAAAAGCAACAAATGAGCGCAGGCATGAGTATCGTCATTGTCCTAATAGTAGGAACGATATTTGGGTTAGTACAGGGGATTTTAGTAGCTTATTTCAAGATACAACCCTTTATTGTTACTTTAGCAGGTATGTTCTTTGCAAGAGGTATGACAGCAGTGATTAGTTCAGACATGATTAGTATCACTAATCCTAACTTTTTAGGAATGGCAAATGCTAAGTTGTATCTACCTATTATGGGAATAGTTAATAAGAAGGGGAATGTGGTTTACCCCTATATATATCCCAGTGTGATCATTGCCATTGTCATACTCATTATAGCCTTTTTTGTGTTAAAGTTTACTGCCTTTGGACGATCTATTTACGCCGTAGGTGGGAATGAACAATCTGCACTGCTTATGGGCCTTAATGTAAAACGAACAAAATTAAAGGTTTATGTTTTAAATGGCTTTTTAGCAGCATTAGCAGGATTTGTATTTTGTTTAAACTCTTGTGGAGGCTTTGTAGAACAGGCTAGAGGATTTGAGATGGAGGCTATTGCATCATCTGTTATTGGTGGAACCCTTTTAACAGGTGGGGTAGGCAGTGTCATAGGAAGTTTATTTGGTGTTCTGATTAAAGGAACGATTGAATCACTTATTACTTTCCAAGGCACATTATCTTCTTGGTGGACTAAGATTGCTATTGCAGCACTATTATGTTTCTTTATTATCTTGCAAAGTATATTTGCTAAGTTAAAAGAGAAAAAGTCTGCTTAATATAGGAAGCATTTTAAAAAGGCATGCATCTATTTAAAAGATTATTTTATAGGGTGCATGTCTTTTTAACAAAGTTTTATAAAGCTTGTATAGATAAGAGATTAAGTTGTATTATTAAGTTGTGTCGCTCTTTTATAAAACTTTGGGAAAACTAGATTATTAAACAAGATTGTCTTTGAGTTAATAGTTTAAATTTGAGATGAGGAGGAATAGAAGAATGGGAAAGAATTATAAGTTTTGGTTTGCGACAGGTTCACAAGATTTATATGGAGAAAAGTGTTTAAAAGTAGTTGCCAAGCATTCAGAAATGATTGTAAAAGGGCTAAATGATTCAGGCTTATTACCTTATGAAGTAGTGTTAAAACCTACACTCATTGATAATGTATCTATTAGAAAAACATTTAATGAAGCTAATCAGGATGAGGCGTGTGCAGGTGTTATCACCTGGATGCACACCTTTTCACCTGCTAAATCTTGGATTTTAGGCTTACAAGAATATAGAAAACCACTACTACATTTACATACACAATTTAATGAAGAAATTCCCTATGATAGCATTGATATGGACTTTATGAATACCAACCAATCTGCTCATGGAGATAGGGAGTTTGGACATATTGTAAGTCGTATGGGGATTGAGAGGAAAGTAATCGTTGGACACTGGGAAAAGCCAGAAGTTCAAACACGTATGGCAGAATGGATGATTACAGCGGTAGGTATTATGGAAAGCAGTCATATTCGTGTTGTCAGAGTGGGTGACAATATGAGAAATGTAGCTGTTACCGAAGGAGATAAGGTAGAAGCGCATATTAAATTTGGTTGGGAAATAGATGCTTATAATATTACGGATATTGCAGAATATGTAAGAGCAGTTAGTGACGCTGAAGTTAAAGCACTCCTAGAAGAATACTATGCATCTTATGATATTTTATTAGAAGGTAGAGATGCGGCAGAGTTTAGAAAACATGTGGCAGTTCAGGCTGCTATTGAAATAGGATTTGAGAAATTCTTAGTGGAAAAGAACTATCATGCCATTGTTACCAACTTTGAAATGCTAGCAGGTCTTGACCAATTACCAGGACTAGCTATTCAACGTTTGATGCAAAAAGGCTATGGTTTTGGCGCAGAAGGAGATTGGAAAACAGCGGCTATGGTTCGCTTAATGAAGATGATGGCAAGTGGAGTAAATGCTCAAAAAGGAACATCCTTTATGGAGGATTACACTTACAATTTTGTGCCAGGCAAAGAAGGTATTTTACAAGCACATATGTTAGAGGTATGTCCAACAATTGCAGATTGCAGGCCAGTAATCAAGGTATCACCACTTTCTATGGGAAATAGAGAAGACCCAGCTAGACTTGTATTTACTTCTAAACCAGGTAAAGGGGTTGCCACTTCTCTCGTAGATTTAGGCAATCGTTTTCGACTACTTATTAATGAAGTAGAATGCTTACCACAAGATATTTCTATGCCTAAGTTACCAGTCGCTTCAGCGTTCTGGAGACCAGAACCAAGTCTAGAAGTAGGTGCAGAAGCTTGGATATTAGCAGGGGGTGCACATCATACCGCATTCTCCTATGATATTAGTGCAGAGCAAATGGGAGATTGGGCAGAAGCAATGGGCATAGAGGCAGTTTATATTGATAAAAACACCAATATAAGAGACTTTAAAAATCAATTAAAATGGAATTCTGTTTACTATAGATAGTTAGATAAAAAGGCTATAGGAAAAAAGATTCAAGCTATAGAAGGGGGCATTAAGTTGAGTTTGTTAAACGAAGCTATAAAAGTAGCGATTACAAAGGGTAATACAGCACTAGGCATTGAATTTGGTTCTACTAGGATTAAAGCAGTTCTAGTGGATGAGAAAAATACACCTATTGCAACTGGAAGTCATGAATGGGAGAATCAGTTAGAGAATAATATTTGGACATATAGTTTAGAGGCTATTTGGCAAGGCCTACAAAGCTGTTACCAAGATTTAGTGAGAGACGTTAAGGAGAAATATGATACATCACTACAGACAATCGGTGCCATTGGTTTTAGTGGGATGATGCATGGGTATATGGCATTTGATAAAGAAGGTACATTATTGGTACCTTTCCGTACATGGCGAAATACAATGACAAAGGAAGCTAGTGAAATCTTAACAGAAAGTTTTAATTATCATATTCCTCAAAGATGGAGCATTGCTCACCTTTATCAAGCTATTTTAAATAAAGAAGAGCATGTTAAAGATATTCATTATATCACAACGCTTGCAGGCTATATTCATACCAAGCTCACGGGAGAAAAAGTACTAGGGGTAGGAGAAGCTTCAGGGGTATTCCCTATTAATCCAAATACAAAGGATTATTATGGGGAAATGCTAGAAAAATTTAATACTTTGATTGCTAAGGAAGATTTAAACTGGAAAGTGGAAGAGGTTTTACCTAAGGTGTTACTAGCAGGTGAAATGGCTGGTACTCTAACAGAAGAAGGGGCAAAATTACTAGATATAAGTGGCACACTTCAAGGTGGTATTCCTTTATGCCCACCTGAGGGGGATGCAGGAACAGGAATGGTGGCGACTAACAGCATTGCTAAAAGAACAGGAAATGTTTCAGCAGGAACCTCAGTATTTGCTATGTTAGTTCTGGAAAAAGAATTATCAAAGGTATATGAGGCTATTGATTTAGTGACCACACCTACAGGAAATTTAGTAGCAATGGTGCATTGTAATAACTGTACTTCTGATTTAAATGCTTGGGTTAATTTGTTTGGAGAGTTTGCTAACGACTTTGGCATAGAAGTAGACAGAAATAAGTTGTTTGAAAGGCTCTATAGTAAAGCTTTAGAAGGAGATTTGGAGTGTGGTGGTTTATTAGCATACAATTATTTTTCAGGAGAGCATATCACAGAACTTGAAGAAGGTAGACCTCTATTTGTAAGAACCCCAGAAAGTAAATTTAATCTTGCTAACTTTATGCGTGTACACCTCTTTACTGCCTTAGGTGCACTTAAAACAGGTTTAGATATTTTAATGAAGCAAGAATGTGTAGTAGTAGACCGTGTACTAGGCCATGGTGGACTTTTTAAAACCAAGCTAGTAGGACAAAAAATAATGGCAGCTGCTATGAATGCACCTGTTTCTGTAATGGAAACAGCAGGAGAAGGAGGAGCATGGGGCATCAGTGTATTAGCTTCTTATATGAAGAACAAAGAGGAAGATGAAGCCCTAGATACTTACTTAAATGAGAAGGTATTTGCGGCTGCAGAGGCTAATACTGTATACCCAGAAGCCAAAGATGTAGAAGGATTTGAACTATTCATGAGTCGTTATACAAAGGGACTTATGATTGAAAAAACTGCAGTGGAAGCTCTGAAATAAGGAGGATGCAAATGTTAGAAGCATTAAAGTTACAAGTGTATGAAGCAAATATGGAATTACCTAGAAGAGGTCTCATTACTTATACATGGGGAAATGTTAGTGGCATTGATAGAAAAAGTGGCTATTTCGTCATTAAACCAAGTGGTGTAGATTATGAGGAATTAAGACCAGAAGATATGGTAGTCATGGACTTACAAGGAAATAAAATAGAAGGTAAATATAAGCCTTCATCAGATACAGCTACTCATATTGAACTTTATAAAGCCTTTCTAGATATAGGAGGCGTAGTACATACCCATTCCCCATGGGCTACATCCTGGGCACAGGCAGGGAGAAGTATTCCTTGTTATGGAACGACTCATGCAGATTATTTCTATGGAGAGATTCCTTGTGCAAGAAGCTTAACCCCACAGGAAATAGAAGGTGAATATGAAAAGAATACAGGTACTGTGATTATAGAAGCTTTTTATGGGATTAATCCTAATTATGTGCCTGGTGTATTATGCATTAATCATGGGCCTTTTACTTGGGGAAAAGATGCCATGGAAGCTGTTCATAATGCAGTAGTATTGGAAGAAGTAGCAAAAATGGCATTTCAAACAGAACAAATTAATGCAAGAGTAGCAGTAGCACCAGATGCTATTAAAGAAAAGCATTTTATGAGGAAACATGGTGCTAATGCTTACTATGGACAAAGTGAGAAAGAGGCATAGACATAGCTATATAAATAAAGAAGGTGTAAAACTCATGCTATAGGAGTTTTACACCTTCTTTATTGATATTTGAAAGTTCAGTTTTAAGGATAATTAAAAGGTTTTTTAGGATTGAGATAAAATAGTAAAAAAACTAAAATGAGATTAATCAATAACAGTAATAAATAAAAATTTTAAGGGGGAAGAAAGATGAAGAAATTTGCAGTATTAGCTACAAGTATTATGATGGCTGTTTCAATGGTAGGCTGCGGTGGAGGTACTAGCACATCAACCACCACTAGTCAACCTGAAAAGAAAGCAACAACAGAAGCAACAACAGAAGCAACAACAGAAGCTACAGCAGAAGTGGCACAACAGGAAAATACGGATCCAGAAACTAAAGACTTAGTTATTTATTGTCCACATCCACTTGAATTTATTGAACCATTAGTAAATGAGTTTGAAACACAAACAGGTGTTTCTGTGGAGGTAGTAGCTGCTGGTACAGGAGAACTTCTTAAGAGAGTTGAGTCAGAACAAGGTAATCCTTTAGGAGATATTTTCTGGGGGGGATCACTTTCTACAATGAAACCTCAACAAGGCTTATTTGAAAACTATCAATCTATTAATGAAGAATATGTTTATGACACCATGAAAAATGTTGAAGGACCATTAACTCGTTTTACTAATATTCCTAGTGTAATTATGGTAAACACAGACCTTATAGGTGATATTAAAATCGAAGGTTATGAAGACTTGTTAAATCCTGAGTTAAAAGGGAAAATTGCACATTGTGATCCATCTAAATCTTCATCTTCTTATGAACATCTAATCAATATGCTTTATGCAATGGGAAATGGTGATCCTGAGCAGGGATGGGGCTATGTAGAAAAGTTATGTGAAAACTTAGATGGTAAACTATTAAGTGGATCTTCCGCAGTATATAAAGGTGTAGCCGATGGAGAATATACAGTAGGGCTTACTTTCGAAGAAGGTGGTGCAAAATATGTAGCAGATGGTGCACCTGTTAAACTTGTCTATATGAAAGAGGGCGTTATTTCTAAACCAGATGGTGTGTATATCATTAAAGATGCTAAAAATATGGCAAATGCTAAGAAGTTCATTGACTTTGTAACAGGTAAAGATGCACAAACTATTATTATTGAGAAACTTAATCGTCGTTCTGTAAGAAAAGATATACCAGCACCAAATGGACTTGAAAAATTTGAAGATATCAATTTAATATATGATGATGAAGAACTTGTAGTAGAGAAAAAACAAGAGTGGTTAGATAAATTTAAAGATATCTTTACAAGTGCTCAATAGTTTTATAAATATATGACTAAAATATAGCCCACATTGGGGTATCCTGTGTGGGCTTTATTACAACTAAATATAAACAAGGAGGGGATACAATGAGTGTTTCAATTAGTGCTCAAGAGGTAGTAAAAAAATATGGAGAAGTGACAGTTATCCCAAATTTATCTGTAGAAATTAAAAATGGTGAATTTTTTACATTATTAGGTCCATCAGGCTGTGGCAAGACAACGCTGCTTCGTATGATTGCTGGTTTTAATAGCATAGAAGGTGGAGAAATTAAGTTTGGAGATCAAGTTATTAATAATATTCCTGCACATAAAAGAAATATTGGTATGGTATTTCAGAACTATGCCATATTTCCACATCTTACAGTAAGACAAAATGTAGAGTATGGTTTAAAACTCAGAAAATTAAATAAAAACGATATGAGGAAAAAAATAGACCATATTTTAAGCGTAGTAAAAATAAATGAATATCAAAATCGCTTACCAGAAAGGCTTTCAGGTGGGCAGCAACAACGTGTCGCATTGGCACGTGCTATAGTTATTCATCCAAGTGTTCTACTAATGGACGAACCTCTTTCAAACTTAGATGCGAAGCTAAGAATAGAAATGAGAAGTGCTATACGTGATGTACAAAAAGAGGTAGGGATTACCACTGTCTATGTAACCCATGATCAAGAAGAAGCTTTAGCAGTATCTGATAGAATTGCAGTTATGAAAGAAGGGGTGATTCAACAAGTAGGTGAACCTTATAAAATATATACAAGACCAGCTAATATTTTTGTAGCTACCTTTATAGGACATTCAAATTTATTTAAGGGTATATTAACAACAACTCCTGAAGGTACTTTTGTAAAGTTTAGAAATGGGTATGAGATGATGATGGATACATTAGTTGAAGGAACAAGAGATAAAGCTAACGTAATGATTGCAGTGCGTCCAGAAGAGTTTTCTGTTAGTAATAAAGGTATTTCTGCAACGATTAAGAGTAAAACTTTTTTAGGCAAATATGTAAACTATGAATTAACGTTTGATGAGGATATGATTGTTGCAGGCCAGCCTTCTATTGAATACTCACAAGATATAGGTCATGCAGACAGAACCTATGAAGTGGGTGATACAATAACATTAATACCTAATAAGTCTAAAATTAATATTTTTACAGATGATGGCAGTCGAAGTCTGATTAAGGATGTGAGTGCATATGAATAAAGCTAAAATAAAATGGGACTTTTGGAGCACCATTACATTAGTTATTATGGGAATCTTTGCATTGTTTTTAATCTATCCACTCTTTTCTCTGTTCATAAGTGGTTTTCAAGATGCTGAAACTGGTGCTTTTACTTTAAGTAATTTTGCTAGATTCTTTGAAAAAAAATATTACTATCAGTCTATGATTAATAGTTTTAAGGTAACAGTTAGTGTAACATTTTTAGCAATATTAATTGGGGCACCCATTGCTTACTTTATGAGTTGCTACAAAATTAAAGGTAAAGGCTTAATAGAAGTACTTGTTATTATTTCTATGCTTTCACCACCATTTATCGGTGCTTATTCTTGGATTTTATTAGGTGGAAGAAGTGGTGTCATTACTAAATTCTTTCTTAACACATTTGGTATTGAGTTACCATCAGTTTATGGATTTGGAGGAATCTTACTAGTATTCACCCTAAAACTATATCCTTTTATTTATCTTTACGTGTCTGGTGCACTAAAGAAAATAGATGTTTCCTTAAGTGAAGCAGCAGAAAGCCTCGGATGTAATTCTGTAAAAAAGGTTATTACGATTATCATTCCACTCATTTTACCAACAGTCTTAGCAGGTGCACTTCTAGTCTTTATGAATGCTTTAGCAGACTTTGGAACACCTATGTTAATTGGTGAAGGATATAGTGTTATGCCAGTTATTATTTATTCTGAGTTTATTAGTGAAGTAGGCGGTCAAGCAAACTTCGCGGCAGCAATGGCATCCATCATGGTACTCATTACAGCATTACTTTTTATGGCTCAGAAATATGTGGTTAATAAAAAATCCTTTACAATGAGTTCATTACGCCCTATTCAGCCTAAAGAAGCTAAGGGGATAAAAGGTTTCTTGATGCATGCATTTATTTATTTTGCAGTATTCTTATCTATTATTCCACAGCTTACAGTTATCTATACATCTTTCTTAAAAACAAAAGGATCTATGTTTGCATCAGGTTTTTCTTTAGACAGTTACAGATCAGTTTTAAAGAATGCTGGAAAAGCAATTGCTAATAGTTATATCTACGGTATTATTGCTATTATTATTATTATCTTATTAGGTATGTTTATTGCTTATTTATCTACACGTAGAAAGAATGTCTTTACTAGTATTATCGATACAGTAACCATGTTCCCTTACATTGTTCCAGGTTCTGTACTTGGTATTACTTTATTACTAGCCTTTAATAAAAAACCATTATTATTAAGTGGGACAGTCATTATTATGATTGTAGCATTTGTTATTAGAAGGTTGCCGTATACACTTCGTTCTAGTGCCGCTATTCTATATCAGATTAGTCCAAGTATGGAAGAAGCATCTATTAGTTTAGGTTGTTCTCCTGTTCGTACTTTCTTTAAAGTTACAGCAATTATGATGCTTCCTGGTGTTTTATCAGGTGCACTTCTAAGTTGGATTACGGTTATTAATGAATTAAGTTCATCTATTATTCTTTATACAGGTAATACAAGAACCATGTCAGTAGCAATTTATACGGAGGTTATTAGAGCAAGCTATGGTACAGCAGCAGCTTTATCTACCATACTAACAGTGACAACAGTTATTTCACTTCTCATTTTCTTTAAGTTATCAGGAAGTAAAGATGTTAATATTTAACACATGACAAATTGTGACAACAAGTGTATAATATAATAAAATATATTAGATTAATTTGTCAAATTCTAAAACTTTCACGAGAAATGAGGTAAGGGCATGAAACAACAAACAAAACGATATTTTAAAGAAACTATTTATCGTATATTTGTTGTTTATGCCCTTATTCCTATTGCAGTTATTGCCTTAATTACTTATGGTGTGGTATTTGCTATTTGGCATCATACCATTATTGCTCAGACAAAAGATGAGAATGTACAAATGCAAGAAAAGTTAGGAAAGGTTGTTAATAATTTTATAAATAAAGTAGAGGACTTAACTGGAAGTGCGAATCTTTATGAAAAGCTTAAAAATACCAAGTATAGAAACAGTGTTTATCAAGAAATATACGATTTTACCAATGGTATACAAGAAGAAGTAGATTTCTATATTTTAGATAAAAATTTTCAAATGCTAGCAGGGAGCACTAGAGAAATACCTGAGTTTATCCCGAAAGATAATCAGATATCTTGGGGAATTACTAAAAGAATGAGTACTTATCCTAAAAAGGTCATTTTAGAATGTAATAAGATTTATAAAGATAATTTGAATCGTACAAAACTTCTAATAGGGAAGGCAATTGAGGAAAATCATGTTGTTCAGGGGTACCTGCTATTTATATTATATGGAGATGAATTTGTTAAAACATCAGGTACGTCTATGACACACATTATAGTAACAGATGAATATGGTAATGTATTTTTATCGAGCAGTTCAGGGTTCACCAATTCTTTAGATAAAATAAAAGACGAATTTAAAACAGAGGGAAATTATATAACCATAGAAGAGGAGCAATATTATAAACAAATAAGTAGTATTATCCAGGGTGAATTAAATATTTATACCTTTACAGCGATTGGAGAGTTATATAATATTTTCATTTGGGCGGGAAGCTTTTTTGCTATTATTTTGATTTTTTTAAGTATTGGAATGCTGATGGTAGCAAAAAAGATTACTAAAGAAAAAACTAAGATTATTGATAAAGTGGTAGAAGCTTTTCAAGAAGTACAAAAAGGTAATTTAGATGAAATCCTAGATATTAAATCTTATGATGAATTTGAAATAATAGGTGAATCTTATAACTTAATGCTTGCTAGTATTAAGGAGCTTATTGCGAGTAATGAAGAAAAAATTAGACAGACAAGTATCGCAGAAATTAAACAGTTGGAATCTCAGTTTAATCCTCATTTCATATTTAATACCCTTGAGCATATTAGATGCATGACAAAGTTAGACCCAGAGGCTGTAAATAAAATGATTGTTAGCTTATCTTCTATATTAAGATATAGTATCAATAACACTATTTTAGATGTAACAGTTGCTGAAGACTTAGAATATACTAAGAGTTATTTACGCATTCAAAAATATCGTTTTCATGAGAGGTTTCACTACAAGGTTTACATGGAAAGAGGGACGGAAAACTGCATTATCCCAAAACTTATTTTGCAACCTATTATAGAAAATGCAATTAAATATGGTTTTGGGGATAATGAGAAATTGACAGTTAGGATGAGGATAAGCTTCCTTGCAGATGATTTGGTAATTGTTATTTATGATGACGGGGTAGGAATGCAATCTGAAGTATTGCAGGAATTACATGAATTACTTAAAAGAGAGAGTAATCCATCCAGTCATATTGGGATATATAACGTACATAGACGCATACAACTAATGTATGGAAAGGCTTATGGCATAGATATAAAAAGTGAAATGGGCCAAGGTACAGTTGTAAAAATAATGTTACCAATTAATATAAGGAGGGAGCAGGATGCTTAAGGTCTTAATTGCAGAAGATGAGGATATGATTAGGAAAGGTCTTATACATACTTTTGATTGGACAAGTATGGGGTGCACCATTGTAGGTGAAGCTAAGAATGGAAAAGAAGGATTAGAAAAAATACAGGAATTTAGGCCAGATATTGTCTTCACAGATATTATTATGCCTAAAATGACAGGGATTGAAATGTTAGAGGCAGCTAAAAATATAGGAGATTTTAAGAGTATTATTCTAACTAGTTACTCAGAGTTTGAATATGCCCAGAAGGCAATAAATCTTAAAGTATATGAATACTTATTAAAGCCAATAGATGAACATGCATTAAAGAATACGGTTAAAAAATTACGAAAAGAAATATATGAGCAACGTACTTATAGTAGTTGGTTAGAAAAAACAAAAGATAAAAGTGAGATACAACTAAGCAATCTTGAAATTTATATCGAGCGAAAAGAAGGAAGTAATCCTTATGTAGAGAAAACTTTAAGTATAATTAAAGAAAATTATAATCGTAAGTTAACTATAGAAGGTATAGCAGATGAACTAGGGGTTAGTAGTAGTTATCTAAGTCGAAAGCTCAAAGAGGAGACAGCACAGACATTTCTGGAAATATTACATAAGTGTAGATTGCAAAAGGCAATAGAACTCCTTAGTGAAGGAACCTATAAAGTATATGAGATATCTGATATGACAGGATTTAATGAGTACAAGCATTTTTGTCAGGTGTTTAAAAAGTATACAGGCATTGCACCTACTGAGTTTATAAAGAGTGAAGGATTACTCATTCAAAAGCCAGTAAAATAATGTTAAGGAATTTAATTATTCAGTGTCTATTGTTACCTTCTTACAAGCTTGGAGTTTATTAAAGTTTTAAGGAGATTATAAACCTTACATGAAATAATAATGTAACTAGTTTCGTATTACCTAACAAGTTTAGTATCTGAGATGAAAAATTTATTTTCCTAAGAAAATACCATCAAGTTAGATTAATGATTGATCCTCTTAAAGTAGATATGGTAAATAGCCAAAAACTACTTGAAGGGGATTTTTTTGAGATAAAAACTTCAACAGTGGCATATAAGTTCAATCAATGAGTTTATAAAATATATGACTCAGCTTTTAAATCCATAATTGAGGGGATACTAAGTGTTGAAAATTTGAAATAAAATGATTTATGTGATAATATGCATTAAGAAAGAAATGAGAGAGTTTTTATTAAGAGTAAATACCAAGATTTAGTACAACGACCCATTCGTGGGTATAATAAATCACATAATTAAAAATAAGTAGAAGTAGGTATATAGCTATGATTGCTTCTTGATGGTGGAGATAGAAACAAACTTTGAAAAGTGAGTTTCTTTTTTTTCTTAGCAGAAGGTAAAAGTATTTTTCTGACTTTAGTATTCTTTTAATGATGGAAATTGAGTAAGGGGGTATAGTATGTACGTTGCTATTTGTGAGGATGAAAAAATGCAGCAAGAGCTAGTCAAGCAGCAGGTTGAGCAGTGGGCATTGATAAGGGAAGAAAAAGTTCAAATTGTTTTTTTTAATAATAGTGAGCAGTTTCTTTTTTATTGGAGTGAGCGAAAAGATATAGATCTGATTTTATTAGATATAGAGATGGGAGAAATGGATGGGATTTCGTTAGCAAAACAAATTCGAAAAGTGAATGAAGAGATACAGATTATTTTTATAACAGGGATTAAAGATTATATAGCCGAAGGTTATGAGGTTAATGCCATGCATTACTTAATAAAACCTATAGAAAAAGAGCGCTTATTTTCTTGCTTAGATAAAGTGAAGGCGAGAGAAAAGAGTACAGGTAAAAAAATAATTTTGGAAACCACGGATGGCCTAGTGAGCGTTATGATAAATGACATCTGGTGTATTGAAGCAAGTAAACATCATTGTATGGTAAAAGTAGGGGGAAATCTGTATGAAGTGAAACAAAGCTTTGGACAGCTAGAACAGATGGATGTGCTTAAAGAGTTATTAAAGTGCCATCGCTCATATTTAGTGAATATAAAGTACATAGCAAAGGTAGAAAAAAAGCAATTGATACTTGATGATGGTCAGATACTGCCCATTAGTCGAAGTGTATCAAAGCAAATTGTAGAGGCATTTATTAATTATTATCATAAAGGAAATTTAGAAGAGAGTATACTATAAGCATAAATGAGATGAGAAAGGAACGCATAAATGATTGGATTTATAATAGGTATAGTGAGTTTAAATCTAATAATATGGGTGGTTTTACTTCCTTATATGATTCAAGCAAAAATCAGTACTTTTCAAAATTCTCTAGTTGATAAGTATTATGAAGAAATTGAAAATATGTACCGCACAATGAGAATGTGGAAACATGATTATCATAATCATATTCAAACAATGATGGCTTACCTATCACTGAATCAAATAGAGGAAATTGCTAAGTATTTACATGATATGCAGGTGGAAATGGCTGTTATGGATAATATTTTAAGGACAGGAAATATAAAAGCAGATGCTATTTTAAATAGTAAGATTGCATTAATGAAGCATTATGAGATTAACGTAGATGCTACGGCTATTATGCCAGCTACTATTTTGATGACAGGTACTGAATTAAGTATACTTATTGGCAACATACTCGATAATGCCATTGAAGCATGCTTGAAAATAGAAGATAAGGATAAGCGTTTTATTAGGATTTATATTGATATTTTTAAAGAACAACTTTATATTAATGTAACCAACTCCATGCAGGGAAAGGCACAGATGATAGCAGGTATTTATGTTTCCAGCAAAAAAAATACGCATGGGTTTGGACTCATGAGCATTGACCGCATTGTGAAGAAATATGAGGGGTATATCAATCGAAAGTGTGAAGAGGATGTATTTGCAACAGAGATAATGATTCCACTTAGATAGTGCATTTGGTGCTTTTATAAATACTATTCGTTCAAAAATAAAATATGTGATAAGAGGCCATCGTATAATAATTTTACAAAAAGCACTGATGAAAGTTATTTTACGAAAGGTGGGGTAGAAGTGAGCCGAACCAAGAAAAAGAAGATATCAATTTTTGGAGTGTTAAATGAATTTGATGATGAGCAAATGGCGACAAAAGAAATTGTTGATAGCTTAAAGTATCATTACAAAAACTTACGTAAGTGGAATCCGAAGCTTTACATATTGGGGATTTTAAGATGTTTACCAGATTTGATGATCCCTACACTGGCTATTTTATTACCAACTATGGTGCTTAAGGGACTAGAAAATAAGTGGTCTGCAGAAAAGTATATTATTTATGTGGGAACATTAATGATAATAATGTTGCTAGTGAATATGCTCAATGCAAAAATACAAAGTATTTTAACTTCACAGTTTGATCAATATCGTTTTCGGTATCTTAAAATGTTGGCTGAAAAACAAATGGATGTGGATTATGATATCTTAGAATCCATATCTTTTCAAGATAAGAAAAGAGAAGCATTTTTTTGGATTGCTGAATGGGCATATGGTGGACCGGTAGAGAAATCTATCAGCAGTCCTGGTGTATTAATTGCTAGTGGCATTAGTTTACTTGTTTATGGTAGTATTTTGGCGAAAGAAAATGTTTTAATTCTTATTTTTATTGGGTTATCTGTTATGATTTCTCTATCTATGTCTGCAAGAGCTATTTTTTATGATCGAATTTTTTGGCGTGAATCAGCGTCAGTAAGGCGAAAAATATGGTATATCATGAAACACGCTATGAATTTTTCAGAGGGGAAAGATGTAAGACTTTATAATATGCAAAAATGGTTTATTGAGATGCATCGAAAACTTATAGTTACCTTTGAAAAACATCTTAGTAAAGTTCAGCATCAATTTTTCTTGGAATCTGCAACACAAACCGTTATGGTATTTGTAAGAGATGTAGTAGCATATACTTATTTAATTTATCAGATTGTTAATGGTAAGATGAGTGTGTCTGATTTTATTTTGTATACAGGACTAGTGGCAGGCTTTTCACAATGGTTTAGAAAATGTGTAGAGGAATTACAAAATCTTTTTCGAGGAGGCAACGCATTTTATTCTGTTCGTAGATGCTTGGATATAGAAAATCATTGGAAATCAAAATCTGATCAAGAGACCAATTTAGCAGAAAATGCATTATCTGAAGGCGTAAGTATTGAGCTAAAAAATGTTTCTTTCTATTATGAAGAAGAAAAGCCTATTCTTTCTCATATCAATTTAAAAATAGCTTCAGGAGAGCGTCTCGCACTAGTTGGTTTAAATGGTGCAGGTAAAAC
The DNA here is from genome assembly GCA_023436395.1 of Bacillota bacterium. Lineage (GTDB taxonomy): Bacteria > Bacillota > Clostridia > Lachnospirales > Cellulosilyticaceae > Cellulosilyticum. The sequence goes on along the minus strand of JAEZJJ010000001.1, from coordinate 21,206 downwards.
AACATTAGTAAAGCTTATTTGTGGCTTTTATCAACCAACAGAAGGAGAAATTTTAGTCAATGGTAAAACTATTTTTGATTATGATAGAGAAAGATATTATGGTATGATTTCTGCTGTATTTCAAGATACGGGTATTTTGCCAGCCTCTATTTTGGAGAATGTCTCTTGTAAAATGATGAAGCATACAGATTATAATAAAGCAATGAGATGCATAGAAAAAGCAGGCTTGCTTGAAAAAATAGTGAACTTACCAACTAAGGAAAACACATTACTAGTAAGAGAATTAGCTAATGAAGCAATTGAATTATCTGGTGGAGAAAAGCAAAAGTTACTTTTAGCTAGAGCTCTATATAAAGAAGCAAAAATATTGATTTTGGACGAACCTACTGCTGCATTAGACCCTATAGCAGAAAATGAAGTTTATCTTAGATATCATGAACTAACAGAAGACAAGACCACCATATTCATCTCTCATAGATTATCAAGTACACGTTTTTGCGATAGAATTATTTTGCTTGACCAAGGACAGATTGTTGAAGAAGGTAGTCATGATGAATTAATGAGAATGGACGGTCAATATGCTAATATGTTCTATTTACAAAGTCAGTATTACGAAGAGAAGCTGAAAAAGCAGGAAGAAGGTGATTCCCTTGCTATCTAGGAGTAATGCTAGTTTAAAAGAGGATTTTAAAATAATAATAAAAGCACTAAAGTTTTTTTGTAAAGTAGATAAGGTGACAATACCTATTATTCTGGTACAAAGTATTCTTACGGCTATAAGTCCTTATATCATCATTTTTTTATCTGGTTTTTTATTAGATGCTTTATATGAGCAATTGGAAATAAAGACAATTATATATTATGCATTGATAGGCTTAGGTCTTAATCTCGTTTTATGTTTAGCAGACCATCATTTAGGTAAAAGTAAGTGGATTAAGTTCAGAAACCTCTCTTCGTATCAGCAGCATTTGATGACTAAGAAAATATTAAGTATGGATTATGAATACATGGAAAGTGAAGAAATTCAAAGTCTTATTCGACGTCAAAATGAATATAGTGAAACATCAAATGGTGCTTATTATACACTATTAACTAGGTTAGATATAGTACTTCAAAGATTTTTTTCCATTATTATTTCTATTTTTATTGTGGTACCTTTATTTTTGAAAACGGGGAGTACATATACCCCTGTAGAACGAGCAATTAACTCACCAGCTTTTACAATAGTTATTGTAGGCTGTATTGCATTTGGTGTTTTCTGGTCGGTACATTCTGCTAAACATTTACAAAGAGTAGAGAGAGCATCTCAACAGAACATGATTAATTTAAACCGTAGATTTTTTTATTTCTTTAATCATTTCTTAGATGGCTATGACCGTGGTAAAGATGTACGTATATTTCATATGCAAGGGATAATAGAGGAAGAAAATAAACAAATGGTTGCCAACGTAGATGCACATACTCGCAAGATTGAACATGAGAGATGGCAATTTGAATGCATCAATCAACCTATTGCAACTCTAAATGGTGGATTTGTTTATTTATTTGTGGGCTTGAAGGCGTTAATTGGCGTTATTTCGGTGGGAGATATTGTAAGATATGCAGGGAGTATCACTCAATTTATTACTTCTTTCTCAGAAATTATGACTAACCTTTCCGCTCTTAGAGTGAATACTCAATATCTTGAAGAGCTTAATTACTTTTTGGATTTGCAACCCATTAAGCAACAAGCGAGCATTCCAATTGAAAAAAGAAGTGATAATCGATTTCTTATTGAATGCAAGAATGTTTCCTTTAGATATCCAGGTACGAAGGAGGATGTCATTAAAGATTTAAATATGACCTTTGATATTGGTGGTAAAATGGCGATTGTTGGTAGAAATGGCTCAGGAAAAACGACATTCATTAAACTGTTATGTAGATTATACGAGCCAACAAAAGGTGAGATTTTACTTAATGGTATTGATATTCGAAAATATGATTATAATGAATACTTAAAGTTATTTTCAGTTGTTTTCCAAGATTCAAAAATATATTCTTTTTCTGTAGGCAATAATGTGGCTGCTTCTGAAGAGGTAAATAAGGAGAGTGTTATTGATTCACTTAGGCGTGCGGGACTTACAGACTTGCTTGAAAAACTGCCACATGGGATTGATACTTATGTATACAAGGACTTTGACGAAAATGGTATAGAAATATCAGGAGGAGAAGCTCAACGTATGGAAATCGCACGTGCTATTTATCAAAATCGTCCCTTCGTTATTATGGATGAACCTACTGCAGCATTAGATCCGGTAGCCGAATATAAGGTGTATACTGGTTTTAACGAAATGGTAGATAACAAAACGGCTATTTACATTTCCCATAGACTATCATCTTGCCGTTTCTGCGATGAAATCTTGGTATTTGATAAAGGAAGAGTTATTCAAAGGGGAAGTCATGAGGTACTAGTTAAGGAGAATGGTCTTTATCATAAACTGTGGAGTGTTCAAGCACAATATTATGCGGATACAGAGAATACTTTAGTTTATGAGGCATAAAGAAACAGTACGTGAATGAAACCATCATGGATAGTTGGAAGTTAGTATGAATCATAATAATGAGAACATTTAACTTTGAATGATACTTATAGTCATTAGAAAGAAGCCTTGAAGTTAAGCTTATAGATATTACCATATAAGTTTAGACCTCAAGGCTTCTTTCTAATGTAAAGCTGATTTGAGATAGGTTTTAGTTAGGTACTATTTTTAAAACTTTGAAACGGTGAGAGCGAATTTTACAATAAAGAGTATTTTTACTACGTATAACATCATCAGTAATGGAGCTGTTGTTATCTAAGACTTGTAGCTTGCAGCAGTTATTATTAACGATTAAGGAATACTCACCTACATAATCCGTGAAGTTATAAAGGATAATCGTTTGATTATCATAAAGAAATACGCTAAAAGGAGCAGGTCCATTAATCTCTAGATTAAAATCTTTTAGACATAATTTCCTTATATAATTTAGTACATCTTGAGGTAGTTTTTCTAAACTGCCATATTCATCTGGGATATTAAGGACATAGACCTCACTATTATGATAATGAGTTTGGAGAAGGATAGGGTAACTTTTATTATGAGTTAAAGCTGAAATTGTATTTTGGGTATCGTTAGTGGCAAATTCAAGAATAGGGAAGGTAAGGGCTTTACCACTTGTACAGTACTGGTCATAGGCACAAGAATACCAGCCAACACCAAATTGATTAGCACTCATTTTATTATTGGTTACTTTAATGTCTATTAATTCCTCTAAGCCTTTATCTTCCATGGCTTTTACAAACCCGGAGGTAAGGATAAGCGTATGATTTTCTTTCATATACATTTTAAGTTTATGGATAATATCCTCATCACAAGCAGCTGAAGCAGTTAAGAAGAGGGTATTTGCCTCAAAGGGGAAATAAGGTGTAGGTTCAAAAGGAATACCTAACATACCTAATGTACCATGAAGATAATTCTCACCAGAAGAGTGGAAAGGTTTATATGTACTAGCTCCTATAGGATTTCCAAGTTGAGGCATTAATTGATCCATATCTTCGAAAACATAACCAAGTAGAGGTATAGCGATAGCATCCTGTAGCAGGACCGTCCCTAAAGAATAAATAGTAGCTTCTTTTGCTTTACTAAAGAGTGTAAGATAAGCCTGTTCAGCCACGCTATTTAAGTTATAACTACAATCTAATGTATCAAACCATCCGCCCATATTACCATTTGGTCTCGTATTTTCTAAATAGCGCATGGTAAAGTAAGAAGAATAACGTTGTAAGTTTTGTTGGGTATGAGCAGCATCTCTAGTCTCCGTACCTGTATAAATACCATCAAATAAAGTTGTGCCCATTTCTAAGTTGTACCCAGATTGTTGATATTCGTCATACCAGTTAGGATATTTAATAATCACTTGGACATTAGGATTAACGACTTTAGATTCTTTAATAATAATTTCTTCTGATACTTTTCTAAGAAGTTGGGTGCGGTATTGAACCCAAGATAAATCCTTTTTACCTTCAATACATCGTTCGCATTTGCAATGGGTAAAGAAAAAGTCATCTATAATATAGGTATCAAAAAGTTGAGCAGTATAGCGAACGATTGCTTTAATTTCCTCTAAATGTGCAGGATTAGAGTAGCAATAGGTAGTAAACAAGCCCTCATGATAGTCAGTAATTTTACTAGTAAGAGTAATGCCACCTGCAGTTTCTAAATTATATTTATGACAAAGAGCCTTCATCTTTAAAAGATCATCTTTGGAAACATAATTTCCACTACGGTGTGTTTCAAGATAAATTTTCTTAATAGGTGCACGTTGTAGAATCCACTGAAATTGTTCTTCTAGTAAATCCCACAAATTATTTTGGCTAAGATAGTTTATTTCATATTCATTAAAATAGAGAGCTGTTGAAAAGGTTTGTGTATGCATTGTAATAATCCTCCTCCAGAACGAAATGTTGTGTACACTGTATTTAGAGCTATGAATATAACTATAGATAGAGGATGCATAGCCAAAAACAGTCTTGCTATGTCTTATATTAGAGAATTTTGTTTGGAAAATACATAGATAATATTATAAAGTTAAGATGTCAAAACTAAAACTATTAATAACCTAAACTAAACCAACAAATCCATCTTCCCCACTTAGCTCAAAGGCAAGTATGGGATTAGGAGCGGATTTGTTTACTAACTACATAAGTACCTCAAGTTTCAGAAGTTTCACCTATCTAAAGTTCAACAAATAGAGAGCCTCAATATCTTTGGAGTTATAGTAAGTTGGTTGAGGTTATGAATTTTTACAGATAAAAGTGAGCCTAATATAAGAAAAAGTTTAGCAAGTGACAGAAAAGGTATATAATAAATACGTAAGAAATGAAAATATTAGATAAGAATACTAGAGAGTGAATAATAATCTATTTATATTAATAGAGCAATACAAATAGAAGGCATTGGTTAAAGGGGGTCTAAAATGGAAAAGTATATTATTGCAATGGACCAAGGAACAACAAGTTCAAGAGCGATTATTTTTGATAGGAAGCAACATATTATAGGTATAAGCCAAAAAGAATTTACCCAAATTTATCCTAAAGAAGGATGGGTAGAACATGATCCTATGGAGATTTGGGCATCTCAGTATGGGGTACTACAAGAAGTAATGGCGAAAAATAATCTTACGCAAGAAAATATTGCAGCACTAGGTATTACTAACCAGAGAGAGACAACGATTATTTGGGATAAGGCAACGGGTGTACCTATTTATAATGCCATCGTATGGCAATGTAGACGAACCGCTGACTTTTGTGAAGAACTTAAAGCAAAAGGTTGGGAAGACTATATAAGAGAAAAGACAGGGCTTGTATTAGATGCTTATTTTTCAGCAACAAAAATCAAATGGATATTAGATCATGTAGAAGGCGCAAGAGAAAAGGCAAATAGAGGTGAATTACTTTTTGGTACGGTAGACACTTGGCTTATTTGGAAACTAACTAATGGGAAGACTCATGTTACGGATTATACCAACGCTTCTAGAACCATGATATTTAATATTCATACATTAGAATGGGATCAAACCTTACTCGATTTATTAGAAATTCCCAGGTGTATGTTACCAGAAGTAAAGGATTCATCAGCTATTTATGGCTATGCAAATCTAGGAACAAAAGGTGGAGTACGCGTTCCTATAGGAGGCATTGCTGGAGACCAACAATCAGCTTTATTTGGACAAGGCTGCTTTAATAAAGGTGATGTAAAAAATACTTACGGCACAGGATGCTTTGTGCTAATGAATACTGGAGATGAATTAATTAAAAGTAAAAATGGTCTCTTAACCACCATAGCCATAGGATTAAATGGCAAAGTACAGTATGCCTTAGAAGGATCTGTATTTGTAGGAGGAGCAGTTGTACAGTGGCTTAGAGATGAACTGAACTTAGTAAATGATGCTTCTGATACAGATTATTTTGCTAGTAAAGTAAAGGATAGTGGTGGTGTCTATGTAGTACCTGCTTTTGTGGGATTAGGTGCACCTTATTGGGATATGTATGCGAGAGGTGGCATCGTTGGCTTAACGAGAGGAACCAATAGAAATCATATCATTAGAGCTTCATTAGAATCTATTGGCTATCAATGTAGAGATGTTATTGATGCCATGATTGAGGATGTAGGGCACAAACTTACTTCTATTAAAGTAGATGGTGGTGCAAGTAAAAATAATTTCCTTATGCAATTTCAAGCAGATATTATTGGTGCTGATGTGGTAAGACCTAAAGTTGTAGAAACTACAGCTTTAGGAGCTGCTTATCTGGCAGGACTTGCAGTAGGTTACTGGAAAGATAAAAATGAAATCTTAGAGGAATGGCGTATGGATAAAACCTTTGTTCCGGATTTTGAAGAAGAAAAAAGGAGTAAGGCCTATGAAGGCTGGAAAAAAGCAGTTAAACGTTGTATGGGATAGGGGAAAAAATGAAGGTAGAGATACAGCAAGTGGATAGAGTATCGTATTAAGAATAAAATAATAAATACCTCAAGGTACAAGGAATAAGCTTGTATCTTGAGGTATTTATTAATTTTAGCTATTTGCTTTTGTTATTGTAGATTCTACAAGAAGCTTGATGGATCTGGAATCAATTCTTTCTTGTTCTACAACAGGGAAAGTGATATTCTCCCTAGTTAAACCTAAAATAATAATCAAACTAATAAGTAATAATCCTATTACAGAGAATGTCCACATAACATCACTCCTTTTGATAATGTATTTTAAGTGTTATATTCTAATTTTACAATAATTTTTAAAAACAGTAAACATAAATAATAAAAAGTATTTAATTTATAGATATAAAAATTATAAAAATTATAAAAATTTATTAAAATCAAGAAGGTGAATAATATCTATAAATCAATCATTTGTATAAAGTAAGCCGCCTAGCCGGGCTATCTAGTAGCACCGAACTCTATATTTTTGCTGAAATGACTCAAGAAGCAAGATGATCAATTATATACATAGTGGAAAGTAATTATTATTACTGAATACTATTTAAAATTTATTGGAATACTGTTATAATGATTTAGAAACTATAGTAATAGTTTAGTGATAAAGTTAAAAGATTTACAAGAAAAATTAATCATGACATCAAGGAGAAGCAAAATGGCAGGAAATAAAATGATTTGTTACTGTAAACAAGTAGATTATATTACAATTAGAAAAGCAATGGTTGAAGGTGCACGTACTGTAGAAGAAATTAAAGAAAAAACAGGAGCAGGTACAGGTTGTGGACGCTGTATTGGAGCTATTGAAGAAATTTTAGCATCTGTATGTGGATGTAAGGGAACTTCATTAGAGTCTGTAGTTGAAGCAGTTAAAAATGGTGCAGATACTGTAGAAAAAGTTGGTGAAATTACAGGAGTAGGTACAGGATGTGGAAGATGTAAAGGGCTTGTTCAAAATATCATTGATTTAAAAAGATAGAACCATCTAACTGAATAAGAAAAGTATAAAAACTGTAGTAAAACTTATATGAAATAAGGTGAAGAGTAGATCAGGTGATGTATTATGCACTTTATTTTACTAAGCTAACTACAGTTTTTTATGTTGGGGAAAAAATAGATTGATCCTAATATTTAATGAGTTATATATTCGAAATAGAGGTAGATATTATAGGAGATTAACTAGTGATAAAGTGTCTTACAAGTATAGCGATATTGTTTAGGCGTCATCTTATACTTAGCTTTAAATAATTTATTAAAATAAGAAATATTATCGAAACCTACCTCTAAGGCTATGTCCATAATGGGTAGGTTTTTTGTACGTAGATAAGTAGCAGCCAAATCGAGGCGTTGGGTATTAATATATTGCATGCAAGTCATCCCAGTATATTTCTTAAAGAAGTTCATAAAATAATAGTCGCTAAAATTACAAAGAGTAGCTAGATCTTTAATGGTTAAAGGACTACTTAGGTGCTGGGTGATGTAATCTAGAACAAGTTTAAGTTTATCAGCGTGAGAACTGTTTAGGTTAACGTTATAATTTTTCTTTGCTAATCCATTGGCGAAGAGTAGGGCAAAGAATTCAAATAAAGTTGCCTTAATGCCTAGTTCAAAGCCGTCCTTTTTCTCCTCATAAAAGTTATTCAGACGGTGAAATAAGGTTAAAAGTTGAGGATAGCTAGGATGTTCAGGATGAATAATATAGGGAAAAGTATATTGAGATTCATATATGGGCGATAAATACTTAATAGAACAGGCATCTGGCGTTTTTAGATTCAGCATACTCAGGTTGAAGACAAAGGTGTTTGAAACCATAGAAGCTTCTTCATCTTGATAGATATCATGTAAAGTAAAAGGGGCAATAATAATCAGGTCACCAGCCTTAACTGAGTAGGCATCTAGATTAATATGATATATTGCCTTCCCACTCTGAATAAGGGTGAATTCCATTTGCTCATGCCAATGGAGAGGAAGCAAAGTAAAGTGCTTAGGAATACTGCAGTGATATTTCATAATAGGAAGTAAGAAATCACCGTGGGGATTATTTTCTTTTAAACGTAAATCTTTTTGTTGAAACATTTTTACCTCCATAACAGAATTGTGTTAGTTTGAGTAGGTATTTTGCAAGAAATAACTTGTTTTTTATATTATAATACCATATATGAAATATTTGGTGAATAAGGAGATTCAAGATGATTAGAAGATATAGATATGGTAACCCTATAGAAACAGAAGCGGTGATAGAGTCATTACCCATTTCACAAGGAACAATTCCCCATTTAACGTTACGAGAAGAGGAAGCATCATATATTTTAGGCTATAAACTACATAAAGATGATGGGTTATATGGACTGGGGCAGAATATTAGAGGAATCAATAAAAGAGGATATATTTATGAAAGTAATTGTACCGACGATCCTATTCATGATGAAGGGAAGCGTTCATTATATGGAGCTCATAATTTCCTTATTATTAAAGGGGAGAAAACCTTTGGATTATTTGTGGATATGCCTAGTACAGTAGTCTTTGATTGTGGATATACTCATAAAGATGAACTGGTTATAACTATTCAAAGCAAGGATTTTGATTTATATATTATAGAAGAAGAGAATTTTAATGAGATTATTAAGGCTTTTCGTAAGCTTATTGGACCAAGCTATATACCTCCTAAATGGGCATTTGGATATCAGCAAAGTCGTTGGGGTTATAAAAACGAAGAAGATTTAAAAGCTGTAGTTGAAGGTTATAGAAAAAACCATATTCCATTAGATGCTATTTATATGGACATTGACTTTATGGATAATTTTAAAGACTTTACCATTGATGAAAAAGGATTTAATCATTTTTCTGATACAGTTAAAGACTTAAAAGAACAAGGCGTACGTCTTGTACCGATTGTGGATGCAGGAGTAAAAATTGAGAAGGGATATGATGTATACGAGGAAGGCGTAGAAAAAGGTTACTTCTGTACCAATGAAAAAGGGGAAGATTTTGTAGCTGCTGTATGGCCGGGATTAGTTCACTTTCCAGACTTTTTAAATCCAGAGGTAAGAAAGTGGTTTGGGTATAAATACAAAGTACTTATAGATCAAGGTATAGAAGGCTTTTGGAATGATATGAATGAGCCTGCTATTTTCTATACACCAGAAGGTTTAAAGGAAGCCTTTGAAAAGGTGGATGAAATTAGGCAAAAAGATAATATTGGTGTCTATGAATACTTTGATTTAAAAGATTCTGTATCAAATACAGGTAATAATCCTAAAGATTATCAGCGTTTCTATCACAAAGTAGGAGAAAAACGTATTCGTCATGATAAAGTACATAATTTATATGGGTATAATATGACAAGGGCAGCAGGAGAGGCCTTTGAAGCATTAGAACCTCATAAGAGAATTCTCATGTTCTCTAGAGCATCTTATATTGGTATGCATCGTTATGGTGGTATATGGACAGGGGATAATATGTCTTGGTGGAGTCATTTGCTCCTTAACATTAAGATGATGCCATCTCTTAATATGTGTGGTATTTTATATGCTGGAGCAGATATTGGGGGGTTTGGTGGTAATACAACAGAAGACTTAGTTTTAAGATGGCTACAGTTTGGCTGCTTCACACCACTTATGAGAAATCATGCAGCGCTTGGTACTCGTGAGCAAGAGGCTTATCAATTTACAGATTTGGAAAGCTTTAAAAATATTATAGGTATTCGCTACGGTTTGGTGCCTTACTTATATAGTGAATACATGAAAGCAGCACTTCGTAATGAGCTTTACTTTAGAACACTCATGATGGACTATCCAGAAGATAGTTTTGCACCAAATGTAGAAGACCAGCTGATGGTAGGAGAAAGTTTAATGATTGCCCCTATCTATGAACAAAATGCAAGGGGACGCTATGTTTATTTACCAGAACAGATGCTCATGGTAAAACTCAGAAGTCTTGAAGAGAGAAGTTATACCATCATGAATCAAGGACATCATTATATAGAAGTAGAGTTAGAAGAAATGGTGTTCTTTATTAAGCCAAATCATATTGTGCCATTATGCAGTGGAGGGGAATATATAGAAGTATTAGATGAGAAGCACCTAGAGTTATGTGGTTTTATAAAAGAAGAGGCTTCTTATGAACTTTATCAAGATGATGGCTTTAGTAAGGATTATAACAATCCAAGAAATATAGCAGTCATAAAAGTAAGTAAGGAAGAAGACAAATTACAAGTAATTTGTAATCACGCAGAACTTAGCTTTAAACTCAATTTACACTAATAAATTTAAAGAGGTTATCCAGGAGCTTATAATAATAAGTATAAGTTTCTAGGGATAACCTCTTTTGCTTAAAAAATAACTTCATTCTCAACAACATAATTCTTGGAGTGACAAAATAATAAATAAGAAGGGAAAATTTATCGAAAATAACTTGAAGATTAATACTAAAAGTAAATGCATGAATATTAAATTTATAAATATATAAATAAATACAGTTAAATGAGTTGATATTTCATTAAAAATTAGATTAATTAATATAAAATACAAATAAGAATTTTAATATTAAGAAAATATAAATATAATAGTATCAAATTGAAAAAATGGTAAACTCGAATATGGTTTTGAATATATTAAAACCTAAAACAATAAGGGGAGAACAGTAATGAAACAATTAAAAAAACTTATGGCTATTTGTGTAATAGCTACTACAGTATTTTGTGCAGGATGTAGTGGGGATACAAGTAGTAAAGCAAGTACAGATGCAAAAACTGGTGTGGCTGCTAAAGGGGAGAAAAAAGTAGTAGAAGCAGGGGATACCCTTGAATCAGATAGTTTTAGCGTTGTAGTACCAAAAGGTTGGCAAAATGTTGGTATAGAAATGATGGAAGGTGCAATCAGTATTGCTAAAGGAAATGACAAGAGTATGAATGTAGCAATGATGGAAGCACCAGCTGAATTTGCTAATATTACTGCAGAGGAGTATAAAGCAATAGTTGAAACAAACGTTGAAGTACAAAAAGATTTGGGTATTACATTAAATAAAACAGAAGTTCAAACTAAACCATATGGTGATATTGTATATGCAGAAGTAAGTGTAAAAGTAACACAAGAACTCATTGACCAAAGCTTGAGTACTGGAATGCTTACTCAAGAAGCAATTGATGTAATTGGTGGTACAGAAGCTTATATGAAGAATATGAGTATGGAACAAATCTGTGCATATTCAATTCAAGATGATAAAATTCTTATGGTTACTGCTCAAGTTACAGGTGGCGGAAGTTTAGACTCTCTTAAGGATGAGGCGAATTTTGTTATTGATCATATCATTTTAAAATAATAAGAGTGATATAAACTAGAGCAGATAAAAATTTATTAATGCAAATATATAGAAGGCAATAGACTGATAAAGGTTAATCGCCTTCTTTTTGTATGCCTACAAAAAAATTTAAAGCATTCTAAAAAGGAATATTTAATGGTTATATTTTTCAAGTTTATATTTCTTAATAAACATGATAAAGATTATTTATATAAAGTAACTATTTGTTTAACTTAATATATTAAAAAATTTAATAATAAGAATATTATTGATATATTTAAATTAGCTAGTAAGTTATAAGTAGAATGGTATTTTATTAAAGGAGGAAAATATGGGGAAAAAAGGTAGAGCACTTATTGGGGTAGGATTAGCTTTTGGAATATTAATCATAGCAGTGATCATTTTAGGAAACACTCCTCAAAAGGAGATGCCAACAGCAACTAAGATAAATAATGTAACAACAGAAATAAAGAAAACATCTCAAATAAGTAAAGAGAAAGAAATAAAAAAGGAAAACAACCAAAAGCAATATAAGCCTCAAGTTGGGCAGTATAACTATGGTGAAGCCTTACAAAAATCTATTTTGTTTTATGAATTACAACGTTCAGGAGATTTACCAGTTCAAACAAGAAGTAACTGGAGAGGCGATTCAGGGCTAAACGATGGAAAGGATGTAGGATTAGATCTGACTGGGGGATGGTATGATGCAGGTGACCATGTAAAGTTTAATTTACCCATGGCCTATAGTGCAACGATGTTAGCGTGGTCTGTGATGGAAGATAAACAAGTATACCAAGAGACTAAACAATATGATTACATCTTATCAGAACTTAAATGGGTGAATGACTATTTGATCAAATGTCATCCAAAAGAGGATATTTACTATTTTCAAGTAGGGGATGGCGGGGCAGATCATTCCTTTTGGGGAGCTGCAGAAATACTTCAAATGAATAGACCTAGTTATAAGGTAAGTGTTAGTAATCCAGGGTCAGCAGTATGTGGGGAAGGGGCAGCAGCCTTAGCATCTGCAAGTATAGTATTTAAAGATAAAGATTCAGCCTATGCAGCCACTTGTCTTAAAAAGGCTAAATCTCTATATGCCTTAGCTGAAAAGATGAAGGGAGATAGTGGCTATGATGCTGTAGCAGGTGCCTATTATAAATCCTGGAGCGGTTATTATGATGAACTTGCCTTTGCTGGTACGTGGCTTTATTTAGCGACAGGAGAGAAAATCTATCTTGAGAAGGCAAAAAAATATATAAGTCTTTATGCAGGAGGAGATGTAAAGGGAGCTAACTATACATGGGCACATTCTTGGGATGATGTACACTGTGGTGCAGCCTTATTATTAGCTCGTATAACAGGTGAAGAGAGTTATAAAAGGGCTATAGAAAATAATTTAGACTACTGGACTATAGGAGTAAATAATCAAAAGATAAAATATACACCTAAAGGTTTAGCATGGTTAGATACATGGGGGTCTTTGCGTTATGCAACGACAACAGCCTTTTTAGCCAGTGTTTACTCGGAATGGAAAGGCTGTCCTAAGGAAAAGCAAAGTATTTATCAGAAATTTGCTGTGAGCCAAGCAGAATATGCATTAGGAAGTTCAGGTCGTAGTTTTATGATAGGTTATGGAAATAATTATCCCAAGAATCCACACCATCGCACCGCACATGGGGGATGGGAAAATAATGTATCAGGAGCATCTAGTCAGAATAGACATATTTTAGTCGGGGCTTTAGTAGGTGGTCCCAATGCAAATGATGAATACAAAGATGATCGTAATGATTATACAGCTAATGAAGTTGCTTGTGATTATAATGCTGGTTTTACAGGATTACTGGCTAAGATGTATAAGAAATATGGCGGAGCCCCTATAGAGAACCTCACAGCTAATGAAAAAGTTGGGGAGGAACTTTATATAGAAGCGGGTATTAATGGAGAGGATTTACGTAATAAGAAGCATTATATAGAAGTAAAAGCACTTGTCTACAATCATACAGCGTGGCCAGCTAGAGTCACCAATCGGCTTTCTTTTAAATACTTTTTAGATTTAACAGATTATATAAAGCAAGGTGGAGTGCCAAGTGATTTAGTAACCAGCTGTAATAGTGGAAATGGAAAAGTTCTAGTTTCAAAGGTATTACCTTGGGATAAAGCAAAAAATCTGTATTATGTAGAAATTAACTTAAGCGGAAATAAACTGTATCCAGGAGGCCAAAGTGAACAAAGGTTTGAGGTGCTGTTTAGAATTACAGGAAGTAGTAAGTGGAATTATCATAAAGACTATTCTTTTATAGATTTAAAAGGTACGAATAATAGTCAGCTCAATAAGGCGCAACATTTTGCTCTATATGATGGTGAGAAATTAGTTTTTGGAAGTGAGCCAGGACAAGGGAAAACTGTAGTAAAGGTAATAGAGCATAAGGGAAATACTAGGTCGCCTGAAGATACCTCTCATAACGGAGTGCCCACAAACAGTGAGTCACAAAAGGGAGTAGAGAAAACGCAGACAACAAGTCAGAAGTTACAGCTTACTCAAAGTAGCAATAGCCAAAGTAAAAATAATACTATTAGCATAAACCTTGGATTAAAAGGAGAAAAAGGAAGCAAATTTAATTTAAAGGATTTATGTATACGCTACTATTACACAGCAGATGTAGAGGGAAAGCAAAACTTTTGGTGTGATAGTGCGCAAATAGATATGAAAAAAGAACCTTGGTATATTAATTTAAATAGCAATATAACAAGTAAAATCGTAAAACTAACTCAATCTCAAGAAAATGCAGATCATTACCTTGAACTAGGGTTTAATAGCAAAGAAGTGATACTAGAAGAAAATAGTCAAGTAACTTTAGGGTGTCGTATTACTAATGAATTATGGAAAGAATATGATCAAAGTAATGATTACTCCTATAATAATACAGATCATATCGTGATCTATTATAAAGGAGAAATAATTAGTGGCAAAGTACCGAACTAACGAATAGAAATAAGGTTTCTCCGTAAAATACAAGAGAATGATATGATGAAACGGAGTATGATCATGAAGAAAAAGTCATTAGCTAGAATCATTCTCTTTGTAGTAGGTTTAAGCACGTTAGGACTTGGAGCAAGACTATTATTACTATCTGATATAGGAACTGGGGGAATAGATGCCTTAGCAGTAGGGCTTGGAAGAATCTTAGGTCTTAGTGTAGGGATGGTAATGAATTTAATTAGTATTACACTTATTCTGATAGGTGGTATTTTAAAAAAGCGTAGTTTAGAGTGGAAGCCTATTATCACTTCTATTTTCTATGGCATAATATTTGATGTATGGGGATGGCTTATTTTTAATAGGTTAACACCTCCTATGTTACCAAGTCAAAAGGGTTTAATGTTTTTAATCGGTTTATTCGTTGCACCTTTAGGGAGTGCCTTATATATTTTAATGAATATATCTACAAGCTCTGTAGACTATTTAATGCTGGCTATTAGACAAAGATATGGGTTTTCAATTCAAAATAGCAGAATTCTATTAGAAGGACTGTTTGTGATAAGTGCATGGTTAGTAAGAGGTCCTATTGGTATGGGAACCATCTGTATTATGTTACTTTTTGGGCCAATATTACAGATTTATATAAAGGGGTTAAAACCTATATTATTAAAAATGGGTATTTTACAAATAGAAACAAAGCCAGTTGGTATAAAAATTCAGAAATATGGATTGAAAAAGAAATAAATGAGGAATAAAATGGTAGTTGTTAAAACTAAAGAAGAGGAGTAGATTATGCGCATATTTAAAATAAGACATTTAAAGAAAGTCATGGGGCTGATATTATTAATGACAGCTTTTATGTTACTTGGAGGGTGTAATAAAGTAGAAAGCAATAAAGAGGAAGTTCCTAATACGAATGATCCTGTAATGACTGAAACAGCTACACCATCTGAAGTACAGGCGATACAAACAACACCTATTGTAACCTTAAAAGTAAAAGATTATGGAACAGTTACATTAGAACTGTACCCAGACATGGCACCTAATACAGTTAATAACTTTATTACTCTTGCAAATTCTGGATTCTATGATGGACTTATTTTCCACCGTATTATTCCAAACTTTATGATTCAAGGTGGAGATCCAGATGGAATGGGAAGTGGTGGACCAGGTTATAGTATTGCTGGGGAATTTGCCAATAATGGTTATACAGCAAATACTTTATTACACACTAAAGGTGTTATTTCAACGGCAAGAACTCAGGATCCTAACTCTGCAGGAAGTCAATTCTTCATTATGACAGCTGATACACCTAGTTTAGATGGGGAGTATGCAGCTTTTGGAAAGGTAACAGAAGGATTAGATATAATAGAAAAAATAGGAAATGTAGAAACAGATGGTAGAGATAAACCTTTAACAGATGTAGTAATAGAAAGTATCCGTGTAGAAACAAATGGAGTAGCAGTACCAGAAGTAGTAAAAATGAATAAAGAATAAAAACAGACTCGCAGGCTAATTAAAAATAGACTGCGAGTCTTTAAGCTTTATAGAATGATTAGTTTTTGTTATCCATTAGATATTTTTCGGCACTATAAATACCAATAGCACCATCAGCGGCTGCTGTTATAATTTGTCTTAATGCTTTATGACGGACATCACCTATAGCAAAAACACCAGGTTCACTAGTAGCGCAATCTTCATCAGTTAAAATATATCCCTCGGCATCTAAGTTTAGTTGTCCTTTAACTAAGTCAGTAGCAGGGTTGCTACCAACAGCTACAAATAAACCAGCGATGACTAGATCAGTAGTAGTACCTTCTTTAATATTAGAAACTGTAATGCCAGTTAGTCTTTTATCTTGGTGTAGTTCAGTTATGATGCTATCCCATATAACAGAGATATTAGGTGTATTAAAAAGTTGATTTTGGCTAGTTTGATTAGCTCTTAAACTATCGCGGCGATGAATCAAATAAACTTTTTTTGCAATACGTGATAGATAGAGAGCATCTTCTACAGCAGTATCTCCCCCACCTACAACAGCAACAACTTGGTCACGGTAGAAACCGCCATCACAAATAGCACAGTAGGAAACACCACGGCCGCGTAAGTTTTCTTCATTAGAAAGACCTAAATTTCTTGGGGTAGCACCTGTAGAGATAATGATGGTTTTAGCTTCATAAGTTTGATGAGTAGTAACTACCTTCTTTATAGGACCTATAAGTTGTAAATCAATGACTTCATTAAAAGTAATTTCAGTGCCAAAACGAGTAACTTGCTCGTACATGGTATTTGCTAAATCTGTTCCTGTAGTTTCTAATACACCAGGATAGTTATCGACTTCATTAGTAGTAATCATTTGACCACCATGAAAAGTCTTTTCTATAAGCAAAGCGTCTAAACGCCCTCTTCCAGCATATAAAGCGGCTGTCAGACCTGATGGACCGCCGCCTATAATAATAATGTCTTTTATCATATATTTACCCTCCTTAATAATGGGTGAATTCAATCATAGCCTATACTATCAAAACAGATAATAATTATTGTTTGATAGTATAGTGTATGATTTTTTCCTATTATTGGTACTGGGTGAGTAGAAAAACTAGAATAAGTAAAAACATAGGAAGAAGAGCACCAAGTATTTTAGAATAGAGAAATACTTAGTGCTCTGTAAAGGATTGATATAGGTGTAAATAAAGTTTTATAACTCAGTTTTCCATAAACCATGGAGATTACAATAAGCATATACTTCTAGAATCTTTGTATCAGGCATTAAGGAAAAAGTAGCACAAGGTTCATCTGAAGGAGTTAAAGACTGACGCATAGCCCCTTTTGAAGTATTAACATAAATCCATTCAATATAGTGCTCAGGGGTCATAGGATGAGCTATACTTCCTACGTTTACAGTCAATGTAGTACCATCTAGGGTAAATACAGGAATATGTTTCTCTGTAGCAGCTTCTTTGGTATTAGCAGTAAGTACTTTCATTGGAGAACCACAACATACCATAGGTACACGAGAACTATGTATTACCTCCACTAAATTTCCGCAAACAGGACAAATGTAAAATAGCAATTCATCTTTCATAATATTACCTCCCTATGTCTAATAAAAATATTAGTATTATATATAATTATACATAAAAAATAAAATAAATAAATACTTTAAACAAAATTTGAAATTATTATTATTGTATTGTATAATTTTATAGTAGACATAAGCTATTATAGTTTATGGAAGTATTAGTTTACACATACAAGTGTATAAATTACTGGGAAATGAGAAAAGGAGTGTAGTGAGATGAAAAGTTTAAAAGGAACAAAAACAGCACAAAATTTACTGAATGCATTTGCTGGTGAGTCACAAGCGCGAAATAGGTACACTTTTTATGCTTCTGTAGCAGATAAAGAAGGATACAAACAAATCAAGAACATCTTTATTGAAACTGCAGATAATGAAAAAGAACATGGAAAAAAATTTTACAAGTTCTTATTAGAGGGGCTAAAAGATGAATTGCCTACAATGCTAGAAGTCAATGCTATGTATCCAGTAGCACAGGGAACAACATTAGATAATCTAAGAGCAGCAGCAAGTGGTGAGAATGAAGAATGGTCTGAATTATATCCAGCATTTGCAGTTGTAGCCGAAGAAGAAGGCTTCCCTGAGATTGCAGCTGCCTTTAGAATGATTTCTCGTGCAGAACAAAGGCATGAAGCTAGATTTAATAAATTAGCAAATAATATTGCAAGTGGAACAGTATTTAAAAAAGAAGAAGTAGTACTTTGGAAGTGTGGTAATTGTGGGTACATACATGAAGGATCAGAAGCACCAGAAGTATGCCCTGCGTGCATTCATCCACAATCATATTTCGAAGTGTTTGTAGAAACATACTAATGCATATTTATAGGGGATGAATTTGGGTATATTTGAAAGAGGAAACACTATGAATAAAATCATTAATATTACCGATGTGATTTTGAAAACTGAGCGCTTGATATTGCGTCCTTGGAAAGAGACTGATTTAAATGATTTCTACGAATATGCCAAAGTAGATGGAGTAGGGCAATTAGCAGGTTGGACACCACATAAAAACATTGAAGAATCAAAGAGGATACTTGATATATTTATTGAAGGTAAGAAAACTTTTGCCATTGAATATAGAGGCAAGGTAATTGGTTCTTTGGGGATAGAGTGTTATAACGAAGAAAATTATCCTGAATTTAATGCCTTACAAGGAAGAGAAATTGGTTATGTACTGTCAAAAGATTTCTGGGGACAGGGTATTATGCCAGAAGCAGTAAAGGGTGTCATTCCATATTTATTTGAAGTAGAAAACTTGGATTTTATCCTTGTACGACATTCTGACAGCAATGCACAGTCGGCAAGAGTTGTTCAGAAATGTGGGTTTAAATACATCAAAACCATAGAAAACTCTATTCAAAACATCCTTTATAATTCTTTTATAAAACAAGAAGGTAGAAAGAAAATTTAGTTTATCAAGAGCTATGAGTAAAGCTTAAACCTAATAAATAGCTATTTGATTTAAGAATAGGGTTTTCAAAAAGGAACTCTATTCTTTTTTCCTTTAATAGTACTTTATAAGTACTTTATATAAAAAAAGGTGTGATTAAATCTTACCTGAGTATGATTTAGAAGATACTCTATAAATTCTTCTTTTTCAATGCCTATAATAGGCTGCTGAGCTGGATGTACATCACAAACTGTTTCGAACTTTTTAGTAATTTCAGTTGCCCCTATTATATTTACACCTTCTGAGAATTATTACTTTCTATTCACATCCTAATGAAAAAAGCTGAACCATATTTATTAATCAGTATGTTACAGCTAAAGAAATAATAGAGTCAAATCATTAAACATTGTAAAGAAGAGGAGGCAAGAGGATGAAGATGAAATTTAAGATGCATTTTTGGGGTGTTGTTGCATTCAGCATTGTTTTTTTATTAATAACTGCAGGTGTGATAAACAAAAGTTATATCGTAGATTTTGGAAAAGCTGTTGAAAAGCAGCAATATGAAAAAGCTGCAAAAATATACTTAACACATATCAAAGGAACAAAAAGTGAAACGGCAGCAGCTTCTATTGTTGAACAGCATACTCGAGTAATAATTAGTAATTATAATGGGGGCAGCAGTAAGTACGATGAGGGGAATAGACAGCTGGAACAGTTTTTAAAAATGAATATTAATCATAGAGTTGTAAAAGAAAGAAAAGTCATGTTGGATAAATTAAAGCAGTCTAAGACAGATTATTTGGAAGGTGAGAAGTTCTCAAAGCAAGGAGAGTATGAGAAGGCTATACTTTCATTTCAAAAAGTAATTTTGGAAGATAGTAACTATAAACAAGCTCAAAATGCTATGATAGAACAAAAAGATAAATGCAGCAAAGCACTGCAAAATATAAAAGCTATAAGCTATTTTCAGGGTCAAATGAGAGATGCTAATGGCAGTAAATATGAAGTTTATCTTTTCTCAGAAGATGCCAAAAAAGAAACAGTATCAAATGAAAAGACATGGGTTGGAGCTCTTGAAGGAGAAGCAGTACTTAGTGGAAATATGAAGATAGCTTACAAAGCTAAAAACAGTAATTACTTTAAAACCTTTACAGTTGGAAATAAGACATTAAACATCTCCAGAGAACTTATACGAATTATTAATAATAACTATAATGCAAAAAGAGATTTTCTGATGATTAGCGAAGTTGATGGTTCTCAAGGTTCTAGAATAACATTATATCAGATTAAAAATGGCAGTATGGAAAATATGATATTTAAAGCAAAGGGGAATTCAGAAATGTTACCTGAAGGATTTACATGTGGGACAAGGAAACCTTTCTTTGTACAGGCAGATAGTGATACATTTGAAACAGCTATTTATGACAATGCGGATACCTTTAAATTTTATATAGAGCAGTGGAAACTGACTGATAAAAGTGTCCTTGAGTACGTGGGGAATACAAAGGAAATGAGTTTGGAAGAGTATGTAGCGTATAAAAGACAACATAGTTTTTAATGTTTAATGGATTGCTTATTTTATAGCATGTAGATGATAAAAAGACCTTTAAAATTCGGAACTGGAAATCGTCTGATAAAAAAACTCGAAAAAAGTTCTAAAAAAGTGTTGACTTATGTAAGCTATAGTGTTATTCTAAATAAGTCGTCGCTGATAAACGGCACAGACTAAAAAGACTTAAGGTCTTGATAGTCAATAACTACATGAACTTTGAAAACAAAATAGTAACTATAAACCAGTCGATTCATTACGTCTCTATTAAGAGATGAGAATCAGTACATTTGTACTAAGTAAAATAGTCAGTAGCAGAGATGCTACACGGACAAACTTCATTTGATGAGAGTTTGATCCTGGCTCAGGATGAACGCTGGCGGCGTGCTTAACAC
>JAEZJJ010000115.1 GCA_023436395.1 Bacillota bacterium | reverse complement strand
AATAATTGTAGGTTTATTAAGGTGCGCTAAAAATAAGAACGATTTATGTACATAGCTATAAACTTCCAGCTATATACATAACAAAAGAGTGCCACGAAACTATTTCATAATTTCGCGACACTCCCTTTATTTTACTCAAAAGCTTGTTCTAAAAAAATAAAAACCTCCATAAATTGATAAAGAGGAGGTGAGGGGATGAGCAGCCAATATGCTATTTTAATCATCCTATGTTTAATTGCACTCTATAGTATATTTCTGAATTTAAAAGTAATGGAAGATAATACATTTCTGTTACTTCGGCTGATAGGGACAGTGTTACTTATTTATTCAGCAACAAGATATATTACCTTGATCGTATATGGTGATGCACCCAACTATTATCAGCTTAGGTTATTAAGATACTTTTATTTTGCATCAAGTATAGGATTAACAGGGATGACCCTTTCTGCCATATGGTATGTAACGCCGTTGTATCGTGAAAAAATGAAATATCCTTATTGGATAGCAGGATTTTTACCTTGGATTTCATTTTATCTTTATCTCATTATTATGCAACCTACAAAAATTATTAAAGGTAAGGGGATAGGTTATGAGTTAGTTTTAACAGGACAATTCCCTCTCTACCTTAGCCTGGTACAAGGTCTTTTTGTCATCATAGCGATCATCCTATGCTTAATAGGTATCTTTAAGTATAAGAGTATACAAATCCGTGGGCAGCTCTTTATAATTATTTTAGCTCAATTAGCACTTGCTGTTGATGGGTCAAGTTACTACAGTCAAGGTATCCATACTATTCCACCTTTTACTTTAACAGAAGCCTTTGGTTTTATTGCAGTCTATTACATATTTTGTAAACCCATTAAGGAAATTAAAGGGATTAGTAATCGTTAAGTTTTGTTGCAATAAAAAGTAGGTATCACCTTTGGATACCTACTTTTTATTACAATAAAGTTTCATATTTTTTAATCATACAAATACCAGCTACATCAGGACCTGTATAAACACCAATCGTTGTACCTATAAGGGCAAAATCATCAGTAAAAGTGAGATTAAGTGATTGGGATAATTCCTCTTTGAGTACTTGTGCATATTCGGGATTATCAGCATGAGCAAAGAGATAGTTGTAATCAGAAGGATGACCGTCAATATACTCCTTAGTCATTTCAAGAACTTTAGCAATAGCCTTTTTAGTCCCACGTACTTTGCCAGCTGGAAAAAGTAATCCATCTTGTAAATAGATAACAGGTTTCACACTAAGCATGGTTCCTAAAAGAGCAGCGGCTTTTCCGATACGACCACCATGTTCGAGATAATCTAGGGTCTCCACAAAGAAGAAGATTCTAGCACTTTCTCTAAGTTTGTTTGAAAGTTCTACAATTTTCTTAAAGGGTAACCCATCAGCAATCATACGTCCAATTTCTTGAACAAGTACACCTTGACCACCAGTTGCATTAAGAGAATTAATAATTTCAATTTCAGCATTAGGATAATTTTCTAAAATAAGTTCGCGGGCGTTCACTGCTGCGTTATAGGAACCACTAAAGTGTCCTGATAAACATACACAGATCACACTGTTTCCAGCCTCCATATGTGGCTTAAAACGTTCATAATAATCATTGATAGATGGTAAAGATGTTTTAGGAAAGATTTTCTCACTTCTCAGTTTTTCATAAAAATCTTTTAACGAAAGCTCTACAATTTCCTTATAATAGGTTTCAGTATCAAAAGAAACATAAAAGGGTACTGTTTCAATATTATATTTAGTAAGTATAGAACTAGGTAAATCACAACTCGTATCACTAAGTAGTGCGATTTTGGACATTTATTCACCTCCTTTATTTATGATAACTTCTTATCAATTCTAATATGCACAGAGTAAATCTGTCAATTAATAATTGAAACTTCTACCAAGAGTAGGAAAAAGTGCATGCTGAAGGAAATTCTTGCATATATTTAGTGTAGTGATGTTTATATGGAGGGGTAACATGCTTTCATCTAGCTTAGAAAAGTGCTTAGTTTGCATGTATCAAATGCTTGAGAATGATAAGGAACTTAAGATTAGTGACCTTGCTAAGCAAATGAATCAACCTTTACAAAAAACAATACAAGCCCTTCAGCGCATGCACTATCAAAAACAAGTTGTATATTCACCTTATCAACCTTTAAAAATGACAGATCAAGGGAAGAGCACAGCAGAGTATTTGATTGCAAGAGATGCGCTTATTGATGAATTTTTAAGTTTTTTGCATATTGAAAAGAATTTTGCTACGGAAAAGGAAGCTATGACTCAATATTTATCTTACGAAAGCTTAGAACAAATAGAAAAGTTTGTGATTTTTAATAGACAATATCCAGAGATTGCAGAGCGTTTTTCTATGCTTATAAAGATGACACCTAAGCATACACTGCTGCCGCCCTTGCCAAATATGGAGAAAAAGCTATAGGAGACACCTATAGCTTTTTTGCATGAAAAGATGTATTTAGTGTAAAAATGTGCTAGAATAGGTTTAATCAATGGAAAAAAGGATATTATTTAAATAAAAACAGAGGAAAATTATGGAACGTACAACAAATAAACAAAGCCTCATGAAAGGGGCCATGATTTTAAGTGCAGGGGTACTATTAAGTCGTATCATAGGTATGATCTATCGTATTCCGATTAGAAATATTTTAACAGATGAGGGAAATTCCTATTACGGTGTAGCTTATGGGATTTATGTTGTTATTTTAACGCTGACAGCTATGGCTATTCCTGGAGCTCTATCCAAGCTGATTGCTGAAAGACGTGCAGCAGGTGCTTATAAAGAAGCACAAAGGGTTTATCGTTTAGCAATGGTGTATGCATTAGGCGTAGCTGTAGTAATGGCTGCTTTATTATGGTGTAGTGCAGAGTTTCTTGAAAAAAACTTTTATCCCACTTATCAAGTTGTCTTGCCTATTAGGGCCCTCGCACCAACAGTTATTATTGCCACAAGCTTAGGGGTACTGAGAGGCTATTTTCAAGGAATGGGAGATATGGTCCCAACCGCCAGTTCACAAGTTGTGGAACAGATTATAAATGTTATTTTTAGTGTTTTATTAGCCTATAGCTTTTTAAATACAACAGGTTCTCTCGAATGGGGCGCAACAGGAAGTGCCTTAGGGACAGGAATAGGTGCAATAGCAGGCCTCATTGTCCTTCTTACCTTATATTTCCTAAAGAAGCCTAAAATTAAGAAAGAAATAGAACGCAGTACAGAATATACGTATCAAAGTACAGGAACGATTCTAAAAGAAATTTTAAATATGATGATTCCTGTTATTATTAGTGCTTCGGTATTTTCTATTATGACTTCCATTGATCAATCTATGATTTCTAAGGCATTACCAGGCAATATTGAGGCACTTAGGGAACAAGGCCGATTAAGTTTAGTACCTGTTATGGGTGCAGAGACTATGGAGACAACTAGTGTTGTTAATAATCTGAGCAGCTATCTATCTTTTCAATATATGACTTTTATGAATATCCCAGTTAGCCTTATTTTACAGCTAGGACTTGCTACAGTGCCAGCTATTGCAGCTTCTATGACGGCAGGTCTTTATAAAGATATTCGTAAAAAGACAAAACTCATTTTTAAAGTAGGGTTACTCATTGCTGCACCATCGGCTGTTGCTTTTCTTATTTTTGCAAAACCTATTTTAACCCTTGTAGTAGGGGATGCTAAAGGGGCAGAGGTACTTTCAGCAGGTGCGATTGGCATCTTAGGGATGACATTAGCTCAACTCAGTGCAGGTATACTTCAAGGAATGAGTAAACAAAGAATCCCTACTATTAATGCAGTTATTGCCTGTGGTATTAAAATTATAATGAATATAGTTGCTTTATCTATTCCAGCACTTAGTATTTATGGTTTTATTCATAGTACAACACTTTGTTATGTGATTTATGCTGTTATGAATATCTCTTATTTATGCAAATACCTTCACATTAAATTTAATTGGAAAAAGCTTTTAATGAAACCTATGATTTGTGCAAGTGTTATGGGAGCAATAAGCTATGGAGTTTATGCACTATTGGTAAAAGTAGGTATTCCAGTGAAGTTAAGTATCTTAGTGGTGATGCCAATAGCAGCTATTATTTATTTCTTAGTAGGCATTGCAACTCATACCATTTCTAGAACAGATTTACTTTCTTTACCTGGTGGCAAGAAAATAGTAGCTTTTCTTGAAAGAAAATAAAGATAAATGCTTTATAGCGCTTCTAAAGTGTATAAAAATTAAAAAATTATACATAATCTAAGTAAGTTTATACTTAATTAGAGATAAAGGAAGTGCAATAATGTTAGAGAAGAAACAATATTGGATGACGTTATTAATAGCTACTATAACGTTTTTAATCCTTTTTATAGCCACTTATTTCATTTCTATGAATGGAAGCAAAGTCGTAACACCTATGGTAGGACAAGTGGTGCAGCTTAATACTAGTAGCATGGAAATGACCAAAGAGTACATCCAAATTGCAAAAATCTTACCTAGTACGAAAATTTCTTTGTGTTTAAAAGATGAAGACAAACAAACTATAGAAAGTGTTATAATTAATGCTGATAGTTTGTTAGGGCTTACGGAAGAAGAGCTCCAAGAACGTTTTAAAGATTACAGTATCGAGACATTTAATGAAGAAGAAGTAATGCTTTCAAGGACGATTCAGATGGCAGAAGTAATGACGCAGACAAATGCAGTAAGGAGTTATACCTTAGGTATAGATGGAGAAAAGGTCTGTATCAGAGAAGTAGGGACAGGTAATATCGTAGGACATGTGGCACGCAGGGCTACGGATTTTTCTAGTTATATCTATAGCTTATTATTAAAAGGAACAATTACTATTACTGAAGTACAAAAAGAAACACTATTAAATGATCCAAGTGTACTTCAAAAAATATTACAAGATTACGTTGGTGAATAAGACTGCCTAAGGGCAGTCTTATTGCTGTGTGAAGGAGGAGGCGGCATGAAAGAAGTAATTATTATTGGCGGAGGGGCTTCAGGGTTAGTAGCAGCTATTGTGGCAGCTAGAAGAGGGGCTAAAGTCTGTATTTTAGAAAGGTTAGATCGTATAGGAAAGAAAATACTTGTGACAGGTAATGGGAGATGCAATATAACGAATACTCACTTAGAGGCAAGTTGTTATCATACAAGTTATAAAAGTAAGTCTATTATGACACCTATAGAATACTTTGGATACGAAGAAACGAAAAGCTTTTTTGAAGAATTAGGCATTGTATTTATGGTAGAAGGAAAAAAAGTGTATCCTCATTCAGAACAAGCCACTAGTGTACTAGATGTCCTACGCATGGAGCTTCAACGCTTAGGGGTTGAGATCGTAACAGGAGTTAAAGTAGTTGACCTATTTTATAAAAAAGGGGCTTGGCAGTTAGTAGATGAAGCAGGAGAAACTTATAGAGGGCAAAAGGTGATTGTAGCAACAGGAGGTATGGCAAATACAAGCTTAGGATGTGATGGAATAGGTTATAACTTACTTAAACGACTAGGTCATCAGGTAGCCCCGACTTTTCCTATATTAGTGCATATGCTCTCTAATACACCTTACTGTAAAATGATGATGGGGACAAAAATCAAAGCACTAGTGACAATAGAAGTGGAAGGTCAAGTGATCAGGCAAGAGTATGGGGAAGTCCTATTTACAGAAGACGGCCTGTCTGGGCCACCTATTTTTCAGTTAAGTCGTATTGCTTCCGAGGCTAAGCTTAATGGACAAGTAACCCAGGTGATATTAGACTTATTTGAGAATAAAGAGGAAGATGAACTGGTAAGTCTCTTATATGAACGTATTGCAAGACAGCCAGAGCGTTCTATAGAGGAACTCTTTATTGGGTTATTGCATAAGCGTCTTATTGTCCCCCTACTTAAAGCAGCAGGAATTATGCAAATTGGAAGACCTTGTGAGAATCTAGAATATGAAGAAATAGCTAAAATGGCAAAAGTACTTAAATCTTTTTGCTTTAATATACAAGGTACCCGAAGCTATAAGTATGCTCAAGTGACAGCTGGTGGAATTAAAGTAGATGAAGTGGACTTAAAAACGATGGCATCTCTTAAAGCCAAGGATTTATATATTACCGGAGAAGTATTAGATGTGGATGGAGATTGTGGAGGCTATAATTTGCAATGGGCTTGGTCTACAGGCTTTATTGCAGGAGAAAGTGTAAGTAGGAATGGAGCAGAAGGATGATTAGAGTACAAGATATTAAACTAAACTTAAATGAGGAGTTAACTATACTCCCAGAAAAGATTGCTAAAAAATTAAAAATCAAGACTTCTGATATTATAGAATATCGTATTTTTAAAGAAGCTATTGATGCTAGAAAGAAAAATGACATTAAAATGGTTTATACTGTAGATGTGAAGACCACAAAGGATCAGCAGCTATTAGCAAAGATGCCCAACCTGAAGTGGGAATCTATGGCGTATAGTTGTCCGCCTAAAGGAACTCAGTTATTAAAACATCGCCCAGTGATTGTAGGAAGTGGACCTTGTGGGCTATTTGCAGCGCTTATTCTAGCTCAACAGGGATTTAGGCCTATTGTATTAGAGCGCGGAAAGGCTGTAGAGGAAAGAGTGATAGACGTACAACGTTTTTGGGAAACAGGTGATTTTAATCCACATTCTAATGTACAATTTGGAGAAGGAGGAGCAGGCACTTTTTCAGATGGAAAGCTTACCACACAAATCAAAAATAAACGTTGTCATAAAGTATTAGAAGAAATGGTGAAAGCCGGCGCACCAGAGAATATTCTTTATAAAAATAAACCTCATGTAGGGACTGATATTTTAAGAGATGTGGTTAAGAATATCCGTGAAACGATTATTGGCTTAGGCGGAGAATTTCGCTTTGAAAGTCAGCTCACAGATATCGAGTATGAGGAAGGCCGCTTAAAGGCTGTTGTAATTAATCATGAAGAACGTTTAGAAACAGAAATTTGTGTTTTAGCTATTGGACATAGTGCAAGAGATACTTTTGTGATGCTCAATACCCGTCAAGTACACATGGAGCAAAAACCTTTTTCTATGGGTATGCGTGTAGAACATTTACAAGAATGGATTAATACTTCTCAGTTTGGAGAAGCCAATAAAGATAATGAAAAGTTAGGTGCTGCAGAGTATAAACTCGTGCATCACTGTGAAAATGGACGTACAGTCTATAGCTTCTGTATGTGTCCAGGAGGATATGTCATTGCCTCTGCCTCTGAAGAAGGCCGTGTCGTTACAAATGGGATGAGTGAACATAGCCGTGATGGGAAAAATGCAAATAGTGCTATTTTAGTCAATGTAGGTCCAAAGGATTATGGCAGTGATGAGCCGCTAGCTGGCATGTATTTACAACACGAGCTAGAAGAATTAGCCTTTAAATTAGGAGGGGAAGACTATCGTGCACCTGTACAATTAGTAGGAGATTTCCTTAATAATCAAGAGACAACAGCTCTGGGGGTAGTTAAACCAACTTATACACCAGGGGTCAAGTTTACCAATATGAGAGCATACTTGCCTGGATTTATGACAGCAGCCATAGAAGAAGCAATGAAGGCATTTGGGCAAAAAATCAAAGGTTTTGATCATCCAGAAGCACTCTTTACTGGTTTTGAAACAAGAAGTTCTTCACCTGTGCGTCTGCCAAGAAATGAAGCTTATGAAAGTAATGTGGTAGGGATTTATCCAGCTGGTGAAGGGGCAGGGTATGCAGGGGGTATTACTTCTGCTGCTGTAGATGGTATTCAAGTAGCAGAAGCCATTATTCAAAAGTATGCTGGTGTCGTAAAGAATGATTAGTTTAAAAATTTAGAAATCAAGAAAATAATACTCATAAATTTGAAATATGAACGTTGTATGTTATAATAAACATAAAGTTCGATTTCAAAACAAAGGAGCATCTTATGAGAGCAGATATTGAAGAGATATTATTTTCCGAAGAAGTATTAAATGAACGTTTAACAGAATTAGGAGAACAAATTACAAAGGATTATACAGGGAAACCTTTAACCGTTATAGGAATTTTAAAGGGTTCTAATATTTTTACAAGTGATTTAGTAAGGAAAATCAATTTACCATTAAAGATGGATTTTATGGCTGTTTCTAGTTATGGAAATGCTACGGAGTCAACAGGGGTTGTCAGAATTATGAAAGACCTAGAAGGCAGCGTAGAAGGAGAAAACTTACTGATTGTAGAGGATATTGTGGATAGTGGTTTAACTTTAAAATATTTAAAAGAGAATTTATTAACAAGAAATCCTGCAAGCGTTAAGATTTGTTCCTTATTAGATAAACCTGCACGTCGCAAACAAAGTGTAGAAATTGACTATCTAGGATTTGAAGTGCCTGATGAATTTATTGTAGGTTATGGCATTGATTATGCAGAACGTTATCGTAATTTACCTTATGTAGGGGTATTAAAAAGAACAGTTTACGAAAAATAAAATAGTGATGACTCAAATAGACAAGCACAATAAAGGCAACTTGCCATTATTGTGCTTTTTAAGTGGGTCAAAGCATAAATGGGGTGAAATAGATGATTAAAGAACAATTTAAGAAAGGGGTAAGCTTAGGTGTACCTATAGGACTAGGGTACTTTTCAGTCTCTATTGCCTTTGGAATGTTAGCTGTAGGAAGTGGTTTATCGCCTTTAACAGCAGTTATGATCTCCATGACCAATTTAACTTCTGCTGGGCAATTTGCTGGAGTGAGTTTAATAGCAGCAGGTGGTTCCCATATTGAAATGGCATTAACCATGCTTATGATCAATGCTAGGTATTTTCTAATGTCTTTATCTTTATCTCAAAAATTTGTTAAAGGATTCAACCCTTTACAAAAAATATTAGTAAGTTTTGGGGTGACTGATGAAATTTTTACAGTAGCCTCTTTAGAAAAAGAACCTCTTTCTCCGAGCTTTTTATGGGGATTAATCCTTCTTCCTTATATCGGTTGGAGTATGGGCACTTTAATAGGGGCAGTTATGAGTAGTGTTTTGCCTTCTGCACTTCAAGATGCACTAGGGATTGCCCTATATGGCATGTTTATTGCCCTTATTATTCCCGCAGCAAAAGGGACTAAGTCTATTTTAATAACTGTACTTATAGCCATCTTTTGTAGTTGCATTTTAAAATACATACCAGGGTTAAGCGAGATTTCATCAGGTTTTGCAGTGATTATTACCACCTTTATTGCAGCAGGAATTGGGGCATACTTGTATCCAATAGAAGAGGAGGCAGAGACATGTACATCATCAGTTACATCTTAATAATGGCAGGGGTGACTTATCTTATTCGTGTTTTGCCTATGACACTGATTAGAAAGCCTATAGAGTCTCGTTATATGCGTTCTTTTTTGCACTATGTACCTTATGCGGTATTAGGGGCAATGACTTTTCCACATATTTTATATAGCACAGAACACTCTTTGAATGCAGGAGCAGGTATGCTTGTAGCAGTGATTTTAGGTTACTTTGAGAAAAGCTTAACTTTGGTAGCCATAGCAAGTGTAGTAGCTGTTTATTTATGCAATATGTTATTATAATGGAGAATGAAAGATAAGACTCAAACAGAATCAAGGAAGAGGAAAGACAAAAATGAAATATGAAGGCATACTCAAGGGGACTTTTATAGAAAGGCCCAATCGTTTTATTGCCCTATGTATGGTGAATGGTGAAATCAATAAGGTACATGTGAAAAATACAGGGAGATGTGCAGAACTCCTCAGAGAAGGTGTAACAGTTTATCTAGAGGAAAGTAATGCGCCTAAGCGTAAGACAAAATACTCTTTAATTGCAGTAGAAAAAGGAGATCGTCTGATTAATATGGATTCTCAAGCTCCTAATCAGGTGGTGGAAGAAGCGTTAGTTAAAGGGGAACTCAAATTACCAGGGATGGAAGAGGAGCTCACCTTTATTAAAAGAGAAGTAACTTACGGCGAATCTCGTTTTGACTTTTATATAGAAACATATGAGAAAAAGGGTTTTATAGAAGTCAAGGGGGTTACCTTAGAACAGGAAGACTATGTCATGTTTCCCGATGCACCTACCCTAAGAGGTCTCAAACATGTGGAGGAGTTAATTAAAGCACAAGCAGAGGGATATAGTAGCTACATTATCTTTGTGATTCAGATGAAAGGTGTGAACTACTTTAAACCTCATGTAGAAAGACAGGAAGCTTTTGCGAAAGCATTAAAAGTAGCAGAACGCCAAGGGGTTAAAATTTTGGCTTATGACTGTTTGGTAACTCCTGATCATTTAATACTTCATGAGGAAGTGACTGTACGATTAGACTAGAGAGGAGGACAAGATGTATCAATTAGCGATATTTGATTTAGATGGAACATTACTTAATTCTATTGGGGATCTTATGATGGCTTGTAATGTGGCTTTAGCTCACTTTGGTTATCCCCTTCATGAGGAAGCAGCTTACAAGCAATTTGTAGGAAATGGGATATATAAATTAGTGGAGCGTGCTTTACCAGAAAGTGACAGGGGGGAACAAAGGGTAAATGAAGTCAAAGCCGTATTTGATGAATATTATAAAGCCCATAGTTTAGATCAAACAAAGCCTTATGAAGGTGTTCTACCTATGCTTAAAGCCTTAAAAGAAGCAGGTATTATTTGCTGTGTACTTACTAATAAAGCCCAATGTTATGCAGAAGAACTGGTGAATTACTTTTTTGGTGATTTAATAGAAAAAGTAGTTGGGCAAAGAGAAGGGATTCCTACAAAGCCTCATCCTATAGGGATTTATGAGTTATTAGCAACTTACCAGATTAAGCCTGAAGCTTGTATCTATATAGGAGATTCGGATGTGGATATGCTGACTGCCCAAAATGCAGGGGTACAATCTATTGGTGTCTTATGGGGATTTAGAGGTGAAAAGGAATTAAAAGAAGCAGGAGCCAATTATCTTGCCTTAGAGGGAGAAAACGTTAAAAAGCAAATTTTAGGAGTTTAAGACTAGCCATTTATGAAAAGCCCGTCCACTATTTAAAGAAGTGGAACGGGCTTTAGTGTTATTTCATTTCTACTTTATAGATGCCTTCTAATTGTTGACGTTTTGCAAGATAAAGGGCTTGACGTTTTGCTAGGACACATTGTTCTTTCACTTGAGCTTTTACAGCTTCAAATGGAGAGATGCCAGCTGGCGCAAGAGCTTCTAATTCAATGAGGTGGTAACCAAACTGTGTTTTTACAGGGGCAGAAATTTCGCCTGGAGCCATAGCAAATGTAGCAGCCTCAAATTCAGGAACCATACGTCCACGGGTAAATTCACCTAAAGCACCACCTTCAGCAGCAGAAGGGCAGGTTGAATATTTTTTAGCTGCTTCAGCAAAAGAAAGTCCAGCTTTGATTTCTTCAGCGATTTTTTCAGCTTCTTCTAAAGTGGCTACTAAAATATGATTTGCTTTAGCAGCTTCTTCTGATTTAAATTGACTTTGGTGTGCATCATAGTAAGTTTTTACTTCTTCTTCAGTAGCATCAACGTTTTCAAGAAGTTTACCCATAGCATACTGTTTAAGTAAAGATTTGGTCATTTGTTCAAGAGCAGCTGTAAAATCTGCTTCTTTATCTAATCCATTTTTTAGTGCATCAGAGTAAAGGAGTTCTTGCATCACAAGTTCGTTTACTAATTGTTTTTGACCTTCTTCACTTTGAAATTGCATAGCATTTTGTCCAATACTACGAAGTAAATCGTAAAGGTCAGATTGTTTAATTTCTCTGCCGTCTACAACAGCAAGTACTTTGTTTTCCATAATAGTCTCCTTATTGAATGAAATAAAGAAGCACTCTATGCGCGTCAAACCACTCATAGGGTGCTTCTTCTGCTTTTATGATAGTACCATGATTAGCTTTAAAAGTAAATGGAGAAGTCTATCAGCTAATAGATAGAAAGGCTACTTAATAAGGTGTGATTGAAATCATAAATGCTTAGTATGCCATTTTCGTAAGTTCCATAAGTAGCAGGTCTATTTTCCTTAGGAAGAGAAATAGAACCAGGGTTACAAATGAACAAGTCCTCTTCCTTACGAAGTTCCCAGAGATGGGTATGACCATAGAGGAAAATCTGTTTTCCTGCTGTTTTAGGAAAATGATTGGGCGTATAAAGATGGCCGTGTGTGGCAAACAGTTTAATGCCTTCATCTACAATGAGGCTATAGTCACTTAAACAAGGGAATTCAAGAAGCATTTGATCCACTTCAGCATCACAGTTTCCCCTACAAGCAATAGTGCGATCACTATAAGCATTCAGAAGTTTGACAACCCCCTGAGGATTATGTCCTTCAGGAAGTGGATTACGAGGGCCATGATAAAGAATATCTCCAAGTAAGATAAGAAAATCAAATTTTTTTTCTTCGAATAAAGTGAGTATAGGCCTTAAACAAGCCTCACTACCATGAATATCAGATAGAATTAAATAGCGCATGATAAACTCCTTTCAAGCTATAATTATTTTCATTATAGTATAATCCATTTCCCTAAAACAAGCACTATAGCACGGCAGGATTAATATGATGTAACATCAATGAGATAAGGCACTCAATAGGTGATAAAAGAAGGAATGGAGCTGGGAGCCATGAATAATCGTATAGAATTACTGCATATAGATAAGAGCTTTTATACAGATGAAGGTGAGATTGTAGTCCTTAAAGATTTAAATCTCATTTTAAAGTCAGGTACGATACTTGCTTTATTAGGACCATCAGGAAGTGGAAAGTCTACAGTACTCAATATTTTATCAGGTTTGATACAACCTTGTAGTGGTACTGTAAAGATTAATGGGAAGATTGGTTATATGTTTCAGCATGACCATCTATTAGAATGGCGTACCATTTTCGATAATGTCATGATTGGCCTAGAGATTCAGAAGAAGCTTACGGAAGAGAATAAACATAGGGTTACTATGCTACTTGAAAACTATGGACTAGGTGAATTTAAGAATCGTTTTCCAAATGAACTTTCAGGAGGGATGAGGCAACGTGCAGCCCTTATTCGGACATTGGCGACTAATCCAGATCTTTTAC
This sequence comes from Bacillota bacterium, assembly GCA_023436395.1. Lineage (GTDB taxonomy): Bacteria > Bacillota > Clostridia > Lachnospirales > Cellulosilyticaceae > Cellulosilyticum. Next base: position 174,222 of record JAEZJJ010000115.1, on the reverse strand, counting down.
TTTTGGATGAACCTTTTTCTGCTTTAGATTATCAAACCAGATTATTAGTTAGTGATGATATTTATCGCATCATTAAAAAGGAACATAAAGAGGCGATTCTTGTAACTCATGATATATCTGAGGCAATTGCTATGGCAGATGAAGTAAGTGTACTTTCTAAAAGACCTGCTTATGTGAAAGGAAGTTATAATATTTGTTTAACGGTTACCGGAGAAAGAACACCTCTTTCAAGTAGAAAAGCACCTGAATTTAAAGACTACTTTGATCTATTATGGAAGGAGTTAGAGAGTAATGAATGATAAAAGTATGGGTTATCGAGAGTATTTAGTGGAAAAAAGACGAAAGAAAAGAAGCATTTTAGTATGGCAAATCCTTTTACTGGTAGGGTTTATAGGGGGGTGGGAGATAGTAGCTAGACTAGGTTGGGTGAATACGTTCTTATTTAGTAGTCCTGGTGAAATTTACCAGTTATTTTTAGTGTATTTATCAGATGGCAGTTTATTTAAACATGTGGCTATTTCTGTATGGGAAACCATCCTAGGTTTCTCAATAGGAACAACCTTAGGTATTCTCATTGCCATTGGTTTGTGGTGGTCAGAAACAGTGGCAAAAATATTTGACCCTACCTTGGTGGTGCTAAATGCCCTGCCTAAAACAGCATTAGCCCCTATTTTAATTGTGTGGGCAGGAGCAGGTATAGGTGGCATTGTTCTTACAGCAGTTACGATTTCTATTGTGACCACTATTTTATCCGCCTATAATGACTTCATCCATATGGAGGAGGAAAAAATAAAAATGCTAGTTAGTTTTGGTGCAACTAAGAGGCAGATTTTAACCAAACTTATTTTACCAGCTAACATTGCCAATATCGTTAATATTCTTAAGATTAATATTGGTTTATCATGGGTAGGTGTCATCGTAGGAGAATTTTTAGTATCCCGCTATGGACTAGGTTATTTGATTGTGTATGGGGGGCAAGTATTTCGATTAGATTTAGTCATGATGGGCGTTGTTGTGTTAGCTTTTTGTGCCTTTATCATGTATACCATTGTAGGGTTTATCGAGAAGCTCCTTATGAAGAAAAGAGTCACCAAATAGAAAGAGATGGCGTATGTTATAGTAGTAAAAGTAAAGAATTACCATTTGTAAATGAGGTGACCCATATGAAAAAAATAAAATCTATTTTTCTAGTGACAATAGCATTTGTTTTAGCCACATTAGGTATGACAGGTTGTGAGCAAAGCAATTTAAAGAAAGTGACAGTTGCAGAAGTAACCCATTCCATTTTTTATGCACCACAGTACGTTGCCATTGAAGCAGGCTATTTTAAAGAGGAAGGTCTAGATGTTGACCTTATTTTAACACAAGGAGCAGACAAGACCATGGCAGCTTTGCTTTCAAATGAAGCACAGGTAGGTTTTATGGGACCAGAAGCTTCAATTTATGTGTACAATCAAGGAAGTAAAGATTATGCTATTAATTTTGCTCAAGTAACAAAAAGAGATGGTACCTTTTTAGTAGGGCGCTCAAAGGTAGATGCATTTAATTTTGAGATGTTAAAAGGTAAAGAGATTATTGGTGGCAGAAAAGGCGGCGTGCCTGAAATGACTCTAGAATATGTCCTTAAAAATCAAGGCTTAAAGTTAGGGACAGATGTAAGTCAAGGGGAAACTAATGTGAGAACAGATATTCAATTTGCAGCAATGGGTGGTGCTTTTGTTGGAGGAGAAGGAGACTTTGTGACTTTATTTGAGCCAACAGCGACACAATTAGAGGAACAAGGTCAAGGTTATATTTTGGCATCTATAGGACAGTTGTCTGGTGAAATCCCTTATACTGCTTATTCTGCATTAAGTAGTTATATGGCTAAAAATCCGAATACGATTCAAAAGTTTACCAATGCTATTTATAAAGGGCAACAATATGTTAAAGCACATACACCAGAAGAAATAGCAGATCTTATTGCACCACAATTTAAGGAAATGAACAAAGAGCAGCTTATTAAAGTTATACAACGTTATAAAGACAATGATACATGGTGCACAACACCTGTTCTTAAGGAAGAAAGCCTGAGTAGATTAATGGATGTTATGGAATTGGCAGGAGAACTTACTCAAAGACCAGTTTACAAAGAGATAGTAAACACAACATTTGCAGAAGAAGCTATGAAATAAAGACGAAATTTGTTATAATAGCCATAAAAAAGAAAGTTATTAGGTAATCCAATGAAGTGTAGAGATTTCTGTGGTGCATGTTGCATAGCCCCTTCTATAAGTTCCCCTATACCAGGTATGCCACAAGGTAAAGCTGCAAATGAGAGATGCATTCAGCTAGATGAGCATAATCGTTGTAAGATTTTTAATGACCCAAGAAGACCCAAAGTATGTGGAGACTTGGCACCAGAAAAAGAAATGTGTGGGAGCTGTCGGGAGGAAGCATTAGCCTATTTAAGAAGGTTAGAAGAAGCTACTGCCCCTCAATAGAAATAATGAAAATGAGAGAGCAACGAAAGGAATCGTTGCTCTCTTTGAAGTATTCAAATAGTACAAAAGAATGAAAGTGGGAGAAAAAATGAGTGGCATAAAAACAAATGTGATGCGTCTTTTAGAACAAGCTAAAATACCCTATGAAGTGACCACCTACGACGTGAAAGATGGAAAAATAGATGGACAAGCAGTAGCAGAGAAAATTCATAAACCTAAAGAACAAGTGTATAAGACACTTGTAGCAGTTGGTCAGTCTAATAATAATTATGTCTTTGTCATTCCTGTAGATGAAGAGCTGGATTTAAAGAAAGCAAGTAAGTTAGCAGGAGAAAAAAGTATAGAAATGCTGCCAGTAAAGGACTTACAAAAGACAACAGGATATATGAGAGGAGGGTGTTCCCCTATCGGCATGAAGAAATTGTTTAAAACATTTATTCATGAAGCGGCAGCATCTAGAAATGAAATAACAGTGAGTGGTGGAAAAATAGGGGTGCAAGTAACCCTTGCCCCCTTAGCCTTATGTGACTATATTAAAGGTGAGCTTAAAGATTTGATTAAGGTGTAAGAGAAGGATGTTGGAGATAATAGCCTAAAAGCAAATCTACCATACGTCCATAACTTTGTTCACCATCAGCCACACCGTTTGCTTTTAAGTAAGTATCATTTACTTTACTAGAAACGTCTTCAATAGGGCCAGAATACTGTTGCCAAAAAATATTATTATAATGAATATCTTCTCTTACTTGATCAGAAAGTTGAGCATTTAGGGTTTTAAGAAGTTCAGGATTAGTACGTGATAAGGCATTATTGGTGTAGGCCAAGGCCAGAAGATAGCCAGAATATTGAAAGTCTATATCTGGATGAAGGGAACAAGCTAAAAAAGCTATAAAATTACATTCATCTTCATTTGCAAAACCTCTCTGATGTGCCATTTCATGAAGGGTGGTATAAGGAAGTGCTTGAGGCAAGATAGCAACATTCACATTGGCTTCTCCTGTAAAAGGAGAGTAAATACCTGTAATACCTGTATAATTCATCTGAGTAGAAGCTAAAATAGGTTTTGGCTTACCATAACTCCCTTTAAAAATAGGGTAATAGGTACTTAGTTCTAAATAACCCAGGTCAGCTCTGGCAAAGACGCTTCTATAGCCGCCAGAGATTGTCATATGGCCATTGGCATCTTCTAAAACGAAAGGCCTTATCATATTTGCCTTTTCTATAAGTTGCTCGTAAAGGGCACCTAATTGTTCACTGGTAAACTGGTTTTGGGGGAGCTTTAAAGTTGTGCTTAAGGGGATGCGGTTATAATTGAAGCCCCATCCCCAATAAAAAATCAATACAAGACTTAAAATTAAATAACCAATATGTAAGAGTCCTTTTTTGAAGTGTGCCTTAAAAGACGTAGTTGTTTTTAAAGCTATATATAGCCAATGGATGAAACGATACAATAGGTAAAGGAGCAAGCTATAGATCCCCACTTCAAATATTGAGAAAGGGAAAAGACTTGTCATATGGCTTAAAAATTGTAAGCACCATTTGTTAAAACTAAGAGAGTAGTAATTTTCAATAAAGAGTGGTGAAGCATGATTCATTAAATAAGTGAGCCCAATCATAAAGAAGATAGGGACGCAAATTATAAATTGTTTTTTCATAGTGCCTCCTTGTTCAAAATAAGTCTTAAAGGACTAAAGCAATAGGGCGTTAGTCCTTGTCAATTAAGAGGTTTGAAGCCAACTTTTTAATGTGGGTAAAGCGGAAGTAGCTTGATTATAGCCTTGTTCAAAGAGAAGCTTAAGCTTGTCTGTATCTTTTTCAAAGCGATCTACGGCAAGGGGAAGTTCAGGTCTTAGTAGAAAAACAGAGCCTTCTTGCTCAAGCTGATCTATCCTTTCAAGCGTTTGATTATAATGCTTATATCTATTGGCAATACACTGAGTAATATGAGGATATTTCCTACTATAAGCCTTGGCTAGGCGATGCATATGCTTAGAATAGTGCTTACGATAGTTTGCATTACGGGTGAGCACAATGACATTTTTAGTATTACCATCATTCATAGATTCTTGAATAGGAATGGAGTTACTAAGACCACCATCTAGGTAATGCTGACCGTTTATTTCCACTATTTTTGAAATAAAGGGGAGACTACTTGAAGCACGAAGGATGCGATTCGTATCCTTTGCGCAAGAGGTGGTAGTGGGCTTAAAGTAATGAGTTTGACCAGATTCACAGTGAGTAACACCTACTTTAAAGAGGGTGTTAGTCTGTTTAAAAGTCTCAAAATCAAAGGGATCAAGATGATTAGGTAAATCATCAAATAAAAAGTCCATTCCAAAGTAGCCACCTTCTTTAAAAAAGTTTTTAACACCAATAAAACGTTTATCCGTAACCCATTTGGTATAAAGACGTTCATTTCTTCCTTTTTGTTTAGAAAGATAACTACAGAGTGTATTGGCACCAGCAGAAACACCAATGGCATAGGGAAAAGAAAGCTCATTCTCAAGAAAGGCTTCCAAGATACCTGCTGCATAAGCGCCACGCATTCCGCCACCTTCTACGATAAGACCTACAGAATCATGCATTATATACAACCTCCTTCATCAATTTCAAAGATTTTATTAATCATTTCTTTGAAATAAACTTATTTAATAGGATAAATATTTAAAATAATTCTCTCATCATTATAATATTGTTGAGAGGTAAAGGCAATTTATGTGAGCCTCTAATTTTATTTAGTATGACACAAAAAAAAGCTTATAGACAAGGGGAATGACCTACTTTCTATAAGCTATCTTTTTATTCTGCTTTTCTAGTATCTAACCACTTTTTAGAACAGAAGAGCACGACTGCAATAGCAAGTAAAACTAATACAACATTACTATAAGTATTTAAAATACCTTCAATAGCTTCCCAATTATTTCCTAAGTAAAAGCCTAGGCTCATAAGAACTAGGTTCCATACAGCAATACCTGTTATAGAATAAAGGGTAAACTCTACAAGAGACATAGCATTCACGCCTGCAAAGAGAGATATATAGGTTCTAGTGAGGGGAATGATTCTAGAAAAGAGAACAGCCCATCTTCCGTAACGTCCAAACCAAGTATTAAAGGTATTAGTAGCTTTATGAAGTCCTTTAGACTTTTGAGAGAACTTATTAAGGAGAGGTTGCCCACCATAATAACCAATGAAATAACATAGATAGGAACCTACTAAACCTGCAAGAATACTGGTTAGAAATGCAGGAAAGAAACTAAGATCTGTTTGTGGAATACTCATCCCCACAAATGGGAGAACAACTTCGCTAGGAATGGGAAAACAAGCATATTCTAAGCCAATGACAATAAAAATACCTATATAGCCTAACTGTCCTACAAAGGTCATTAGCCAATCAACAAATTGTGTAATAAATACCATGATTAAACTCCTTTTTTAAAATGAACTCGTTTTATAATTAGCATATGTAAATAAGCTTTAAATCATGTCAACTCATCTTCCATAAATTTGTATGGTCAACACTATAGCTTATATGGTATAATACAAAATGTTAGTAAAAAATGAGATTTAGATTAAAATGAGATTAAAATTAAAAGCTCAGCCTTATTTTTAAGGATGAAATACACATATAAAGGATGATAGATTAAATGATTACAGTAAATAATATGAGTCTGCAATTTGCAGGAAGAACATTGTTTAAAGATGTTAACCTTAAATTTACACCTGAAAATTGTTATGGTGTCATTGGTGCAAATGGTGCTGGAAAATCAACTTTCCTCAAAATATTATCAGGAGAATTAGACAGCACAACGGGTGAAGTCTCTATACCTAAAAATATACGTATGTCTGTTCTTAAACAAGATCACTACCAATATGATGAATGTCAAGTGTTAGAAACAGTTATTCGTGGAAATGCAAGACTTTATGAAATCATGCAAGAAAAAGATGCTTTATATGCGAAAGAAGATTTTACAGATGCTGATGGTGAAAGAGCAGCAGAACTTGAAGGTGAGTTTGCAGAGCTTAATGGTTGGGAAGCTGATTCTGAAGCTGCCCAATTACTTCAAGGCTTAGGGATTGGTACAGACTTACACTATGCTTTAATGAAAGACCTTCAAGGGGGAGAAAAAGTAAAGGTACTTCTTGCTCAAGCTTTATTTGGTCAACCAGGCATCTTACTTTTAGACGAGCCGACTAACCACTTAGATATTGATTCGGTAGAATGGTTAGAAGACTTTTTATTAGACTTCCCAGGAACAGTTATTGTTGTATCCCATGACCGTCACTTCTTAAATACAGTATGTACACATACGGTAGATATTGATTTTGGTAAAATTAAGATGTATGTAGGAAACTATGATTTCTGGTATGAGTCAAGTCAAATGATGCAACAATTAATGAAAGCACAAAATAAGAAGAAGGAAGATCAAATTAAACAACTTCAAGACTTCATTACACGCTTCTCTGCCAACAAATCAAAAGCAAAACAAGCAACATCTCGTCGTAAATTACTTGATAAATTAACCTTTGATGAGATGCCAGCTTCTTCAAGAAAATATCCATTTGTCAGATTTACACCAGACCGTGAAGTTGGAAATGAGATTTTAACAGTAGAAGGTCTTACAAAAACAGTTGATGGTGTAAAAGTACTTGATAACATAAGCTTCCGTGTTAATAAAGACGATAAGATTGTATTCATTGGTGAAAATGAAATTGCACAAACAACTTTATTTAAAATTTTAGCAGGTGAACTTGAACCAGATGCAGGAAGTTATAAATGGGGTGTAACAACTTCTCAATCTTATTTCCCTAAAGACAATACAGAGTTCTTTGAAGACTGTGATCTTAATCTAATTGATTGGTTGCGCCAATATTCAGAAGATCAAACAGAAAGTTATCTTCGTGGATTCCTTGGGCGTATGCTTTTTGCCGGTGAAGATTCACTAAAAGCTGCCAAAGTACTATCTGGAGGAGAAAAAGTACGTTGTATGCTTTCTCGTATGATGTTATCAGGTGCTAACGTGATTATGCTAGACCAACCAACAAACCACTTAGATCTTGAATCCATTACAGCAGTCAATGATGGGCTTATTGAGTTTAAAGGCAATGTTCTTTTCACTTCTCATGACCATCAATTTATTCAAACTATAGCAAATCGTGTCATTGAAATTACAGAAACAGGAACAATTGATAGAATGGGTACCTATGATGAGTTTTTAGCCTTTAAAAAAGAGAATAAATAAACTGAGATGTTAATGAGTACTGGAGATAAAAAAGGTGTTAGCTAGGAGCTAACACCTTTTTTATCTCACTATTTTGAATAGGATTGAAGTCGTGTTTTAATGTAATGACCGTTTGGCGTTAAGTCTGTATCAGTCCAATTAGAGGCAGGAGCCTGAGGTAATAAGAGTGCGGAAGTTTCTTCCTTATTACAGAGACTCCAGTTCATCCAACTAATTTCATAGCTATCAATTAAGTCTAACCACATATCAGATTCCTGAGCATTAATATCACCCGTTCCGGAAGCATCACAGGTGCCAAATTCACTGACAAATAGAGGAAGTTCATATTTAATAAGTGCATTTTCAAAAGTTTCCCTTAGTGGATCACGATGTGAATTGGCGTAAAAGTGGAATGCATAAACGACTTGAGGATCATCTATACGATTTCTAACGACAGAAAGTGGACTTTGGCACCAGTGAGGAGTACCTACAATGGCAAGGGCATTAGGTGCATTTTTACGAATAATGGCTAAAACACTGTCAGCATAGGGTTTGATACACTCATCCCAAGATACTGTTCCACCATTAGGCTCATTACAGAGTTCAAAAATCATATTAGGATAATTTTGATATTTGGTTGAAAAATAGGCAAAGAAAGTGTTGGCATCCTCTTGGTGTAAGAGGGGATTTCCATCAGCTAAGATATGCCAGTCTACAATGACATAAAGTCCCAAATCTGTCGCAGCAGCAATAGCATCTTCTAAAATTTTAGTGTATGCCTCTTGATTTTCTGGATACATGGATTCTGTATCTGCATAGAGTGTTAAACGAATAGCATTAGCTTGCCAGTCGTCACGAAGTGTTTGAAAACTTTCTTTAGTAGTATATTGACTAAACCACTGAATACCATGGGTACTTACGCCTCGTAATTGAAAAATGTTTCCATTTTGATCTGTTAAATGGATGCCATTTACTTGAAGTGCACCATGTATGTAAAAAGGCGTACCTTCTTCAAATACTGGAGCCTCTAAAACTTCTGAAGCTATTAAGGTAAGTGGTGTTGGCAGTGTTGGTGTTGGGCTTGGGCTAGGTGTAGGAGTGGGGGGAGGAGTCGGTGTAGCAGAAGCTTCTAAAGGGGTTACTTGAGGTGTTTCTTCCACCGTAGGCGTAGAAACATTAGAACTACAACTAACGAGTAAAGTAAGTAAACAGATAGAAGAAATATATTTAAGTTTTATAAATTTCATTGTTCCCCTTCTTTCATAAAATGAGATGTAAAGCATTAATTAGCTTTAATTATAAAAGAAGAGGGAAAGGGCGTCCATGCAATTAATTGGGGAAAATGACTCAGACAATAATTTACCAAAAATGTACAAAAAAATAACATGAGAAAAGCAGCACCTGGGGGAGGTGCTGCTTTTATGGGGTAAGATATGCTCAATCTATAAGGAGAGCTATCGGGGAATAGCATCCCCTAAGATTGATGGGTGATAAAACTTCTTAAAAATGATGGAAGTATGACAGGGCATTCGTATAGGTGCCAGTTGCATCTTTTCAAATGCAAAGTTAGTATATACGTATTTTTTGTGTTTTATACAATGGAGTGTGTTATAATAAATAAAATTTTATTAATGTGCAAAAGGGAGAGATAGTAGCTTTATTTCTATAAGACGTTTCAAAAATCAACGACTTTACAAGAAAAAGTTTAGTGAGGATGCTTTTAGCATACAATAGCTAAAAGTATGGAAATGTAAAGGAGTAAACTATGAAATGGTGTAAAGTGTTGATAGGGTTAAGTCGTTTAATCTTTATCGTAACAATTATTTACTTAGTATGTATTTTTAAATATGATTGTCTTATGTTATTATTAGGAAGCTTACTACTCACTTTTGTACCTGAAGTTTATACGAAGCTAACAAAGGTTAAAATTCCCATGAGTGGGAGGCTATTTTATACCGGATTTATTTTGTGCTCTCAGTGGTTAGGGTCCTATCTGGGTTTTTATACATTAATCCCCTCATGGGATATACTACTCCATGTAACATCCGGGGTATTGATGGGGTATGTAGGATTAATGATGCTGATCCAGTTAGATCAAAAGAATACCTTATTTAAAGAACAAAAAATAGGTGCAGTTGTCACTTTTATATTAGCAGTAAGTATTGCAGCTGCAGGAATATGGGAGATTATTGAATTTGCAGGAGATACTTTTCTAGGAACCAATGCCCAATTAAACAGTCTTAGAGATACGATGGAGGACATTATTTGTGGCACAGTAGGAAGTGTACTTTTTGCGATTTATATAGGACTTAGGATGAAGACAAGAAGAGAATCCTGTGTTGATGAACTTATGAGAATCAATAGAGAAGAGAATAGAGAAAAGAATAAGGAATAAGAAAGAGGTCGGTTAATGATTTTATTATCTTTAAATAATATAAAGAAAACCTATGGAGAAAAGGTTATATTTAATGAGCTTTCTTTAAGTGTTGAGGATACAGAAAAAATAGGGATGATTGGGATTAATGGAACAGGAAAGAGTAGTTTACTTAAAATTATGGCAGACTTAGAAACGCCTGATGAAGGAGAGGTTATCACCTCCAATGAACTAGTAATTGAATATCTTCCTCAAAATCCAATGTTTGATGAGAATTCTACTGTTCTTGAACAAGTTTTCAAAGGTAATTCACCTTTTATGAAGGTGTTAAGAGACTATGAAAAAGTGATGGCAGATTTAGAAGAGCATCCTGAAGATGAGGAGCTTCAAGCACAAATACTTAAGCTCAGTGAGCAAATGGATGCTCAGGGTGCATGGCAATTAGAAAGTGAGGCAAAGGCAGTTCTTACCAAGTTAGGGATTCATCATTTTAATCAAAAAGTAAATAAACTTTCAGGTGGACAACGTAAAAAGATTGCCCTTGCAGGAGCATTAATCAGACCTTGTAATTTGTTGATATTAGATGAACCTACGAACCACTTAGATAATGATACGATTGATTACTTAGAAGAGCTTCTTAAAGGAAAGCGCTGTGGACTAGTCATGGTAACCCATGATCGTTATTTCTTAGAGCGTGTGACAAATCGTATTGTAGAATTAGATCAAGGTAAGCTTTATAAGTATGAAGGAAATTACGAAGCTTATTTAGAGCAAAAAGCACAACGAGAAAGTATTGAAGAACGCATGCGTGAGAAAAACTTTACCCTTTATAAAAAAGAGTTAGAATGGATGCGAAAAGGGGTAGAGGCAAGACGTACAAAGCAAAAAGCCAGAAAAGAACGTTTTTATGAACTTGAAAATAGCCTTGAAGGTCAGGCTAAGCAAAATCTTGAGATGAGTCTAGGAACAAGTAGGTTAGGAAAGAAAATCATTCATATTGAGGGGGTTAGCAAGTCCTTTGATAATAAAGAGATTATTCGTGATTTTACTTATACTGTAGTAAGAGATGACCGTATTGGAATTATTGGAAATAATGGAATAGGTAAATCTACTTTATTTAATCTCATTACGGAGAGAATTCTGCCTGATAAGGGAAAGATTGATATTGGTGAGACTGTTAAAATCGGTTATTATACCCAAGAGAATCAAGAGATGGATACGAGCCTTCGTGTGATTGACTATATTAAGGAACGAGGCGAATTTGTAAAGACAGCAGATGGCAGTTTAATTTCAGCTAGTAAAATGCTTGAACGATTTCTTTTTCCACCTATTCTTCAATATACACCTATTGAGAAGCTTTCAGGGGGAGAAAGAAGGAGACTTTACTTACTAGGTGTTTTAATGGAAGATATTAATGTCTTATTTTTAGATGAGCCTACTAATGATTTAGATATCCATACTTTGCAAATCTTAGAAGAATATATTGATGATTTTAACGGACCTGTCATTGCTATTTCTCATGATCGCTATTTCTTAGATCGTGTAGCAGAGAAGATTTTTGCATATGAAGGCGAAGGACAGATTGTTTATATACCTGGGAATTATTCAGATTATAAATTAAGGCAATTGACAAAGGAAGAGATAAAAGAAGAAACAAAAAAAGAGAAGACCGTCGTAGTGAAGCGGGCTTCCGAACAACCCCCTAAGCTAAAGTTTACTTATAAGGAAAAGATGGAGTATGAAAAGATTGAGACAGTTATTGAAGCATTAGAAAAGGCTATTCAAAGTATAGAAGAAGAAATGAGTCAAAATGCTTCTCATTATGGGCGCTTGCAAGAATTAGCAACTGCAAAAGAAGAGAAAGAAGAAGCATTAATGTATCAAATGGAACGCTGGGAATATTTAAATGAATTAGCAGAACGTATTGCAAAACAATCCTAAGAAATAATGTCTTATAGATTGATAAAAGGTTATAATTTATATAATTTTATTTAATTCTAACACGAATAAATTATCAAATAAACTTATAAATACACTATATTTTTAATGTGAAAATGTGTATAATAGAAAAGGTATATGTAAAAAACGAAGGAGGATTATAAAAATGGAAGAAAATCTAACCATGGCAGATTTGATGGCAGAAGTAGATAAATCAATGACACGTATATATAGAGGTCAAATTTTACCAGCGAAAGTAGCACTTGTTGGTGAACAAGGTGTTATTGTTAATATTGGATATCATGCAGATGGCCTTATTCCTTGGGAAGAGGTATCTTATGACGAGATAGATCGTACAAGCATTAAAGAAGATGATACTTTTGATGTATATGTTATCAAAGTAGATGATGGAGAAGGTAATGTGCTTGTATCTAAGAAGAGAGCAGAAGCAGAAATGGCAATTGAAGAAATTCAAGAATTATTTGATAAAAAAGTAACTTTTACTGTACGTGTAAAAGAAGTTGTAAAAGGTGGTGTAGTAGCACCTCTTAAAGGCCTTCGTGCTTTTATCCCTGGTTCACAATTAACAAATACTTATGTGGCAGACTTGACAGCGTTTGTAGGTAAAGATATAGAAGTAGAGATTATTGAATTTATTCCTAAATCTAAAAAGCTTGTTTTATCAGGTAAACGTATTGCAGCAATGAAAGCAGAAGCAGAGAAAATGCAAAAGCTTACAACACTTGTAGAAGGTGAAAAAGTATCAGGGACAGTAACTAAATTAATGCCATATGGCGCTTTTGTAGACCTTGGTGGTATAGAAGGTCTTGTTCACAATACAGATCTTTCTTGGGTACGTATTAAACACCCTTCTGATGTTGTAAAAGAAGGCGATAAAGTAGATGTTATTATTTCTTCAGTAGATCAAGAAACAGGTAAAATAGCACTGAGCTTAAAAGATATGACAACAGATCCATGGCTTCTCGCAGTAAGTAATTTTGAAGTAGGTGATGTAGTACCTGTTAAAGTATCACATTTTGCAAGCTTTGGTGCATTTGCTACCCTTACAGATGGTTTAGAAGGTTTAATTCATATTTCTCAAATCAGTGAAAAACGTATTAATAAACCAGAAGAAGCTTTAGAAATAGGACAAGAAGTACAAGCTAAAATCGTTACAATTGATAAAGAAGCTAAGAAAATTGGCCTTTCTCTTAAAGAGCTTGAAGCAGCTAAAATGGATGAAGAGATTAGCGAATTCATGACATTAGGTGATGATAAAGTAACACTTGGTGATGTATTAGGTAATGACCTTTAAGAAGAACCCTAAGGGGTTCTTTTTTTTCTTTCTAAAGTGTGATAGTATTAAGAAAAGATTGGAGAAATAAAGGGGAACTAAGTGTGAGCAAAATAAAAAAAATATGGTGTACCTTATTTGGAAGAAATAAGCAAAGTCAAAGTATGAAAATCGATGAACATTCACTAGAAGGTTTATTTGATGAATTATACGATGTGCAAACCAAAATGAGTCGCATACAGCGTTACCTAGAGGAACTTGAGAATAAACAAAATTGGATTAATCAATATGATACTCTAGATAAAGAAGATATACATAAACTAGACCTTTTAGCAGGACGAGCTAAGACCATTGAAGAAAAGAAGATGAACTTAAGGGGGAGACTGATTAGTAATAATGCTGCCTTAGCTAGAATAGGTGCATACGAAGAAGAGGTCCCCCATTTAATTAAAGAAATGCAGATTGCAGAGAAACGTCGCAGAGAGACAGAAAGTCACATTTTTTACTTAGAAGAAGAAAAAGAAGAACTCTATGAGGAAAGAGAGTCCCTTTTATTTGGGTATAGCTTTCTAAAGGGGTTTAGTGCAACGATTATGGTTGGCATTGTGATTTGTTTATTTGTCTCTTTTGCAGTACTTCAGACTTTAAGAGAGCAGATATGGATTATTCTAACAGGGATAGGCTGTGTTGTAGTAGGTTTATTTGTGGGTGTGGTTATTTTGAAAGAACATCTTGATAGGGAACTTAATAAAAATGTGGTACTTCAGCAGAAAGCTGTCAAATATCTTAATAAAGCTAAAATAAGATTATTTAATCAAGTACAATACTTAGAATTTCAGTATCGTAAGTTAGGGGTAGATAGTGTAGCTAAGCTAGAACTATACTATAATCGTTATTTAAAAAATAAAAATAATGAGCGCATTTATTTACAAATGAACCGAACCCTTAATGAAATCGAAGAAGATATGCTAGAAATTCTAGGAGATAAAGGGATTAAGTTAGACTATATTAATAATCTTTCAGATTGGCTCTTAACGCCTAAAAAGCTTAATGAGGTCAAACAGGTGAAAGAGGAACATGCAAAAACCATTGAGCAAATTCAGGGGCTACGTGCCTATGAAGAGGAATTATGGAAAGAAATTTATGTATTAGGAGAGGACCCATCTCTCCAAGAGTTAGTAGCAGCAAAAATCAAGGCGTATAATGAAGAGGGTATGCTTGACAAAATTGAAAAAGGTGCATAAAATGTATAGTAATTAAACATATGATGTAATGAAAAAGAGGAGTATAGTGTCACTGCGTCTAGAGAGAGAAGATTATAAGCTGAAAGTCTTCTTACGATAAGAACACTAGAAGGTAGCTTTGGAACACTGTTTCTGAATGGAGTAGGAAATGGCGGGTATGCCCGTTAAAGCTAATAAGAGTTTTGCAAAGCGTGAATGAGGCCTTGCAGAGAATTAAGGTGGTACCGCGAGCTTTTTCGTCCTTATATAGGAGGAAAAAGCTCTTTTTGTGTTAAGCCATTTAATGCTAAGTAAAGGAGTGAGACCATGGAGCTAATCGGTTTTGTACTTTTATGTATAGGGCTTATGATTTGCTTTTTTGCCAAACGTATTGTTAGAGGCAAAACGAAGATGGACCCTAAAGATGAAGCAGAAATGCGTATACTGACATCAGGTGCTGTTATTGCAGTCAGGCTTGCGGGGCTAGTAGTTGTTGGTGTTGGTTTTGTATTTCTTTTACTAGGAGCGTCAACAATATAATTAAGACATAGATAACCAAGGAGGAACAGGATGAAACATTTAGAAAAAGTATATGATCCAAGTAGCGTTGAAGAACGCCTTTATAAAGAATGGATGGAAAAAGGTTACTTTCATGCAGAAGTAGAGAGGGACAAGAAGCCATTTACAATTGTGATGCCACCACCTAATATTACCGGACAACTTCACATGGGGCATGCCCTTGATAATACCCTTCAAGATATTTTAACACGCTATAAACGTATGCAAGGCTATAATGCTCTTTGGGTACCAGGAACAGACCATGCAAGTATTGCGACAGAAGTAAAAGTAGTTGAGAAAATTGCTGCTGAAGGACTTACAAAAGAGGACTTAGGCCGTGAAGGCTTTCTTGAAAAAGTGTGGGAATGGAAAGAACAATATGGCGGACGTATTGTAGAGCAACTTAAAAAATTAGGTTCTTCATGTGATTGGGATAGAGAACGTTTCACAATGGATGAAGGATGTTCAGAAGCGGTACAGGAAGTATTTATTAGACTTTATGAAAAAGGGTATATTTATAGAGGGTCTCGTATTATTAACTGGTGTCCTGTATGTGGTACCTCTATTTCTGATGCAGAGGTGGAACATGAGGAAAAAGAAGGACATTTCTGGCATCTCCGTTATCCAGTTGTAGGAAGTGAAGAGTTTGTGGAACTTGCCACTACAAGACCAGAAACAATGCTAGGAGATACAGCTATTGCCGTTAACCCAGAAGATGAGCGTTATGCCCATTTAATTGGTAAGATGGTACGTATTCCACTGGTAGACCGTGAAATTCCAGTTGTAGCAGATGATTATGTTGATAAAGAGTTTGGAACAGGTGTGGTTAAAATCACACCAGCACATGACCCTAATGACTTTGAAGTAGGGAAACGTCATAACCTACCAGAAATCTGTGTGATGAATGATGATGGTTCAATGAATGAACTTGCAGGAAAATACGCAGGTATGGATCGTTATGAAGCTAGAAAAGCGTTAGTGGCAGATTTAGATGCAGCGGGCTTCCTTGTGAAGGTAGAACCTCATACACACAATGTAGGAACACATGACCGTTGTAAATGCGTTATTGAACCAATGATTAAAGCCCAATGGTTTGTTAAAATGGAAGAGATGGCAAAACCAGCTATTGAAGCAGTTAAAAAGGGTGAAATTAACCTTGTACCAAAACGTATGGAAAAAACATACTACAATTGGTTAGAAAACATTAGAGACTGGTGTATTTCTCGTCAATTATGGTGGGGACACAGAATTCCAGCTTATTACTGTGAAGAATGTGGTGAAATCATTATTGCAAGAGAAAAGCCAGAGACTTGCTCTAAATGTCAGGGGACAAACTTTGTTCAAGATGAAGATACCCTTGATACATGGTTTAGTTCAGCTTTATGGCCATTCTCAACTTTAGGTTGGCCAGAAAATACAGAAGAACTAGAGCATTTTTATCCTACAAGTGTTCTTGTAACAGGATATGATATTTTATTCTTCTGGGTAATCCGTATGGTATTCTCTGGACTTGAACAAATGGGAGAAATTCCATTTAAAGATGTACTATTCCATGGACTTGTACGTGCAGCAGATGGTCGTAAAATGAGTAAATCACTGGGGAATGGTGTAGACCCACTTGAAGTGATTGAGAAATATGGTGCAGATGCCCTTAGACTTACCCTTGTAACAGGTAATGCGCCTGGTAATGATATGCGTTTCTACTATGAAAGAGTAGAAGCAAACCGTAACTTTGGCAATAAGTTATGGAATGCAGCACGTTTCATTATGATGAACTTTGAAGATGAAGATATCAATTTAACAGTGGACTTAAAAGATCTTATTCCTGCAGACAAATGGATTCTTTCAAAAGTAAATACCCTTGCAAAAGAAGTAACAGATAATATGGACAAATATGATTTAGGTGTAGCTGTTCAAAAACTTTATGATTTTGCTTGGGAAGAATTCTGTGACTGGTATATTGAGATGGTAAAACCACGTCTTTATAATAAAGAGGATATGACAAGACCAGCGGCACTTTGGACACTTAAAACAGTGATGACACAAATCTTAAAGATGCTTCATCCTTATATGCCATTTATTACAGAAGAAATCTTTATGGGCTTACAAGACCAAGAAGCTTCTATTATGATTTCTAGTTGGCCTACTTTTACAGAAGCATGGGATTTCAAAGCCGAAGAAGAAGAAATCAACTTAATTAAAGAAGCTGTACGTAACATTCGTAACTTACGTAGTGAGATGAACGTACCACCATCAAGAAAAGCCAAAGTATTTGTGGTATCAGAAGATGAAAAAGTAATCAGTACCTTTGAAAATGGTAAAGTATTCTTTGCAGTACTTGGTTATGCTTCAGAAGTGGTGATTCAAAGAGATCATGTAGGGATTGAAAGTGATGCAGTATCTGTAGTGATTCCAAATGCAACAGTATATATTCCATTTGCGGATTTAGTTGATATTGAAAAAGAACTTGAACGTTTATCAAAAGAAAAAGCAAAACTTGAAAGTGAAGTAGAGCGTGTTAATAAAAAGCTTGCTAATGAAGGTTTTGTAGCAAAAGCGCCTGCTAAACTTTTAGAAGAAGAAAAGGCGAAAAAAGAAAAGTATGAAACAATGCTTGAAGCTGTTGTAGAGCGTATTGCACATTTAAGTAAATAAATTTGATTTTAGTAGATTTGAGGGGCTACTGCGCATAACTTAAAACCAATCTAAAAGCATCAAAGAGAGAAGCTCTAGATGTTTAGGGAGGTGAATTAAGAGGCAGTAGCCCCTTAATGATGTGAAAGTGTAGTAGAAGTAACTGAATATATGTTACAATGATGAGAAATCAATGAAGTTAGAGAAGGAGTAGTGCATTGGGAAAAATATTAGTATTTGCAGAAAAACCTAGTGTGGGAAAAGATATAGCACGTGTTTTAAAATGTACAGGTAAACAAAATGGTTTCTTTGAAGGACCTAAGTATGTGGTGACTTGGGCAATGGGACACTTAGTAGGCCTTTCAGACCCAGAAGCTTATGGCAATCAGTATAAGACTTGGAGTATGGAAACTCTTCCAATGCTTCCAGAGCGTATGAAATTAACAGTCTTAAAAGGAACGGGGAAGCAGTTTCAAGTTGTTAAGAATTTAATGCTTAGAAAAGATATAGAGGAAATTATCATTGCCACTGATGCAGGGCGTGAAGGAGAACTTGTAGCAAGATGGACCATTGATAAGGTAGGCGTTAGAAAGCCTATTAAACGCCTTTGGATTTCTTCTGTTACAGATAAAGCTATTCAAGAAGGTTTTAAAAATCTTAAACCAGGAAAAGCCTATGAAAATCTATATAAAGCTGCTGTTTGTAGAGCAGAAGGAGACTGGTTAGTAGGACTTAATGTGACAAGAGCTTTAACGTGCAAATTTAATGCCCAGCTTTCAGCAGGGCGTGTACAATCTGCAGCACTTGCTATGATTGTAGCTAGGGAAGAGGCGATTAAGAAATTTGAGCCAAAACCTTATTTCACCTTATCAGCAAAATGCCTAGGTATTCAAATGGCTTATAAAGGGAAAAAGGGAGATCGTTTCTTTGATGAGAAAAAGATAGATGCATTAATGAGTCAATTAGAAGGCACTAAGGCAGAGGTAACAACCTATAAGGAAACACAAAAGAAACAATATGCCCCAGCTCTTTATGACTTAACTGAACTTCAAAGGGATGCCAATAAGCGTTTTGGGTTTAGTCCAAAAGAAACCTTATCTATTATGCAACGTCTTTATGAGAATTATAAGATACTCACTTATCCAAGAACGGATTCTAGGTATTTATCGCAGGATATCGTCCCCACACTTAAAGAGCGTGTGATGGCTGTGGCTATAGGTCCTTATAGAGTAGGGGCAAGAGAGGTCCTGAAAAAGAGTATTCAAGGTAGTAAGCACTTTGTAGATAATACCAAAGTTTCTGATCATCATGCCATTATACCTACAGAAGAGACCCCTGATTTATCAAAATTAAGTAGTGAGGAACGTAAAATTTATGATTTGGTGGTTAAACGCTTTTTAAGTGTGTTACTGCCACCTATGATTTATCGTGAGGGCATATTAGAAGTGACCAGCCAGGGAGAGGTCTTTGGCGCTAAAGGGAAAGAAGTAGTTGAGTTAGGGTGGAAAGTACTTTATGAGCAAGAAGGGGAAGAAGAGGAAGAAGAAGTTACAGCTTGTTTACCAGAGGTTAAACAGGGTGACAAAGTTGTCCTAGAAGCTCTTTTCAAAACAAATCAAATGACAAAGGCACCTAATAGGTTTACAGAAGCTACCCTCCTTTCTGCCATGGAAAAGCCACATCAATATGTAGAAGTAGATCAAAAGGCTGCTAAAACACTAGGAGAGACTGGTGGGATTGGGACAGTAGCCACAAGAGCTGATATTATCGAGAAACTTTATAATATGTTCTATATTGAAAAGAGTGGAAAAGAGATTGTGCCAACTTCTAAAGGCAAACAGCTTATTGAACTTGTTCCTGTAGATTTAAAATCACCACTACTTACAGCCAAATGGGAAATGGCCCTAGAAGAAATTAGTAAAGGAAAACAAGATCCTCAAGTTTTCATGAAAGAGATTAGGGCTTACAGCGATGAGCTAGTGCAAGCGGTGAAAACCAGTGGTGAAAAATATGTGCATGATAACATTACAGGTAAACGTTGTCCAGAATGTAATAAGCTAATGTTAGAAGTAAAAGGAAAGCATGGGAAGCTTTATGTGTGCCAGGATAGAAGCTGTGGATATCGAGAAAACATTAGTCGTTTTACACAGACTAGATGTCCGAACTGCCACAAAAAGTTAGAACTTCGTGGAGAAGGGGAAGGACAAATTTATGTTTGTACCACCTGTACATTCCGTGAAAAACTAAGTGTATTTAATAAGAAATACCGTAGTGAGCATAAAAAAGTAGATAAAAAATCTGTTCAAAAGTATCTTAAGGAACAGTCTAAGCAAGAGGAAGGCAACTTTGCTTTTGCAGAAGCTTTTGCAAAATTAAATAAGTAAATAGGAGCTTACTTCGTGCTTTGATAAGAGCAAGGTATGAAGTAAGTTTTTTTTATAATTTTTTAGCTACCTCATCCATACAATAGTTATAGAAAGAGGAAAAAAGGACCAAACTAATAAAAAAACTAGAGGTGGCTGCGAGATGAAAAAGAAAGAATGGTTTTTCTTAGTGCCTTCCATCATAGGGAGTGCAGTCTTAGGAACTTGTATATATATTGGTTATCAGATGATGTACACCCCTTCAGAAACGATCAATAAATGGCCTAGTGATTATGGACTCATTTATGAAGATGTCAGTTTTGAAGGACCCATAAGGAAGAAAAGTGGCAAAAGCCTAAAATTATCAGGTTGGTGGATTCCAGCTCAAAAGGAAGGGAGGGCAAATAAAAGTCGCTATACTGTTATTTTATCCCATGGTTATCATAATGTCCGAAGTTTAGAGGGGATTGTTTTATTTGATCTTGTTAAGCGGATTACAGCACAAGGTCATCATGTGTTAATGTATGATTTTAGACATTGTGGGTTTTCAGAGGGAAAGGCAACCACAGGTGGTTATTTAGAACGCTACGATTTATTAGCTGCTATTCGATATGTTAAAAAGGAGAGACGATGCCATCATATTATACTTATGGGATGGTCTATGGGCGCCGCAGTATCTATTATGGCAGGTGCTATGGCTAAAGAAGTTAAAGGGGTTATTGCAGATAGTCCTTATGCAGATTTAAAGGGTTTCCTATATAGAAATATGAATCGTTTTACAAAATTACCTAACTTTCCATTTAGCTATTTAACTGTGGGTTTATCCAAGAGATGGCTTCGCATGAATATGAAAGAAGTAAGTCCTTTAGAGGCAGCTAAAACATTGGGGAAAAGACCTCTTCTTCTGATTCATGCAGAAGGGGATGAAGTGATTCCTTATCAAGATACACTCAGTATCTATGAGGCAGTTAAGGATAAAGGCAAGGTAGAATATTGGGTACCAAAAGTAGATGGTCATATTAAAGCTTATATTCATGAGAAGGAAAATTATGAAGATAAGGTCCTAGCATTCATTAATCATCTTGCTTATCCCAAGAGACGTCACTGTCAAGTTAAGAAAGTGGTAAAACATACAAATGACTAGAGAGAAAATAGAGAGGACATTGTACTCAGATTGGGGCCGTGTTAAAATAAGAGATAACGGATTAATAGAGAAAGAAGGAAGCAACATATGATGCATATTGTTTTACACGAACCAGAGATACCACAAAATACAGGAAATATTGCAAGAACCTGTGCTGCTATAGGAGCTACTTTACATTTAATAGAACCCCTAGGTTTTTCTCTAGATGAAAAGCAAATTAAAAGAGCAGGTCTTGATTACTGGCATTTAGTAAATGTGCAGACTTATAAAAACTATGAAGAGTTTCTAGAGAAAAACAATTATCCTAAAGTCTATATGGCAACGACTAAGTCAAGACAGACTTATGCAGAGGTCAACTATGAAGAAGAATGCTATATTATGTTTGGAAAAGAGACAGCAGGTATTCCAGAAGAAATTTTATTAGACAATAAGGAGACTTGTATCCGTATTCCTATGATTTCAGAAGCACGTTCTTTAAATTTATCTAATTCTGTTGCTATTGTAGTTTATGAAGCTCTTAGACAGCATCAATTTGAACACCTTACAAAACAAGGGGAGCTACATCATTATCATTGGTAATACGTTAAAAGGTTTGCGCAATTTTCTGACTAAGATGTATAAAAATATAAAAACATGTTCATAATAAAGCAGAGTTGATTTTTAAATCACGCCTAGCGTGTGCATTTTAGGAGGAAACAATGAAGAAGCTTATAAAAGTTGTATGTACAATGGGTATTTTGTGGGGATGCTTTACACCACTTTACGCAGATATTACAATTCACAATAAAATATTTCCAACTTATACAGGCATTACGGCCCAAGTTATTGGAACCCAAATTAATGTACGAAGTTATCCTAGTAAATATGGGCAAGTACTTATGTCAGTAGATAAAGAAGAACTTCAAATCTTAGGGCAGAATGAAGAGTGGTATAGAGTCAAGGTAAAAGATGAAGAGGGCTGGGTATCTAAGGCATATGTACAGGCACCTGAAGACAGCTTTATTCCCTATACTAAAGTATTAGGAGAAGAAATTGTTGACTATGGTAAGTTGTTTATTGGAACCCCTTATGTTTGGGGGGGGAATGACTTAAAATCAGGTGTAGACTGTTCTGGACTTACCCAAAAGGTTTATGCAGGCTTTGATATTGACATTAGCCGTGTCTCTTATATGCAGGCTAAAGATGGTATGCCTATTGCCAAAGAGCAACTTCAACCTGGTGACCTTGTCTTCTTTGATACATCAGGTGTTAATAATGGACGTATTTCTCATGTGGGGATTTATGCAGGAAATGGTCAGTTTTTACATGCAGATAGTACCCATGGTGTTATGTTAAGTTCTCTAGGTAGCAATTATTATACCCGTAATTATGTCATGGGAAGTCGTATTTTAAAGTGGTTTTAATAAAAAGAGTCCTGTATAGGGCTCTTTTGTTATTTAATAGACGGGAAATAGAGGGATTTTACTTGTAAGGGTGTTTGCAAATAAGTGAAGATGTGCCATAATAGAAATAGCGTAAAATAATGTATGTGAGGTAACATAATGAACGAAAAAACACTTTATAAGTTAGAGTTTCATAAAGTTAAAGAACTAGTAAAAGCTTACGCAGTGACAGAAGGAGGAAAAGAAGCTGTGGAAAGGGCTATGCCATTTACCACACTAGCAGAAGTTACTCGCCTTCAAAAAGAAACTGCAGAAGCTATTCATATAAGTATTAAACAAGGTAAGATGCCACTGGGAACACTAAAGAAGGTTCAAGCTATTTTAAAGCATGTTGAAATAGGGGCTATTTTAAGTGCAGGTGAATTACTAGCTATTAGAGATGTACTACGCTTAACAAGGCAAGGTAAAAATTATTATCAAGATGCCATAGCAACAGGGGAAGCATATCCCATCTTAGGTGATTATTTTGAAGGTTTAACACCTTTTACAACGATAGAAAGAGAAATTTCTCGCTGTATTGTAAGCGTAGACCAATTTGCAGATGATGCAACACCAGAACTTGCCCATATTCGAAGACAAATGAAGCAATTAGGTGTAAAAATTAAAGAAGTCCTCCAAAATATGATCCATTCTAATCACTATCAAGAGATGATACAAGACCCTGTTGTGACATTAAGGCAAGATCGTTACTGTATTCCTATTAAAATTGAGTATAAAAGTCAATTTAAAGGTATTGTTCATGACCAGTCTTCTACAGGAGCTACCGTTTTTATTGAACCTATGGCAGTAGTAGAGTTAGGAAATACTTTAAAGAGCTTAGAGATTAAAGAGCAAGAGGAAATTGAAAAATTACTCACAGACCTCACGAATGAGGTGGCACCTATTACAGAGGAAATTAGAAGAAACTATGAACTATTAGTTATTTTAGATAGTATTTTTGCGCGTAGTGAATTTTCTTTACGTTATGATTGTAGGCAGCCTCACCTTAATGATAAGGGTTATATTTCATTAAAAAAAGCAAGGCATCCACTTTTGGCTAAAGAAAGTGTCGTACCTATTGATGTTTATGTAGGGAAAGATTTTACAACCCTACTGATTACAGGACCTAATACAGGTGGTAAGACGGTTACTTTAAAGACTATAGGCTTATTTTCACTCATGGCAGCAATTGGTCTACAGATTCCAGCGGCAGAAGGCAGTGAAATGGCCATTTTTGAAGGCATTTATGCAGACCTTGGAGATGAGCAAAGTATTGAACAAAGTTTAAGTACTTTTTCAGCTCACATGACTAATATTGTAGGCATTTTAAAGGACATGAGTTTAAATTCTTTGGTGCTATTAGATGAAGTAGGTTCAGGAACGGATCCTATAGAAGGAGCAGCTTTAGCCATGTCTATTTTGGAACATTTGCGTAAGCAACGCATTCGTACAGTAGCCACCACTCATTATAGTGAATTGAAACTTTATGCCCTTTCTACAGAAGGTGTGGAAAATGCAAGTTGTGAGTTTGATGTAGAATCTTTAAGACCTACGTATCGTCTTCTAATTGGGATACCAGGGAAAAGTAATGCATTTGCTATCTCCATGAAATTAGGTTTGCCAGAGTATTTAATTGAAGAGGCCAAAGTTTACTTGCAAAAAGAAAATGTTAAGATGGAAGACATTTTAGTAGATCTTGAGCAAAATAAGCGTTTAGCAGAAATCGAACGTGAGCGGGCTAAGTCTTTCCGTGATGAGGCAGAACGTTTAAAGGAAGAAATTCAAAATGAACGTAAGAAGCTAGAAAAAGCAAAGAAGAAGGTACTAGAAAGAGCAGAGCTTAAGGCAAAGGAAATGCTTAAAAATGCTGAGGCTGAGACAGACAAAATCTTGAAAGAAGTTAGAAGTGTGGCAAGAAAAGCACAGGTAGCGATTGATGAACAGAGCCTTTATAATGCCAAAAAAAGGATGACAGATACTATTTCTGTGCAAAATAAACGTGTAGGCAAAATAGTAGGTCGAAAAGAAACAGTCAAGCTCAAATCAGTAGAAGTAGGGGAAGAAGTCATGGTAACTTCTTTAATGCAAAAAGGCATTGTCACAGCTGCCCCAGATCGTAGTGGAAATGTAGAAGTACGTGTAGGCATTATGCCCATGCGCATTCCTTTAAGTGGCCTTACAAGAATAGAAGAAGAAGTGCAGGCGACTAAGAAAATTGAAAAGAAAAAAGTGAAAGGACAAGTGAGTTACCATTTAAGTAAGACTAGTACCATCTCAACCCAAGTAGATGTAAGGGGAATGATGGTAGATGAAGCTTGGCCTATTATTGATAAGTATTTAGATGATGCCTATTTATCAGGTCTTAAACAAGTGATGATTATTCATGGTAAAGGGACTGGGGCACTTCGTGCAGGCATTATCCCTAAGCTCAAACGCCATCCTCATGTACAAGACCAAAGACCAGGTCTCTATGGTGAAGGAGAAATGGGGGTTACTGTGGTAACAATAAAATAACCAGACAACTAGGAGGAAAAAGAAAGAATATGCTAAAGATACTTATAGTAGATGATGATACCAATATTTCTGAACTCATTTCATTGTATTTAAATAAAGAAGGATATGATACAAAAGAAGTGGCTACAGGAAAGGAAGCCCTTGAGGTGTTTGAAACTTATGAACCTGATCTTGTTATTTTAGACATCATGTTACCAGAACTTGATGGATATGATGTATGTAAAGAAATTCGTAAACATAATCGTACACCGATTATTATGCTTACGGCAAAAGGTGAGATATTTGATAAGGTTTTAGGTCTAGAGTTAGGTGCAGATGACTATATGGTAAAACCATTTGATCCAAAGGAACTCATGGCAAGAGTTAAGGCTGTTTTAAGGCGTAATATACAGCCTGTAGAAGAAGTAGTACCTAAAAATCGTATTGTACTGGATAATCTCATTATAGATAAAGATAATTATTCCGTGACCTATGAAGGGGCACTAATTGAATTACCACCTAAAGAATTAGAAGTACTCTATTTCTTAGCAAGTCATCCTAAACAAGTATTCACTAGAGAACAATTATTGGATAAAATATGGGGATACGACTTTGTTGGAGATACAAGGACAGTAGATGTGCATATTAAAAGGCTAAGAGATAAGTTTGAGGGTGATCATACATGGAGTATAAAAACGGTTTGGGGAGTAGGTTACAAATTCGAAAGATAATGGAACATTTCAGATTTCCTAGTTTGTTTAGTAGACTAGTTTCTGTATATATCAGTATTTTGGTCATTATGTTGGCTGTTCTTTTTATTACCTTTACCCACTCTTTTCAATCTTACTTTGTACAATATACACAGGATATGATGATGAAACAAGCCCGCACTTTGGCCACGGAATTCTATGATAAAGGAACTTACTCTATATCTAAAGCTGAGGTGCTAGATAAAATTTTATATCGTGTTCAAGTAATGGATAGTTACTTACAAGCAACCACTTGGATTTTGGACCAAAAAGGAGAGGGCTTAGTGGTGACAAAGGATAGCATTATCCCCATGGATCAAAAGGTACCAGAGGAAACGAATCTAGCTGAGGTTTTCGAAGGGCGTGCTATAGGCCTTGAAAATGGATTTAAGGAATACTTTTCCACTCCTGTTTTAACCATAGGGTATCCTATGATGATTGGTGAGACAGTACAATATGCCCTATTTATTCATACCCCTATGCCCTATGTACTTCAGACTATAGATGAGGTAAGAAATCTTATCTTAAATGTAGTAGGCATAGTAGGTAGTGTGATGTTTGTATGGATTTATTTCATTTCTAAGCAAATGACTAAACCTTTAAAGGAAATGAATGCAGTTGCAAAAACGATTTCAAGTGGTCATCTGGGAGAGCGTATTGTAGTGAAGGGGCAGGATGAAATTGCTGAATTAGGGCTAGCCTTTAATCACATGGCTGAGGAATTAGATAAGATTGAGGAGACTAGACGGAGCTTTATAGCTAATGTATCCCATGACTTACGTTCACCTTTAACATCTATACAAGGGTTTGTAACGGCTATTTTAGATGGAACTATTTCACCAGAAAAGCAAGAACGTTACTTGAAAATTGTATTAAGTGAGACACAACGTATGATTGGTATGACGAATACAATTCTTGAACTGAATAAAATGGAAGAGTTAAGTCAACCGCTTAATAAAACAACTTTTAATATTCATACCATTATTGAACGAAATATTGCTAGCTTAGAAAAACGTGCCCTAGAAAAGGGCATTAACTTAACAAAGTCTCTGAAAGCAGAAAACCCATTTGTTCTAGGAGATGTAGATGGCATTACCCGTGTGGTACAAAACCTATTAGATAATGCGATGAAATTTGTAGGAGAAAATGGTTTCATTGAAGTACGGACTGAAATAAATGAAAATAAAATGTGGGTGGCATTTTATAATTCAGGTCCACCTATTCCTAAAGAACAACAAGGTGAGATTTGGAATCGCTTTTATAAGGGAGATCCTTCTAGAGGCAAGGATAAACGAGGTGTAGGGTTAGGTCTAGTTATTGTGAAAGAAGTAATCAAGCAGCATGGTGAAACAGTAGGGGTACATTCAGAAGAAAATGAACCGGTTATTTTTTATTTTAGTTTAACTTTATCAAAACAAGGGTAGTATACAAAAAAGGTATTTATCTTGAGAAACTGGGCTCAAGTATAAATGCCTTTTCTTTTATGAATTAGTAATATTTAACAGCCCACATGCCAAAAAGCGTTGAAAACTTTAAAGAGATTTGATAGTATTATTTTATGAAAGAAAAGGGAGAGAGCATATGACACAGATTAGTGATATGAAGCCTCAAGAAAGTATTAAAGGCTGTTATTTATGTAAGTTTAAGCAAATATTAAAAAATAAAAATGGTAAGGATTACTGTACCATTAGATTACAAGACCGAACAGGAGCTATAGATGGAAAGATATGGTCATTTCATAGTTGTATCTTACCTTTTGAAGTAGATGATATTGTAGAAGTAGAAGGAGAAACGCTTCTATATCAAGATAATTTACAATTTAATATAAATAAGATTCAAAAGGCAGAAGGAGGCTATGATCTAAAAGACTTTATTCCTCATACAAAGAAAGATGTTAGTCAACTAGAAGCAGATTTATTAGACCTTATAGAAAGTGTTCAAGAACCTAATATTAAGGAGCTTTTAGAAAATATTTTTCTAGAAGAAGTCACTTATGAGGATTTTAAGATGCATAGTGCAGGTAAAAGTGTTCATCATGGGTATTTAAATGGATTACTTGAGCATACTGTAGCCGTTGCCAAGTTAGGACTCTCTATGGCAGAACTCTATGAAAATGCAAATAAAGACTTAGTTATTGCAGGTTGTTTACTTCATGACATTGGGAAGTTAAGAGAATTATCAACTTTTCCAAGGAATGATTATACGGATGAAGGTCAGCTCATTGGTCACCTAGTGATCGGTTCAGAAATGATTCATGATGCAGCAGGTAAGATTGAAGGATTTCCTGCTGAAATAGAAATGCTTCTTAAACATATTGTGATTGCTCATCATGGAGAATATGAATATGCTTCACCTAAGAGACCAAAGTGCATTGAGGCAATGATTGTTCATTTAGCAGACTTCTCAGATTCTAGACTTAAGATGGTAGATGAATTTTTAGAAACAAGTAATGATGAACCTTATGCAGGTTACCATAAACTATTAAATAGGAATATTAGACGTGTTAAGCTATGAAGAAAGAGAAAATAAGCACTTCTAAAAAGCTATCTGCCAATGAGATTAATCGCTTCATTTACTGTCCTTATCA
Organism: Bacillota bacterium; assembly: GCA_023436395.1. Taxonomy (GTDB): domain Bacteria; phylum Bacillota; class Clostridia; order Lachnospirales; family Cellulosilyticaceae; genus Cellulosilyticum. The sequence continues at coordinate 145,742 of JAEZJJ010000115.1, read as the reverse complement.
ATGGTATTATGGGCGCTATTATGGACAAACTGAACTTAAGACGAGATATAAGGCATTAGGGAATAAAGGAAGTAAGGTGGAAAATAACTTTGCAAAAGGCATTAAGTTTCATAAAGCTTACTACAGAAAGTATCGTATAAGACGTATACTCATTGCAATCTTACTTGTTTTAATCATCATTCTTGTATTAGGGAGTATAAACCAATGGTTCAAGTGATAGAGATAGGGATTTTGTTAGCTTTTACCCTTGTTTTATGGTTAGGATTTAGGCCTACTATTAAGATGAAAGAGCGAAGAGAAATAGGTGTGAAGTGGGCAAACCCTATCTATAAAGATGAAAAAGGAACAAAGCTACTAGTAGCAGAGGGCTTGGGACTGCAAGGTAAGCCAGATTTTATTTTTGAGACATGGCTCGGAAAACGCTATATTCCCTTAGAGATTAAAAGTGGAAAGCTGACAGAGGATGAGCCTCATCTAGGTGATATGTATCAGCTAGTTGCCTACTTTTTAATTATAGAAGAAGTTTATGGCAAAAGGCCACCCTATGGAAAATTAGTATATGCCAATAAGACTTTCACAATTCGTAATACTGCGAGACTTCGTAGGGAGCTTCATCAAACGATGAAACACATGCGATGGATGTTAGAGGAACGTTATACACCTATAGCAACACCGGATTTTATAAAGTGCAAGCATTGCATATGTAAAGATACTGTTTGTGAATGGCAGGGGGATTAAGATGAAAAAAACAGATAGTGATAAAACAGGTAATGATAAAAAGGAAGGCAAAAGTTCAGTTTTACTGGAACGTTATTTGCAAAAGAATATGACGGATCGTATGCAACAGGTGGATGATGAAGCATTGGCTAAGGCCATTAAAACCCTACTTTATGCAGACGAGAAGAAAAATAAACGTTTAAATTAGGAGCAACTATGGAGAAACGAATTGAAAAGAATCAGCACTATGAGCTTACTATCATCGATATGGGCTCAGAGGGGGAAGGAATTGGAAAAATCGATGATTTTACAGTTTTTATCCCTCAAGCTGTGACTGGAGATGTAGCAGAAGTACGTATTGTGAAAGTGAAAAAAAGCTATGGATATGGTAAATTAATCAGGTTAATCACACCTTCACCTTTTAGAGTAAATCCTATATGTGAAGTAAGCCATACTTGTGGTGGCTGTCAGCTCCAACATATGGATTATGGTGCTCAATTAGCTTGGAAAACTAAGAAGGTAAAAGATTGTCTCATGCGAATAGGTGGCCTAAAAGGTGTAGAGGTATTAGATACTTTAGGAATGGACGAACCTTACCACTATCGCAATAAAGCCCAGTATCCTATCCGTAAAATAGATGGGAAAGTACAGACTGGTTTTTTTGCGACACGTAGTCACAAGCTTATTCCTCTTGAGACTTGCTATATTCAAGATCCTAAAAAGGAAATTGTCATGAAAGCTGTTCTAGATTTCTTAGACAAATATCAAATTAGCATTTATGATGAAGAAAAACACCTTGGTCTTGTACGTCATTTAATGATTAAAACAGGTTATCATACAGAAGAAATGATGGTCTGTTTGGTGATTAATGGTCATAGACTGCCCCACGCTGAGGAATTTGTGAAAACCCTAAAGGCAGTGGCACCTATTACAAGTATTATACTCAATCATCATACAGCTAAGAATAATACTATTTTAGGCAAAGAATGTACAGTACTAGAGGGTAAGGAAACTATTATTGACTATATTGGAGATTTGAAATTTAAGATTTCACCTTTATCTTTCTTTCAAGTAAACCCACAGCAGACAGAAGTACTTTATAAAAAAGCACTAGAATATGCTGAACTAACAGGAGAAGAAGTGGTTTGGGATGCGTACTGCGGGATTGGCTCTATTTCCTTATTCCTAGCCCAAAAGGCAAAAAAGGTATATGGTGTAGAGATTGTGCCTGAAGCTATTGAAAATGCCAAAGAAAATGCCGCCCTCAATGGCATTACTAATGCAGAATTCTATACGGGCAAAGCAGAAGAAATCATTCCTCAAATGTACAAAGAAGGTATTGTAGCAGATACAATTGTAGTAGATCCACCACGTAAAGGGTGTGATGAGGCACTTTTAGAGACATTAGTTCAAATGTCCCCTCATAAGATTGTCTATGTATCTTGTGACCCAGCCACATTAGCTAGAGATTTAGCTTATCTTGTGGGACAAGGTTATAAGGTAAAAAAAGTACAACCAGTAGATATGTTTCCGCAGACGGTGCACGTTGAGTGTGTTGCCTTGATGTCAAGGATAGATAAATAGGGTTATTCGAAGCACTGATAAATAAAGGATTTCTCGACATTGTTTTTTCTCTCAGCAACTTTGCCGAGGTCGCTAATGTCTGGAAACCCTTATTTTTGTTCGTTGAGGAAACATATCAACTACCCTGAAAACGATAAGGTTGAGTTGACAGATTAGATTTTATATTGAGGTTGAGAAGACAGTATAGATGTATTATTTAATCTTCTCGTATAGCATCTGTATCGAAAATTCTATCCAGTTCCCCGTTTGATGTTATGCTACGAACTTTATTCCTAATCGTTGTTTTTACCATATCTAGTCGATAGAAATATTCTCGGCCATCTACACCTTTTTTAGACAGATAAGCTGAATCCTGCCCAATATATCCCAATGTTTCTCGTGGTAAACATCCCAAAGAAAAATTCAATTTAACGATACTAATTACATGAAAGGGAATCGACAATACCGTGCACAGATTGTCGGATGGATAAATGCATCCTCTGATAATATTGATGATGAAAGGAGGTTGTTCAATGGATTCTTTAAGAAGTATGAATAATGCATTGGCATATATTGAAGAGCACTTAACAGAGGAAATTGATTACAGTGAAGTATCTAAAATCGCTTATTGTTCAGAGTATCATTTTAAGCGGATGTTTTCTTTTTTAGCAGGCATAAGTTTATCAGAATATATTCGGAGAAGAAGACTGACATTGGCTGCACTTGATTTGAAAGATGGGGATTTGAGAATAATTGATGTAGCCGTCAAATATGACTATAATTCGGCGGATTCATTTTCCCGTGCTTTTCATTCCTTGCATGGTATTCTTCCTTCTGAGGCAAGGAGTGAGAATACACAATTAAAAGCTTATCCTCGAATGACCTTTCAATTATCAATTAAAGGAGGATGCGAAATGAACTATCGTATTGTTGAGAAAGGACCTTTTAAGTTAGTAGGATTTAAGAAGAGAGTTCCAATTATGTTTGAAGGTGTCAATCCAGATATTGCAAAAATGACTGAACTTTTAACCCCTGAGGTTATTAAAGAATTAAAAGCACTTTCAAATGTAGAACCAACAGGAATTATTAGTGGATCTATTAATTTCTCGGAAGGAAGAATGGAAGAAAAGGGTGAGCTGGATCATTATATTGGGGTAGCAACATCAAGTGATGAGACAGCGGAATTTGATGTATTGAAAATAGATGCTTGTACCTGGGCAATATTTGAATCCATCGGTCCATTCCCAGAAACACTTCAAAATGTATGGGGGAGGATCTATTCAGAGTGGTTTCCATCTTCAGGATATGAAGCAGTTGAAGGTCCTGAAATTTTGTGGAACGAGAGTCCAGACACAGGAAATCCAAAGTATCGAAGTGAAATCTGGATTCCAGTAAAGAAAAAAGACTATTAAATATATCAATGCTTGTGATTGAGGGCACTCTTAGTTAGAGTGCCCTTTTCGTAAACGGTACGATTGGTGGATATGTTCCCGTCTACCGATAGTGCTAAAAACGCAGTGGATATGTTTCCGAGAACGGACATACTCAAATGACATTCATGCTTCATGTATACCGCTTTGCATCATCCACATCCAGGATTGGCTACTGGCTTTTTACCCTTCTTCTTTATTCACTTGGATTCTAGTTTCATCCATGTGAATAATCTCATATTTGAGAAGCTCATCATGTATGAGATGATAGATAGGCAATAACCACTCATCACAACATCTGATGACACAGTGTGCCATATTTGATCTAGGCAAGATAAGCCCCATGCGATGAAAGTCACTTTCTTGTCTGTGCAAAGGAATACCCATGGCAAATTTTTGGTACATCACTTGTGCCACCAATGAAGGTGTTGCTATAGAATGTGAGAGCACCGAAGCTGGAACAGCTGCTTTTTGAAAGTGATTTTTAGGATTTTCACTTTCCTTAGTCTCACATTATGTACATTTAACAACTTGCTGCACAATCTGTTTGACTTTTAGTTTAGCTGGTACAAACTCTACTTCTGTACGAATAAGTTTTTTACCAACCACTTTTAATTCACCACCACATACGGAGCAGTTTTCTTCAGGATCTACAATATATTCTTCTATCTCTTTTGGAAGGGCATCTAGCATTTCAGCACGTACACCAGGTTGTCATGGTTTACGTGTATAAGGGACAATAGTAACCTTTTTTGCGCAGCTAATAATTCTTTTGCTAGCTCACTAGTTGTCTCAAACAGATTTTGTTGTCCATCTATAGTAGCTGTTGTTTCTGATGAAGCGCCAAATAACTTTTTACGAGCATAAAGTAATGCCTGCAACATATTTTCAACTTGAATGTTAAGCCTTTCAATAGCTTGCTCCTTTTTAAGGATATCCTGATTCTTCTTAGCAAGCTCTTGTTGTTGCTTTTCTACTAATTTTCTTACTATTAAAAGTTCTTCATGTTCAGTCATCTGGACACCTTTTCTTCACGTATTTGATACTATTATTATAACATTTTTAACTCAATTTATCTATGTTAGAATACCATTAACCCCTTGAAAAATGACGAATTTTCAAGGGGTTAATGGTATTTATTAGTGTTTTTTTGCTTCAGAAACAACAGTTTTTATTGTTTATTTCAATAGGATGATGTGCTTTTTTAGATTCCATTTCTAAACCTTCTAGAAGCCATTCTATTTGTTTTTGGGTTACTTCCTTTACTTCATCAGGTGTTTTAGGCCATTGAACCTTTAAATCCTCTAAGAGGTTCTTATTAACAAGTACAAAACCATTTCTATCATAACGTAATATTTTAAGAGCACTTCTCTTCTTATTACAAAAAACAAAAGCACAACTTTCGGATAATGGATCTAATTTAAACTGTAATGTTACAAGGGCTACCAGACTATCAATTTGCTCACGAAAGTCAGTTGCCTGACATGTAATATAAATGTGCAGTGTATTTTGAATAAAGCTGTTTAACATGTTTTTTGCAGTTCATGAATGACAGCTACTGCAAGCTCAAGATCAGCTTTATTAAGAAGACAAATTTCAACGTTTTTAAAAGAGAGTTTAATACCTGAGGATTCCACCTTTGGTAGATGTAGATGTACTTCACCAAAAGTAGGTGATGGTACCTTAGCAGATTTAGGTTTTGAACCTCTAATTTGTTTATACCAATTGTAGTATGTATGTTTGGTAATATTGTTTTTTTTACACCACTCAAGAACAGTAAGTCCACTGGCTTTTTGAGTAGTGAAACGCTCTTTCCATATATTTAATTCGTGATCATTCATTGGATAACCTCCTGGTCTTTTTAAAAAGGTTATCATTAATTTATACTTTTTACACTACGTCATATTTTGAAGCGCTTACTATTATTTAAGAAGTAAATATACATTTATTAGTAATAAGCCGCTAAATTGTTGAAAAATTCTTAGTTTTATAATAACATTAGGTTAAAAGCTGGAGTTATCTGGTAAGGGGGAGTTTTTTTGTCTAGTCTGTATTTAGTTGTTATCATTGTATTTGTCATAAGTTTAGGGGCATTAACTGGAGCAATCGTTTATTACAAATTAAAAAGTCAGTTGATACCAAAGGAAAAAACAGGTTTAATTGAAAAGAAAAAGTATTATCTAAAGGTAGCGGGTGGTATTGCAATAGGTAGTATGCTGCTAGTGGGTGCCGTATTTCTAGGGACACGAATCAATACAGATAAGGACCAACAGCCAGTAAGTGAGACACGAGAGACAGATGTTAAGGCTACTTTAGATACCCCTCCAAAAGAGATTGAGACACAGCCTATACAGGAGTATGAAGAAATTCCCTTAATAGAAGTGAAAGATAAACCTTATAGTTTAGCATCGCTTATTCCAGAAAGAGAAAACGGTATCACCGTATTTAGGCCCGATACTACGCTGTATACTTTTTGTTTTATAGGTAAATTAACACCTGCGATGAAAACGAATTTGGAGGAAGAATATAAGTACGCCTATGATTATTTTGCGGCGATTACGTTACGGGACATTGTCTTGGGAAATAGCCCATACTCACTTTATGAATGGATAGAGAAGACTTATGGGCCAATGCCAGAAGAAGAAAGCCTCAGTCTGGCTAAAGAAAATAATTATGTTCAGACATGGCTTTTAACAATGCAATTAGAATATATGGCAGGGAACTACCAATTAAAAAACTTTGATTATGAAAAGGAACTGGCAATTGTAGAAGCTAAAAGAAAAAAGACAGAAGTAAATACAGCCAATCAGGAGCAGGTGACACCAACACCACCTTTGGAAGTATCAAACGATGAAGGCTTTAAGATAGAGGATTGTTATGCAGCACATATTATTTACGGAGATGAAAATTATACGCATATAGTCACTTCTTTTTTTTCAGATGAAAGCTCTTTTTTTGATAAAGGGAAGGAATTTAATCTATGGATTGGTTCAATGATTGAAGGACCTACAGTGGTTATTTATCTATCAGATGGTATTGAAACTGGCAAAGTGTATAGGATGGGGGAAGATACAGGCTATAGCATTACCAATCAAAATGCAATGTTTAATGCAGCATTTTCCTATGGAAATATGTTTGGTACAGCAAACCTAAGTGATGATACAATAGGTGGTATATTTACAACGCCTCTTAAACGCGCCGAGCTGTGTATCACAAAATGGGATAAGGAAAACGGTGTAATAGAGGGAAATATTATACTGCAAACGAGCATCGATAAAGTATACGAAGCTAATTTCAAAGATGAGTATTTATCGGGGGACCACCCTACAAGGGATAAAGAATACTTGGCTTATCTGAAACAATCTGCAGGTAATACTATAGAGAACACGACAAAAGCTACAGCAGGTATTGAAATACCAAATGCTTCAGGCCTTTCTCCTGAGACGATACCTTGTAGAGTGTGTTCTAATGGAAAGGAAACGTGTACAATGTGTGTGGAAGGAACAATCATGCGCTGGAAATCAGATAGTTATGGGGGCGAAGGGAACTATGTAGAAGAAGCCTGTAAAAAATGTGGGGGTGTAGGCTGGTATAAGTGTGGTGTTTGTAATGGAGATGGTGAAATTACCGTTTATTAATGAAATGGAAGAGGTTTTAAGAAATGAAATGGGAACGGTAGCTTTAGATGGTAAATTTGATTTTAAGTTGCCAAAAAAAGTAAAACAGACAGATAAAGAGAGTATCCCCTGAGAAAGGAGGCGAAATATGAGAAATAGGATGTTTGGGGCGGTAATGGCTGTAATCTCTATAGTGATATTTACAGGGGCTAAACCTATACCCACATCAACAGAGAATACATATGATGAGCTATTAACAAAAGCCATGACACCCGTTGGCTTCACTATGTACATTTGGGGAGGGGGATGGAATGAAGAAGATACCGGTGCTGGAGTAGAAGCAGTCACAATGGGGGTTAGTCCGCAGTGGAGTGATTTCGCTAGGCAATGTAATACTTTTTATGATTATAAAAAGACCAAATATCAAATTCATAATGGATTAGACTGCTCTGGCTATATTGGTTGGTTAATGTATAATGTGTTTCATGATCAATCGGGTGAAAGTGGCTACGTAATGTCTTCTACAAAGATGGCCAAGACTTTTGCTGATTATGGCTGGGGAAATTATACGCCAGCGGATAAGGTCACTAGTTGGAAAGCTGGAGATATCATGAGCATGGAGGGACATGTTTGGATGAGTTTGGGAATGTGCAAGGATGGTAGTGTTGTTTTAGTTCATTCCAGTCCTCCAGGGGTGCGCTTATCTGGAACTTTACTGGAGGATGGTGGTAAAAGTGAGGCAGTGAAGCTGGCAGAGCAGTATATGAGTCAATATTTTCCTATGTGGTATAGTAAATATCCAGCTTGTGGGGTCAGTCGTAACTATTTGAAAAAAGCTTCTCAGTTTCGTTGGAATACAGAAACGCTAGTGGATGAATATGGTTATCTAAATATGAGTGCTAATGAGGTGTTAATGACTCTATTTAGCCGACTATCTGAAATTAAGGATGATAATTAGAAGAATGCTATCAGGTGTCCATTGGTTTACAGACATTATGAGTGGTTTACTTATAGGACAGCCAGGGTTCTTTTATTTTATGGCATTACTCTCCTACTTTACATGATAAGAGATAATTGATTGAAAATTATTTAGTTATAGTATAAAATTAATCTATAAGTAAAAGTATTCATAAAAATTGGGAGGGATGATCCATAAGGAAAAGCAGAAATCATTATGCGTAGCAAGGGCTATTGCATATCACGCATGTAGAATATCGATAGTCTTTGCTATCCTAAAGAATAATTTTTAGGAGGGCGTAATGGGCTATATTCATGCTTTGGAGATTTTGCCTGAGAGATTGATTGAAGAAATTCAAGAATATGTTGACGGGCAAGTTATATACATTCCAAAAATAAAATCAAAAAGATGTAAATGGGGAGAAAAGACAGATACAAAAGCATATTTGCAAAAAAGAAATTTGGAAATATACAGTAGCTACAAAAATGGTACCACTGTTTTTGAACTATCAGAGAAGTATTTCTTAACCCCTAAAAGTATTGAGCGTATTATACGTAATATGCTATGTAAAAAATAGATGTGCTACCTTACAAAGTGGCACATCTATTTTTTATAATGGTCTGTGTTCCAACATTTAAATATAAAAAAGAGTATAATAGATTTGTAAAGATGATAAAGTACAAGAAAGGGGAATAGGGAATGGAAGTTATAAAAATAATAAATAGTGAAAAAACAAAGTACATGGATTTACTGCTTATTGCAGATGAACAGGTGAGTATGATAGAAAAATACTTATATCGTGGTGAAATGTTTGCTTTATGTGATGATGATATTAAAGCTATTTGCGTTGTGACGCAAGAGGAGCCTGGTATTTATGAAATTAAGAATATTGTTACGGTTCCTGAATATCAAAGGAAAGGATATGGACAATATCTCCTCTCGTTTATTGCTGATTACTACAAAAAGACTGGTAAAGAGTTATACGTTGGAACAGGTGATAGTCCTATGATTCTTTATTTCTATGAGAAATGCGGATTTAAAAAATCACACGTTGTTAAAAACTTTTTTATAGATAACTACGATCATCCTATGTATGAGGATGGACAACAGCTAGTAGATATGGTTTATTTTAAAAGACAGTTATAATATAAAATTAATTTCAAAGCCATAGTCTTATATTTCTATTATAGGAAAGTAGGAAACAGATATGAATAATTTATATAGGTTGGGGAAAAAAGATATTGATGCAAGTGCGGATAGTGTAGCAAAGGCTTTTTATGATTATCCAATGTTTCAACATATATTAGCAGACAAATTAAATCACGAAAATATAAAACTTTTTCTCAAGTTTTTAATTAACTACTCAGTTCTATATGCTGATGCGTATGCAACTTCAAGGGAAATGGAAGGCATTATATTATTTACAGAGTTTAAAGATTATAAATTCAATTTAATTAGATCCATAAGATCAGGGATATTATCATTAGCAAAAATCGGTGCAGATGAGGGCAAGAGGTTTAATGAATTTGATTCATTTACATTAGAAATACATAAAAGGAAAATGAAAGTGTAATATTACCTTGAGCAAAAGTTTCTGCATTCAAATGAGCATATATAAAGTATGATATTTTATTTAGTATTAGATAAAGGAAGGAGTAAACTTTATGAATCTAGAAAAAGCCATCTTAATTGCCACTACTGCTCATCAAGGACAAACTGATAAGGCAGGAACACCTTATATTCTGCATCCACTTCGTGTCATGTTCAACTGTAATACTGAAGAGGAACAGATCTGTGCCGTGTTGCATGATGTTATTGAAGATACGACTGTTACCTTAGAAAACTTAAGAGCAGAAGGCTTCAAAGAAGAAATCATTACTGCCCTTAATGCACTTTCAAAACGCAAGAATGAAAATTATGATGATTATATAGATAGGATTTTGCAAAATAAGCTAGCTTGTCATGTTAAGCTGGCTGACCTATCAGATAATATGAACTTATCCCGTATTTCTCATCCAACAGAAGAAGATTATCAAAGAGTCGAAAAATATAGTATCGCTGCAGATCGAATCATTAATGCCCTAACAACATTTGGGGATGATTCCTATACGACTTCAAAAGAAATTGAGATCAATGGCTGTATTTCTGTTCAGGAGTTTTGCACGGAAGATGAAGTTCTTGATAAATTTATTCATTTTATAGAAAGTAATCACTGGTATTTTGGCGGAGGGGTCAAAAGCAGTAAATAGTTGTGAATTAAGTGAAGAATTATTAAATAAATTAAGCACATCTTATAGGTTTGCTAAAAGAAGAAATGAGGTAAATGGAAGATGATAATAGAAGAAAAAATTAATTTAGCGTAATCTCGTATTAACGAATCGGTAGTATCATCTTCGTCAAATATTCGCTTGCTGGACGGTCTGGAGTATTTAGATATTGATAGTAAATTTCACCAATCATTTCATAGGGGCTACTATTTATCCACCCCAGTAATTCCTCCAATGTAGAGTCTTGTAATTCATAAGCACCTTGGTCAATTGCGGTCACAACCTTTTGTCTAGGTATTTCAACGCACTGAATATCTTTTAGGCCATTCATCTGAGTAGCAACAGGGAAACCCACTTCAATATCCAGCTTATCTAAATCCATATTATGAAAACACACAATAGGTGATCCTGCTGGAAAGGCATTTTGACTTGTTATGTAGTCCATAATTTTTGTATAGCCTTGAGCCGAAAACTCTTCAAACTCAGCCATGAAGTTAATTGTTTTCCTTATGACCAAAACATAGTATGCACTCTGCTCAACTACCGTAATATCTGTTATTCTTGACATATTGTTCCTCCATTAAATTTATTATATTTTTGTGGTTTCTTCTTCAGGCTTATTAAGTTATAAATATCAACTAATGTTTCCTTATCTCGTACATCGAGCATTAGCCATTTCTGCCCTTGACCAGACTTTGTATTTTGGAAGACATCTTGCACATAGCTTGAACATACTGGTATTAAAAATTCTACTTCCTGCATTTCTTTATCTCCAATGACTACAAGTGCAATGAAATAGCCTGACATTGGGTAAAGAGTACACAGTGATTTTCCACTTTTCTTGTATTTGATATTCCACCCAGGCTGCATGGAGCAGCCACTATATTCTATACTGGGTTCAATTTGATAAGCTATTTGTAGGTGGTTGTTAAATTCAGTCCATAAAGGACAACTAACATAATCTACAAATTGCTCCCAAGTAGGTTGCTTTGCATTGGAATATAGCAAACTCCATTCCATAACGTTCCTCCCTTCAAATGCTGACTTATTTTCAAACCGATAGGGGCATTATCCAAATTTCCATGCGATAGATATTTTCAAGGGTAGGATAATACTTTTCTGCCGAAAAAGGCTGTATTGATAAATTGTGATAAGGTAGCCAAGTTCCGAAAAGATACTTACTTGCCTGATCCAGTGCCACAGACACTAATTTCTCAAAAGATTGTGCTTCTATGGAACAAATAATATACTCCCCCTCCTTAAGTTCGTGCTGTACAAAACTACTACATAAATTTTCAGGAACTGATTTTGCTACCCCCCCTACAAAATAAGAAAATGTTCCTTTTTGAGGATTACTTGCATCAGACATACCTAGCTCTATTTCTGACACAAGATATTTTTCAAGGAACTCTTTTTCATTATGATAGCGTGCCCATAGCTGTCCTGGAACATCCACGCCTGTGCTTTCTCCAACAGGTGTCTGTGCAGAAATAGTTACCTCCGTTTTAAAGCCAAGGTAAAATTCTTTTTGTTTTAAAGTCTTTCTGTTAATTTCTAACACAATATCCCCCACAATTAAAGGAACACCTTCGTCTATCATGACGTACTGCATGGCTATTTCGGGTTTTATAACTGTGTTTAGTGGAAGTAATATCTTTCGATATTTCTCAGGTGTAATTCCATAGGCATCTTTGAATGCCCTAGTGAAATTGGCATGATTAGAAAAACCATACTCCAATGCAATATCCAGTATCCTTTTCTTTGTGAGTTTCAAGTCTTGTGTAGCTTTGGCTAAGCGCCGGAGCTTAATATACTCCTGCACAGGTTTATTTACTAATCTGGCAAAGAGCCGTTGAAAATAAAAAGGGGAGAGCCCCACCATTTCTGCCAACGCCACTGTAGCAATTTTGTCTTTTAAATGCTCTTCTATGTAATCTATGGCTAATTGAATGGCTTCCCATGCGTGCATGACCTATCCTCCTTCCATATAATTGATATAAGTATTTTTCCCTTATACTTTGTATAATAACACTTTCTATCGAGGATAGCTTGTCAGCTAATGCTCTTTTTTTTATAGTACATTATCCTTAGCATGAAAAGCAAGTCGAGACAGTTCTCGACTTGCTTTTCATGCTAGCAAATGATAGTAATAGAACCTATTGCCTAGAAGGTGAATTAGTCAATTCAAAGGCTAGTGAGGGTCCAGGTAGAGTATTTTCGAAGGTAGCTTCATAGCCAATTGAGAATGGAAGACCCATAGACAGCATGGAGTTTCCTTGAACATGAACTTTTAGAGAATCATTAGCTAAAAAACAATCAAGAATTGAAGCTGAATTATAAGAGTTTGTTGTGATATCAAAGTTAACTAACTTAAGATCTTGTCCAAGCCAAGTTGCAAAATCTAAATCATGAATCATTCGGTAATAGGGATCATATAGAAGGTACATGTCTACTAAAACTTTTTTACTTTTAAAGCTTTTAGGGCAAATTCCGCATGTATTTCAGAAGACAAACAGATATCAATAAAATCAAAAGTATCATTTTCTAAAAATTTATTAATATCTGTAGTGTAATCGCAATTGAGTTCAGATTGAATCCTTTTTAATTTCTCACCATCTCGTCCCCAAAAAGTCAACTTGATAGAGGGATCAATTTTTTTTGTAAAGTTCTCCATGATATTTACCAAATCCTGTTCCTAATATACCAATGTGCATTGTAATTCCTCCTTTTCTTTGATATATTCATTATATTAAAATATTTATGACATCTGTGTGTCATAAAAGGAGAAATATTTATGAGAGTACACCGTTTAATTTATATTTTGGTGAAAATTGAGCAGCATGGTAAGGATATTTCAAAATTACGATATAATAGGTATAAAAAAGAGTGGAGATTTTGTTATTGGACTCATTAACTTACATAGAAAAGATATTGCAGAATTAGATATAAGGGCTTTTTTATGCTATGGGGAGATATTATATCCAGAGGAAATGAGATTAAAGGCAAGTGAAATCTTGGAAGAAAGTGTTAAAACGTATAATAATCAAAGGAGATTAAATAATATATGATGAATATTGGGTTTATAGGAGTCGGAGGAGTTGGAGGATATTTTGGGGTAAAAATGTCTCAAATAATAGATAATGAGACTAAAAGACTATACTTTATTGCACGAGGCAATCATTTAAAAGCTATTCAACAAAATGGACTAATTCTACATACTATTGAGGAGGGGAGTTTTATTGGTAAACCTTATTTAGCAACAGATTGCATTGCTGATTTACCTTCATTAGACTTGTGCTTTATTTGTGTTAAAGCCTATGACTTAGAACAAGTGTTGTTGCAATTACAAAGTAAAATAAGTGATCAAACAATCATTATGCCACTCCTAAATGGTGTAGATATTTATGATAGAATAAGAAAGTTTATTAAAAGAGGTGTTGTATTTCCAGGATGTGTCTATGTAGGAACACATATTAAAGAGCCGGGTGTTATCGAACAAAATGGTGGGGCATGTACGATTATATTTGGTAAAGACCCAAATCATTTAGAAGAAGAAGGGAGTAGGGTCTGCAGATTATTAGAGGAGGCACAGATAAAATATCATTTTACTAAGAGGCATTTAGAAGAAATATGGCAAAAATACATTTTTATAGCAGCATATGGTCTAGTAACAGCAAGTGAAAATAAAACATTAGGAGAAGTTTATGAAGACTATGTAAGTAGTAAAAAAGTGCTAGGGATTATGCAAGAAATTGTTAAAATAGGGCAAGCCGAAGGGATTGATTTAAATAAGGAAATGATTGATATAGCTTTTCATAAAGCAGCGCACTTTCCTTACGAAGCAAGAACTTCTTTCCAAAGAGATTATGAAGAGGGGAGACTTGATGAAAGAGAACTTTTTGGAAATACAATGATTACACTGGCGGAAAAGCATCGAATAGATATTCCGTTCATTATAAATACATATCATTTAATTAATTATTAGTATTTTATTATTTGAAATTATTTATAGTTGTTTTATAGTTTTCTTCAATGCTTTCTTTAGCAGAGTGGCTATACGAAAGTTGATTTGATGATGGGCTATAAGTTAAACTATAGATAGATAATACCTATAACTATACTAGGAGGTGATTACTTTGAAGGATATAACAAAAGTTTTACTAGGAATTTGTATTCCATTACTTGGGACTACTATGGGAGCAGCGATGGTATTCTTTTTAAAAAGTGAAATGAAGATGCAATTACAAAAGGCACTGCTTGGTTTCGCATCAGGAGTTATGATTGCAGCATCTGTGTGGTCATTATTAATACCTGCAATGGATATGGCAGAGTCAAATGGAAGTATTCCATGGATTCCTGCTACAGTTGGTTTTCTAATTGGAATTGGTTTCTTACTTCTGCTAGATACGATAATTCCTCATCTTCACTTGGACTCGAATTTACCAGAGGGCAGACCGAGTAAACTTGGAAAGTCTTTTATGCTGATATTAGCAGTAACCTTACATAATATTCCAGAAGGTATGGCAGTAGGAGTTGTATTAGCAGGTATGCTTAGTGGCTCTGATATTGTTTCTGTTGCAGGTGCACTCACGCTGGCAGTTGGTATTGCAATACAAAATTTCCCAGAAGGTGCTATTTTATCTATGCCATTAGTGAGTAGTGGGCTGTCTAGAAAAAAAGCTTTTAAATATGGTTTTCTTTCTGGAATCGTAGAACCTATTGCAGCAGTGATAACCATTTTTCTTACATGGTTGGTAACACCAGTTCTTCCCTATATACTTGCATTTGCAGCAGGGGCCATGATTTATGTAGTAGTAGAGGAGCTTATTCCTGAGGCCCAGGCTGGAGAACACAGTAATATAGGCACCATTGGTGTTGCGTTGGGATTTGTACTAATGATGATTCTTGATGTTGCTTTAGGGTAAGTTTTGTAAATAGTGAAGAGGGCTTTTATAACTTAGAGTTTATGATTAACATTAAGTTATTAAGCCCTCTTCACTATTCATCTTAAAATAAATAATGACGATAATTGTTGAAAGAAAAGCGGATTATTTATAATAAAGTAAGCATTTAAAGTGGCTTTTATTTTTGAGAAACTCATATGCCTAATTTTATTGAAAATAAAAAATTAAGAATAAATAAGTTCATTGAAAAAAAACATATTGTAGTATAATATTTAAATATAGCTAAATTTGATAAATTATTTAACTTCTTGTTATGAAGATTATACTATTGAAATATTTTTATGAATATCATTATTTGGAGGAAAGCATATTGGAATATAAAAAAAGAAAAAAATTTATAATTAATTGTCTCTATGGAGGTAGCATTCTATTTTTTGTTTATATCATGCTTCAATATGGTTTACCACTGCTTTCTCCATTTTTATTTGCTTTTATAATTGCCTATTTACTTAGGAAACCTGCTAAATTTCTATCAGCTATATTAAAAATACCATATAAACTTATTGCGTTTTTGATGGTTCTTTTATTTTATTGTATTATTGGATTGTTTATATTTTTATTAGGGCTTAGGCTGTTTTCATATAGTGTAGATTTAATTTCCGATTTACCCTCTATTTATACAACTTATATCGAACCATTTTTGTATTGGGGATTTAATGAGATAGAAAAAACAGTTGCCCGTATGGATCCAGCTCTTATTGCTTCGCTTAATGATTTTTCTACTCAATTTACACAGTCACTTGGTGAATTGATTTCTAATGTGTCTATGAAAGCTGTGAGTGCTATTTCAGGTTATGCTTCATCTATACCAGGCCTATTTATAAAACTTTTATTAATGATTATTTCTACTTTCTTTATTATTGGAGATTATGATAAAATAATAGACTTTACATTACGTCAGTTTTCTGGTAAAAGCAAGGAGCTCATCATACATATTAAAGAATATATTGTAAATACCTTATTCGTTTGTATTCGTTCGTATGGTTTAATCATGAGTATTACATTTGTAGAGCTATCTATTGGATTTTTAGTGATTGGCATTCCTAATGCCATGTTGATTGCATTTTGTATTGCACTATTTGACATTTTACCTATTTTGGGAACAGGAGGAATTATGATTCCTTGGACAGTTATAGCTGTTTTACAAGGAAACTACTCTTTAGCTATTAGTCTATTTATTGTATATTTGATTGTTACAATTATTAGAAATATTATTGAGCCTAAAATTGTAGGAAGTCAGATTGGCTTACATCCTATTGTGACTTTAGTTAGTATGTTCGTGGGAGCGCACTTCTTTGGGGTACTTGGACTATTTGGTTTTCCTATTACATTATCCTTATTGCATCATTTAAATGATGCAGGCACTATTAAGTTATTTAAGTAATCTTTTTAGAAAGATAAAAAGATTATCTCATCTTAGAATTAGTATAGATATTCTTTTTACTTCTTTTATCAGAATCATTAGAGGATCATTATGTTTGTATATTAAGTAGTCGCTTGTAAATTGAAAATAGCATCTCATCAGATGTTATGTCTATTGCAGTTTAAGTGTGACGTTACTAGAGGCTGGTATTCACATACGTACAATGTGGGATGTAACTCGTGGTGGAATGGGCACCATTTTAAATGAACTAGTGGAGTGATCATTGAAGAAAGTCAAATTCCAGTCTGTGAAGAAGTGCAAGGATTTAGCTAATTTTTAGGACTAGCTCCCTTATATATGGGGAATGAAGGTAAGTGTGTAGTTGTCGTAGAAGTAGGGGACGTAGATAAGGCTTTAAAAATAATGAGAGAAATAAGAAGTGGAAGTAGGGCAAGTATAATAGGGGGGATTCGTGAGCAATCTGGTGTAACAATGGTAACAACACTCGCCGTAAAACGATAAATACCAATGCTTTATGGCGAGGGACTTCCAAGGATCTGCTAACAGTTTATTAGAGCATTTACTTGCTTTATTCATAGGGGTAGCATATAATATTTTAAGCAATAGATTTGATAAATGGATGGGGGAGAGAAGATAAAATTCTATGCCCCCTTTATATATGACAGCACTTTGATTAAGTCATATAATCTAGTAAACATTAGAATAAGATGAAGCTAGATTTTTCGAAAGGATTAACTTGGAGGAGGAGACGTAATGAAAATTTCAAAAAAAGATGCCTTATTATGGTTTGAATTATTTTCAATGTTACCAGAGGAAGAGGAATTAACTGCAAAGCAACAAGAGATTGTTTATGCAACCTTTGCGCAAATTGAGGCAGCCATTGATCATCGAAATGATGCGTTAATGTCAAAAATTAAAGATTTAAAAACGTTAAATAATAGAACTTACTTTGTAGGTAATGCAAGTAAATTTCCAAAAGGATGTTGCTCTTGCTTATCAGGAACAGGCTTAAGTGCTATTAGGAAGACTAATAAGTGTAATTTAGAGTGTAAGTTTTGTTATAATTATGGACAACTTGATGATTCAGCGCCAATTGGTGAAAATATGTGGGAAATTGGTGGTACTAAATTTTACGAGAAAGATATTGATTTACTCCTTTCTATCCAACAGAAGCCTACGGGTATTGCCTATGTTTATTTAGAGCCATTTATGGAAATAGAAAAATATTATTCTGTGATTAAGAAGTTTAGCGATGCAGGGATTTACCAACATCTCTATACAAATGGAACTTTAGCAACAGAAGAGACATTAAAAGCATTAGGAGAAGCAGGACTTAATGAAATTCGATTTAACTTAGGTGCTTCTTATTGTTCAGATAAAGTTATTCAAAATATTGGTTTAGCCAAAAAGTACATTAAACATGTAGGGATTGAAACACCAATGACACCAGAGTTTTTTGAAACATTCTTTAAGAAAAAAGAAGCGATTTTAGGGACAGGGTTAGACTTTATCAACTGTGCAGAATTACATTTAAATGAAAATAATATCTATAATTATGAAGAAGAAAACATGTATATTTCTAGACATGGTTATATTTCACCTATTTGGAGTAGAGCTTTAACATTAGAGTTTATGAAAATAGGAGAGGAAGAAAACTGGGATATAGCCATTCATGATTGTTCCAACTACACGAAATTTGCAAGAGGACTCAATTTAAGTAGTAAGGCAGGGATGTGGTTTGGAGCAAGTAACTATTCTAGTGAGTTTTCTAGGATTCCATATGAAGTGTTCTTACCAATCTTAAGAGATGAAGAGTTTAAATTCTTAAGCGAAGAAGAATTGCCAGAAGGCTATAGACCAGGGGAACTAAGTTATTAAAGGTTAACTAAAGCGCCTAGTAAGAAAGAGCATCAAAGGAGGGATACTTTCTTATTAGGTGCTTATTGAATTTGTATAACAAGTAGCATTACATGATAGATGAAATAATCTATTTACATAGGAGGCGCCATATATGAAGAAGATTAATTCCATTCATGTAGCAACGAAAGTATTAGAAGTCATTCTTTTTTTTATGATGATTTTGCCTCTATGTTTTTGGGGAATGGAACAGCTAGGTATTATAAGTAGAGGAAGCCCTTTGATCCATATAAGTTTAATAATAGGGGGGAGCTTAGCAGTTGGTGCATTTCTATTATTAGTGATGGAGCTAAGACAAGATAGACAATTAGATGTGTACTTTATGAGTCATCGGAATCAAAAGCTCATGCTTCAAAATGACTTGTATGAGTGTCAAAATTGTGGGAATAAACTTGTAAACGAGGCTGATACTTATTGTAAGGTATGTGGTATTATTTTTAAAGAATATCAAGATAAACCTCCTTATTTGTAAGTACAATCACTTAGTAGAATACATAAAGTATCTAAAGCGAAATACTTTAAGAACATGAACTGTCCTCATAGTTTAGAGTTAAAAAAAGCTAATTTATGAAGGCAGTTGATCTTTTTGTGACGATAGTATAACAGAATTGAAGAGCTTGTATCAGTTGTCATAGCAAAAGACTTGAAAAGCATTATCATTACATTTATACTGTTTTAAGGATTACATAACTAATGTAATAATGAACACAAAGTTAATAAAATCAAGGTGGTATAAGATGAAAAAATTAATTGGAGATAAGGCGTTTTATAAAATGGTTTTAGCAATTGCTATTCCCATTATGATACAAAATGGTATTACAAACTTTGTAAGCTTACTAGATAATATCATGGTAGGACAAGTAGGAACAGATCAAATGTCTGGCGTAGCTATTGTTAACCAGCTCCTATTTGTCTTTAATTTATGTATTTTTGGTGGTGTCTCAGGCGCCGGTATTTTTACGGCTCAATTTTTCGGACAAGATAATCATGAAGGGGTACGTGATACCTTTCGATTTAAGCTCATTATTTGTGGTGTAATTACCCTTATTGGTTTAGGCATTTTAGTGGCATATAGTAAGGAGTTTATTTTACTCTATTTACATGAGGATGGTGGGGCTAGCAATTTGGAAGCAACATTAGACTATGCTATGAAATATATGCGCATTATGTTAATTGGACTTGTGCCCTTTGCTATTTCTCAGGCGTATAGTAGCACTCTTCGTGAAACAGGAGAGACGGTCCTACCTATGAAGGCAGGAATTGTGGCAGTTGTTGTGAATCTATGTATTAACTATTTGCTGATTTTTGGTAAATTTGGCTTTCCTAAGCTTGGCATTGAAGGGGCGGCAATTGGAACAGTTATTGCAAGATATATAGAATGTTTGATTGTAGCCATTTGGACTCATCAACATCAAGGACGTCATTATTTTATTAAAGGTGTTTATAGAAACTTTAAAGTACCTGTGGAATTAGCAAAACGTATTTTAATTAAAGGAATGCCACTTATTCTCAATGAAACATTATGGGCTGCGGGGACGGCAATGCTTATGCAATGCTATTCTGTAAGAGGTTTAGCTGTAGTAGCAGGGCTTAACATTGCAACAACCATTGCTAATTTATTTAATGTCATATTTATTGCGCTAGGTAGTGCAATAGCTATTATTGTAGGACCTTTATTAGGGGCAGGAAAAATGGAAGAAGCCAAAGATACAGCTTACAAGATGATTACCTTCTCTGTGGTATGTTGTTTAGTAATAGGCGGTATGATGGCAATTGTAGCACCAGCTTTCCCAAGTATTTATAATACAACAAATGAGGTTAAAGCACTAGCTACATGGTTTATTCGTATAGCAGCCCTCTGCATGCCAATCTATGGTTTCTTACATGCGAGTTATTTTACAATTCGTTCAGGCGGTAAGACATTTATTACTTTCTTGTTCGATAGTGTTTATTTATGGGTCATTAGTGTACCACTAGCATTTTGCCTTGCCCATTATACAGGACTTCATATTTTACCAGTTTACTTACTTTGTCAATTAATTGACTTGGTTAAGTGTATAGTAGGGTATGTTTTATTAAAGAAAGGTGTTTGGCTAGAGAATCTTGTAGAAAAAGAAATATAATTAGAATCAATCAACAAGCTTGTTATATTATGACAAGTCAATGTGAAAGAGAGTATCACACCAGAGTGAGACTCTCTTTTTATATATTGAAAGCAATGAATAAAATATAGACATAGGTATAGAATATGCCAATATACTTAAATAGGGTAATTAATTATGAGTAATAATAATAAATAATAATAAATAATAGTAAATAATAAAAGCATATGGCCGAACTAGCCTATTATATTAAGAATAGGTGCTATTTAAAGACATACTGTAACAACTGAGGAAAATTTTAATATCATGATTGTAGATATATTTTATAAGGTGCCAGATGTGCAGTAAAAAGGGATAATCATGAAAATTAATCTAGATGGTCTTGAATTAATCAAAAAATTTGAGGGGTGTAGTTTAAAAGCTTATAAACTTGAGGGAGAAAGCTATTATACAATCGGATATGGGCATAGTTTTGATAATAGCATTAATGGTAATACTGTATGGACACAAGCACAAGCCGAAAAAGTACTTGTAGATGACTTGCAAAAGTATTGTAAATATGTAGATGAGATTGCGGTGGCAAGATTTAAAGTTTTAAATGAAAATCAATGTAACGCACTCATGTCTTACTGCTACAATCGTGGTGCAGGTGGTCTTCGCCAGCTAGTCAATTCTTCTAAAATAATAGAAGAGTTGGGGAATAATCTTATTATTTATTGGGGAACTGCAGTACGTTATAAGAATGGATTAATGACGCGTCGTAAGGCAGAGAGAGAGTTGTTTTTTAAAGCAGAACAGATCAAAAGTATCATAGAAGTAGATATTGAACTAAGTGATGCAGTGAGTAAAATAATTAAAAGTGGTATTATTCTTGATTATGATCAATGGAAAAAATCAGAGCTGATTAACCTCAAAAATGTGCCCATATTATTGAGCCGTTTAGGTGGATTAGAGAGGTTGATACAAGAAAAGGTAATTTCTGATATCCACCTATGGGATAAAGGGCAGTATGATATTGCCCATGTGCGTAGTCTTTTATTAAAATATGCAACAATAATGTGTAAATAGCCAAGGTTTAACCTGGGCTATTTACACATTATTCTGTTAAAGTATCTTCTAGAGTATCAGGGAGGTCATCTAGAATTTCATTAACTCGCATTTTACGAGCTAATTTTATTTCTTCTACTTGATGATGGATGATTTCTTTTACTTCTCTAGGACGCTTAATATTTTTAATCATTAATTCTGGTAATGTTTTATCCGACGATTTTAAGATAATCGTACCTACACTAAAGAGGCGTTGACCTAAGGAAATAGATAAGCTAATATCTAGTACACGATAAAGTAATATTTCATCAAGCTTAGTATTTAATAAACCTGTTTCATAAAAAATACGGTCTTCAGACATACTGTATTTGGTAAATGATAGGGGAAGACCCAGAACTCTTTTACGATCTTTCCAAAGAAAAGTAAGTGGTGTGATGGGTGTCATATAAAGCCTCCTTATAATTATAATAATTCTGATAATATCATATTAGCATGTAAAAATAGGGAGAACAATCTATAAAATGTTTGTTTTACCTATTTTCCTTTTGTAAGATGATAGAGTTACTGGTATGATAAGAGTAAGTAAAAGAAGAAAATAAGGTTTAGACCGATTGAAATATAGAAGCAATAGACAACATCAGTGAAGGGTTTGAATAGATATGAAGAAATTAGTTATTGGTATATTAGCTCATGTAGATGCAGGGAAAACAACTTTATCAGAGAGTATGCTTTATCTAAGTGGCAAGATTCGCAAATTAGGAAGAGTAGATAATAAAGATGCTTATTTAGATACAGATGTTTTAGAAAAGACTAGAGGAATTACCATTTTCTCCAAACAAGCAATTTTTGAAGTAGAAGATACAGAAATCACCTTATTAGATACCCCAGGACACGTAGACTTTTCAGCAGAAATGGAGCGGACACTACAAGTACTGGATTATGCAATCTTGGTAATTAATGGAGCTGATGGGGTACAGGGACACACAAAGACTTTGTGGCGTTTGCTAAGTATGTATCAAATCCCTACATTCCTATTCATCAATAAAATGGATCAAAGTGGAGCAAATCAACAGGAACTCCTTAATAGCCTTAGAAAAGAATTAAGTGAAAACTGTATTATATTTGGACAAGAAGAGGATGAGCAGTTTACTGAGCAAATTGCTATGTGCAGCGAAAAACTCATGGAATATTATCTTGAAAAGGGGGAGATTAATTCAGAACAAATAATAGAGGCAATCTATAAACGTCAAGTATTTCCTTGTTTTTTCGGGGCCGCTTTAAAATTAGAAGGAGTAGAAGCCTTTATGCAAGGGCTACTGATGTATACCAAGGCACCTCATTATCCAGATACTTTTGGTGCGAAAGTGTTTAAGATTACAAGAGATAATCAAGGGAATCGTCTTACTCATATGAAGATTACAGGTGGGAGCCTAAAAGTAAAAACCACCCTGTCTAATGAGGGTTGGGAAGAAAAGGTGAATCAAATTCGTCTTTATTCAGGAGAAAAATTTGAGACCGTTACAGAAATTGAAGCAGGAAGGATTTGCAGCGTAACAGGGCTGAGTCAAACAAAACCAGGAGAGGGTTTGGGAATAGAAATAGCATCGGATGCTCCTTTGTTAGAACCTGTTTTAGCTTATCAAATGATTCTACCAGAAGGTTGTGATCCAAGGGTGATGCTTCCTAAACTAAGGGAACTAGAAGAAGAGGAGCCAGAACTTCGTATTGTGTGGGATGAAGAACTACAAGAAATTAAAGTGCAACTTATGGGAGAAGTGCAGATTGAAATACTACAAAGTTTAATTCAAAGTCGTTTTAACGTAGCAGTTCAATTTGATTCAGGGCGCATTGTTTATAAGGAGACAATCTCCTATCCAGTAGAAGGTGTGGGGCACTTTGAACCATTAAGGCATTATGCAGAAGTACATCTATTATTGGAGCCTGCACCTAGAGGTAGTGGACTACATTTTGCTACCTGGTGTAGTGAAGATGAGTTAGAAAAGAATTGGCAGCGACTGGTGCTCTCTCATTTAGAAGAAAAGATGCATCGTGGGGTATTAACAGGTAGTGCCATTACTGATTTAAAGATAACGCTAGTGGCTGGTAAGGCACATAAAAAGCATACAGAAGGTGGGGATTTTAGAGAAGCAACTTACCGTGCAGTACGTCAAGGTTTAAAGGAAGCAACCTCTATTGTTTTAGAACCATATTATGCTTTTCAATTAGAGATTCCTGAGAAAATGATAGGACGTGCGATGACAGATATTGAGAAAATGCAGGGGACATCAGAAATTGTCCAAAGCAATGGAGAAACAGCAACTTTAGTAGGAAGCGCACCCGTTGTCAATATGAGAAACTATCATCAGGAAGTAATTGCTTATACAAAAGGATATGGTAAATTATTTTGTACCCTCAAAGGTTATGAACCTTGTCATAATCAAGAAGAAGTGATAGCAAGTATAGGGTATGATTCAGAAAGGGATATTCAGAATCCTACAGGTTCTGTATTTTGTGCCCATGGTTCAGGGTTTATAGTGAATTGGGATGAAGTTAAAAACTATATGCATTTACCAAGTTATTTCTCAAAATCAAAAGAACAAACTGAAGAGATAGTAGAAGTAGAAAGTTTTTATGAAGAAGAGTGGATGAGTCCTGAAGAAGTTGATGCCATTATGAATAAAACTTTTTATGCCAATCGTGGTGAAAAATCTATTTGGAAAAAAGTTAAGGCGCCAAGAACACCTTTTATGGAAAGGACCCTACATGTAAAAAAAGCCTCCGTAGGGAAAAATGAATATTTACTTGTAGATGGTTATAATATTATTTTTGCATGGCCTGAGTTAAAGGAACTGGCTACAACGAATATGGATTGTGCAAGAGGAACACTTCTAGATGTACTTTGTAACTATCAGGGGATTCGTCAATGCCAATTAAGGGTAGTCTTTGATTCCTATCGCATTGTAGGCCATCAGACAGAAGTTATTGACTATCATAATATACAGGTAGTTTATACTAAGGAAGGTGAGACTGCCGATCATTATATTGAAAAGTTTGTACATGATCATGAAGGAGAGTATCAGATTACAGTAGCAACTTCTGATGCTTTGGAGCAACATATGGTAAGAGGCAAGGGATCTCAGCTCTTATCTGCTAGGGCTTTAAAGGAAGAAGTTGAAAAAGCAAACGAACAAATTGTGAAGACGTATAAAGAAAAACAACCAATAGAGAAAAACTATCTGAGTGATCAATTGCCTACATCTATTAAAAATCAAATGAGAAATCAAACTTAATAATAAAAATTAATAGTATTTAATTTAAGTGTATTTTTAAAATATAGACTTATTATGTAATCCTTTACTTTTTTTTGTCTATGGTATATATTTGACTAAGCTAGCAATTAAATAAAGAGTAAATAGAGGTTGCGATTTCTAAGAGTAGCTTTGCAGAGATAAGCACAATGAAGCAAAAGGAAAGGAGAAATCGCCGAAATTAAATAAGTGAGGCTTTAAGCTTATTTAGTTGGGGTTATGTAAAATATACATAACACTGTCACGAAATGATTCGTGGGGAGCTATTACGATGGACGGTTCATGGGGAAATACATGGTTTTTATGGTTTGTATAAAAAAGTCTTGAGTGATATGCTCAAGACTTTTTTTGTTAGACTATATAGAGAAAATGGAGACTCACATATGGATGCAATTGATGTAGGGTGGTTATCAATCTTACCTCCAATTATTGCTATTGTTTTAGCATTAATTACAAAAGAAGTTATTTCTTCATTAATAATAGGTATTTTATCTGGAACACTTATTTATGCCTTTGGTACAGGTGGTGGCATCGTTAAAGCCGTTGATGTTACCTTGTCAATGATGGCAGATAAATTAGGAAGCAATGCTTCTATTATATTATTTTTAGTTTTTCTTGGAGCACTTGTAGCTGTTATTACAATAGCTGGTGGCTCAAGAGCTTATGGGGATTGGGCAGGAAATAAAATTAAATCTAAAAGAGGTGCACAGTTAGGAACTTCTATTTTAGGTAGCATTATTTTTATTGATGATTATTTTAATTGTTTAACGATTGGGACTGTTATGAGACCTGTAACCGATAAACATCAGATTTCTAGGGCAAAGCTTGCTTATATTATTGATGCAACTGCAGCTCCAATTTGTATTATTGCGCCTATTTCATCATGGGCAGCATCAGTTATTTCAGCAATAGATGGATTAGGTGTAAATGGTGTAGCGTTAAATGGTATGGAAACCTTTATGGCAACAATTCCTTTTAATTTGTATGCCATCTTAACCCTTATTATGGTCATGATACTATGTGTGACAAACATCGAGTTTGGACCAATGAAAAGGTTTGAGGAAGAAGCCAGAGCAGGTAAAATGAAATCGGGAATCTGTGGAGAGGAAGAAGATGAGCTATCTAAGATGAAAATTTCATCTAAAGGAAGGGTGTTTGACCTTATTATTCCTATTCTTGCACTGATTGTATTTGCAGTCTTATCTATGCTTTATGTCGGTGGATATTTTGAAGGTGGTATGACTATTGCACAAGGATTTGGAAATACAGATGCAGGTTCGGCCTTGGCTCTTGCAGGCTTTGGAGCATTAGTTGTAGCTTGTTTACTTTTCGTACCACGTGGACTGATGACTTTTAAGGAGTTTATGGAGGGCATTAGTATAGGAACAAAAACAATGGTAGGTGCATTTATTATTTTATCTCTTGCATGGACAATAAGTGGTGTTTGTAGTGATCTTCTTAATACAGGCAAATTTGTAGGAGACCTTGTAGCCGGTTCTTCTTTACCAGGAGCACTTATTCCAGCTATTGTATTTCTTGTGGCCGGTGCACTTGCTTTTGCTATGGGAACATCTTGGGGGACATTCTTACTTCTTATTCCAATTGTTGTTACAATCTGTAGTGCAGTGGCACCACATCTTGTGACAGTGGGACTTGCGGCAACACTTGCTGGAGCAGTGTTTGGAGATCACTGTTCACCTATATCAGATACCACTATTCTTTCATCAACAGGTGCAGGATGTAATCATATTGACCATGTTTCTTCTCAAATTCCATATACATTAGTAGTAGCAGTATGTTGTTTTGTAGGTTACCTAGTGGCAGGTTTTACAGCAAATCTAGTTCTTACACTAGGATGTTCTATTTGTCTTTTAGGAGCAATTCTTTTTGTATTAAATAAATTAAACCATAAATAGGATTGATTAAGCATCTTTTAAGGGAGCCATTTGGTCATTTAAAAGATGCTTTTTAATTGTTTAAATAAGACATAAGAATCACAATAGGAATTGTAATGACCGTATTTTAATGATATAATTAATAAGGTTTTTAATTTAGTCCAGAGAGGCTAAAAAAGGAGGAGACACAATGTCAGATTTAGAAGTTTCATTTCAAGATACTGCAAAAGTGGATGTACAGGAAAAAGTACCACTTTTGAAGGCTATTCCATTAAGTTTCCAACATTTATTTGCAATGTTTGGATCTTCAGTTTTAGTTCCTATTTTATTTGGTATTGATCCAACTACAGTTTTATTCTTTAATGGGATTGGTACTTTGTTTTATGCTTTTATTACAAAAGGTAAAATCCCAGCTTATTTAGGTTCCAGTTTTGCTTATTTGGCCCCAGCTTTTTTGCTTATGGACAAGGGATATGACTTTTCAGTGATTCAAAGTGGCTTCTTTGTTTCGGGACTTATCTTTTGTGCAGTGGCACTGATCATTGGCGTAACGGGTACAAAATGGATTAATCGTCTTTTTCCACCTGCAGCTATGGGCGCTATAGTGACCATTATTGGTTTAGAATTAGCACCTACAGCAGCTGATATGGCTGGATTTGCAGTGGGAGGAAGTAATAATCCTACAACTACTAATATGACTTGGGTTATTATTTCCATGGTGACATTATTAACTGTTATTTTATGTAATGTTTTATTAAGAGGTTTTCTTAAAATTATACCTATCCTTATTGGTGTAGTTGTTGGATACATAACCGCTTATTGCATGGGAGTGGTTGATTTTACTTTAGTACAAAATGCCAACTTATTTACAGTACCTCATATTAAACTAGCACAATTTGATATGACAGCAATTATCACTATTTTACCGGCAACTTTTGTTGTCGTTGCAGAACATATTGGTCACTTAAAAGTGACTAGTAGTATTGTAGGAAAGGATTTGGTGGAAGATCCTGGGCTACATCGTTCACTTTTAGGTGATGGATTATCTACAGCTTTTTCAGGGTTATTTGGTTCTGTACCTACGACTACATATGGAGAAAACATTGGTGTTATGGCGCTTACAAAAGTATATAGTGTCTATGTTATTTGTGGGGCGGCGATATTTTCTATTGTATTAGGTTTTTCAGGTACACTTTCAGCACTTATTCGTAGCATTCCTACACCTGTAGTAGGTGGGGTAAGCTTACTTTTATTTGGAACGATTGCAACCTCAGGCCTTAGAACCTTTATAGAAGATAAAGTTGATTTTTCTAAATCTCGTAATCTTATTTTAACGTCTGTTATTTTTATTATTGGTCTTAGCCGTATTACCATTACTATTGGTGCAGTAGGTTTAAGTGGTATGGGACTAGCTACAGTAGTGGCAATTATTTTAAGCCTTACTTTTATGTTATTTGATAAATTAGGGATCATGAATGAACCTCAGTAAGTTAATTGTATAGAGTGAATAACCATAAAACACCCCGCTTTCTTTAAATAGGAAAACGAGGTGTTTTTTATTGCATGAAGAGGCGATTTACATTAAATTCTCATCATAGTGTGCTCTTGTCCCACCAACAAATTTGGGTCTTGTTCGTGCTGCTAATAAAATGGCACTTCCAATATGATTAAGACTGAGACGAATGGGGACAGCTACTTTTTTAAGATGCATACCAATGAGTGTACCACCAATATCTAGACCTGCATCTGCTTTAATCTCTTCAACTGCAACAGGATTCTTGAAAGATTGATAAGCTGTTGTTGCAAAAGAACCACCTGCTTTAGGTTGTGGGACGACATTTACAATTTCAGCAAAAGGGACAGCATCCCTTTCTACGATAATAGTACGGTTGAGATGTTCACAACATTGTGCAGCTAAATAAATATTTTTTGAAGAAAGGACACTATAAATGCCTTTAAAGATTGCTTCGGCAGTTTCAAGGCTAGAATGGGTACCGATGAGTTCTCCAGTTACTTCGCTAGAAGAACACCCTACAATAACAATATTACCTGCTAGTAAGTGTGCTTTTTCACAAAGGTCTTCAGTAGCTTGTTTAGCCTCATTAAAAATTTGTTCAAGTGTATTTGTCATTATGCTTCACTCCTTAAAGCTTGTTGTATCATTATTTCTTATCATATACTTCCTCTCACTAGATTTCAATAAAAATCATAAAATTAAGGAGACTGGATGGGCATGACGTTATAGTGTATAATGAAAGAAATGAGATTTAATAGAAAAATCGTAGGGTATAAAGGAGTTAGAAATAAATGAAGTTTTATTTAGCACCAATGGAAGGCATAACGGGATATATTTATAGAAATGCACACGCCACCTATTTTAAAGGTGTAGATAAATATTTTACCCCATTTATTTCCACTACTCAGCATGGAAAATTGACTTCTAGAGAGTTAAATGATATTTTGCCAGAGCATAATGAAGGAATAAATGTAGTTCCACAGATTTTAAGTAACAATGCTGCAGATTTTATGATAACGATTCATCAACTTGAAGCATTTGGCTATAAAGAAGTCAATCTTAATTTAGGTTGTCCCTCTGGAACAGTTGTTTCTAAAGGAAAAGGATCGGGATTTCTAGCTTATCCGGAGGCATTAGACCGTTTTTTAGATGATGTATTCAAGCAAACAAGCATTAAAATATCTATTAAAACAAGAATAGGTAAAGAAAGTCCAGAAGAATTTATTAGATTAATACCAATTTTTAATAGATACCCCTTAGAGGAGTTAATTATTCATCCACGCGTACAAATGGATTATTATCGCAATATGCCTCGCTTAGAAGTATTTAGAATTGGAATGGAATTAAGTGAAAATCCAGTTGGATATAATGGCGATCTCTTTACAGTAAAGCACTATAGTGACTTCGTGCAAACTTTTCCAAAGATAGAGATAATGATGCTTGGAAGAGGTATAATTGCCAATCCAGGGTTGATAGAAGAAATCAAAATGAAAAGGGCAATAGATAAAATAGTATTTAAGCATTTTCATGATAAACTCTATATAGATTATCAAGGAGTTTTATCAGGTGAACGTAATGTTCTATTTAAGATGAAAGAATCATGGTTTTATATGCATCATCTCTTTTCAAATGGTGATAGATATGCAAAAAAGATTAGAAAAACACAAAAGTTAAAAGATTATGAAGCAGTTATTAGCAGATTGTTTGAAGAAGAGGAAATAATAAGCGGAGCAGGTCTCTTTTGTAACTCTACGGTGAGTAGATAGCTTGTTAGAAATGTGTAGACTATAATAAAGATGTATTCAGAAATAATAGAGGAGAAGAGGTGTGAAAAATGGATTGTGCAAAGGTGGGAGAACTCATACGTTCCTTACGATTAGAAAATGATTTAACTCAAAAACAGCTAGCAGATGCAATGAATATTAGTGATAAAACAGTAAGTAAATGGGAGAGAGGATTAGGATGCCCAGATGTTTCCTTACTTCCTGAACTCTCTCTTCTATTAAAGGTGAATATTGAAAAAATCTTAAAAGGACATTTAGATCCTAATGAACTAGTAGGAGGAAATATGAGAAAGGTACAATTTTATGTTTGTCCTGAATGTGGGAATATGATGACTAGTACAGGGAGTGCGGAACTTTCTTGTTGTGGAAGAAAATTAGAGGCACTAGAGGCAAAAAAAATAGAGGAAGCGCACGCCTTACAAATAGAAACAATAGAAGATGAGTGGTATATTGAAACGACTCATGAGATGATGAAATCACACTATATCTCTTTTATTGCCTTTGTGACGGGAGAGAAGCTTTACATTGTAAAACAATACCCAGAGTGGGGAATTCATTTAAGGTTACCTAAAATGGGACATGGAAAGTTATATCATTATTGTACAGAGCATGGTTTATTTTATCAATTCATCTAAGTTGAAGGAATGAGTTATATAGTAACCCCTTTATACATGATAATATTAGTCATAATAAATGGACTAGTACATATCTTGTATAAAGGGGTTATTTCATAATAAAAAAATATTATTAAGTTGTTCATAAAAAAATCATATAGTCAGTGTAATATGTTACATAATGGAGAATTAGGAATAAATTTGGTAAAAATCGAGGTGGAAAATGATATATGAAGTATTCATGATAATCATAGGGATTTTATCAGGTGCAGTAATGTATTCTTATTGTATTCCAAAATGGATTTTAAAAGTAGATATTAGAGAAAACACAACCGATTATAATCCAGGTGGCTATAATGCATATAGTACTCATAGAAGTTTAGGGCTTATTTGTATTTTGTTAGATATGCTCAAGGGGTTTATTCCAGTTTATATTTTTGTTAAAGCAAGAGGAGTGAATACTCCTTGGATTACACTCATGATACTGGCACCTATTTTAGGACATGCATTTACGCCGTTTTTAAAGGGAAAAGGAGGAAAAGCACTTTCGACGACCATTGGCTCCATGTTAGCCTTAACGCCTGTAAGTGGATTAGGGGTTTTATTAGTATTTATGACAGTCTTTTTTTCTACTGTACTTATTATAGATCCATTTGCTTCTAGAGTAATTGGAGTGATGCTACTATTTAATATTATTATTATTGTATTTAAACTAGGTAACTTATGGTTAGCTTTAGCATCATGGGGAATAAATGTACTATTATGGTATAAGCAATATTTAGTAAAAGACCCAAGGCCAACAGAGCTATACTGGTGGTTTTCTAAAAAGAGTAGAAATAGTTATGAGGAGCTTTCTTAGGAAGCTCCTTTTTAGCGAAATCAAAAATTTCAGTTTTATTAAGCCAGAATTGTATTTAATGCTTTTAGGGGTATAATTAACTTATGTAATGAGAGTAAATAAGTTTATATAAGATCAATAGGAATAGGGAGTTCTGTATTAATGTCAATATGTAGATTGAGGTAGCAAATATTGATTGTTGAGCAGGAGAATAAAATAATAACTAGAGTAGAAAGAGGTATATGACTTGGAAGAAAGAATAAATGAATTAATGAAGCAATACTATGTTAGTTTTGATGAATTAGCAGTGAGATTAGGCGTAAGTAAACAAACATTAACTAGAAAACTAAAAAGACAAACAGAGTGGACTTACCCAGAAATGATGCTATTAGTGCAGATTTTTAATATCCAGGATCCTGCTGAGTTTTTCTTTTCTTAGGGAGGGCATTATGATGGAATCAGATTACAAAAAATTACTAGAGAAATGTCAGTTATGTCCTAGAAATTGTAGTGTCAATCGTCTAAAAGGAGAAAAAGGTTATTGTAAGCAAACGAGTGAAGTTGTACTTGCTAGAGCAGCGCTTCATTTATGGGAAGAGCCTTGTTTGACAGGGGAAAAGGGATCGGGAACAGTTTTCTTCTCAGGATGTACTTTAGGTTGTGTCTATTGTCAAAATCAATCGATTGCTGCCAGTAAGGTAGGAAGAGAAGTTTCTATCAAACGACTATCAGAAATTTTTTTAGAATTAGAGAAACAAGGGGCACATAATATCAATTTAGTAACCGGTACACATTTTATTCCTCAGATAGTTACCGCTTTAAAAAAAGCTAAGGAGAATGGGTTAAAAGTACCTATTGTATATAATACCAGTGGTTATGAAACAGTTGAGAGTCTTAAGCTTCTTAAGGGATATATCGATATTTATTTACCTGATCTTAAATATAAGGAGGATGAATTAAGTATACGTTATTCACGGGCTAAGAATTATTTTGAGTATTCAAGTAAGGCAATTGGTGAGATGGTGAGTCAAGTAGGGAAACCTAACTTTGATGAAACCACAGGGCTTATGAAAAAAGGCGTTATTGTAAGGCATCTCTGTCTACCTGGAGCCCATAAAAATACAAAAGCAATTTTACGTTATTTATATAAAACATATGGTGAGGACATTTATATAAGTATTATGAATCAATTCACCCCTATTTGTGATTTGAGTAAATATCCAGAAATTAATAGACCATTAACAGAAAGAGAGTATGAAAAATTAGTAAATTATGCCCTGGATTTAGGGATAGAACAGGCATTTATTCAAGAGGGAGAAACTGCTATAGAAAGTTTTATTCCTCCATTTGATTTAGAAGGAGTTTAGAAGAGAGGTGATAAGCCTCTCATTTTATATAGGAAAATGATGCACCCTTATTTCAATGAAAAGCAATACTCTAGTCCGATATATATGCACTAATAATAAGATTATTTATGATTAAAAGTATGAATAATCTTATTATTATTGACAAAATATTAAATGTAAAATATTATGTATATATGAACAATTATTCATATGAAAAGGAGGGATAAGATGACTAATCATCAAATAATAGCAATGGTATTGTTGACCCTATTTTATAGTGCTTATCTATTAAAAGGTATACTACAATGGAAAAAAGGTATTCGGATGAATCATTTAGGGAAAGGTGAGAAATCTAGTTATACAATAAAGATTGAGAAACTATTACATCTAGCAACTATTTTAGTGATTCCGGTAGAAATAATAAGTATTTTATATGATAGCGTATCATGGAATCAGGAATTATTAACCAGAGTTGGCTTAGCATTAGTTGGATTAGGGCTAGTCATATTTTGTATTGCTATGTGGCAAATGCGTGATAATTGGAGAGCAGGTATCCCAACAAGTGATGCCACACAACTTGTGGTAACAGGTATTTATAGGTGGAGTAGAAATCCAGCTTTTTTAGGATTTGATTTTACATACCTTGGCATTTTAATTGCTTTTTATAATCCAATATTAGCAATAATAACTTTATGGGTTATCATTATGATGCATCTTCAAATACTTGAAGAAGAGAGATTTTTAAGAGATGTTTTTAAACAAGAGTATCAGATATATTGTCAAACAACAGGGAGATATTTAATGCCTATTAGAAGAGAAAAGTAAGGAGAATAGAAGATGAAATATGAAATCATTTCTAAGTTTTATCACTTATTGGAAATAACGTATTTTAGAAAGAAAAACACTAGCCCTAGAACAGGATTAGTAAATAACTTGCCTAACTCTCCTATTGATATTATAGAGTTATGTGGGGGGACAGGAGTGAATAGTAGCATGATAGCTCAGCATAAAAAGGCAGTTAACATTTATTGTGTAGATCAGAGTAGAGGGATGTTAGAGATTGCAAAAAAGACAAAAAAGAAATATGATTTATCATCTATGCATCTCTATTTAGAAGATGCAACGCATACACATTTTCCAGCTGGGGCATTTGACTATGTAGTATTATCCCTTGTCTTACATGAAGTAAACGAGGATGTAAGAGAAGCACTTTTAATAGAAGCTAAAAGACTTGTTAAATCAACAGGGAGAATCCTTATTGTAGAGTGGGAGCCACCAAAGAGATTTTTCCCCAAAATTGCATTTTTATTCATCCGATTGATGGAGCCAAAGGATTTTAATCTATTTATGAAGTATAATTTTAAGGCGTATTTTAAGCAAATGGGATTAAACTTGATTCAGACTAGGCATTATGATTATAGTTGTATTTTTGAACTTAAGAAGTAAAAAAGAGGACGATTAATAGAAAAATGTCCTCTAAATAAAAAACAATTAAGTAGCACTTACTTTTTGATAAACATAGAAAGGAATCCCTATAAACATCAGAAGAAATACCCACATGGCAGCTTCTGAACCTGAACCATAAATAATATAGAGTGCATAAAAGAAGGCGATGAGTGAGAGGTAGCTTTGCCCTAAGAAATGCCCTAATGTCATGGGATGTTTCTTCTTTATTGTAAGTAATATTTCTGCACAAGCTGTCAGTGCATAGGCAGGAATAAAGGATAGGGTTGCAAGATTGACCATAAAGTCAAAGGCACTAGTTAAACTAGAAACATAGTTAAGGATTAACATTAAATTCGTACAAATACCAGTGATAATGAGTGCAGTATAAGGTGTTTGATATTTAGGATGAATCTTGGCAAAAAAATGAGGAAAGAGTTGTTCTTCACCAGCAGCAAAAGCAAGCCTAGCTGTTGTCAACACCCATCCAGAAAGTGCACCACTGGCAGAAATAATAATACCAAGTGCAATGAAAGCACCTCCCCAAATACCGCCGGTAATATGATTAATAATACTGGCAAGAGGAGCACTTGCTTGTGCAAGCTCATCTTGAGGAAGAGTACCCATTGCAATGATAGAAATAAAGAGGTAAATAATAGCTACGAATAGTGTACCTAGAAAGGTACTTTTTTTAATGTTTACTTCGGGATTTTTAATTTCACCCCCAGAAATGGAGGCGCTTTCTAATCCTAGAAAAGACCACAGAGTAACAGAGATTGCAGCAGGTAATCCTCCTAATCCTTTAACATCTGGTGAAGAATAGGTGGTTAAATAGTTAGGATTAAATCCCCATAATGCCACAAGAACAAAAACGAGTATAACACCAAGTTTTAAGACTGTACTAATAATACTCACATAGCCTGCTTGTTTGACACCTAAGTAGTTAATGCATGTAAATAACCATAACAGGCCAGAGGAGATGAGAAATGAAAGTAAAGCATTATGGGAGATACTAGGAAAGAATACAGTAAGGTAACGTATAATAGCAGTAATAATGGCAGCATTACCAATCCATGAACCAATCCAAAATGTCCAAGCTACCAGAAAGGACATAAAAGTACCGAAAGCCACACGGGTATAGACTATAGGGCCACCCGTATTAGGATAATGGGCTCCTAAATTGGCAAAGGATAAAGCTAACAATATAGAACCAATGCCTGTTATAATCCATGCCCCAATAGTAGTAAGTGGGGTACTCACCCTTGCAAGACTTTGGGGAGAGGTAAATATACCAGATCCAATCATATTCCCTACCACAATAGCGGTGGCAGCACCTAGTCCTAATTCTCTTTTTAAAGTAGGTGTATTTTTATTATGATGCATATTTATCATCCTTTATCATTATGTTTTATACTATAGAGTGAGGTAAAAGTAAAAAAAAAATACTTAGAATAATACATTATTATATTTGGAAATTATTTCATTCCGAATATCTTGTAAGTAAGATGAATATAATCTTAAATTATTTAAAATAATATACTATTGAAATGATAAAGAATATATCTTATACTAACAGTAGTTCAATAAAGGGAATGAAGTACTCCCGTAGTTAAAAACTAAAACCGCTTATTAAGCTGATGACTTCTGTGAATAAAAAATCACAGGGGGAATCAGCTTTTTTAGTAGGTGAAATTGGAGGAAGAGTTTATGCTTACAAGTTTGGGGTTTATTTTTTTAATAGGTTTAGGATTAGGGGCTATTTTCAATAAGTTACAGTTGCCAAGTCTAATAGGGATGATGTTTACAGGTATTTTATTAGGACCATATGGATTAGATGTATTAGATCAGTCACTATTAGGCATTTCAGCAGATTTAAGACAATTTGCGTTAGTGATTATTCTAACGCGGGCAGGGCTATCATTAGACTTAATAGATTTGAAAAAGGTAGGAAGACCCGCTGTTTTAATGTGCTTTTTACCAGCCTGTTTTGAAATCATGGGGGTCATTTTAATTGCACCTGTTGTATTAGGCATAAGTAGAGTAGAGGCCGCTATAATGGGAGCAGTATTAGCAGCCGTTTCACCAGCAGTGATTGTACCTCGGATGCTACGTTGCATAGAAGAAGGGTATGGTACTAGAGCAAGTATTCCGCAATTGATTTTAGTAGGGGCATCTATAGATGATATCTTTGTCGTTGTATTATTTACAGTTTTTACAGGATTAGCAGCAGGTAGAAATGTTGAAATAGGAAGTTTCGGGCAGATTCCTATTTCTATATTTGTAGGAATGATGATTGGAATTGTAATGGGACTTCTTATGACTTGGTTTTTTAAGAGGTATCATATGCGAGATTCTATTAAAATTTTAATAATTTTAAGCATTTCCTTTTTACTTATTGCATTGGAGAATTGGCTCATGGGGATTATACCCATGTCAGGCTTATTGACGATTATGACGTTAGGAATAACGCTTAATAGGAAATACGAAGCTTTGACTCTACGATTATCTACAAAATATAATAAGTTATGGATAGCAGCAGAAGTTATTTTATTTGTACTAGTTGGTGCTACAGTAGATTTAAACTATGCAATGAAGGCAGGAGTTGGGGCCATATTAGTTGTAGTAGGAGCATTAATTATTCGTATACTAGGGGTTTATATGAGCTTATTTGGGACAAAACTTACTATAAAAGAAAAAGTATTTTGTATGGTAGCTTACACACCAAAGGCAACAGTTCAAGCAGCTATTGGGGGGATACCACTAAGTATGGGGTTACCTTGTGGGCAGCTAGTACTCACTATAGCTGTACTAGCCATATTAATGACTGCACCATTTGGAGCAATAGGGATAGATAAGAACTATAGGAAATTACTTAAGCAAAATTAGACAAGCAAAACTAAAGAAATCACCCGTACAATGGATGATTTCTTTAGTTTTTACCTAGCTCATCTTTAACCATTTCCATAAGTATTAAAGTTGCAGGCGAGAGAAATTTACTTTTATTAAAGATTAAGCTATATGGA
This sequence comes from Bacillota bacterium, assembly GCA_023436395.1. Lineage (GTDB taxonomy): Bacteria > Bacillota > Clostridia > Lachnospirales > Cellulosilyticaceae > Cellulosilyticum. Next base: position 108,009 of record JAEZJJ010000115.1, on the reverse strand, counting down.
TAAAGCCAATGAGTATTTTGAACTTTGAGTTCATGAAGTAAGCCAATCTTTAGTTCCACAGCAACTGCTGAATAAGGAATAAGAGCAACGCCTAGATCAGCGGCAACAGCTTGCTTAATGGCATCAATACTTCCTAAAGACATAGTGATATTTTCTTCAAGATTGAGAGTATCAATAACCTCTTTATAAGCGTGATAAAGTTGTGAGTTATTGTGATGGACAATAAAACTAGCAGCGCTCAAGTCCTCCGAAGATAAAATGTTTTCCTTAGCATACATGCTTTTTGGAGAGGAGATAAGTACCAAGGGATCTTCTTTTAATGGAATAACCTGAACTTGAGATGTATAAGCAACTTCCCCACCATTAATTGCAAAATCTAGGACATTGTTATAAATTAGATTAGCAATTTCATAGGTGTTACCAATATAGAGTTCAATGTTAACTTGAGGATAATTTTTTTTAAAAGCACCTATGATATAGGGTAAAAGGTAGCTACCAGCGGTATTACTTCCTCCAATAGTGATTTGCCCACTAATCGTAAGTTTACGGTCAGAAAGTTGATTAGAAGCTTCTTGAACAAGGTTAAAAATTTGTTTTGTATAATGAAAGAGTATTTCACCATTTTGATTTAAGACAAGACGTGTTCCTTGTTTGTTAAAAAGCTTGAGTCCCAAACCATCTTCTAATTTCTTTATTTGAATAGATAAGGCAGGTTGACTAATGTGCATTTGCTCACTTGCTTTAGTCATGCTACCTAGTGAAGCCACTGTATTAAAGAGTTTGAGGTAATGAAGGTCCATAATAAAATCCTTTCTAAAAATCTAAACAATATCTTAATATATAAAAAAGTTATATTTGACATTAATTATATATATTAGAAACATAAAAAGAAAGAGAATATAATTATTTTAAACAAAATATATATATCAATTTAAGTAAAGGAGTGAGTAATTAATGTTTCAAATTATAGTGGGAAGCATACTAGGGGTTATTGTTTTAGGCACTTACATTATAAATATTAAGAAAGAATTTAGTAATTAATAAAATATTAATTTTTATGGAGGATGTTGTCTATGTTTGAAAATTTTATTGTTCCTATGGGTATATATGCGCTAGGATTTGTTATTTCTTTAGGCATTGCTATTTTGATTAATTGTTTGTTAAAAATTACACAATCTATGGATGTACAGCAAGAAAAAAATTAATAAAATTAAAATTGATACACTAAAGACACATAAAAGATATACTTTAAGAAAGGTTGACGAAATATGAATATTTTAGATTTATTTCAAGGAGTTTCAACATTAGTACAACAGGATCCAGGAGTAGCACTTATGAGAATTGTACTAATTGCTCTAGGAATACTTATTTTTTATTTAGGTGCTAAAGGAACATTGGAACCATTAGTCATGGTACCTATGGGTTTAGGGATGTCAGCTGTTAATGCAGGTGTGCTCTTTTTATCACCAGGACAGACAGGGACTATTTTTATGGATCCTATTATGTCTGATACAGATGGATTAATGCAAATACTTCAAATTGACTTTTTACAACCTATCTATACATTTATGTTTAGTAATGGATTGATTGCGTGTTTAGTATTTATGGGAATTGGTGTTATTACAGATGTGGGATTTTTATTAGCTAATCCTTTTACAAGTATGTTTATTGCTATGTGTGCAGAACTAGGAACAATAGCTACCTTTCCTATAGCAAAATGTTTTGGACTTACCAATGGTGAAGCGGCTGCTATAGCTATGGTAGGTGGTGCGGATGGACCAATGGTATTGTACACATCACTTACTTTAGCAAAAGATTTATTTGTTCCGATTACCATTGTAGCCTATCTTTATTTAAGTCTTACATATGGTGGTTATCCTTATTTAGTACGATTACTGATTCCTAAGGAATTAAGGGGGATAGCTATTAAGCCACCAGAAAAACCTAAAAAGACAATTACTAAAAAGCAAAAACTTACTTTTGCTGTTGTAACAAATACAGTATTATGTTTACTTTTTCCTGTTGCAGCACCTCTTTTCTTAAGTTTCTTTGTAGGAATTGTGATTAGAGAAGTTGGATTAGAGAAGTATGTTAAATTGATTGAAAATGGCTTCTTATATGGTGGAACCTTTTTCTTAGGATTACTTTTAGGCGTTCTTTGCGAAGCGAGTACACTTTTAAATCCTAAGGTACTTATTTTACTTGTATTAGGAATGGTTGCGCTACTACTTTCAGCTATTGGTGGTATTATAGGTGGCTATATTGTGTATTGGCTAAGTAACAAGAATTTTAATCCTACTATAGGGATAGCAGGTGTTTCTTGTGTGCCTTCTACCGCTAAAATAGCTCAAAAAGAAGTAAGTAAGGTTAATAAATATAGCTTTATTATTCAATATGCTATGGGGGCTAATATTTGTGGTGTTATTACAACAGCTATATTAACAGGTATATATGTAACGATTATTCCCTTATTAAAATAAGAAGGCGGACTAAAATCTTAACAGTTTCTTTATATGTTTTAGAGATATGATGTAAATAGAGGTATTATACTAGTCCTCTGAAACTTATAAAAAAGTGAGGTAGATAAAAATGATAGGTACTGTGTTTTTTATAGGATTCTCTATAGCATTTATATGTTTACTAGGACTTTCAAGTGTATTAATTGACTGGATAGGAGAAAGGGCATGTAAGCATACAAGTAAATAAAATTGAGAGGAGTCATTACAGAATTTATGTAAGAACTCCTTTTTTATTTGATGGAGCCACTTGTCAAATTTGTTAATTTATATTACCCTTATAAGGAAATGAGGATCATAAAGATAAGGAGAAAGAAAATGGAGGCATTATACAAGCATATTGAGGCATGCATTAGGGCATCAGGCTATATGGGAAGTATAAGTGGTGAAGAGATATATGACGATATTTGTGAAGAAATAGAAGATAAAGAAGAAGGTAGTTACATCTTTATGTGCAAAAAGGAAGAAAATATATTCTTTGAATATAAAATTGATGTTATGGCAGATGAATTTAACTTAGGATATCTTATTATTCATACAGCGGAGCAAAAATTTAGGGTTGATTTTGATGAGTAAAATAAGTAAACGGTTAATTTATGTTATTGATTCAGCATGCATAGCTTGTGGGGCATGTAAAATTGTTTGTCCTGTACACTGTATTAGTAAAGGTACTCCATATCGCATTAATCAGAGCACTTGTATAAAATGTGGTAAATGCCTTACAAGGTGTTGGAGGAATCTTATTAGGCTCCGAGAAATAGAGTAAACAATAAAAGCTGAGACTTTATAAAATAATTAGTCTCAGCTTTTTAATTAGATAAATATTAAGGTTCTAGTAGTGCTACTTTTTCTAATTGGTTAAGAAGTGCTGTAACACCTTTATACCAGTTGGGGTCCTCTGCATAATTTTGATTAAGCCATAGGATAGGATCAGCATCCTCTGGACACCCTTTACTTAAATTAATAATTGTACGAGCTGCAATACGAGATGAATCTTCGATAGAGGTATTATATGTTTTCCAACTACCATAAACATTAAAAGGATTACTTGCTATTTCTAATGCATTGGTATGATGCTTTGGTACAAATCCTTGTTCTTGACCTGTAATGGCAAAAAGGAGAAGCGGATTAATGTTAAAATCCTTAGCTGTGGCAATAATTTGATTAAAATAAGGATCTTCAGAAAGTAAAGAATTACGATCTTGTAGCCATGCTTGAAGTGCATTTTTATTGACCTCTTTATACTGTAAATGTTTTTGTAAGTGATTAGCTTTTTCCAGAACAGTAACTGACAGAGGGAGTTCGATAGTTTCTAATGAAGAAGTCTCTAATTGAATTAGTGGTAAAATAATTTCTTGAGAAAGAAAAAAATGATAACCTATTAAACTGGTACTACTTATTAGTAACATGAATATTAAGCCATAAAACCAATGACTAAAGCGTAAGGATTTAACTGGAACATAGGGAACATCTTTAGAAAGTGGTTCTTCAGTAACTGAGGGACTTATAATGGAATCAGATAAAGAAGCTACCTCGTAAGGGGTTAGTTTACCTGAATAATGATGATTGAGCCAAGTTGTAAAAGTATTTAGTGTTTCACCTTGAGCGAGTTTTAAGTCAATACAAGTTTTACATACATCATAAACACTGATACAAAACTCTTCTTTTTTAATGACTTCCATCAACAAGTTTTTCTTAATATCTTGTTGGTGAGGGGGGCTAAAAGGAGAGAGAATATGGTCAATGACCTGATGTACATTTTTAGCAAAGATTCTTGCACGTTCTTCTTTAGAATGTGTAGGGTACTTTGTTTTAATAGTTGTCTGAAGTTGATAGATTTGAGTAGTAGATAAAATATCAGCCTTTTTCAAATCCTCTAAAATCGCTTGCATAGAATCCACCTTTATCTTTAATAAATAATAAAGTAAATGATTAATCAAAAAATAATCAAATACGATGTTAATATAGCTCATCTTAGTATATATTATTCTAGCATAATTTAGCAAAAAGTAAAACTTCACAAGTAACGCTATTATTTTAGAAATAATGAATTTAAAAATAAGATTAAAAAATGTCAGGATTCCTGAGGGAAAACTGACATTTTTTAATTACTCTATTGGCTTTAAGTGAGTTTCTCGTAACACAACATTTGGATTACGTTCTGCAATTTGACGAATGGACCATTCAAATTCGCACAGTAATACAGGGTCACCTTCAGGGGTATCTACGAGAGTAGAGTCCATAGAACCTTTAAAAGTATCATAGTTAAAATTCTCTGCTTCAATCCAACGAATAAAGCGATAAGGAAGACGTGTCATACGAATTTCTACACCATATTCATTTTTTAAACGATATTCTAAAACCTCAAATTGAAGTACCCCAACAACACCTACAATGACTTCCTCGGTACCTGTTAAGTGGGGTCTGAATACCTGAATGGAGCCTTCCTCTGCTAATTGGAGAATACCTTTTAAGAATTGCTTTCTTTTCAGTGCATTAACTGTAGAAATACGCATAAAGTGTTCAGGTGCAAACTGAGGAATACCTTCAAAGTATAGTTTAACATTATCACTACATAAGGTATCACCAATATTAAAAATACCAGGATCATGAATGCCTATGATATCACCAGGATATGCAGTATCTACTGTAGCACGGTCTTGGGCTAAAAATTGTTGTGGTTGTGCTAGTTTAACTTTTTTTCCTTTTTGGACGTGATTGACCATCATTCCTTTTTCAAATACACCAGAACAGATACGAAGAAAAGCAATACGGTCACGGTGCGCAGGATTCATATTGGCTTGAATTTTAAAGATGAACCCTGAAAAATAAGGTGCAGTTGTTGCAATAGGTCCTAGATTACTTTGGCGAGGTTGCGGTGGTGTTGTTATATCTAAGAAAGCTTCAAGAAAAGGTTCTACTCCAAAGTTTGTTAATGCACTACCGAAGAATACAGGAGTTAATTCACCTGCTAAGATTTTATCTAAATCATACTCATCCCCAGCCATATCTAAAAGTTCGATATCTTCAAGGAGCTTATTATGAAGGTATTCACCAAGTAATTCCCTAAATTTAGGGTCAGCTACTTCACCAGAGGTAGAACCAACAATGCTTTCACCATGATTTCCTTCATCAAAAAGTTCAATTTGATTTTTACGGCGGTTATATACGCCTTTGAATTCTTTACCACTACCAATAGGCCAATCCATAGGATAAGAACGAATACCAAGTACATTTTCAAGTTCTTCCATAAGTGCGAAAGGGTCTTTACCATGTGCATCCATTTTATTTACAAAGGTAAAGATAGGAATTCCGCGCATTTTACAAACTTTAAAAAGTTTCTTTGTCTGTTCTTCAACACCTTTTGCTGCATCAATTACCATAACTGCACTATCTGCAGCAACTAAAGTACGATAAGTATCTTCACTAAAATCTTGATGTCCAGGTGTATCAAGGATGTTAATACAGAAATTATTATAATTAAATTGAAGGACACTGGAAGTTACTGAGATTCCTCTTTGTTTTTCGATTTCCATCCAGTCAGATACAGCATGTTTCTGTGAACGTCTTGATTTAACAGAACCTGCTTCACGAATAGCACCTCCGTAAAGCAGAAATTTTTCAGTTAAGGTTGTTTTACCAGCATCTGGGTGAGAGATAATCGCAAAAGTACGACGTCTTTGTATTTCAGGGGTCGTATTGATGTTTTCTAATGACATATATAACCATCCTTATTTTTCATTTTTTTATCATAAGTACAACACATAATTATCATGCCCAAGCACTATAAAAGTCAAGTATAAATTAGAGAAATTCTTTTAACAAGGAAAATTTGTATAAATGCTTTTTAAAGAGAAATAATATAAAGATACAAATATGCAAGAAAAAGAGGTAGGACTATGATTCTAATTAAAAATGGAAAAATCTTAACAATGGCAGGAGCAGTATATGAATCTGGATGTGTTTTAATTGAAGAAAGTAAGATTAAGAAGGTTGCTAAGCAAATTGAAATCACAGAAGAAATGCAAGTGATTGATGTACAGGGAGCATGGGTAATGCCAGGCATTATAGAAGCTCATTGCCATCTTGGTATCACAGAAGAGAAGAAAGGGGTTGAAGGGGATGATTGTAATGAAACATCGGATCCTATTACCCCCTATTTACGTGCAATAGATGGCATTAATACGTTAGATGCTGCTTTTGATGAAGCAGTACGCGCAGGAATTACTTCTGCAATGATAGGACCAGGGAGTGCAAATGTAGTAGGGGGACAATTTGTCTTTATGAAGACAAAGGGAAGAGTTATAGATGAAATTACTTTACTAGAACCTGCAGCAATGAAAGTAGCTTTTGGTGAAAATACAAAACGTGTCTATAGTGGACAAAAGAAGATGCCAATAACTCGAATGGCTATTGCTAGTCTTTTACGGGAGGAGCTTTTTAAAGCTAAACAGTATCAAAATAAAAAAGAAGAAGCGATTGCAAAGGGAGAAGCATTTGAAACGGATTATCGTTTAGAGCCATGGCTGTCTGTGCTTAATAAAAAAATACCGTTAAAAGCTCATGTGCATCGTGCAGATGATATTTTAACGGCAGTTCGTATTGCAAAAGAATATGATTTAAATATGACGCTTGATCATTGCAGTGAAGGATACTTAATTCCAAAAGAGATTAAAACTTTTGGATTTCCTGCTATTGTAGGTCCAGCTCTTACAGCAAGAAATAAAATAGAAGTACAAAATGTGAGTTTTAAAACACCTGGAATTTTGCATAGAGCTGGGGTGAAAATTGCAATTACCACAGACCATCCAGTGACACCTATTCAGTACTTAGCTAAGTGTGCAGGTTTTGCAGCAAGAGATGGTTTAGGCATAGAAGAGGGACTTAAAGCAATTACTATTAATGCAGCAGAGATCTGCAATGTAGCAGATCGGGTAGGAAGCCTTGAGCCAGGAAAAGATGCAGATATCGCCATTTTTAGTGATAATCCAATGCAAACCCTAACCCATACGCTCTATACATTTATTAATGGAGAACTAGCCTATAGTCATGAACATGTGCATACGCAGAAGGAAGTCTATTAGGTATGTCTACGAAAATCAGTATGACATTTAGGACAAGTGATACAAATTTTCCCCTTACCTTTTGGAACACGTAAACTTTGTTTACAATTGGGACACTTAAAAAAACGATGGGTTTTACGTTGTTTAAAATGTTTAAAGAATAAGTTTATACGTTTTTGAACAGGCGTATAAAAACGTATGAATTTAAAAAGCTCTTGTTGGCGTTTATATTTATTTTTAGAAAAAATGCGATAATAACAAAGACAAAGTGGAATGAGAGGACATAGCCTTACGATGAAGAAGGGAAAGGGAAGTGTAATTAATGTCAGAATAAGAAAAAGCACTAGTAAGGCTAAAGAGAGTTGATCACTACCATAACGACCCTGCATCCACTTAGTAAAACGTACTTTTAATTGGGACATAATAAAGCCTCCTTGTAAATAATTAAGATAAATGTATTATACAAAGGAGACATAAAGAAATAATATAGAGAATGTTATCAAGCCTTTTATGTTGCAAACAATACAAGAGAGGAGAAAAGAGGTTCCTATAGGCCCCAAAGTAAGGATAAAAATGAGGTTAACTAATAAATGACAACATCTTGTTAATAATACAAATAATTGATGAAGTTCTTCAACCGTAAGTTCAGCTATCTGACAAACTTTACAACTTTATCAAGATGTGATTCTGTTTGGACATAAAGGGATTCTCGGAAGAGTTCATGATTAGAAGAGTAGACACAGCAACCTTTACCTTGTACAATGGCAATATATCCTTCTTATTCAAGTTCTATATAGGCTTTTGTAGTTGTAATGATACTGATTTTTAAGTCCTTGGCTAAAGCACGAATAGTGGAAGTTGTTCTTCGGAAGGAGTTGTCCTTTAAAAATGGTAGACTTAATTTGTTCTTTGATTTGCATATAGATGGGTAGATCAGATGTGTTTTGAATATTAATGGTTATTTTTCACCTTCACATTATACCGTAGATATACAATATAAATAGTATAATGTGTGAAGTTAATATATATATCTTTAATATTCATATGTTTTTAAAATTATTCCATATAGTGTAGTTATAAGAGATATTGTAGAAATGAAGACTAATACCATAGAGAAATAGTATAAAAAGAGTATAGTGAATAAGAGGATTTTACTAAGAAAGAGAGAAAAGAGATGAAATTAAACACCATTAATATTGCTCATGGTTGGATGAAACAGTATATTAAACCTGGTGATATATGTATAGATGCTACAGCAGGAAGAGGATTTGATACAGCATTTTTATGTAATTTGGTAGGAACGGAAGGAAAGGTATTAGCTTTTGATATTCAGGAGGAAGCTGTAGAAAGTACGAAACTACTTTTGAAAGAAAAGGGACTAAAGGCAAAGGTTTATCTAGAGAGTCATGTTAATATGGGACAATATATGGAGCCTCAGACTGTAGCTGGAATTATGTTTAATTTTGGCTATTTACCAGGTGGAGATCACGCAAAAAGTACGAAGGCTGATACAAGTAAGCAAGCAATTGAACAGGGATTGAGGTTACTTAAGCAGCATGGTGTGATGAGTCTATGTATTTATCATGGAGGGGATACAGGATTTGAAGAGAAAGAAGCCCTTCTTAGCTATCTAAAAACGCTAGATGGTAAAGGATATACAGTAGCAGTGTGTGAACTTTATAATAAACCCAATCATCCACCTTTAGCAGTATTAATACAAAAGCATGAAAAGTAAAGATTGATTGATGCATATTAAGTGTATAATATAGTTAAAAAATAATTAGGTTTTACATAATGAATATATGCGTGAAGCCTTTAACTTTTGAGTAAGTTGATATCCTTACTAAAAGTGTTTAATAATTTTAAAAGTAATGAAAGGAGTGAGGGGGCGTGCAAGATTTAATACGTCAAAAAGGGAAAATTTTTAGGCATTTTAAAGGTGATTTATATTTATTTATAGACTTAGTTAAACATTCTGAGACAGGAGAAATACTGGTACTTTACAAAGCTTTATATGGTGATTGTGGTTTATATGTGAGACCATATACTATGTTTTATGAGGAAGTTCCAAAAGATCGCCTTAATCCTACAGGACAGAAGTATCGATTTGAGTACTATGAAGTAGAAAGCGTAAAAGGTAAATCATAGTAAAAGGTGCCGATAATAGATGTAAGGGCATCTGTTGAGTCTGAAAGTGTAATACTATATGATTTCGCCTAAACAAGTGTTAGGATTTACAAAAAGAAGTAACATGAAAAGAAAGAAAATAAAAGGAGAACAAAAGTGAATGAACAATTAATTTATTTTGCAAAAGTAAAAAAAGATGCAATCATTCCATCTAAAAGAGTAGAAGATGGAGCCTTTGATATCTATTCTTGTTTTGAAGAAGGCTATAAGGTGATTTTACCACATGAAACATTATTGATTCCTACAGGACTCGCATCGGCATTTAGTCCTGAATATGTCGCTATTTTAAAAGAGCGTAGTTCAACAGGGACAAAAGGAATGGGGCAAAGAGCCGGTGTTGTAGATTCAGGTTATCGGGGTGAATGGTTTGTTCCTGTCACAAATCATAATGATAAGCCATTGGTAATTTTAAAAGAGACATGTTTAGAAAATTTCAATGATGCCATTATTTATCCATATGAAAAAGCTATTAGTCAATGCATTATGGTGCGTGTACCACAGCTAGCTATAACAGAAGTGAGCTATGAAGAACTACTTAAGTTTGAGTCTGAAAGAGGTGTGGGGAGTTTAGGATCTTCAGGTAAATAGAGTAAGTTAATAATCCTATATTGCATTTATTGGAGATATTTAAAACATATTAAAAGCATAAAAAGGAAGACCATTATATAAAAAGGTCTTCTTTTTTATTTTGGCTAGAGGGCTTGTCTAATTAATAGATAACTTGTTCTATAAAGTCTATAGCGTGAATATAAACATATTAAGTAGATTTTGGAGGAGGCTTAATATGCGTGAATGTATTGATGTCTGTGTAAGTTTTGATACAACAGGATCAATGTATCCTTGTTTTACACAAGTAAGGCTATATATAGGAGAACTGGTGGGGCAACTTTTTAAAGATATGCCAAATCTAAGAATTGCTATTATTGCACATGGAGGCTATTGCGATAAAGGAAATTCTTGTAAGGATTCACTCATTCCAGTATCTGAAGGACGTTTTCAAGAACTTGATGTAGATAAAGAAACAAATACTAAAGCATTTGTTTTTGAACAGGAGACCAATTTTAAAGTCAACCTAGGCTTTTATGAATCAACTAAAAGTGAGAAAGTAGGGAGACTTAAAGAAATATTACTAGCAGAGAAGGAAACATATAAGGTACTTATTCAGTCTACTTCTTATAGTAGAAATCTTATGGCTCATACTTCTCTGCTTGATGAAGTAGAAAAAAGGGATAGGGAAGGAGAAATGTGTCTATGACTTCATTTCCTTTTCATATTACTTATAAAGGTCAAGCGTTATTACCTACATTTAATCAATTAAAGAGACAGTGTTATTTTTATCAAATAACTAATAAAAAACAACATACAAAAATGATACATCATCATTTATTAATTATTGATTTAGAGGCACACTCTCTAGAGGAGAAAGAACAATTAGCAAATGATTTGAAAAAGATACTTTATAGCCTTTGTTATCAAGGAACACGCTATATTTCAATATTAACCTATAAGAAACAACAAGGGTTGGTACAAATATTAAAAGGAGTAAAGTGTGATCATACTTCATATAAAATGTCAGAGGTAAATAAGGTTATAGCAGAAGTGGCTGAAGAAGGGTGTCACGGTTATATAGGAGCAGCCTTAGAATTAGGATTAGAGATTACAGAAAGCCTACAAGAACACTGTCAGGGACAGCATATTACCTTAATAACAGATGGCTTATGGGCTAATAATAACGATGAAATGCAGCAGAAATGTATACAAATGGGTAAATGTTGCGAGGAGAATAGAATTTCTCTTAATGCAATAGGTATAGGTGTTTACTATGATCATGGATTTTTACAAAGGCTTATAGCGTATGGAAAGTGTAATGAAGTACAATACGCTGATGGAATTGAAAACTATGAGAAAGATATGCTCGCATTAATCAAAAAGGTAGAGTCTCTTTCTAAAACTAAGTTTACTATAAAGAATGAAGCAGTTTTTTTATGCGAGGCACACCAGTATTTTACGGATGGGTATATAGAAGGATTAAGTGAAGAACAGGAGAATATACTTGTGGCATATGATGAACCCTTAGAGCTTATAGTGCCTAAGGTAAAAATAAAACGAGAAGAAAATCTAGATCACATCATGCCGTATTATCTATACCAGTGGGGGGCCTACCTTGTAAAGCAAGGGAAAATTGAGGATGCAGAAGAAATCATTGCAGAAACAAAAGATATCGCAGCGTATAAAAAAGTTTATAGTGCATATAGCACGAGGGAAAAGGGGCAACTGTATAAATTTCTACTTCAACTGGCAGAAAATCCAGATAAACGCTATAAGGAAGGAAGAGAAGAAATTAATCCACAAATCTTAAAAAAGGAAGAACCTTTATGTTTATTAGAAGTGTTAGCACTTATTATGAATGATAAGGATTCAGCCTTGTTTTGGGATTATAGCTACTCTTATGAAAGAATAGGACCTACTTATATGCCAGAAGAACAAGATTATATTTTTATTAAACCGCATTTAGGTTATGGCAAGATAGAAAGAGTTCATATAGGTAGTAAAAAACTTAATATTGGCGTTCAAGTAAAAGTGGATGGACAGGTGGAAGAGTATAAAACACATTTAAAGTTGGATGCCAGTGTTTATAGAGAATATAATATATTAGTAAATGGTAATTTAAATACAAAATATTTAATAGCAAAATTATCCCCAGCAGTAAGGAGAATACTCAGAAGACAAGGGGCTATACAATTAATTATGAAACAAGGAAAAGTATTTTTTTATAAATTAAAATTAGAGAAGCTTAAGGTGGTTAATCATAGAATACTTGAAGATGTAACTTCCGAGCAAGTAGCCAATATGCTCTATGACAAAGAGGTGTTAAAATTAAAAGAAAGCCTTATTAATAAATATTTAAAGACTTATCTCAAAGAAATAAAGAAAGGAAGAAATAGATATTGGAAGTTATATGAACGCTTTAAAATAAATGAACAAGGTATATTTCAAACAACTGATAAGATTGTTGATAAGGCCGATGAAATCGCTACTTATAAAGCAGAGGTGGTGGAATGGAAAATAGAAAAGTTTCCTAGAAAGCGATTAGAAGAAGAAATTATGGAGGAATATCTTTTAGATGTTTTAAAACCTACATCAAGGCAAATAAAACAACTTGAGGATTTACAGATTACGTTAAAGAAGCAAAAAAGAAATATGGAGGATGCATTACAGTTTATTAGAATGGCAAGTATATTACTCAATAAACCTATTTTTTTATGGGAAAATACAATTGTAAAACCTAAAAAGCAAACGATTCCATTTGTTGAAGGAAATGCAGTTGTAGGAAGCTGTATGTATGTTTCCACATTACAGGTAGGAGAACGAAGGATTAAAGAAGAAAGGTATACTTTAATTGTTGGGTATTAGAAGTCACAAATATCATATTCAAAATTAACAAAAAAACAAGTTAAAAGAGATTAATTTTTAGGTATATAAATGAATAAAAAAGTATAGAACAAATGTTCGATCTAGTATATAATAGAGATAAATTTAATGAGAGATACGTATGGAGGGTAAAAATGAAAACAGGAGAAACAATGTGTTATTATCGTGCACCAGGTGGAGGGAAAAGTGTTTATGTGACAATGTTGTATCATAAAAATCAACTTAGAGGAAGTATCATTCAAAATTATGAGCCACAGTTAGCAAAAACAGTAACAACTTCAAAAAAGGCATATTTATCGGCATAGATAGTGTAAATAATCTTGTGTCTCAAGAAATAAATAGCTCTTTCTTGGCTAGAATTAGATAATAATAATTCTAATCAGGAAGGAGCCTTTTTTATGGCTATTGCAAAAGAACAATTAAGACAAATTATTGCTGATAACAACATTAGTAATGTAGGTGATATTTACACCCTTTTTAAGGACAGTTTCAAAGATATGTTACAAGAACTTCTTGAAGCTGAAATGGATGCTTCTATTGGCTATACAAAAAATGATAAAAATCAATTAGAAACTGATAATAAAAGAAATGGTTATTCTACAAAAACAGTTAAAACTCAGTTTGGTGAGATGCCTATTGATATTCCTAGAGATCGTAATGGTGAGTTTGAGCCCCTTATTGTCCCTAAATACCAACGCAATATTTCAGGTATCGAAGAAAAAATAATCTCACTTTATGCTCATGGCATGAGTACACGAGATATTCATGATCAAATTAAAGAGATTTATGGTATTGAAGTTTCAGCAGATATGGTGAGTAAAATTACAGATAAGATTCTACCAGAAATTAAGGAATGGCAATCTAGACCCCTTAATGCTATTTATCCTTTTGTCTTCATGGATGCCATTCATTACAAAGTTAGAGAAGATGGAAGAATCCTTAATCGTGCAGCTTATGTAGTACTTGGCGTTACCTTAGATGGCATCAAAGATATCTTAAGCATTACTATAGGGACCAATGAGTCCTCAAAGTTTTGGTTGGGTATGTTAAATGATCTTAAAAATAGAGGTGTTCAAGATGTTCTATTCTTCTGTGTTGATGGATTAGCGGGATTCAAAGAAGCCATCAATGCTGTTTATCCTAATGCTGAAGTGCAACGCTGTATCATTCATATGCTTCGCAACTCCTTTAAGTATGTGTCTTACAAGGATTTGAAGAAGTTTTCTTCTGACTTTAAGGCAGTATATAAAGCACCAACTGAAGAAGCTGCCTTATCTGAGCTTGAAAGTATAAAAGAAATATGGGGTAAAAAATATCCCTATGCTATAAGTAATTGGGAAATGAATTGGGATGTAGTTAGTCCATTTTATAAGTTCAGTGAGGATATCAGAAGAATCATGTATACAACAAATATTATTGAGGGTTTGAATAGGCAATTCAGAAAGGTAACCAAAACAAAAAGCGTCTTTCCAAGTGATAGTTCTCTAGAAAAAATGCTGTATCTAGCCTCACAATGCATCACTCAGAAATGGACTCAACGCTATCGAAACTGGGATTTAGTACTCAGTCAACTTAGCATTTTATATGAAGATAGGATTGGACAGTATTTATAAACAGGCATAGGAAAGCCGATAACGAAAAGTGAGTGTTTTCATTACCGGCAAGCCTTTTTTATTCTATCGGCATCTATAATTATGGTCAAGAAATATGAAATTTATTCTTGAGGCCGGGTGTGGGCAGAGCCCACAAAAAGAAGTATATAGATGCCTTATTAATGATGGAAAAATTCCTATACCACGAATAATTAATCCATAATGTGGTAATACTTTAATTTATAGATAGCCTATTTTTACATATCTAATTCAAGTCATAGAAGCATTTTATTCTAGGACACAGAAAAATTTACAGCCTCTCGGCATAATAAAAACAGAGTTCGTTTGTGAACTCTGTTTTTGTTATTATTTTACTTTTGAAACCTTATAGTAATTTCCAAGTAGCTGATCTTCAGCTACTAAATGCTCAAAAATCCATTTTACAAGATGATCTTGTAGCTCTTTTAATCCATCATAGGGACAAGCACATAATGCAGTATAATCTATACCATTAATATACTTGCTAAAGTTTTTGTGCTCTTGAATGTGTTTTTGAATATCAGGGTAGTGAATTTTTTTCATAAGCGCTTCTTCTTCATAAAAGTGATAGGTAATAAAATCTCTAAGTTCATATAAAATAGTCATTAATTGTTGTTCAGTAACACCTATACAATGAATAAGAAGTAATTGCTCAATATCTCTACCTATTCTAAAAAGTTCACGATGTTGAAGATCTAATTTATCAATACCTAATGATAAACTATCGTCCCAATTAAATTTAAAATCAAACATATGTATCTCCTTCAATCTAATAACAATGTAGTCATATTAATTATACCCTAAAAATAGTAAAAAAAAAGAATAACTTAATCAATAATCGTACACAAATGCAATTATGTTAAGCAATGAGAGGATTATTTCAAAAAAGAATACCAATAGAACAGGTAGTGTTCCATTGGTATTCTTTTTTGAAATTTTATTTGCTTAATGATGAGGCAAAATTCTTTCCAAAATCAAAAGCCTCTTGTAAAGAAGTTTCACTAGGCTTAAATGCGCACCCAAGTGGTTTAAGTGGCATATGACATTTAAGTTGTTTAAAACGTTGTTCCATATTTGGAAGTGCCTCGCCACTCCAACCATAAGAACCAAAAATTCCTACAGTCAATTGTCTATGAATAACAGGATTAAGTGATGTAAGAACACTCCATATAGGAGGAAGTGCATCTGCTAAAATAGTAGGTGATCCTAGAAGAAGTCCTTGTGCAGTATTAATATGAGACATCGCATCATCCACCGAATCTGTTTCTAAATTGAGAAGCACTACTTCTCCAGTATAATCACTTGCTGCAATACCTTTACAAATAGTTTCAGCCATTGCCTTTGTATAACCATAAGCAGATACATAAGCTACAACAATTTTAGGTGGAAATTTTTGTGGTGTACTCCATGTACGATACAGTTCAATATATTTGTTCATATTTGTTTGATCTAAAATCATGCCGTGTCCAGGACAGATAAACTGAATAGATAAATCTTTAATTTTATCTAATGCTTTGAGTACAAAAGGTTTAAAAGGCCCCATAATCATATCATAATAATATTTATAGGCAGAATCATAGTCAGCTTCAAGATGTGTATCAAGTTTAGATTTGAAAATACGTTCATCAGAGTAATGTGCACCAAAAGAATCACAAGTAATCAGTAGCTGATCTTCTTCTACATAGGAATACATTGTATCTGGCCAGTGTAATTGTGGCACAGAAAGAAAATGAATGGTCTTATTACCTAAAGAAAGAGTATCTTTTTCTTTTACAACAAGACTTTTAAATGGGGCATTAATAATCTCTCCCATATATTTTATAGCAGCAGCACTTCCTACTACAGTAGCATGAGGTGTATAAGGTAGCAATTTAGCGACACTACCTGCATGATCAGGTTCTGTGTGATCTACTATAATATATTTAATATCCTCTAGAGATACCAATGTCTTAAGTTTATCGAAATAAGTATCAAAAAATTTATCTTTGACAGTTTCAAAAAGGGCAACACCCTCTGTACCTTTTAAAAGATAGGCATTATAAGTAGTACCAAATTCAGTTTCCATAACAATATCAAAAGTACGTAAACTTGGATCAAGAGCGCCTAACCAATAAAAGTCAGGGGTAATACTTAATATATCGGACATGTAAACAACTCCTCTATCATTTATATTAGTTAAAAAAATTTTATTTAATAATAATTATTATAGAATAAACCAATAAGTTGTCAAGAAAATCAGGCTAATTATATTGTACTAAAAAAAGTACTGGAAAATCTATAGAAATCTTATATAATAAATTTTAGTTGATAGTAATTATTAAATGTATGTCTTTAAAGTTGTATGTTGAGATAAATACATCTAGATGCATATAGATTTTTAAGAATACGCTATCCAGACATTTACAGATTATAGACACATATAGAAAGAAGGTCATCTTATGGCAAAACAATTAATGACAATAGATGGAAATACCGCTGCAGCTCATGTTGCTTATGCATTTACTGACGTAGCAGCTATTTACCCTATTACGCCTTCATCGACTATGGCGGAAGTAGTTGATGATTGGGCAGCTCAAAATAAAAAGAATATTTTTGGGCAAACAGTTAAAGTAGTAGAGATGCAATCAGAAGCAGGAGCAGCAGGAACATTTCATGGTTCATTGCAAGCAGGTGCATTAACAACTACTTTTACAGCTTCTCAAGGACTTCTATTAATGATTCCTAATATGTATAAAGTTGCAGGAGAACTTTTGCCAGGGGTATTTCATGTAAGTGCACGTGCCCTAGCAGCACAAGCTTTATCTATTTTTGGTGATCATCAAGATGTTATGGCAGCTAGACAAAGTGGATGCGTTATGCTTGCATCAGGTTCTGTACAGGAAGTAGCAGATCTTGCTCCTGTGGCTCACCTTGCAGCAATTAAAGGAAGATTACCTTTTGTTCATTTCTTTGATGGATTTAGAACTTCTCATGAAATTCAAAAGGTTGAAGTATTAGAATATAGCGATTATGCTTCGCTAATAGATCAAGAAGCATTAGCAGAGTTTAGAGCACGCGCACTTTCTCCAAATCATCCAGTAACAAGGGGAACTGCTCAAAATTCAGATATCTATTTCCAAACAAGAGAAGCTTCTAATAAATTCTACAATAATATTATTCCAATTGTAGAAGAATATATGCAAAAAATGAATAGTCTTACAGGAAGAAACTATGGCCTCTTTAATTATTATGGTGCCGAGGATGCGAAAGAAGTTATTGTTGCTATTGGTTCAGTTACAGAAACGATTGAAGAAACAATTGATGTTCTTAATGCATCAGGAGAGAAATATGGTTTAATTAAAGTTCATTTATATCGTCCTTTCTCTGAAAAGCATTTCTTAGCAGCAATGCCAAAAACAGTTGAAAAAATATGTGTTTTAGATCGTACAAAAGAACCAGGTTCATCAGGGGAACCACTTTATCTTGATGTAAGATCAGCTTACTATAATCAAGATAAAGCGCCACAAATTATTGGTGGACGCTATGGTTTAGGTTCAAAAGATGTGACACCAACGGATATTAAAGCAATCTTTAATCATTTAAAAACAGAAAATCCTAAAAACCAATTCACTGTAGGCATTGAAGATGATGTTACATTTACATCTATTCCAGTAGAGGAAGAACTTAAAATAGCAATTGATGGGACAGTAAGATGTAAATTCTGGGGGCTTGGTTCTGATGGTACAGTAGGAGCAAATAAACAAGCTATTAAAATTATTGGTGAACATACTAATAAATATGTACAGGCATATTTTGCATATGATTCAAAAAAATCAGGTGGGATTACAATGTCACACTTAAGATTTGGAAATACACCAATTCGTTCAACTTATTTAATTGATGAAGCAGATTATATTGCATGTTCACAACAAGCTTATGTGAATGAATATGATATTTTAAAAGGCCTTAGAAAAGGTGGGAATTTTGTGCTCAACTGTTCTTGGTCACAAGAAGAGCTTGAAAATAAGTTACCAGCTAAGATGAAACGCTATATAGCTCAAAATAATATTGATTTTTACACAATAGATGCTGTTAAAATTGCAGCAGAAATTGGACTTGGTAAACGTGTTAATATGATTATGCAAGCAGCATTCTTTAAGTTAGCTAATATCATTTCTCAAGAAGATGCTATCGTTTATCTTAAGAAATCAATTGAAAAAGCATATGGTAAAAAAGGTCAAGATATTGTAGAAATGAACTTTAAGGCTGTAGAAGCAGGATTTAATGCTCTCGTTAAAGTTGATGTGCCACAAACATGGCAAGATGCAGTGGATGAAGTAGTAGCAGTTACTGATAAACCAGATTTTATTAAAAATATTGTAGAACCAATTAATCGCCAAGAAGGAGATAAACTTCCAGTAAGTGCCTTTAATGGTTATGAAGATGGGACATTCCCAGCAGGTACAGCTGCCTATGAAAAACGTGGTGTAGGAATAGATGTACCAGAATGGCAAGTGGATACATGTATTCAATGTAATCAATGTGCATTTGTCTGTCCACACGCATGTATTCGCCCAGTTTTAGTTTCAGAAGATGAAATGAAAAATGCACCAGAAGGCTTTGAGGCCAAAAAAGCGATTGGTAAAGGATTTGAAGGCCTTGTATTTAGAATGCAAGTAAGTACAATGGACTGTACAGGATGTGGTAACTGTGTGGATATTTGTCCTACAAAAGTAAAATCTCTAGTGATGAAACCTTTAGCTACACAAGTAGAAAAAGAAATTCCAAACTGGGAGTATGCTGTATCTGATCAGGTAGCTTATAAAGGAGACCTTGTAAAAGGAACAACAGTAAAAGATAGTCAATTTAAGACACCACTGATGGAGTTCTCTGGAGCTTGTGCAGGTTGTGGAGAAACACCTTATATGAAATTATTAACTCAACTTTTTGGTGATCGTATGATGATTGCTAATGCAACAGGTTGTTCATCTATTTGGGGTGGTTCAGCACCTAGCACACCTTATACAACAAACCATGAAGGAAAAGGACCAGCTTGGGCGAATTCACTATTTGAAGATAATGCAGAATATGGACTTGGTATGATGTTAGGTGTTAACCAAATGAGAGATCGTATTGCAGAATGCTTAAGAGAAGTAGTAGAACTTCCAATTGGTGAGACTGAGAAACAAAGTATTATAAACTGGCTTGAAAACAAAGAAAATGGAGAACTTTCAAAGGTATATAGTCGTGAGATAGAAGCTATTTTAGATAATCAAACTATTACTTTAGAAGAAGCACAAGAAGCATTAAAACAAGTGGAAGAAAGAAGAGATTATCTCGTTAAACGTTCACAATGGATCATTGGTGGTGACGGCTGGGCGTATGATATTGGTTACGGTGGTCTTGACCATGTATTAGCCTCAGGTGAAAATATTAATGTACTAGTATTTGATACAGAAATTTATTCAAATACAGGTGGACAATCTTCTAAATCTACACCAATGGCAGCTATGGCTAAATTTGCTGCAGCAGGTAAACGTACACGTAAGAAAGACCTTGGACGTATGATGATGGCTTATGGTAATGTTTACGTAGCACAAGTTGCTATGGGGGCAGATAAAAATCAATTAATTAAAGCAATGCTTGAAGCAGAGGCTTATAATGGACCATCTATTATCATTGCATATGCAACATGTATTAGTCATGGATTAAAATGTGGAATGGGTAAATCTATTTCATACATGGGAGATGCAGTTAAATCAGGTTACTGGCATTTATATCGTTATAATCCACTTCTTGAAGAAGAAGGTAAAAATCCATTTATCTTAGATTCTAAAGAACCAACAGAAAGCTTTAGAGAGTTTATTATGGGACAAGTACGTTACTCTGCAATTATGAAACAATATCCAGAACAAGCAGAAGAAATGTTTGAAATGGCAGAGAAACATGCAAAAGATCGCTTAAGAAACTATAAACGTCTTGCAGCGCAAGTAATTGAATAGATTATTAAATAATCAAAAAGAATCTGAATAATCACTGGGTTATTCGGATTCTTTTTTTATATGAGGATACTAGAGTGATTTTAATGACCTAAATTAAACATTAATCATTTTGGGTACTTATCAAGAATAAAATTTATTAGATATATTTAAAATTATTAAAC
Source organism: Bacillota bacterium (assembly GCA_023436395.1). Classification (GTDB taxonomy): domain Bacteria; phylum Bacillota; class Clostridia; order Lachnospirales; family Cellulosilyticaceae; genus Cellulosilyticum. Next base: position 87,038 of record JAEZJJ010000115.1, on the reverse strand, counting down.
AAAATTTAGAATCAAATAATGAACACTAGAAAAAGCATTGAATTTAAACATATGAATAAAAGTAGAGTTACCTCATAAAGTATGCTATAATTAATTTAAACGTAGAGGACAAAGATAAAGTAAAGTTTATTTATGAAAAATACACTTATAGTTGTATTGAAAAAAACTTATATTTTTATAAGAATAGGGGATTCTATTAAAATGACACTGGTATTTACAGTGTCATTTTAATGTCCCACTTTATCTTAAAATAGACAACTAAAAGTAGAGGTAATGACATGGCACAATTTGATAGTGAGCAACTCAAAAAATCATTTCATCAAGAAATGATTACACTTTATAAAAGAATGACAAAAGAACTCAAATATAAATCGCCTCGGTTTATGGACTTAATTAACAAATATGGTGGATATGAAGCAGCGGTAAAATATATCACAACGGAGAATAATGTACAAGATTTTGCCGTTTTATGGGAAAATGAAAGATTAGATTTAAGTGTGGAAGCACTTATTACGAATGTTCGTTATCGTGATTTGTTTATGGATGATATCGTTAAATATTGTGATAGAAAATTAGAAGAATATAGTTATGCACCTAATAAAATTGAGGAGATTGAAGAAGAGCCAATTACATTTTATGAAGAGGAACCTGTATTTCCTAAAGTAGAAAGATTAAATGAATTAGTAGAACAAGAAAAAAAGATAGAAGAGAATAGTGAGCCTTATATTATTTATACTGAAGGTATTCCAATCACTGAATCCATGTGGCAAGAAGTATTACAAAATACACATTTAGTGTCAAAAAAGAATCTTGATTTATTACTACGCATATATTTTATAGGAGATAGAGTAACCCCAGAGGACCTTTCAAAGGAAGAAGGGTATTTAGCAACCTATCCTTATAACGAAGTTATCACAGCAATGGCAAAACGTATTAAAGCTTATTTTAAAGTGGAAGTACCTGTAGGTGAGGATGGTAAGGTATTATGGTGGCATTTATTATTTGTAGGTGGCGTAAAAGATAATAAGTGCTTTGAATGGAGCTTGAGAAATAATTTGCGTATGGCACTTAAAAAATTAATTGAAGAGGAAAAAGTTCAAGTCACAGATATAGTTGTTCATACGCAAAAACCGATACTAGATTTAAAGGAAAATGTAATAGAAGAAAAGATAGTAGAAGAAGATGTTGAGAATGAGGAATTATCAGATTTTGATCGCTTATTTGAGGCAATTATGATGCCAAAGACAGAAAACAATTGTGAAAAAGTTGATATAGAGGGAACGAATAAAAAAGAATCTATATCACCGAAGAATTCTGAGCTTATCCCAAATACATGCTTAGAAAATGAGTCGAAAGAAATATCTAAATCGTTTGTGCCAAAAGAAAACTCAGTGCAAAAAGTCCAAGAAGACTTTGTTAAAGACATAAGTGAAATAGAAGAAACAGAGGCTATTTTCAATAAGACTTTAAAAGAACTTAAAGCAGAATGTATCAACTATTATGGTGCCATTTGTGATATCTGCGGGTTTGATTATGGATATACCTATGGAGAATCTTATGAAATGGAGATTGAAGTGCATAATATAAAGGGGATTTTAGGAGAGGAAATTTTAATGGATACACATCCAATAGAGGACTTAATACCTATTTGTCATAATTGTCATCATATTTTACATCATCATCAGCCTATGTTAAGTGTAGAAAAGATGAGACAGATGGTAAAAGTATAAATGATGAAGGGGGATGCATAACGAGAAGGGTTATGCATCCCCCTTCATCATTATACAAAATCTATTAAGAATGGAAAAAGCTATAAGAGTAAAATAAAATAAGGAGGCATATGCTAAAATGGAAAGGAGGTAAAGATGGTGCATTATAGAAAGATTTTAGTGTGGTTAGGAATATTATTTTTGCTCACTACATCTTGTCAAGCTCAACTGCTTAAAAGTTATGTAGATTATAAGTTGATTCAAAGGTATGAGATAAAGAAATTTGAAGGCACTCTTTTAATGAGTAATTCACCAGAAGATGTAAGGAAACCGGGTATATTGTACAGGGGAAATATATGTGGAAAAGGAAGATTGCTATATCATCATGTGAATGTAAGTAACCAACAAAACTTGAGATTGGTCATTGAAATTGTTAATGAAGAAGAGTTTCCTCAATTAGTGAGAGTCATAAAACCTACAACAGAAGGACCTTCTTATCAATTTTTAAAAACAGGGCAAACGATACTTAAAAATTATTTTGAGTCAACAAGAGATGAATTTTACTATTTAGAGCCAAAGGAAAAATGGAGCCTATATGATTCAGAGGAGAAAATATGGAAGGTAGGCACCTTACTCTCTGGTATGATGGATATAGAAACAACGGGTCAAGTAGCAGTAACTTATAAGGTGATTACAGAGAATAGCCAATATGAAAAGAAGCTAATACCATTAATAAGAGATTTAGCACCACGAGGTAGTTTTGGGATTTTGGCACGAACATATCATATAGAGATTCCAAAGACACCAGGGTATTATTATTATTTACTAGGAACCACAAAAGAATGGGAAAAGGGGATAGATGAACTTACAGGTGAGAATGTTTTAAATCAAGGAAACTATGGTATAATGGAGCATATTCAAATCCTCGCTCAGGCAGATACAATAGCTATTTTATGCCCAAGAGGTGGTGTTTTTAGAGGAATAGTAAGATGGCAAGACGGGCAAATTTGTTTAGTAGAGCGTAGACATTCCTTTAAACGAGAAAAGGAATGTATTGAGATTGGAAAATTTAAAAAGGGAGAAATAAGACAATTAGACTATATGCTACCTAATGGTTCTGCTGCACCAGTACTTTTAGGTTTTTGGGTAAAATAAGTAGGAGAGGGATACGTATGCGATTAAGAATAGGAGAGAGCTATAGTGGCTTTCGTTTAATAGATGAACAAGTTATTTCTGAAATAGGAGGAATAGGGAGAGTATTTGAACATGAAAAAAGTGGTGTTCGTGTAGTGAGTTTAAAGAATGAGGATCCACACTTGGTTTTTTCAATAGGTTTTCAAACCTTGCCTATGGATGATACAGGTGCTGCGCATATTTTAGAGCATGCAGTATGCTGTGCCTCAAAAAAATATCCTTTAAAAGAAACTTTTGTAGCTCTAGGCCAAGGTTCGATTTGTACCACAATGAATGCATGTACGTATCCTGATATGACCATCTACTATGCTGCTAGTCCCCATGAAGAAGATTTACTTGGCGTTGCAAAAGTTTATATTGATTTGGTATTTCATCCACTCATTTATGAAAATGGAAATTATTTTAAGCAAGAAGGGTGGCATTATATTGTAGAAGAAGATGGAACACTTAATTATAGTGGTGTTGTCTATCATGAAATGGAAGGAGAATATGCTGAAGCGACCACTCATTTAGAAAGAGAAAAGCATAAAAATTTATTTCCAGATACACCATATCGCTTTGACTCTGGTGGTATACCGGAACATATTCCCCAGTTAAGCGAAGAAGCTTTTTTAACTTTTCATCAGAAGTATTATCAGGGGAGCAATTGTGTTATTGTACTTTATGGAGATGGGAATGTGGAAGGACAGCTTCAATTTCTAGATAAGAATGGCCTTCAAGAAATAGAAAAAGGTTGTTACAAACAGCAAATACTTTTTCAATCACCTTTTACTCAAATTCAGCGAAAGATGGCTTATTATCCTTGTGAAGAAGGGGATGAGGAAGATACATTACTGAGTTTAAGTTTTGTCATAGGAGATAGTGGAGATCAAGAACTAAGATTAGCTTTTGAGGTATTAGAGCATATGCTACTTAGAAGTGCAGCTTCACCACTTCTAAAAGTGTTAGTAATGGAAAAAGAATTGGGTGTTAGTTTAAGTGATGGAGGTTATGATACATGTAGAAGGCAACCTGTATTTACAATCACATTGAAGGGGGCAAAACAAGAAGCAAGCGAAGCATTTGAAGAGGCTGTTTATAAAGTACTTTATGACTTAGTTAACGAAGGGATTCCAAGGGAATTAATTGAGGCGAGTTTGCAAACGTTAGCATTTGAACTTAAAGAGGTAGATGCTAGTTATGAGCCCATAGGTATTCAATATGGTGAAATGATTTTAGCCAATTGTTTTTATGGTGAAGATCCTTTAAATCCTTTATTTTATGAGAAAAACTTTCAAAGAATGAATGATTTAAAGAATGAAGGCTATTTTGAAAACTTAATCCAAAAATATCTTTTAACTAATCATCATACACTTAGACTGACCTTAATTCCAAGCCATGAAATGATACAAATAAAAGAAGAAGAAAAACAGCGGGAACTTGAAATGGCTAAATGTAATATGACTAAAACTCACTTTAGAAGCTTATTAAAAGAACAAAGAAGATTAGAGGCTGAGCAATTAATAGAGAATACAACGGAAATGATGAATCTATTACCTCATTTAACTAAAGAGCAAATGCCGAGACTAATAAAATCACCTCAATTGGAAAAGTTAACGTTAAAGGGCTGTGATGTACTACTAGAAGAGGCAGAAACTAAGGATATTGCTTATATTCATTTTTTGTTCAATGCAGGGAATGTTTCACAAGTAAATTTACCTTACCTAGGTATTCTAGCCCATTTATTTACTTATGTAGGGACTAAAAGCAAGGATTATATAGCTGTTGAAAATGCAATTAATACACATACAGGGGGGATACATAGTGCCATACATGCGTATCACTTGTTAAACGATAACAGTTATACTCCAACTTTCAAAGTGAGTTGTAAGGTTCTTACTGAGGCACTAGAAGACTTTGAATTGCTTATAACGGACCTATTCTTAAATACCAGTTTTAAGGAGAAGGAGAAAATCAAAGAAATTTTAGGACATATGGTTTACGAAATGGATAGGAGTTTTAAGGCAGCACCTGAATATAGGAGTGTTCAAAGATTATATACGTATTTTTCCAATGAGGGAGGCTATGAGGATCAAGTAGCAGGTATGAGTTTTTATCATTTTATTAAAGCATTATATGAACAATTTGATGAAAAGTTTGAAGAGCTTAGTGAGACATTAGAAAAAGTGTTTAGACAAGTTGTGAATCAATCTACATTGCGTCTAGCACTTATCACTAACAAAAAGCAAAGGCAAGAGGTTGTAAATAGATTAAGTAGAGTCATTACAATGCTACCCAAAAGCCAATTCAAGCAAAAAACTTATACGTTTTATCCTCAGGCAACTAAAGAAGCATTTTGTATAGGGCAAGAAGTACAAGCTATTGCAGCAGGGTTTAATTTTGGTGAATATGGTTACCAGTACCATGGAAGCTTAGAGGTTGTATCAAATATTTTGGAAAATACTTATTTATGGGATCGTATTCGTTTACAAGGCGGGGCATATGGTTGTGAAATTTTACTGAGTCAAGAAGGTTATTTAGTAGTGGCATCGTATTGTGATCCACAGCTAAAGAAAACATTAGAAATCTATAACAAAATAGGGGAATATTTAGAAAAATTAGAAGTGGAGCCTAACTTATTAGAGCGGTATATTGTAAGTACATTAGGCACGATGTTGGCACCCATAAGTATGGAAAGACGAAGTGAGCGTCTATGCCATTATCTTGTAAGCCAATCAGGGCCAGAGGAACGCCAAAAAATATATGAAGAAATTCTGAATACAACGCCTCAACATTTAAAAGAGGCAAGTAAATTATTTAAAGAGCTACATACAAATGTAGCATATTGTGTTATGGGGAATAAGGAAGTGATTAGGCAATCTAAAAATTTATTTGAAGTTATACATTTATCTATTTAGGGATATGCTAAAGCTGAGGAGGATGCTATGAAAAAAGTAAAATCAATCAGCTTAGTAGTTATAGCTCTTTTAAGTAGTTTGTTTCTATTAGGGAGTAAAGGAATATGTTCTTATAAAGGTTATCAAAAAGTACTGATGGGTATTGTAGAAGAAGGAGAACGATGTCTCATCATAAAACAGCATACGTATCCGATTGTAAAAGTTCAACAAGTTGACTATATTCCTCTAACTTATTTGAAACAAGCAGGGGTGAAGGTTAAAGAAGCAGATGAAAACATTTATTTAGAATTAGAGCAAGAGAGAGACATGTGCCATTTAACACTTCATTTAAGGGGAGCATTTGCGTATATGAACGATAAGCCTATTTACTGCGGCAATGTAAGAAGTTATGTTTTAAAAGCCAATGAAGAACTACTTATCCCTATTGAAGCGTTAAATGATTTATGGGAAATTGTACCTCATCAAAGTATTTATGAAGCAAAAGAAAAGTGGATACTTGAAGAAAACAAGTTCATAAAAATTACAGAGAAGAACATTAAAAATATAAGTGATCACATAATGAAAATTTCTTGGATCAGTTTATTCTGGAATGGAGAAAAGTTTATCGAAGTTCCCAAAGAAAATGTGATTTTGGAACAAGAAGAAGTGTATAGTTTAGATACACCTAATAATGATGAGTTACTCTATATCACTACTTTTTTGACTCAACTGAATGAAGAAAAATTAGATGTTGCACATGGTTTTGGGCAAAAGAATATAAATTTTTTTATCAATTATTCAGAAGTTATAAGAAAAGAGGAACTTTACCGTATTTTCCCTAAGTATACCATTAAAGCATTGATGAAATATGAGATAGGGGATTTGAAGGTGAAAACAAATGTAGAACTTTGGCGTGCAGAAAAAAGAAGTTATTTTATTATAAAAGATAAAAATGGGAAGAAATTTCAAGTTCCCTATAATAGCATTACAATAGATGGCGATTGTGGAACCCTAGGGGGGACGCCTACAGCAAAGGATATTGAGGACTTTGTTAGGATTAACGCCATAACGAGTAAAACACCCTATTTAATTTGGACGGATATTTATCGCCAACGCACTTATGTACTTAAAAAGCAAGAAGAGCGTTGGCAACTAGAGAAAAGATTCATTTGTTCTACGGGTAAGAATATAAATCCAACACCTCAAGGGATCTATGAAGTTCAATATACCATTCCTTTTATTGGAATGGATAAAGGTTATCGATGTAAAAATGCACTGGTATTCTATAGAGACTACATGTTTCATTCTATTTTGTTTGATAAAACAGGAACCTATATAAAGAGTGGACAATATGATTTGGGGCGTAAAGTTTCTCATGGATGTGTACGTTTATCAGAAGAAGATAGTTTATGGCTCTATCAGCATATTCCAGTAGGAAGTACGGTGTGGATTCGTTAAAACAAGTTTTAAAGCGCTGGGTTTAAAATACCACTATGCTTAATTTGAGAGAGTGCAGTAAGCATAGCTTCCTGATTTTGAACCAATGCGATACGGACATATCCTTCACCTTCTGCACCAAAACTAATCCCTGGGACAACTACTACACCTGCCAAATTCATTAAGTCCTGGGTGAATTGCATAGAGGACGTGTAGTGGTTAGGAAGTGGTGCCCAAATAAACATACTTCCTTGAGGAAGTGGAATATCCCAACCTAAATCCTTTAAACCTTGAATGAGGAAGTTACCTCTTGATTGATATAAGGTATGAATGTAACGGGCTTCATCTTGCGAATCCTTTAAAAGTGAGACAGCTACTTTTTGAAAAGGTAGAAACATTCCATAATCCACATGAGATTTTAATGTTTTTAAAGCGGATATGATTTTTTTGTTTCCTAAAGCAAAGGCAATACGACATCCAGGAATGCTATAAGTTTTAGAGAGCGAATTAAATTCAATTCCTATTTCTTTAGCACCAGGAATACTGAGAAAACTTTCACCTTCAGTAGCGTTAAAGACTAATTCACTATAGGCGTTGTCATGGAGTACAATAATATGATAGCGCTGAGCAAAAGCTACTAAATCTTCATAAAAACTTCTAGGTGCAGTAGCGGCAGTAGGATTATTAGGATAAGAAACAATCATAAACTTAGCCTTTTGAGCAATGTCTTTTGGAATGGCATTAAAGTCAATTAAATAATCATTTTCTTTTAAAAGTGGCATCTTATGTAAGACTGCACCTGCTAAGTGAGGACCAATGGTGAAAATAGGATAACTAGGACTTGGGACAAGTACTACGTCTCCAGGATTAATGAGACAAAGTGCGAGTTCAGTAAAGCCACTTTGTGAACCTAATAAAGAAGTAACTTCACTATTTTCTAATGTAACTTCATAACGATTCTTATACCAATAACACACAGCTTCAATGAGTTCTTGAGTATCAGAAATAGCATAGCGGTAATTGAGAGGATCTAATGCGGCTTCGGAAAGGAGTTTCATAATCCGCTCTGAAGGTGAAAAGTCTGGTGTTCCAATACTAAAATCAATAATAGAACGTCCTGATGCAATTAGGACGTTTTTTTGTTCATTAAGTTCTGAAAAAATAGCAGAAGAAAGTTGTTTCATTTTGTCTGCAATCATAAGCTAATCTCCTTATTAAATAAATGAATTTATCCTTTTATTATAATTAAGACTTTTTTAAATAGTCAATGTATAAATTCTATACTATAATAGCTTATAATAAAAAATGATTAAAGTATTATTGGAGGTTAAATGATGCAATTCATAGTTTTTAGAAGGTTTAATGAAAAAATGATTATTAATGGTATGTATATACTTCAAGAGAAAAGTGATACCCAGCTGTATAATGCAATACTTGGTGAACTTATAGAAGAAGCTTATCATTGGAAGTTGGATCAAAACATTTTTAAAATGTACCTGTGTTTTTTAATAGCCCATGATGAAAATGCATTTTCTTTAGCAGCAGAAAAAAAAGGTGAAGAGATAGATGAACAACTTAAGGAATTAGCTATAAGAGATTTAGAATTAATTCTACAACTTTTCAGTAGTAATGTTTTTGATATAACTTATCAAAAACGGGAAGATAGGCCTTCCTATTCTATTTTATATGAAGCGTTAGAAAAAAAACCAAGTCCAGAGGAGTTTTTACATACACTTATTACTTATTATAGACAGCATGGCTGTGGAACGATGAATCTTTATAAAGCATTTAAGTGGCAACAGGATAAAGGCCTTATAGGGATAAGAGAATGTGATCCTATTAGATTAGATGAATTGATTGGCTATAATTATCAGAAAGAGGTACTTATTAAAAACACAGAAAACTTTATACAAGGAAAACCAGCTAATAATGCACTTTTATTTGGTGATAGTGGCACAGGTAAATCATCTATGGTAAAAGCATTATTAAATGAATATTATCATCAAGGGTTGCGTATAATAGATTTGTCAAAATCAGACTTTATGTATTTTAATCAGATAATGCCTCTTTTAAGAAATAGGGGATTATACTATATTATTTTTCTGGATGATCTATCTTTTGAAGAATTTGAAACAGAATATAAGTATATGAAGGCTATTATTGAAGGTGGGGTAGAAGTTAAGCCGCAAAACGTACTTATTTATGCTACATCTAATAGGAGACACCTCATTAGAGAAACATGGGAAGAGAGACAAGGTCAAGATGTACATATTTCAGATACAAGACAAGAAAAACTTTCTCTAGCAGATCGATTTGGACTAAGTCTTACGTTTACATCACCAGTACAAAATGCTTATTTGGAAATTGTTATGGCTTTAGCCGCGCAGTATCATATTACCTTAGAACCTAGCAAGCTAAGAGAAAAAGCTATCCAATGGGAGTTAGCTCATGGTGGACGTTCTGGAAGAGTTGCTAAGCAGTTTATTCAATCATTACTTTAGACTATTTACATAGAATATTGACATCAACCCTTTATTTCTTAGGAGTTTTCTATAAAAAATAATAAAATATAATATTTTGTAGAAAAATATAAAAAATAATTGTATACTAAAAACGTTTATAGTTTATAAATATAATTATTAAATGAAATAAGGTGGAAAAATGTTTAAACAGTACGTTGTTGATCTCAAAACAGAATTTAGTGGATATAATGGTAAGAAGCTATCGCAAGATGTATTAGCAGGACTAACTGTTACAGCAGTAGCTTTACCATTAGCCTTAGCATTTGGTGTCAGCAGTGGAGCAGATGCAGCAGCAGGTCTTATTACAGCAATTTTATCAGGTCTTTTAATCAGTGCTTTATCAGGGGCTTCTTATCAAATATCAGGGCCAACAGGGGCTATGACGGCTATTTTAATTGGTCTTGTAGCTCAATATCAAATGGAAGGTGTATTTATTGCAACGCTATTAGCAGGAGTAATACTACTCATTGCCGGACTATTAAAACTTGGGAAATTTGTTTCTCTTATTCCTAGTCCTGTCATTACAGGATTTACATCAGGGATTGCAATTATTATTGCGTTGGGACAAATTGATAATTTCTTTGGAGTTACTTCTCAAGGAAACAATAATATTGAAAAGTTACTATCTTATGGAACTTTAGGTTTTCAACCTAATTATTATGCTGTAGGGTTAGGAATACTTGTAGTGGTCATTATGTTAGCATGGCCAAAGAAGTGGAATGCTAAGGTACCTTCCTCACTAGTAGGGATTGTTGTGGCATTAATAGTAAGCATCATTCTAAATAAAGAAGTAGCTGTGGTAGGAGACATACCTAAAACATTACTTCCTGTAGCTAGACTTAGTTTATCAGCCTTATCGATAGAGAAAGTTAATTCACTTTTGAGTGCGGCCATTAGCATTGCAGCACTAGGTATGATAGAAAGTTTATTATGTGGTGCTTCAGCAGGGCGTATGAAGGATGAGAAATTGAATGCAGACCGAGAATTAGTGGCACAAGGTATTGGAAATATGATTATTCCATTTTTTGGTGGTGTGCCTTCTACAGCAGCAATTGCTCGTACAAGTGTAGCTATTAAATCAGGTGCACAAACAAGATTAACAGGAATATTTCATGCAGTAGGACTGTTGATTTCAATGTTTTTATTGGGAGATATTATGTCTCAAATTCCTTTATCAGCTTTAGCAGGTGTACTTATGGTGACAGCTTGGCGTATGAATGAATGGGAGAGTATTCATTTTATGTTTAATAAAAAGCTAAAGACGGCTATTGCACAATTTTGTATTACAATGTTTGCAACAGTAGCCTTTGACTTAACAGTAGCTATCTTAGTAGGTATTATTTTTTCACTAGTATTTTTTGTGATTAATATTTCAGGAATTGAAATTAATTTAAGTGATATTGATCCAGAAAGATTAGCGGCTAATGGCATTTGTACAAAACATAATCATGAGAAAACAAAAGTAGTTTATTTAACAGGTCCCGTTTTCTTTACAACAACAGAGAAGATTAAAGAAGAAGTGAGTGGGTTAACTGATTTGGAGTATATTATTTTCTCTATGCGGGGAGTGCCGTTGTTAGATGCTACAGGAACACAACTTTTTAATGAACTACATATGAGTTTTAAAGAACAAGGTACAAAAATATTCTTTTCAGGACTACAACCAAAAGTAAAGCAACTTATGGAAAGAAGTGGGTTAACAAGGTCTGTAGGAGAAAATAATTTCTTTTGGAGTGTTGAACAGAGTATTATGGCCATTGAAAAAGAAAAGTTAGTAGGTTAATCAAATGTAATATAAAGAAGAAGGTGAGAGGTGAGAAGAAAGCACTATTTAAAAGGCATCATATTAGGTATGGTGTTAAGCCTATGGTTATGTACTACTCTTTATGCTCAAGAAAAAATTATTACGCCCGTATCATGTGACGGAAAGAGCTATGTAGCTCAATTCTCTGGCTCTAAAGCTATGTTAAGTCGTGATGGTGCTACTGCTATACCTATTATATCAGGAACCAAAGTGACCAAACCAGGGACGTATTATTTAAGCATCTATGAAGATACTGGCTTAAGAGTCCTTACCTTTAAGATTAAAGGGGAGATTAAAAACAATTGGTCTATTACTAAGGAAAGTGATTTAAAAGAAATACTTAAAAGTTGTATAGAGAACTATCAAAGTAATGTAACATTAAGATTTAACAGTAAACTGGAAGTTAATCAAGTACAAGAGGTATTGAATAATTATATAGATATTTTACAGCAGGAATATCCAATGTTAATGTTGAACAATTATACAGGAACAGTTCATAAGGAAAAGGGCAATCAAACCCGTGTGGAACTCTCTCTTAAATATCCTCTTAAGGTTACCAATACATTAAAAAAATATGATACTCAGGCTATAAATAAAATGTACAATATTATCAATACTTACATAAAACCAGAGATGAAAGATTATGAAATGGAACATATGTTACTTATGCAATTAATAGATGGGGTGACTTATTCACTTCATGAAGATCAAAGTATTAATGCAACTTCAATGACTCATACTTTACAAGGGGCCTTTAATGAGAATCAAACAATTGTATGCGATGGTTATGCAAAGAGCTTTATGTACTTAATGAATATTGTGGGAGTTCCTACACACTTAGTATTGGGGACTTCTGTAGATGCAACAGGAGAAAGTGTAGGTCATGCTTGGAATTTAATAAAGATTCAAGGTGAATACTATCATGTAGACAGTACGTGGACTGATCAAGGCTTAGAGTTATTAGGGTTTTATAGCTATATTAATGAACAAGATAGTTATATGGCTAAAGATCATACATGGGATAAGAGTCAATATCCTAAAGCTACGGCAAAGGCCTATACTTTTTTATATAGCCCATTAGTGATTCCGCAAGTAACTAAGGTACTTCAACCAAGTGACCTAGAAAATGCCCTTCGTAAAATTGCTAATGATTCAAGTAATAAAGGAACACTTATTTTACAAAATAAGAGTAAATGGCAGTGGCAAGAGGAGGTAGTCCTAAGACAATTAGGAAAAGCATTGGGTAGAGGGGTTAATTATCTTTGTGAAGAAAAATATGATTGTTTAGTGATTGATTATATAGAAGAGTAATTAAAAAAGCATCCAGATGGATGCTTTTTTAATTACTCCATTGTCCAGTAGTATGGCAATAAGGGCAGACAATTTGATGATAAGGTCTAGTATTAAGATCCAGTAGTGCATGATTACTATACATAGGTCCATCGTTGCATAAAGAAGAATCTACTGTATTAGAAATATATTCAGCTCCGACCATATCATAACCACAATTTGTACATAATAAGTGTTTAATCATTTTGAACACCTCATTCATAAAACTTTTTAATCATTTTTAAAGATTAATTTTAATATGTCCAATTTCTGTATAAATATGTATAGGTCAAAAAGCTACCTTATATTGACAGTATAGAAAAAATGGATTTCCATATGATAATATTAATATTTAATAATTAGGAGGTTTATTATGAAAAACCAAAAGTGGCAAGGAATAACGATTGCCCTAATAATAAGTATATTAGCAAGTACAAATTTTGCCTCAGTTAATAGAAATGTACCAACACCAACTCCAACAGCAATGCCAAGTGCTAAGCCAGCACCAGCACCAACAGTAATGCCAAGTGCAAAACCAGTACCGACTCCAACAGTAATGCCAAGTGCTAAGCCAGCACCAACTCCAACAGCAATACCAAGTGCTAAGCCAGCACCAACTCCAACAGCAATGCCAAGTGCAAAACCAGCACCTGCGCCAACAGTAATGCCAAGTACCAAGCCAGTTCCAACCCCTATAGTGACACCAGATACTAAGCCAGCACCAAGTTGTAAGATGAAATCAAAGTGTAAACCTGGTAGTCAAAAACAAAAACCATTTATGCTAGATAATTTTAAAGTGATTGCCACTACCCTAGGAAGATTTGGTGTGGATGAAGCTAAACTTACTACTTATATTAAAGAGGGTAAAAAACTAGAGGATGTTTTAAGGATAGAAAAAATATCAACTCGAAAGTTTAAGAAAGCAATCATCAAAGAGTATAATAAAGTCGTAGATGAAGGTGTTAAAAATAAACAAATTACATGTGAACAAAGTAAACAGTTAAAATCAGCTATAAAACAAACTATTAAAGACTGGCTTCCACAAAAATAAGTATTTGAACAAAAAACTGCCAAGTAGGTATAAATGGCAGTTTTTGTTTTTGTCTTAATGTTTTAAATTATAAAAAAAGGATAACTTTATATTTTAGGCTAGCATTCATATATTATTATGGTATAATGGGCAAAGGGAAATAGAAAATAAAAAGCGCCAGAACTTAGTGTTATATACAAAAAACAATAAGTTGACGAGGACTAGAGTGATCGAAAATTCGGCGGATGCTCTAGAGGGGTCACACCCTAAACAAACTAACAAAACTAGAAAGTAATTTTTAGGACAAAGGGTTTGTCGTGAATTTCCCTGATTTTATTTCTAATATCAGGAGGTTTATTTATTATGTGCGGAATTGTAGGTTATATTGGTTCAAAGCAAGCATCAAATATTATTATTGATGGATTAGAAAAGCTTGAATACAGAGGTTATGACTCTGCTGGAATTGCTGTTGTCAATGGAAAAGAAACAATCAGCTGGGCTAAAAAACAAGGAAGATTAAGTGGGTTAGAAGAAATTCTTGAGAACTCACCCATTCTTGGCAATGTTGGTATCGGTCATACACGTTGGGCAACACATGGTGCACCATCAGATGTGAATTCGCATCCGCATTTAAATGCAAAGGAAACAATTGCTGTAGTGCATAATGGAATTATTGAAAATTATATGGAACTACGTGAAATGCTTATTGCAGATGGATATACGTTTAAATCAGAAACGGATACTGAAGTAGCTGTACATTTAATTGATAAATTCTATGACGGGGATTTATTAGCTGCAGTTTATAAAGCTGTTGAACAGTTTAGAGGAGCTTATGCATTGGGAGTTATTTCAGCAAATCATCCAGGAGAATTAGTGGCAGTAAGAAAAGAGAGTCCACTGATTGTGGGTGTTGGTGAAGGTGAATATTTTATTGCCTCAGATGTACCAGCTATATTAAAGTATACAAGAAATGTTTATTACTTGGAGAATAATGAAGTTGTATATGTAAAAGATGGTGAACTAACTATTTTAGATGGTGACCAAAATATGATAAATAAAGAAATGAAAGTGGTAGAATGGGATATTGAAGCTGCCTCTAAATGTGGTTTTGATCACTTTATGATGAAGGAGATTTATGATCAACCACAAGCCATTAGAGATACACTGACTAGAAGACTTGATGAGCAGGGAATGATTCGTTTAGATGATATTAAGTTAGCTAAACAAGACTTAGAGGGTATTAGCAAGATGTATATAGTTGCCTGTGGAACAGCATATCATGCAGGTCTTGTAGGGAAATATGCGATTGAAAAATTAGCAAAAGTACCAGTTGAAGTGGATATTGCATCAGAATTTAGATACAGTGATCCATTTATTGATGAACATACAATGCTTATTGTAGTTTCTCAATCTGGTGAAACAGCAGATACTTTAGCTGCTATGAAACTTGCTAAGGCTAAAGGTGCCAGAGTACTTGCCATTACTAATGTAGTAGGTTCGTCAGTAGCAAGAGAAGCTCATGATGTATTTTATACATGGGCAGGACCAGAAATAGCTGTAGCTTCTACTAAAGCTTATACAGCACAGATGATTGCATTCTATATGATCGCTTTAGATTTTGCGTATAAAAAATCAACAATTACTTTAGAAACTTACCATGCTACAATTGAAAAAATTGAAGCTCTAGCACTTCTTGTAGAAGAAATTTTAGTAGATAAAGATAAGATTGAAAAAGTAGCTATGGATATGAAAGAAGCACAGAGTGCCTTTTATCTAGGTAGAGGGGTAGACTATACAACTGCAAGAGAAGCAGCACTTAAGTTAAAAGAAATTTCTTATATCTATACAGAAGCATTTGCTGCTGGTGAATTAAAGCATGGTCCGATTGCACTTATTGATGAAGGAACTCCTGTACTTTGTGTAGTGACACAAAAAGCACTAGAAGAAAAAATGATTTCTAATATTAAAGAAGTGAAAGCAAGAGGTGCTTTTGTTATTGCAATTACAAGAAAAGATGACACAGAAGTAGCTAAAGTGGCTGACGATGTCATTTATATTCCAAATGCAGACGATTTACTCATGCCAGTATTATCCGTTATTCCTACACAATTAATTTCGTACTATGTATCTATTGCAAGAGGTAATGATGTTGATAAACCAAGAAACTTGGCAAAATCAGTAACAGTAGAATAAGTTTAAATATATAGTAAATTTATAGTAGTATAAGAATAAAGTTTGTACAAAATAATGCTCCTTGTGAAATACTGTTTATTGAATGATAATTCAAAAACAATATTTTACAAGGATTTTTTTTGCTAGAAGTATTTCATCTTTCAATGCTAGTACTACAGATTTTTTTCGCTTTGTTTACTATATCTGGTATAATGTGGAAATATAGTAAAACATCAATGGTTATACTTATGAAACAATAACTATATAAGGAGAAATGCATGAGTTTAAAAATAAAGAGAGCACTATCATTATTTCTTTCATTAACGATAGTATTACAAATCCATTTGAAGTAGAAACAAACTTACCTGATGATTTATTAGATACTCTTTTATTACCATATGAGCTATCTGTTACAGGACACCATGTAGATTATGATGATGAGTATGGTATTTGGAATGTTGAAACTGCTAATTTAAGTTTTTACATTGGGCAAGATAACAATAATATACTTCCTACAATATGTGTAGCTCCTATTCAATATGAACAGCCAATTGCACCAGGTAAATATGAAGTAACCGTTTTCCTTTCAGATTATGGTATAAGTTCTACTTATATATTAAATGTCGTTTCAGATGAGACTATATCGGATGCACATTATTTGGATATTGCCATTACAAATAATAACCCTAGTGACAATATCATCAATTTTGGAGATAAGGTCACTATTGCTACAAGTATTAATAAAAATTTGTCTTCTATTCAAGGCTATGCATTGCAAAATGAATATGATTTCTATGTCAATGATAAATTAGTTTATTCTGGAGCTAATGATAGTCATATGATGAGTATTGATAAAAACTTCTTTAAAGTAGATGAAAATGTTATTAAGGTATTATATGGTGGATCTGATATGATTGAAAGACTCGTTGGATCGACCGTAGTAAACGTAGAAAAAGTTGAGTATACTATTAACTTGTCACCAAACTTAGATGTGATATATGATGGTGAACTCTTGCTTTGACTGCCTCTATAGAAACACTAGTAGATGTACAACCTATTGTCTATTATTATACAGATGAATCATATAAAAATGGAGAAACAACATTACCACCAGTAAATGTAGGTAAATACTATGTAAAAGCCGTTCTACCTGAAAGTGAGTACTATACTGCTTTAGATGCTACAGGCACTATAACTATTCATAAGGCGACACCTCAGCTATCCCTTTCAGGAGTGCCTACAAACGACAATGATTTAGCAATAAGTGTTTCGATGATTTATTCTAAATCAGGACAAATACCCAATGATAAAATTCAATTAGATCTTGTCGATTCAATGGGGAATTCTACATCTAATACATCCCCATTAAAAAGTGGTCCCTAACTCATACATTTAGTAACTTAGCTTTTGGAAAAGTAACGGTAACGGCGACTTATATTCCAGAAATCAATGAAAATGGAAATACTTACAATGACCCATATTATAATGGAATGGCAGCTATTTCTGAGACATTTGAGATTGTCAAAGACTATATACCTGTTCAAAATATTGAGTTTATTGCTACTCAATTACAATGCTATGTACAGTTTGATGGTATACAGTATCAAAATCTTACAAACATGCAACTTCCAGTTATTATTACGCCCAATAATGCTAGTAATCAAGGGATTACTTGGACAAGTATTAATCCAGACATTATAACAATTGATGAAAAGAGACAAGTAAAAGCGCATAAACCAGGTCAAGCTATTATTATGGCTACGGCAAAAGGTGGGAATGTTACCCATAGTTGTGAGGTTACAGTGCTTGAAATGACTACAGATATTGTACCAATAGAATCTATTTATTTTGATAAATCATCTATGAATTTAGATTTAACAACCCATTTAACTGGGGTAATTAATGCAGCGCTTCATTCATCACAAGTTAATATTGAACCAACATATACAGATGTTACATGGAAAAGCATGGATACAAGTATTGTAGATATTAAGGCAGAAAATCGTTCAAAAGTGCAGTCATTGAAGCTAAAGGAAGAGGAACTACGACAGTAGTAGCTGTTACACAAGCTGGAGCAAAAGTGGCAACTTGTACAGTTACAGTTACTCAAAAGCAAATTGGTTCAAATGGGGATAGTAGTATACCAGATGTAGACACTCCTGATGTGAATGTACCAGAAGAGGATCAAACGCCAGATAATAATGGTGGTTCGGAAAATGGTTCAAGCGGAGGTTCTGGTAACAGTGATATAACCCAACAACCATCAACACCAGCTCCTACAATTTCAAAATTTACGGATATTACTAACCATTGGGCTAAAGATGATATTCAGTTTGTAGTAGAAAAGGGGCTATTTAAGGGAGTTTCAGAAACAATTTTTGGTGTAAAAGTATCTATGACACGTAGGATGTTTGTAACCGTATTACACAGGCTTGCAGGAACACCGCAATTTGGAACAGCATCATTTAGTGATGTAAAAGATGGACTTTACTATACGGATGCAGTTGCATGGGCCTATACATTAGGAATTACATCAGGTGCAAATCAAACTCACTTTATGCCAAATCAAAATATTACAAGAGAGCAACTGGTAGTAATGCTTTATAATTATGTTAGAATTTCAAATTCTAATATCGAAAATAGTAAAGTAGATCTTTCTCAATTTAAAGATGTTGCACATATTTCTAATTGGTCAAAAGATGCTATGGAATGGGCAGTTAGTGTGGGAATTTAAAAGGTAATAATAATTTGCTTCAACCAAAAGCTAATGCAACGCGAGCAGAAGTCTCTGCAATTATGAGGCGTTTTATCGACCTTATAAACTAGAAAGAATGTGTGTCGTGTCATTAAATCTTAATTTATTGAATAAAAAAGGCATGGTTAATTTAAAATAGTTTTAAATGTACTTTAATCACTAAAGGAGATTTAAAATGAAGGAGAAATATCATGCTTTGTATGAAATGTTAATAAAGGCTTATTATAATCAAACATTTGAAAGAACATTTGAAAAAATGCTTATGGAAGAGTTTGAAGATAAGCAAGAAGCAAAAGAAGTTTTAGCTACATTATGTGGTGTGGAAGTTGAAAAATGTGAAGATGATTATATCTTTATTCAAAACCTTATTGATGGGATAACTAGACAACGTGTAAGAGAAAAAATTATTCATAAAGTAAGAGTATGTTATGAGGATTGTGAGCAAAAAGATGGGAAAAGTAAATGCCAAAGCGTTTGTCCTTTTGATGCCATTATTAAAAAGGAAGAAGACAAATGGATTGATGAAAGTCTATGTATGAGTTGTGGCAGATGTGTAAATGTATGTGATACAGGTAATTACATGGATGTTCAAGAATTTTTACCAATTGCATCAATGATTAAAGATAAGAAAAAGGTATTTGCCATAGTAGCACCTGCCATTGTAGGTCAATTTGGAATAGAAGTAACACTAGATCAACTAAGAGAAGCATTTATACAAATTGGTTTTACAGATATGATAGAAGTTGCAATGGCTGCAGATATTTTAAGTTTAAAAGAAGCATTAGAATTTAATAGGCATATTAAGAATGAAGGTGACTTTATGATTACTTCTTGTTGTTGCCCAATGTGGGTTGCAGCTTTGCGTAAAGTGTATTATGAGGTTATTTCTAATGTCTCTCCTTCTGTCTCTCCGATGATTGCTATGGCACGTATTCTCAAAAAATTAGCTCCAGAAGTTAAAGTTGTTTTTGTGGGACCTTGTATAGCTAAAAAGGCTGAGGCTAAAGAAAAAGATTTAGTTGGAGATGTAGATGCTGTATTGACTTTTGCAGAATTACATGTTATTTTTGATGCTTTAAATATTGAACCTAACAACTTAAAGGGAGTACCTACTATGGATTATGCTTCCAAAGGGGGACGGTTGTATGCAAGAACTGGTGGCGTATCAGAAGCAGTATGGGATATAGTAGATCAATTGTTTCCAACAAAACGTCATTTGTTTACAGCTACACAAGTAGATGGTATGAAAGATTGCAAGACATTATTAGAGGAATTAACTCAGGGTAAAATTAGTTCGAGTTTTATAGAGGGAATGGGTTGCAGGGGTGGTTGTGTAGGGGGACCAAAAGCTATTATTAAAGCAGAAGAAGGTAAAAAGGAAGTAGAGCGAGTTGCTTATGATTCAGCTATTAAAATTCCAGTGCATAGTGAAGTAATAGTTGGTTTACTTGAGAAGTTAGGCCTTAAAGATTTAAGAGATTTAGTTGATGAACATAGTTTATTTGAGAGAAGTTTTAAGTAATGATAGGATGAGATAAAAGTTATTTAGAAGAAAGATGTATCAAGGTGCTATAAAATCGAATTATTCAATTTGATTTTATAGCACCTTTGATATAGATGCATTTGATGTCATTCTTACCCTTTGTACTAGCATTGTATAAAATGTATACATCTATTATTCAACCTCTTCATTGTATCTAAGCCATATTTAAAGCCAATATCCAAGATATTTTTAAAAATCAAGATGAGCAGTATTTTATGACGATTAGAGAGGAATAGGTGGATGTGTTATTCTAGGAGATGGTAGCATGAGTTTGATAGTAGAGGTGAGTCAACTATTAGAAGAAATAGGTTATTAAGCCTTTTCTAAAGTAACAATAATAATTATAATAAGAATGGAATTAAATGCTAAGCTATACTAGGAGGATAAATTGTGAGTTATAAAGCCTTTGTACAAAAGATGATAGAACATAATAAGACATTAAAACAAGAGTTAGAAAATCCTTTTTATGGAATGTTGCTTGCCTTAAGTGAAAATTTGATAAAAATAAGTCAAGTAGCTTATGAAGCGATAAATCTAGAGTTAAGTAAGAAATTACTTCAAAGTAAATGGGATGAAATGATTAGGATATTGGAGGAAATTGAAGAAACATTTGGGTGGGTTATAGATCAACCTTATGAAAAACTTGTGATGAAACATATTTTTGAGAGTTTTGAACAATCCTTGGCAGATTTAGATGACTTAATTGAGGATATAAATGAAGAGATTGATAATAACGAAAAAGTAATACCTTATGTTGAAGCTTGGGATATTGGCTTCTTCTTTGAATAGCAAAAGGTGTATGCTATAATAAGCATAAATACTGTACTAAGGAAGTGTAAATGTGAAATCAGAATTTTTATTAACAGTAGTGATACCGGCCTATTTTGAGGAAGCAGTAATTGAAGCTTGTTACCATGCACTTAAAGTAGTTATGGATAAAAATAGATGGACATATGAATTAATCTTTGTAAATGATGGGAGCAAGGACAAAACTTTAGCATTGCTAAAACAGATTGCAAAGCAAGATAGAAGAGTTAAAGTTATTGATTTTACACGTAATTTTGGACATCAAGTAGCTGTTACAGCTGGAATTTATCATAGTATGGGAGATGCTACCGTTATAATTGATGCTGATTTACAAGATCCACCGGAAGTAATAGAACAAATGGTGAATAAATGGCAAGAAGGTTATGATGTAGTTTATGCAAAACGTAAAAAACGTAAAGGAGAAAGTTGGTTTAAATTGATAACTGCTAAGTGGTTTTATCGCTTTTTGCATAGTATGGCAGAGGTAGAAATTCCTATGGATACAGGGGACTTTAGGTTAATGGATCAAAAAGTAGTTGAAGCCTTTAAACAAATGCCTGAGCGTAATCGTTTTGTTAGGGGCATGATTAGTTGGGTTGGTTTCGATCAGACTTTTATTGAATATGAGCGTGATGAAAGATTAGCAGGAGAAACAAAATATCCATTGAAGAAAATGGTTCGTTTTGCCAAAGATGGTATTGTCTCATTTTCAACAAAACCATTAAAAATGGTGCAAACACTTGGTTTTTTGACGATTGCTATTGCGATTCTGATTTTGTGTTACTCGCTCATGTCAAAATATATTTTTAGATCTGTTGTTCCTGGTTGGACCTCATTAATGGTAATTACCACTTTTTTTAGTGGGGTACAGCTGTTTTCTATTGGGTTATTAGGGGAATATATTGCGCGTATTTATGATGAGAGTAAGAATAGGCCACTTTATTTAATTAAAGAAAAGATTAATTTTGAAAAAGAAAATAGAGCAAATGGAGAGTAGTAAGAGTAAAAGGAGTTATTGCAATGCAATAGCTCCTTTTACTGTTTACTTAATTTAACCTAATGAATGAAAAACAAGATAAATGTGTATAGCAATATATAAAATGAACCATACTAAATAAAAATAGCATATAATTTGAATAGGTAATTATATAATCGTATTGACGAATTATATAATTATGATATAAAATATTGTTAGGAAGAAGGTGGTTTGATGAAAAAAAGTGTCTATAGCCTTGTGCTTATGGATGATATTGTGGTGGCTATTGATGAACTGGCCTATTCTCTTCAGACGAGTCGGTCAAATATTATTAACCAAATTTTAGCTGAAAAAGTAGCACTTGTTACGCCTGAACAACATTTACAAACTATTTTTTCTTATCTATCTAAATATCTAAAATGTTATCAACATTTTCAAATTCAAAATCAAGCAGCAGACCATATGTACAGTATTAAAAGTGCATTACGGTATAAATATAATCCTACAATTCGTTATTCTTTGTATCTTAGTCAACAAGAAAGTGAAATAAAAGGAGAATTAAGGGTTATCTCTCGTACTCAAAGTGATATACTTTATAATTACTTAGAGCATTTCTTTAGGATATGGTCAACTATTGAAAATAGTAAGGTATCTACACGTTGGACAAGAGAGGAAGGCGCAAAATGGTTAAGAAAGCTTGACTTGAAAAAATTTAAAGGTGAATCAACTTATGAAGAGTTAGCACAAACCCTCTCCCAGTATATTAGTATGTTAGATACAGGACTTAAAATATATTTTGAGGAGATTGGGGGACAAAAGAATCAAACATTAACACTTGTGGAACATTATGAAAGATATATAAGGAATAATTTTAATATTATTTAATTATAAACTAAGTAAGGAGGATGTTAATATGAGTACACAAAATTTTACAAAAAAATCTATCGAAGCCATACACAATGCTCAACAAATAGCTATTTCAAATCAAAATAATCAAATAGAAACTTTACATTTATTATATGCATTAATGATACAAGAACAAGGTCTTATACCTCAACTTTTAACTAAGATGAATGTAAGTGTGAGTAGTATGGTCGAATCAGTTAGTCAGGAAATTAAAAAATTACCTCGTGTAACTGGGCCTGGAAGAGAACTTGATAAAGTGTATGTTTCAAGTGAAGTAGATAAAGTGTTTAATGAAAGTGAAAAAATTGCAAATGGTATGTCAGACGAGTATATTTCGGTAGAACATATAATGCTGGCACTTATAAGTGTAAGTAACGGAGCTTGTGAGAAAATACTCAAAGCATATGATGTGACTAAAAAGTCTCTAGAATCGGTATTAACAACAATTAGAGGAAACACTCATGTGACAAGTGAAGAGCCAGAAGCAACCTATGATGTCCTTAATAAATATGGGTATGATTTAGTAGAACGTGCCAAGGAACAAAAGATGGATCCTGTGATTGGACGAGATAGTGAAATTCGCAATGTTATTCGTATTTTATCTCGAAAAACTAAAAATAACCCAGTACTTATAGGAGAACCTGGTGTAGGTAAGACAGCTATTGCAGAAGGTTTAGCGCAAAGAATTGTAAGAGGTGATGTGCCAGAGACACTGAGAGATCGACGTATTTTCTCTTTAGATATGGGAGCTCTTATTGCGGGGGCTAAATACCGAGGTGAATTTGAAGAACGTTTAAAAGCAGTACTTCAAGAAATTAAGAAAAGTGAAGGAAAAATCATCCTGTTCATTGATGAACTTCATACCATTGTAGGTGCTGGTAAAACGGAGGGTTCCATGGATGCTGGAAATCTATTAAAGCCAATGCTAGCGCGAGGGGAACTTCACTGTATTGGGGCTACAACTTTAAATGAATATCGCCAGTATATTGAGAAGGACGCAGCATTAGCAAGACGTTTTCAACCAGTTATGGTAGAAGAACCTACTGTAGAAGATAGTATTGCTATTTTACGTGGTATTAAAGAACGTTATGAAATTTATCATGGAGTTCAAATACAAGATAATGCACTGATTGCTGCTGCTACCTTATCTGATCGTTACATTTCAGATAGATTTTTACCTGATAAAGCAATAGATTTAGTAGATGAAGCGTGTGCAATGCTTCGAACAGAAATAGATTCTATGCCTACAGAACTGGATGAAATTGCTAGAAAGGTATTACAACTAGAAATTGCTGAAACAGCATTAAAAAAAGAAGAGGATCCTATTTCTAAACAACGCCTAGTAGAAACACAGAGGGAACTAGCAGAATTAAGAGATAAATTTAAAACGATGCGTACACAATGGGAAAATGAAAAAGAAGTGATTGCAAAAGTACGTAGTATTAAGGAAGAAATTGAAAAAGCAATGGCTGATATGCAAAAAGCAGAAAGAGAATATGATTACAATAAAGCTGCTGAATTAAAATATGGTATTATTCCAGGACTAAAAAAACAACTAGAGGAAGCAGAAACCAAAGCATATCATGAGAATGAGGGTAGTCTATTAAGAGATAAGGTAAATGAAGAAGAAATTGCAAAGATTATTGCTCGTTGGACACAAATTCCCATTTCTAAGCTAATGGAGGGAGAAAGACATAAGTTGCTTCGTCTAGAAGAGATTCTTCATAAACGTGTGATTGGACAAAATGAGGCAGTAGAAAAGGTAGCTGATGCTATATTGCGTTCTAGAGCCGGTATTAAGGATCCGCGTAGGCCCATCGGTTCGTTCCTCTTTTTAGGCCCTACTGGGGTAGGAAAAACTGAGCTTGCAAAAGCTTTAGCGCAAGCATTGTTTGATGACGAACATAGCCTTATTCGTATTGATATGAGTGAATACATGGAAAAACATGCAGTAGCTAGACTTATTGGTGCACCTCCAGGATATGTTGGCTACGAAGAGGGAGGGCAGCTTACAGAGGCAGTCAGACGAAAACCCTATGCAGTTATTTTATTTGATGAGGTAGAAAAAGCTCATCCTGATGTATTTAACATTTTGTTACAAGTGTTAGATGATGGACGTATAACAGACTCTAAGGGACGTACAGTGGATTTTAAAAATACGATTATTATATTAACCTCAAATTTAGGTTCGCAAGCTATTCTTGAAGGAATTAATGAACAAGGTGAAATTTTAGATCAAGCAGAAGATACCGTTAATCAAATGCTAAGAACACATTTTAGACCTGAGTTTTTAAATCGACTTGATGAAATTGTATTATATAAACCACTTCAGCAACATGAAATTGTTCATATTGTAAGTTTGTTAGAAAAAGATCTTAATAAACGTTTAGAAGATAAGCAAATTCGTGTCAAACTTACAGAGGATGCAAAAGCTTATATTGCACAACAAGGTTTTGATCCTGTATTTGGTGCAAGACCATTAAAACGTTTTTTACAAAGAAAAGTTGAGACACTAATTGCAAGGACTTTAATAGCTCAAGAAGTGGAACCATTTTCAGCTTTTGTTGTAGATTATACGGAGGGAAATCTTGATATTAGAATAGAAAAATAGTTTAAAAGGCATGTCTGTATAAAAGACATGCCTTTTGTACTAGCTAATAAAGTGTAAGTGCTAAAAAATAATTTCTTTTGGCAGATGTAAAGTTTATGATGATTCATTTGAGGGATATTTGTTTAAAGGAAATGGTGTAATAGCTAAGATGATAATGAACAAGAGAAAAATGGATAAAGAGAAGAACTATAAGAAAATAACCTAGAGAAATATAGTATTGATGTGTAAATATTTTGTACTATAATAAAAAAATAGCAAAAGAGTCCATTATTTATTCAGAATTATATTAAAAAATATAAAAATATGTTAATATATTATTAGAAATTAAAGAATAGATTAAATTTTTGTTATAATCAGGAAGGCTGATCGACTAAGATTGGATAGGTGTAATATGCAAAAAAAAAATATTATAGCTTTAACAAGTATTATGTTATGTATGATTTTTCTCTTGGCGGTATATTTATTAAATATTCAGCAACATATAACCGTGACACCTATAGAAGCATTCAACCAAAAAGAAAAGATTAGTTTTTTAAGCAGCTGGGGAGCTTATGATAGTAAGGCACAACGTCTTAAATCTGTTTTAAAGGAACTTTACGAGAAATATCCATATATAAAAATTGAAGATTCTTCAATGGCAGGGAAAGATTTTTTATTTATTTTAAAAACGGACTTTGCCAATGGGAACGATCCAGATTTATTTGGATTATGGCCTGGATCAGACTTCACCTTACTTATTGAGCAAGGAAAAGTTGCAGATTTAACAGAATTAGTTAAATCTGATGAAGTGTGGTACAAGCAATTTAAAGAGTCAACTTGGGATTATGTCACAGTTGATAATCGCATTTATGGGTTGCCTATTGAAATTATTTATGAAGGACTTTTTATTAATAAGGATTTATTTGATAAATATAATGTAAAGGTTCCTACTACTTACCAAGAACTCTTGGAGGCTGTAACAGTTTTTAAAAAAGAAGGAATTATTCCTATTGCCTATAGTGAAACGCCTGAAGGAAGCTATATATACCAAAATATGGTTATGAAATTAGGTGGAAAAGAAGATGTAGAAAATCCCATTGATGATACAGGATATATTAAGCCTTGTTTTATAAAAGCAATGTATTATATGAAAGAACTTTATGAAGCAGGTGCTTTTCCAGATCATCTTTGGAGTATAGATGATAAGAAAAGGAATGAATTATTTTTTCAAAAAAAAGCAGCCATGATTGTTCAAGGTTCTTGGATAATTGGAGATAATGCATTATCTAGTCAGGATCAAACAATAGAAATTATTCCGTTTCCAGATATGCCTGGTGGAAAGGCAGAATCAACAGCTATTACTTATGGGTGCGGTAATGGAATTTTTCATATTAGTCAAAAGGCTTGGGAAGATCCTGAAACGCGAAAGAACTGTAGTCTAATTCTAAAAGAGATTACGTCGCCTAAAAATGTAGCCTTGTTGGCCGAAGATTCAGGGTTCATTAGTAATATTGATCTAGGTGAATATGTAATACCTACTACCATATTAGGGAAAAAAGGAGAAGAACTTATTAATAATGCTAAAGAATTAGTTGGACCAGTAGATAGCTTTATCAATAGAGGTGTATGGGAGAATATTATTATAGAAAAGTTTCCTAGTGTATTAAAAGGAATAACGACGCCAGAAGCTGTATTTGATGAAGTTTATATGGCAATGAAGTTCACCAAGGGGGAGTAGTATGTTTAATTATATCAAGAGATTTTACAAGAGCATGTCGATTAAACAAAAATTACTTCTTGTATTTTCTATACAAATTATTATTCCTATGACATTTATGGGAGTTATGTTTTACAAAAATACGGAGAGCATTATCCAAAATAAATCAATAAGTTATTCTATGGATTTACTTAAAATGATAGAGTTACGTATGAATGATTTTTCTGTAAATTTATCAAGTATTACAGATGATATTTTATATGATGCCAAGATGTATGCCGTTTTAGAGGAAGCTAAATCAGAGGTTGCAGAGGTAGAACTGAGAGATTATTGCTATAATCTACTCAGGCGAATTTGCCTGAGTAATAAAGAAGTTCAATCCATCACGCTAGCTTCTCTCAATGGCTATCAATATAGTTATGATTTGAATGCAGGAAGTGCAAGTGATGAGAGTGTAGTATCTTTTGATGCAATGCTTGAAAATGCAAGATTAGCAAAGCATAAACCTAATTGGTATACTGAGGTAGGAGAAGAAAATAAGGTAAAGCATTTATATCTTATCCGCATGATATATGATAATAATGATTTTAGTGAGCATGGGCTTATTATATTAGAGATTAACCCGCAAAAGTTAAAGGATGTCTATAATGATCTTTCTACGGAATTTATGCAAAGTATTAACATTTTAACTAAAGATAATAAATGGATTATTGGAACAGAAGAAGATTGGTATAATGAGAAAGAAAATCAGTGGGTTTCTGAGCAGTTGACAAATTGGGGATATAAAATTGATAAGAAAGAGCAGCGTTTATTAGCATTTATGAACATTGAAGGAACTGAGTGGAAAATTATTGCTGAGGGTTCTTTGCACCAGCTTGTCAATGAGGAAATGGGGCGTTTTAGGCTATTATTTATTATTGTAATGGCATGTGCCATTTTACTGCTTTCAATCTTTAGTATATTAATGGCTTTGGATATTATTAAACCTATTAATAGCTTAGTCCATAGTATTAAAAAAGTAGGAGAGGACAATATTTACCATGAAGTTATTGTTGACAGGGAAGATGAGTTAGGTTATTTAAGCCAGTGTTTTAATGAAATGTCTAAAGAAATTGATAACTTACTTAATCGTGTATATAAAGAAAAACTAACAAGACGAGAGGCTGAGCTAAAAGCCCTTCAAGCACAGATTAATCCCCACTTTTTATTTAATACCTTGGAATCTATTAATTGGATGGCACAATTAAATCATGTGCCTGAAATTCATGATATGGTGACTTCATTGGGTGCACTTATTGAGGCAAGTATTGGAAAAGGGAGTCCCATGGTGCCTCTTAGTAAGGAGTTGAAATATATAGATAGTTATTTGCTTATTATGAAAAATCGTTATGGTGAACGATTGAATTATGAAAGCAATATTGATACTAGCTTGCTAGAGCAAGAAGTACCTAAGTTAATACTACAGCCATTAGTAGAAAATGCAATATACCATGGTATAGATAAGACAAGAAAGGGGGGCACAATTAAATTGACTATTTGCAAAAAACAGCAAGATGTTTATATAGAAATTATGGATAATGGTAAAGGAATGCTCCCAGAAGAAGTGAATAATTTAAATCAAAAATTCAAAGAAGATTGTGATGATTATATACTAGGAGACAACTGCAAAAGCATAGGCCTTGCTAATGTAAATGGCAGAGTGAAGTTATTCTTTGGTATGGAATATGGTTTGCAGGTGGAGAGTACATACGAGGTTTATACTAAAATGAAACTCTTTATACCGATTAGAGACTAAGGGAGGGAACATAATGTTTAAGGTACTTATTATTGATGATGAACCTAATATTCGAAAAGGATTAATTAATATCATTAATTGGAAAAAATTTCAGTGTGAAATATGTGGAGAGGCTAGTGATGGGGTAGAAGGGTTGGATAAAATAGAGGAAAATCGACCCGATTTAGTTTTTGCAGATATTAATATGCCTGAAATTAATGGTCTAGAAATGATTAAGACAGCTAAGCAGATTATCCCTAATAGTAAATTCATTATCTTATCTGGGTATAGAGAGTTTACATATATGCAAGAAGCTATAAAAATAGGAGCATTTGATTATATTCTAAAACCGTCTAGTATTGAAGATATTTGTGAGGTGGTTAAAAGAGCAGTTATTGAACTCAAATATCAAAGAGAAGATCAATTAGAGATAAAAAAACTTCGTAAATGTTTTGAGGAAAGTATTCCTATTTTGAAAGAGAAACTTCTTTACGATGTAATCTTTCAAATTAATATTAATGAAGAAGAAATTAAAGAGGGATTCGAATTATATGGTATAGATATTAGTGAATTTGTAATGATTATTATTGAAATTGATGGTGATTCTAAAAAAAGAGAACCTTATCAAAGGCAACTTTATCAATTTGGTATAATTAATACTGTGGAAGAGATGTTTACAGAAGATTTTAAAGTGGAAAAAATTGTACTAAGTAATAGGCAAATTGCCTTTGTTATAGGGGGGCAAGAGCTGGCTGAACTTTTAGAAGAAGATATATATAAGAAAGTACATAGTATTCAGCAGCTTATAGAAAGTTGTTTTGATTTTACAGTAAGTATTGCAATTAGTAGAAAAGGACAATGTATTGAAGAACTTCATGAAAAGATGATGGAATGTAAGAACGCTTTAGCCTATAGATTCTATATGGGAAATAGTTCGATTATTTTGTATCGTGACCTTTCAGGTTTCTATAAAGGGCAAGATAATGTGGTATTTGATGGCATTGATAAACTACTATGCAATACAATTAAAACAGGTAATGAAGAGGATGTGGGACGCATACTCACTCAGATAAAGGATAAGGTTATTCAGACCAATTTAGATCCTGAACATATTAAAACATTTTATTGGAATCTAATCTATGAAATTAATATGATTCGTATTTCTTTGAAAAATTTGGAAACCTATGAACGTGAAATAAGCCATGATATTTCTAGTTTATATAAGTTTATTGATAATGCAACACAAGTGAAAGAAATACATAATCTTTTAGAGGAAGTAGCAATGAGTGTGGTGCATCGTATTAATCGTTACAATAAAAAGAATATTAATCAGATTTTACAAAAAGCAATGGATTATATTTGTGAAAATTATACCATGTCAATTACGCTTAATGAACTTGCGGATCATACTTATGTAAGTACATATTATTTAAGCCGAATGTTCAAAAAAGAATTAGGAAAGAATTTTGTTGAATATCTAAATGAAGTAAGGATTGAGAAGGCAAAAGAACTATTAAAGGACAACAAATATAAGACTTATGAAGTAGCAGAATTAGTAGGGATTCAAGACCCTCATTACTTTTCTAAAATTTTCAAGAAATATGTGAATATGACACCTACTGAATATAAAGATAGTCAATTATAATAACTTTTTTAAAAAAATTCTTCTTAAGTTATCAACCACCACTTCTAGTGGTGGTTTAATTTTTACCCGTTCAGAGCTTATTACTTTAAATTGTCCATTTGGATTGCATCCTATGATTTGATATAACCAGTAAAACCAATATTAAATCATAAGAGGTTCATTAATATGTGATGTATAGATACTGCTAATTTCATTCTTAACGGTTTAAATGGGGATTAATGTTTGCCTTTTAATGTTAATAAAATTGCATATAATTGTTGTATTATTTTGCAAATAAATATTAATCAAAATTTAACAAAAAGACAACATATTCTATTAATAAAAATGGTGAAAAGTAATAGTATAAGTGTAAGGAGAGTGAAGCAAATGAGTAATAAAGCAAAAACAAAACAAAATTCAACTGTTTTGGAAGAGTTTAAAAAGAATATTGCCCTATTCATTATGTTATTGCCCGGCTTGATTGTTATGCTATTTAACAATTATCTTCCAATGTTTGGTTTGGTATTCGCTTTTAGAAAGATGGATACTTACACTAAGCTCTTCGGATCAGGTTGGAACGGTTTTAAAAACTTCGAGTACTTATTTGGCACAAGTAAGGCTTGGCAAGTGACAAGAAACACGATAGGTTATAACGTTATATTCATCATTATTGGTGTAACATTACCTATCATAATTGCACTTGGATTAAATGAGTTAAGGCAGAAAAGAGCTGCTAAGGTTTACCAAAGTATTTTTTTCTTACCTTATTTCTTGTCATGGGTAATTATTCAGTATTTAGTATTTGGTTTACTTAGTAGTAAATTAGGTGTTGTTAATCAATTACTTACATCTATGGGGTTAGATCGAGTGAATTGGTATGAGTCCCCACAATATTGGCCATATGTTTTAGTTATTGTTAATACGTGGAAATGGACTGGTTACGATAGCATCATGTATTTAGCAACAATTGTTGGTATAAACAAGGAATTATATGAAGCAGCAGCAGTTGATGGCGCTTCTCGCTTACAACAAATTTGGTGTATTACGATTCCGAGCTTGATTCCTCTTATGATTACCTTAGTTCTTATCCGTTTAGGAAGAATGTTCTATACAGATATGGGGCTTTTCTATTCTGTACCAAGGAATACAGGTGCATTACAAGATGTAACAAATACTATTGATACTTATGTTTTCCGTGCGTTTAGGAATACTGGTGATATAGGGCTTGCATCTGCAGCAGGTTTCTACCAAGCTGTACTTGGACTCGTCATTGTTCTTTCATTTAATGCACTTGCTAGAAAATATGATAAGAATGCCGGCATTATATAGGAGGGAAAAGATGAAGAAGAATAATTTACATGTTAATGAAGAATCAGGTATTCAGATTTCAAGAACGAGTAATGTGATTTGGCATATCCTATTTATTATCATATCGATTATATGTATTTATCCACTTTTGCTTGTTTTAATGGTTACCATCACAGATGAAACAACTATTGCGTTAGAAGGTTATAAACTTTTACCAAGCAAATATAGCTTAAAAGCATTGGAATATGTTTTAACTAATGGGGTTGTCCTCTTAAGAGCTTATGGTGTTACTTTTTTTTGTACTATATTTGGAGGACTTATAGGTGTAGGTATTATGGCACTTTATGCCTATCCCCTTGCAAGAGATGATTTTAAATACAATCGAGTTTTTAATTTAATAGCAGTTATTACCATGTTATTTTCTGGTGGACTTGTTCCTACTTACATGGTTTTTGTAAATGTTTTACACCTTAAAGATTCAATTTGGGCTTTAGTATTAACAAATCTATTTAGTGCCTTTAACGTTATGATTATTCGTACATATTATCGCACAAGTATTTCGAAATCGTTGATTGAAGCCGCTCAAATGGATGGGGCTAGTGAGTTTAAAACATACTTTAAGATTGTTATGCCGCTATCTAAACCAGTTATTGCAACTATGTTAATGATGGTCATGTTAGTTTATTGGAATGACTGGTATGGTCCATTACTATATATTGAAAATCAAAAGTTATACAACTTACAATACTTAATTTATCAGCTAGAATCCAGAATTGCTGACTTGGCTCGGATGGGCGGTAATCCAGAACTTGCAAAAAGTTTGCCATCTGAGGGGGCTCGTATGGCTATGGCTATAGTTGCTATTGGACCTATTGTTCTTGCGTATCCATTCTTTCAACGTTACTTTGAAAAAGGTATTACTTTGGGAGCAACTAAGGAATAGTAGGTTTGATATAAATATTATTTTGTTTTTAAAATTAGTTTAGGAGGAGATTAAATGAAATTATTAAAGAAAACTCTTACAGTATTTGTAGGAAGTGCATGCGTACTAAGTATGGCATTAACAGGTTGTAACAAACCAGCATCATCAGGTGGTGCTGCATCACCATCACCATCAGAAACAACACAAGCAAGCGAATCAACAGAATCAAGTGCTGATACAAAAGAAGAATTGGCACCAGTTGAACTTAAATGGTACTATAGAGGTACCCCACAAGAAGACGATGCACTTATTCAAGAGGAAGTTAACAAGTATCTTGCTGAAAACACAGACCTTAATTGTACAGTTAAACTTGTAGCTGTTGACCCAGGAGTATATAATGAAAAATTGACTCAAATCATTGCTGCTGGTGAAGAATTTGATATTTGTTTTACAGCAAACTGGGTAAATAATTATTATACACAAGCTGCTAAAGGTGCATTTTTACCACTTAATGATTTGTTGGATCAATATGCTCCAAAAACAAAAGAAATGTTAGGAGAAGATTTCTTAAGTGGTTCTCGTATTAACGGTATCAATTATGCTATTCCAGCTAATAAAGAACATGCGCACACTTGGGGTCTCTTAATTCGTAAAGATATTGCTGAAAAATACAACATGGATTTTTCAGGTGTAAAATCACTTGCTGATATGGAACCATTCTTCCAAATTATTAAAGAAAAAGAACCAAATATGTATGCTTTAGAAGGTACTCCAGCTGAATCTGCTATGAGACTCCTAGACTTTGATATCGTTAATAATGATACAACACCAGGTGCTGTATACAATGATGATAACAGCAAAGTTTTCAACCAATTAGAAAAACCAGAAACACTTGAAAACTTTAAATTAATGCATAGTTTTATGCAAAAAGGATACATTCGTGAAGATGCTGCCTCTGTAACAGACTATATACCAGATCAAAAAGCTGGTAAGATTTTCTGTGCGGTTCGTTCTATGAAGCCTTGCAATGCTGAAGAACAAGGCGTTAATATGGGTCAATCATATATACAAATAGATTTAACAACACCTGTTATTTCTAACCGTGAAACTACAGGTTCAATGCAAGCTATCTCTGCAACATCTAAAAACCCAGAAAGAGCTTTAATGTTCTTAGAAAGATACAACACAGATCCAGTACTTAATAACTTAATATGCTTTGGTATTGAAGGAACTCACTAT
This sequence comes from Bacillota bacterium, assembly GCA_023436395.1. Lineage (GTDB taxonomy): Bacteria > Bacillota > Clostridia > Lachnospirales > Cellulosilyticaceae > Cellulosilyticum. Next base: position 52,804 of record JAEZJJ010000115.1, on the reverse strand, counting down.
ACAAAAATTAGTGATAACCAAATTCAAGGTACTGAAAACCAAGGTAGATACAACCCAGGAATAGGTTGGTCAATGGGTAACCAATTACTTAACTACTTAAGTGCGGTAGAGCCTACAGATAAATGGGATCAATTTGCTGCATTTAATAAAGCAGGTGTTAAAACACAATCTCTTGGATTCGTATTTGATCCAACACCTGTAACAACACAAATTGCTCAATGTACAAACGTATGGACTCAATATGTACCTGGTATGCAAGTAGGTTCTTCAAATCCAGAAGAAACATTACCAAAAGCAGTTGCAGCATTTAATGATGCTGGTATGCAAGATATCCTAGCTGAAATGCAAAAACAAATGGATGCATTTAATGCAGCTAAATAACTTATAGTATTTTAAAATAGAGCCCTAGGGCTCTATTTTTTTTGATTTATTCTATTTGTCCCATTTTGTGCATATATATATTGTATGGGGGGACAATATGATGACAAGATTAAATAAGAAAAATAGATTAATGAAAATGAATTTACGAGAACAGGTAGTAAAAAATTTAGATATTCCTACAGAAGTCATTAGTAATATACCTATTATTAAAATGAATGGTAATAAAGAAATTTCTATTGAGAATTTTGTTGGTTTAGTAGAATATACACCTCAAAAAGTGCGCTTAAATACAAGATGTGGATTATTAATTATAGATGGCGTAGGATTAGAAGCTAAAAGTATGACAATAGAGAAGATATTTATTAAGGGGGTTATTTTGCAAGTTGCATTTGCATTATAAGGAGGGAATACTTTGTTTGTATCATTATGGCATTATTTAAAGGGGTATGTTATAGTAGAAGTAAGTGGTAAAGCACTGAACAGATTTCTTAATCTTGCTTTACATCATCATATTTCTATGTGGGATGTCATACAAGAAGAAAATAAGATACGTTTTAAAACACTTATTAGTGATTTTAAACGAATGAAACCTGATCTTAAAAAAACACGTTGCAGGATAAAGATTATAAGAAAAAAAGGACTACCTTTTACAATAAACCGTTATAAAAGACGTAGACTTTTTTGGGGAGGTATGTTAGTTTTTATCATGATGTTATGGTTTCTTTCTTCTTTTGTGTGGTTAATTGAAGTAGAAGGTACAACACGTATTAATAGTATGGATATTATTAAATCTTTAGAAGAAAAGGGCTATGAAAGTGGTAAACTTAAAAGCAAAATGAACCTAAGAGAGGCAGAGACATACTTACTGCAACAGTACCCAGACATTGTTTGGACAGGCATTACATATGAAGGAACACGAATGATTGTACGCATAGCAGAGTCTGTCTCTAAGCCTGAAATGAGTGTAAAGAATGATAAACCTAAAATAATAGTTGCAAAAAGAGATGCACTCATTACATATATAGCCGTAAAGAGAGGTAAGCCACTTGTAAAAATAGGGGATATTGTAAAAAAGGGAGAAGTTCTTGTAGCTGGAGAAATGCCTATAGGGGAAGAGGATTCTACTTTATTTTATACGGCATCAAAGGCCCAGATAAAGGGTAAGACAACTTATACCGCAAGTGCTACCTTATCATTGCAGAATGAAAAGAAGATTTATTTAAATAAAATTAGTAAAAAATGGACAGTAAAACTTTTTAATAAGTCTTTTACTATTTATAATGACAAAGTACCACAAAATAAATATGATAAGCAAATTACTTTACATCAACTAAAAATCAGCAAAATGTTTCCACTACCTTTTGCAATTGAGGTTGAAGATAGAGTGATATATAAAACTGTACCCTATACTTTGACAGAAGAAGAGGCAAAGGATCAATTACTTTGTAATCTGTGGAAGCAAATAGAAGAGAGTTTAGATTCTAATGCACAAATTATAAAAAGAGAAGCATTTTTTAAGAAAACTGGAGATGCTATTACTGGAACATTACATGTTGTTGCTCAAGAAGATATTGGTTATCGCTTGAATTTAGATCATGGTACAACTCAGTAAATAAAGGAGAAGGAAAAGCATGAGCAGAATTGAAAAAGAGCTAGAAGTACCAGCTTATGATATAGGTGCTATATTTGGTCAATTTGACGAAAATCTTATACTAATAGAAAAGACATTAAATGTTAGTATAGTTTTAAGAAATGATAGAATTAAAGTAGCAGGGGAACTTGTGCAGGTTGAACAAGCATTACTAGTACTTAAGCAGCTTCTTAAAGCCTCTAAGAAAAAAGAAGAAATAGATATACAGCGAGTTAAATATTTACTTGATAATTTGGATAAACATCACCAAGATAAACTTGTAGAATTGCCTCAAGAGGTGGTTATATTAACACATTTAGGTAAGCCTATTAAGTGCAAAACAATTGGTCAGTTAGACTATATTAAAAACATAAAAAATAATGTTGTTGTTTTTGGTGTTGGTCCAGCAGGAACAGGTAAGACCTATCTCGCTATGGCAATGGCAGTTAATGCTTTTCGAAAAAATGAAGTCAATAAAATTATTCTAACAAGACCAGCTATTGAGGCTGGAGAAAAGCTTGGATTTTTACCTGGAGATTTGCAAAGTAAGGTAGATCCTTATTTGCGCCCTTTATATGATGCCTTATTTGAAATTATGGGACCGGAACATTTTGAAAAGAATATGGAAAAAGGACTGATTGAAGTAGCACCACTTGCTTATATGAGAGGGCGTACCCTTAATAATGCTTTTATTGTATTAGATGAAGCTCAAAATACGACATCGCCTCAGATGAAAATGTTTTTAACACGTATAGGTTTTAATTCAAAGGTTGTGATAACTGGAGATTTAACACAAATTGACTTACCAAGTGAGAAAATGAGTGGTTTAAAAGTGGCTATGAAAATTTTAGAAGGGGTAGAAGGCATAGGATTTTCTTATCTTAGTAAAACCGATGTTGTAAGGCATCCTATTGTACAACGTATTGTAGAGGCTTATGATGCTTTTGAAAGTGAAAAGGATAAGTAAAAAGTATAGGCGCTAAGGGGGGATAAATGATGAAGAGAGGAAAATATGGGTGGCTTGCCTTTTTAGCATTGGCCTTAATGGCAACATTTATTTCAGTTATTTCGGGGAATTTTTTTACAAAAAAAGTATCTTTGCAAATTGGAGAGATTGCAAAGGAAACAGTATATGCACCCTTTCAAGTAGAGAATGAGATTGCTACAAATCGTTTACGTATTTTAGCTGCTGCAAGTGTAGAACCAATTTATAAAAAAGATAGTGCAGTACAGGAGAAGGCAATTGGCAATATTGAAAAACTATTTGAAGCTGTAATGAGTATTCAAAATTCAGATATAGCTACTACGTTAGAAAAGACAGAAGTAGAAGTCTTAAGTGGGCGATCACCTATTGGACTATACAATGAGCAGTATGAAACACTACTTACTTCATCAAGTAACGAACTTGTATATGTAAAGGATGTTTGTATAAATATTGCAAGTGATATTTTTGCTAGAGGCATTTCGGTAGAAAATAGTAATAAAATAAGTGATGTGAGAAATGCTGTAGATCAAACTGATTTAAGTGTTCCAATGAAAAAAATTGCTCAAGATATTATTAATACTGTTTTAGCACCTAATGTTGTTGAGGATGAAGCAGCTACTAATGAATTAAAAAAAATAGAGAGTGATAAAGTAGATCCTGTATATGTACTTGCACAAGAAAAGATTATAGAAAAAGGGTTAAAGGTAACTGAGGAGACTTACAAACTTTTAGAAAAGGTAGGTTATTTAGATACAGATAAAGCAACGCAGTATAGGCAATATAGTGGCATTTTGATTTTAATGATTTTAATGATTTTTTTAAGTTTCAAATTTATTAAAAGTGGATATAGCTTAAAAATGAAAGAACAACGTCCACTATGCCTTATTTTAAGTGTCTATACCCTAAGCATTTTAGTTGTAAGAGGAATGATTGGTGTTTCTTTTGTCTATATGCCATTAGCTGTACCCTGTATGATTATTGCTTTTGCTATAGGGCCTATTGTTGCTGCATTTGTACAAACACTTATTATTATTTTCGCTACTACTATTTTTAAAGGTGATATTTTATTTGTCATGTACTTTATTATTTCTGGTATTACAAGCATTTTTATTGTAACGCGTATGGAAGAGCGTACAAAAACAGTAATGAATGGTTTGTATTTAGGATTGATTCAGTTATTTACTTATTTAGGTTTTAAACTTTTTGTAGGCTCAGAGGTGAATATCTCTGTTATTTCGCAAGCTTTAGTGGCATTTATTATTGGCGTTATTTCTGTAGTAACAGTAGTTGGCGCACTACCTGCTTTAGAATCTTTATTTGGATTTATAACCCCCATGCAGTTATTAGAGATGACGAATCCTAATCAGCCTATTCTAAAGCGTCTCTTATTAGAGGCAACAGGGACCTATTATCATAGTTTATTAGTAGCAAATTTAGCTGAAAGTGCAGCAGATGCTATTAATGCTAACCCTCTAATGGCAAGGGTGGGAGGTTACTACCATGATATAGGAAAACTGACTTGTAGTACTTATTTTAAGGAAAATCAAGGAGTTAGTAATCCTCATGATTATATGACACCTCAAGAAAGTTATTCTGTAATCCTTTCCCATGTTACAGAAGGATTGAGACTGGCGGAGGAATATCATTTACCACAATATATAAAAGATATGATTTGTCAGCATCATGGAACAAGTACCATGCAATACTTTTATATAAAGGCAAAAGAGGATTTAAGTGGAGAAGTTTTTGAGGAAGATTTCAAATATCAAGGACCAAAACCTAAGACAAAAGAAGTAGCACTTGTTATGTTAGCAGATGTAGTAGAAGCTACGGTAAGGTCAATGCAAGATAGATTGGGTAAAGAATTGACAATTGAGTCTGTAGTGAGAAAAATGGTCAAACAGAAACTTGATGAAGGTGAATTAGATGAGTGTGAATTATACATATCTGATATTGATAAAATTATTGAGTCTTTTACTAAAATGCTGACAGGTATGTATCATCAACGTATTGCTTATCCAGAAAGGAATGAAAAATAAAGTGACATTATATTTAGAAGATGAAGTGAATTTTTTTGAAGAACAAGAAGTATTATTAGACAAAGTAAAGGCTGTTATTAATCAATGCTTAGAGGAAGAAAGAGTACCTTATGAAGTAGAAATAAGTTTATCTGTAGTTGATTTAAATACAATTCAAGAGATTAATAAAGCACATCGTCAAATAGATAGAGCGACAGATGTACTTTCTTTTCCTCAAATAGCCCCTGAAGTTATTGGGTATATTAATTGGGACAAACTTGATTTGGTCAGTTGTATCAATTATGATACGGAAGAAGTCATGTTAGGTGATATTATCTTATGTGTAGATAAGGCCAAGGAACAAGCAGAAAGTTATGGTCATTCTTTAGAACGAGAAGTCTGCTTTTTAGTTGCACATAGTATGTTCCATTTATTAGGTTATGATCACATGACAGAAGAAGATGAAAAAAATATGGCAAAGAAGCAAGAAGATGTGTTACAATGTCTTTCCATATTAAGATAGAGGATGATGAGCATGAAACAATATAAAGAATTATTATCAAAAGCACATGAAGCAAAGGAAAAGGCTTATGTACCCTATTCAAAATTTAAAGTAGGGGCAGCTATATTGATGAAAAGTGGTAAAATATATACCGGGTGTAACGTGGAAAATGCTTCTTACGGTGCAACTAATTGTGCAGAACGTACTGCTATATTTAAAGCCGTATCAGAGGGAAAACATGAAATAGTAGCAATTGCAATTGTAGGTAGTAATAATGAATTCACGTATCCTTGCGGCATTTGTAGACAAGTTATATCAGAGTTTATGAGTGAGGGAGAGTTTATTTTTGAAAATGCAAAAGGAGAAATCAAGGTTATTCCATTTGCAGAAATATTTCCTTATGCTTTTACTAAGGCAGATTTATTTAATGAAGAGCAATAATGCTCCTAGGAGGAAAAGATGAGAGAAACATTTAGATCAGGTTTTGTGTCTATTATAGGACGTCCCAATGTAGGGAAATCCACTTTAATGAACAAGCTTATTGGTGAGAAAGTGGCTATTATGTCAAATAAGCCACAAACAACACGTAATCGTATTCAAACGGTATTAACAACAAAGAACTATCAAGCAGTTTTTATTGATACACCAGGTATTCATACACCTAAAAATAAATTAGGAGAGTTTATGGTAAAATCAGCAATGACCACTTTAAATGAGGTGGATGCTATATTTTATCTTGTAGAAGCAGAGCCTTTTATTGGAAAAACGGATGAGGAAATCATTGCACGTTTAAAAAATGTAACAACACCGGTTTTTCTATGTATTAATAAAATTGATAGTGTTTCAAAGGAAACGGTACTCAAGACAATAGAAGCTTATCGTAGTGCTTATGATTTTAAGGAGATCATTCCCATTTCTGCTTATGAAAATACAAATTTAGATGCCATCCTAAAGTGTATGCCAGCTTATTTACCAGAGGGGCCACAATTTTTCCCAAGTGACATGCTTACTGATCAGCCAGAACGCCAAATTGTGGCTGAAATCATTAGAGAAAAAGCGCTTCATCTATTAGATAAAGAAATACCACATGGTATTGCTATAGAAATCGAGACAATGAAGAAACGTGGCGAAGGAGATATTGTAGATATTGAAGCAACTATTGTCTGTGAAAGAGAATCTCATAAACGTATCATTATTGGTAAACAAGGACAGATGATCAAATCTATAGGATCTAAAGCACGTTATGATATAGAACGTCTATTAGGTTCAAAAATTTACCTAACCCTTTGGGTAAAGGTTAAAAAGAACTGGAGAGATAGTGATTTTCTGATCAAAAATTATGGTTATAACAAAAGAGACCTAATGTAAAAATGTCAAGGCCTTTCAAATTGGTAGTTTTTTTGTAGGATAGCTTTACAAAAATTGCGTAACTTAATTATAAATCAACCAATAGGGGGTTATAAAATGTTACAGGAATTTTGGAGTTATTTTATGACAACAGGAAATATTGATGCGTATATGAACTATAAGGCTTATGAGAGAGAGTATAAAGATTATAGTGAAGGCAGAAGATTGCCTAAGCGAACACATGAGGTAGGATAATTGTAACATGATTATAAAAACGAAGGCATTAGTGATAAAAGAATATATTGTAGGAGAGAGTGATAAATATATCACTCTCTTTACAAAAGAATTAGGTCGTATTCAAGCTATTGCACCAAGAGCAAAGAAAGTAGAAAAGGGGTTTGCCTCTGGAACTCAATTGTTTGTATATGGTGACTTTATGTTGACATCTTATAAGGATACATATCGATTAGTAGCTGTAGATTTGATAGAAATGTTCCATAATATTAGAAAAGATATAACTACCTTAAGTTATGCGAGTTATATCATGGAATTTATTCATCATGTAACACAACCAGGACTTCCCCAACAAGAATTATTAAAATTAACACTAGTAACTTTACAAGCTTTAAATAAAACTTCAGATCGTTATAAACAAATTAGGCGTGTCTATGAAATAAGAGCTTTAGGGTTATTAGGTTTTATGCCACAGCTTTCAGCTTGTACTGAGTGTGGTGTAATAGAAGAAAAATGCGATAAATATTATTTTTCAGCAGAAGCAGGTGGACTTGTATGCAAAAAATGTAAAAGTGGATATGTAGATGTTATAAATATTAGTTATTCTACGCTCTATACTTTACAGTATATTTTAAATTCAAATTTAAAACAACTTTACCATTTTGAAATAAGCGTATTGATACAAAAGGAACTAGATTTAGTAGGGGATCGATATGTTTCTTACTATGTGGATAAGACTTTTAAAACTATTGATTTTATTAGTAAATTAGAAGTGCTATAAGATAGACCCAATCTAATGGTAAGTAGATGGGTCTATTTTTGTGCAAAAACCTAAAATTCATTTAATAATGACTGTAAATAAATAGTATATAGGGTATACTATAAAGGAAGGTTTATATAACGAGATGAGGAAAAATATGTTATACTATCTTAAAACAAATAGATGAGGTGCTATATGAAACAAAAATTATTATTATTTGATGGGCATAGTATTGCCAACCGTGCCTTTTATGGGGTGCCTTTATTGACAAATAAAAGTGGTCAGTACACTAATGCGGTATTTGGCTTTTTAAATATGATGCTTAGTATTATAGAAAAGGAAAAACCAGATTATTTAGGAGTTACTTTTGATTTAAGTGTACCAACATTTAGACATGAATTTTCCGCAGAGTATAAAGGCAATCGTAAAGGCATGCCAGAAGAGTTAAGAGCTCAAATACCACTTATTAAAAAAGTATTAAGAGCTATGCATATTCATATTATCGAGAAAGAAGGCTTTGAGGCAGATGATGTATTAGGAACCTTAGCTAAAGCAGGTGAAAAGGATAATATGCAAGTCACTGTAGTGTCAGGAGATAGAGATTTATTCCAAATTACTTCAGAATACATTGAAATTAAAATTCCACGTACAAAAAAAACAGGTACAGAAATTGAAAGCTTTTTTGCAAAAGATGTAGAGAAGGCGTATGGAGTATCTCCAATAGCATTTGTAGATGTTAAAGGGTTAATGGGAGATCCATCAGATAATATTAAAGGAGTACCTGGTATTGGTGAAAAAACAGCAATAAAGCTCATTAAGGAATATGGTAGCATTGAAAACCTGTTAAATCAATTAGATAAAATTACACAGAAGAAACTCAAGGAGAATTTATCAAACTATGCTCAAGATGCAAGAGATAGTAAAATGCTTGCTACTATTGTTTGTGATGTGCCTTTAGTATATGAATGGTCAGATTTTGAATTTAACTTAGCGTTAGATGATGAAGCAACTATTTTGTTTAGAGAATTAGAACTTAAATCTATTCTTAATAAATTACCTAAAGAAACAAACAACTCTCCTAAAGCTATAGATGAAATCCAAGTAAATGAGTGGGATGAGAAAGAATTTAAGAAATTTTTAATAGATGCTAAAGAGAATAAAATAGGAGTTGCTTATTTTATAGACGATAATACATTGGGATTAGGAGTCTCTACCGAACAAGAGATAGGATATAGTGAATGGGACTTAACAGACCATGAATGTAAAGAACTATTAATTGAATTCTTGGAAAGTGCCACTTATCAAAAAATTATACATGACTCTAAAGTTTTCAAACATGAATTACTAAAAGTAGGACAAGGGTTAAATGGTGTTTGTTTTGATACATTTATTTCAGCTTATTTATTACATCCAACTAATAAAAGTTATGATTTGGCTGAATTAGAAGAACTCTTCTTAAATAAGCAAAGTATAATAAGTCTTGAAGGTATATTAGGAAAAGGTAAATCTCAGAAAACTTGGTTGTCATTAGAAAAGATTAAAAGGATGGAAAATATAGGAAAACGTGCCTATGTTGCGCTACATGTAGCAGAAGCAATGAAAGAAGAACTTCAAGCTCAAAATATGACAAGATTGTTCTATGATATTGAAATGCCACTTATTGATGTATTGTTTGATATGGAAGTCCAAGGAATTAAGGTAGACCCTATAGGTCTTAGAAATTATGGAGAAGAATTACAAGCTTTATTAGATAAATTGACAGAGTCTATTTATGAAAAAGCAGGAGAAAATTTTAATATTAATTCGCCCAAGCAGCTAGGTACTATTTTATTTGAAAAATTAGGGATTCCGTGTGCTAAGAAGACAAAAACAGGTTATTCTACTGCCGCTGAAGTATTAGAAACACTAAAAAATGATTATCCGATCGTAGAACAAATACTAGAATATCGTCAATATGCTAAACTAAAGTCTACTTATGTAGATGGACTGCTCAATGTATTAACCGATCAAAATAAGATTCATTCTACTTTTAATCAAACAATTACAGCTACAGGACGTCTTAGTAGTACAGAACCTAATTTGCAAAATATTCCTGTTAAATTTGAAATGGGTAAAAAAATACGTCAGTTATTTGTACCAAGTTCTGAAGAGTATATTTTTCTAGATGGGGATTACTCACAAATTGAATTACGCGTACTTGCACATATGTCAGGAGATCATACCCTTATTAAAGCATTCAAGGAGAATATAGATATCCATGCATTAACTGCTTCACAAGTATTTCATGTACCTTTTGAAGAAGTAACGAGTTTACAGCGTAGTAATGCTAAAGCGGTCAACTTTGGAATTGTATATGGTATTAGTGCCTTTGCACTATCAGAAGACCTTAAGATTAGTCAAAAAGAAGCTCAAAAATATATAGAGGGTTATTTTGATAAGTATCCTTGTATTAAATCTTATTTGGAAGAAATTATTGATTTTGCAATGCAAAATGGATATGTTGAAACCCTTTATCATCGTAAACGAGAAATACCAGAAATATTAGCAAGCAATTATAACATGCGAGAGTTTGGGAAACGTGTAGCTATGAATACACCTATTCAGGGAACTTCTGCAGATATTATTAAGATAGCCATGATTCGTGTGCACCGTAAGCTTAATGAAAGCAACTTAAGATCTAAGCTTATTTTAACAGTTCATGATGAACTCTTAATAGAAACCCATAAAGAGGAAGTTGAGATTGTTAAGAAAATTTTAAAGGAAGAGATGGAACATGCAGCTGACCTATGTGTTCCACTTTTGGTGGATGTTCATCAAGGTGAAAATTGGCTAGCTGTAAAATAGGAGACTATAAAATGAAAGTAATCGGGATTGTAGGGGGGATAGGTGCTGGAAAATCAACAGTAGTAGCACTTATTAATGAAATAATGCCAATCCGCAGTATTTCAGCGGATCTTATAGGTCATGAAATCTTAAAAAAGGGGCAAAGAGGATATGCGCCTGTTATAGCTTCCTTTGGCGATAGCATTTTAGATGAAGAAGGAGAAATTATAAGAAAGCGTTTAGGAGAAATTGTTTTTCAGAATCCAAAGCTTGTTGAAAAGTTAAATGCTATTACGCATCCTATTATTACACAAGAGATCAAAGAGCGTATTCAGTTATATCAGCAGACTGCTCCGGGACAACATATTGTATTAGAAGCAGCACTTTTAATTGAAAGTGGGTTGATTGAACTAACAGATGTAGTGATTGCAGTTTATACTGACCTAGAGGAACGTATAAGACGTATCATGTTAAGAGATGGTATAGATATAAATCAGGTAGGTCATAGACTTAAGTTACAAAAAGAATGGGAAGAAATGAAACAAGTTTCAGATTATATAGTAGATAATAGTATTTCGTTAGAATCTACTAAAAAGCAATTGAAGCAAATTTTATTGGTGTTGGAGGAGGAATAAGCTAAATGAAAAAATGGCAAATAGTAATTGTACTCATTATGCTAGTAGCATTTGCCTTAGTAGGCTGTAAGCAAAAAGAAATACTAGATGAAGATAAAACTGTGGATGAACAGCAAATAGAGCAAATAAAATCAACTACACCACCTGAGAGTCGTATGGTTATTGCGATGGATACACCAGTTACTTTACATCCTCTTTATAATACACAGGAAACGGTAGCACAGGCACTCTATCTTATTTTTAGTCCACTTATAAATATTGAAGAAGATGGCACTATTAGCAGTAATTTAGCAGAATCTTGGATTGTAAATGAAAGTAATACAGCCATAACCATTACGTTAAAAGAGGGGGTAAAATGGCATGATGGAACACCTCTTACAACAAGTGATGTACTTTATACCCTAGATCAAATTAAGAATATTCCTGATAGCCCTTATAGAAGTGCTGTAGCTAATTTACAAGAGAGTGTAAAATTAGATGAAACAACTTTTAAGTTAGTGTATAAGGGAAGTTATAGTGGCGTATTACAGACATTATTTTTTCCTGTCATACCTGAGCATATTTACAATGTATCAGGAGCAGATACATTAATCATTAAACCCATAGGATCTGGACCCTATATGTATGATGGTACAATTTCTACAAAATCTATGATACTTAAGGCTAATCCTAACTATTTTAAAGGTAGGCCTCAAATAGACGAAGTACAAATTAATTATATACCTGCTGGCCAAAGTATGTTATATGCTTTTAAACAAGGGCTGATTGATGTCATTTACACCATGGAAATGGAATGGGGTAAATATACAAATGATGAGGCTTCTTCTGCATATGAAATGGTTTCTCCTGTGTATGAGTTCATAGGTGTGAATCATAATAAGGTTTTATTCCAAAATGCAACGATTAGAGAGGCTCTTCTTTATGCAATTAATCGTCAAGAAATGGCTCATCTTTTTTATTTGGACCATACAGTTGTAACAGATACACCTATTAGTCCAGTTTCTTATCTATATGACCGAACTTTAGAAATTAAAAACTATGATAAAGAAAAGGCTAAATTGTTACTTACTCAAGAAGGATATGAGAAGGATAGTAGTACAGGGGTTCTTAATAAAAATGGTGTGCCACTAAGCTTTACATTACTTGTAAATCAGGAAAATAATGAGCGTATGAAATTGGCTAAGCAAATCCAAGATATGTATAATGAGATAGGAATAGATATGAAAATAGAGGCTGTGAATGAAGATATTTATTTAGAACGAGTAATGGCAAAGCAATTTGATGCCTTTTTAGGCGGATATCAATTAGGGTATGCTACAGATTTAAGCTTTGCTCTTCATTCCTCTAGTATTTTAGGTGGTGGAAATTATACCAGCTATAAGGATGAACATATGGATGAGTTATTGCAGCAAGCCTTTTTGGCAACGCCTCAAATGGCAGTGGATGCTTATCAAAAATTTCAACAGTATTTTGTAAAACAGATACCTTATATTAGCTTATATTTTAAAAAAGCAGTTTTAATTACACATAATGAGATTAAAGGAGATGTTAAGCCTACACCTTTAAATGTTTTTGCAAATGTAGAAAAATGGGTTAGAAAATAAAATTAAAAGAACAAGGATTCCTTGTTCTTTTAATTTTATGTATATTATTACTTTAAATTTAGATAGCTATAGTGTAAAATGGTAAAAAAGAAAGGCAATCAATGACTTATGTGTGAATATCGTAAATATTTTTTAAGTGATAGTATTATTGCATCTCATAGAAGTAGTCGACCTCTGATAGGGAAACAGAAGGGAGGGTGTCCTTTTTGTAGGGAGAATGAAAAACAACTAGAAGAAATACATGATGAAGTATGGGATGAGGAGAAGCTTCTTGTACGTATTTTAGCAAACAAGTATCCTGCTATTACTAGGACGGGTCATTATGCAGGTGTACATGATGTGATAGTTGATACAGCTCATCATTTAGAACATCCAAAAGATTTTACAGTAGAGCATTGGAAAATCTTGTTCTTAGCTATGCAAAAAAGATGGCAGTATTTAAGTCAAGATGATCAAAATGTATTTATACAAATTTTTAAAAATTATGGAACATTAGCTGGTGCAAGTATATATCATTCACATTGGCAGTTAATTGCCTTACACCAGATTCCTTATGGCATGGAACAACAATATGCCAAATATCAAAAAAAGGATTTTTGTTTTTTATGTAGTAAAGAACATTTAAAGGATGGATTTTTGATCTATGAAACTGACCTTTGGCAACTTATAGCACCATCAAATCCAGAGTATAACTATGAGGTATGGGCAGTACCTAAGCAACATAGACAACACTATGGAGAGTTAACTCTTCAAGAAATAGAAGAAATAGGGTGGTTATCTAAAAGGCTATTACTGAGTTATGATCAGCTTGTGTCAGAAGGTGCTTTTAATATTTGTATGATGAGTGGCGATTTAAGAAATAAATGGCAATATCATTTTCATATCAAATTTATGATGCGAATAGGACATATCGCTGGATTTGAAATTGCTACCCACTGCCACATATTAATAGAAGATCCAAAGATATACGCATTAAAGATAAAACAATTATTAGAAAGATAGGAGATGTACGCGTGAAAGACTATATAAAAGATACACTTTGCTTTGGTTTAGATATTGGCACACGTACTGTTGTAGGTGTCGTTGGATACAAGGAAGGAAATGAGTTTGTACTTATTGATTATGAGTGTAGAGAACATGAAGAACGTGCTATGATAGATGGACAAATTCATGATATTCAGAAAGTATCAAATGTAGTTTATGATATTAAAAATACTTTAGAAAAACGACTGAAAATACAATTAAAGGAAGTTGCACTAGCAGCCGCAGGGAGAGCGTTAAGTACGCAAATTGTAAATGTCGTTCAAAACTATGAAGAAATCCAAGAATTTAATTTGAATCACATTCATCATTTAGAATTAGAGGGTGTAGAAAAAGCAAAGGCAATGCAACAACAAGCAAATAGAGACACAGACTATTTTTGTGTTGCCTATTCTGTTATTCAGTATTTTTTAGATGAGTATGTAATAGCAAATTTAGAAGGACATAAAGGGCATAGTATTGGTGCAAAATTATTAGCTACTTTTTTACCTAAGCAAGTTATTGATAGTTTGTATGCAGTAACAGAACGCGCAGAACTGACAGTAAGTCATTTGACTTTAGAACCTGTTGCAGCTATTAATGCAGTTATTCCCGAGCAAATTAGACTTCTCAATTTAGCCCTTGTAGATGTAGGTGCAGGAACTTCTGATATTGCTATCACAAAGGAAGGAAGTGTTAATGCATATGGCATGATTCCTTTTGCAGGGGATGAAGTAACAGAAGCAATTATACATAAATATTTAGTTGATTTTCAAACAGCAGAAAAGATCAAGATGCAAGCATCAATGGAGGAGAGTATTACTTTTACAGATATCATCGGTCTCACACAAACTATAACCAGTAAAGAGGTTAAAAAAGTAATTTCACCTATTATTGATACTCTTACCTTACAGATTGCAACTAAGATTATAGAACTTAATGGTAATAATGCGCCTAATGCTGTTTTTTGCGTAGGAGGAGGTAGTCAGATGTTCGGATTTACCACACGTCTAGCTGCGCATTTGAAATTAGTAGAACAAAGAGTTGCAGTACGTAGTACAACGCAATTAGTTAATATTAAAGATGAAATAGGCGTTATTGATAGCCCTGAAATGATTACACCTTTAGGAATATGTTTAACAACTATACAAAATAAATATAGTCAATTTACTTTTGTCTATTTAAATGGAGAAAAAATACAATTACTAAATGCCAAAAAGCTAACAATTTTAGATGCTATTGTAGCTATGGGGATAGAACATACAGCTATTTTCCCCAAAAAAGGTGAGACCTTAATGTTTAAGTTAAATGGTGAACGTAGACGTGTTAAAGGTGAGAATGGTACCCCAGCTACCATTTTGTTAAATGGTTCTATATCAACAATTCATGATCATATTCAAGATGGAGATCGTATCCAGGTAGAATTTGGTGTGAATGGTGCACCTGGTAAAGTCAATTTAGCAGATTTTTATAAAATAGAGAAAAATATAAGTATTGAAGGTAAAAAGATTACACTGCCACTAGTTAAGGTAGGAGATGCAATTGTGTCATCAACCTACGAAGTGATGCAGAACGATAACATTGAGATAGTAGCAGTACAAACAGTATCAGAACTTTTAGAGGCTATGGCAATTGATGTGAAGAATAAAATAATTTCAATTGACTTTAAGGAAGTTAGTTTAGATTACCAGTTAAAAGATGGAGATGCACTCTTAATTGACCAAGTAGTTATAAGTCGAGAAGTAGCAGGAGGTGCCTCTAGAGAGGGAGCCATTGCCCAAGAAGAAGTACTACCTACAGTAAGAGATTTAGATTCAAGTGATAAGGTATCTACACAAAATAATAAAGAAAGTTTATATATTATTGCAAATGATACAACAGTTGTTTTACCCAGAAAAGAAACTGATTATATCTTTGCAAGCATATTTGATTTTATAGATTTTGATTTAAGTAAGCCACAAGGAACAGTTCAGTTAGAGCGTAATGGAATGCATGGTGCTTTAACGGATGTACTGTGTGATGGGGATATACTTAAAATTTACTGGAAGAAATAACAGGAGGATAGAAAATGAAAGGGATTATTACGGTAGTTGGAAAAGATAAGGTAGGAATTATTGCTAAGGTATGTACCTTTTTAAGTAGCGAAAATATTAATATCTTAGATATCTCACAGACAATTGTTCAAGAATATTTTAATATGATGATGATTGTAGACATTACTGAAAAGGAAAAGGACTTTGAAAAGGTTGTAGATGCACTGAGTGCATTAGGTGAAGAAATTGGAGTAGATATTCGTCTTCAACATCAAGATATTTTTGACAATATGCATCGTATTTAATAACAAAGAGTGGGGAAGCAATTGAGAAGGTGTTTTCATATAGAAAGGAATAGGATATGATTTCAAGATATGAAGTACAAGAAACAAATAAGATGATACAAGAAAACAATCTGGATATTCGTACCATTACTATGGGGATTAATTTAATGGATTGCATCTCCGATGATATGGAAAGACTATGTGATAATATTTATGATAAGATTACGAGACAAGCAGAGCATCTAGTAGAAACAGGAGAAGTTATCTCAAAGAAATATGGTATTCCTATTGTCAATAAGCGTATTTCAGTTACACCTATTGCCCTAGTAGGAGGGGCCACAAAAGCAAATTCCTATGTCCCTATTGCCAAAGCTTTAGATCGTGCTGCTCAAACAGTAGGTGTTAATTTCATAGGTGGTTTTTCTGCATTAGTGCATAAAGGTTGTTCAAATGCAGATAATGTGCTTATAGAATCTATACCTGAAGCATTAGCTATCACAAATAATGTATGTTCATCAGTTAATCTAGGAACGACTCGCACAGGAATTAACATGGATGCTGTAAAGCGTATGGGTGAAATTATTAAATTAACAGCAGAACATACAGCTGACCGTGGCAGTATTGGTTGTGCTAAGTTGGTAGTATTTTGCAATGCGCCAGAAGATAATCCCTTTATGGCAGGTGCTTTTCATGGTATAGGTGAAAAGGATACAGTGATTAATGTAGGAGTAAGTGGACCTGGTGTTGTTAAAAAAGCATTAGAATCTGTTAGAGATGCAGACTTTGAAACATTATGTGAAACGATTAAACGTACAGCTTTTAAAATAACAAGAGCTGGTCAAATGGTTGCAAAAGAAGCATCTGCTATGTTGGATATACCTTTTGGTATCATTGATTTATCTTTAGCACCAACACCAGCTGTTGGAGATAGTATTGCAGAGATTTTTGAGGAAATGGGTCTTGAATGTGCAGGTGCCCCTGGAACAACCGCAGCTCTAGCTATACTAAATGATTGTGTAAAAAAAGGAGGCGTTATGGCTTCTTCTTGTGTAGGAGGATTAAGTGGTGCTTTTATTCCTGTAAGTGAAGATCATGCAATGATTAAAGCAGCTGAAAAAGGAGCATTAACACTTGAAAAATTAGAGGCTATGACTTGTGTATGCTCAGTAGGGCTTGATATGGTGGCTATACCAGGAGATACAAGTGCTGCTACTATATCAGGGATTATAGCAGATGAAATGGCAATTGGAATGATTAATGCCAAAACAACAGCTGTAAGAATTATCCCTGTAGTTGGAAAAGGTGTAGGTGAGCAAGTAGAATTTGGTGGCCTTTTAGGATATGCACCAATTATGCCAGTGAATAGTTATAAGTGTGATGGGTTTATTGCAAGAGGTGGTAGAATTCCAGCCCCTATTCATAGCTTTAAAAATTAGTATATATAAAAGGAGAAATACTTATGTCAGACATTTTAAAAGAATTACAGCCTAGGAAAGTATTTGAGTATTTTGAAATAATTAGTGGTATTCCACGAGGCTCAGGTAATGAAAAAGCTATTAGTGATTACATGGTGAAGTTTGCAACTGATTTGGGCTTAGAAGTAAAACAAGATAATGCTTATAATATCTATATTAAAAAACCAGCCACACCAGGATATGAGCATGTACCAACAGTTATTTTACAAGGGCATTTAGATATGGTATGTGAAAAGAACAAAGAGACTGTTCATGACTTTGAAAAGGACGGATTACAACTTTATATTGATGGTGACTGGATTGGCGCAAAAGGTACAACATTAGGTGCAGATAATGGGGTGGCTATTGCATATCAGATGGCAGTATTGGCAGATCAAACACTTAAACATCCAACTATTGAATGTTTAATGACAACGGATGAAGAAAGAGGAATGACAGGTGTAGCCAATTTGCATCCCGAATTTATTTCAGGTAAAATTCTATTAAACTTAGATACAGATGTTGAAGGAGAATTCTTGCTCAGTTGTGCAGGAGGAGCAAAAGCTTATTTTTCACTTCCTATCCAAAGAGAAAGTATATCTCAAAAAGTCACATTTTATAGACTTGTTATAAATGGTCTAAAAGGTGGACATTCAGGGGCTGATATTCATTTTGAAAGAGCAAATGCACATATTTTAATGGGTCGCATGTTATATGGGCTAAGTAAAGAACTGGAAATTAAATTAGTAGAAATTTCAGGTGGCTCAAAGGACAATGTAATTACACGTGAGTGTGAGGTTGTTTTGGCTATTCATAAAGACCAAGAAGGTCATTTAAGGAATGTAGCAAAAGAGATAATAATGATATTCCAAAAGGAGTATAGTGCGCAAGAAGAGCATCTTTGTTTTACGTTGGAAGAAGCACCTAGACGCTACCAAGAATCATTAACTAAAGGATGTCAACAGAAATTGATTGATGTACTTATGGTATTACCAAATGGCGTCATGGGATATGACCAACATATGAAGGGCTTAGTACAAACCTCCCTTAATTTGGGGATTTTACAAATGCACCAGGATTATATAGAACTTGGCAGTGCCGTACGCAGTAGTGTAGCCTCTCGTAAGATGGAATTACTAGATAAATTAGAGGTGTTAAGTAAAGTTTTTAATTTGGGTTATGAAGTAAAAGGAGACTACCCAGCATGGCAATATAATGAGAATTCGCATGTTAGAGAGTGCGCAAGAAACCTTTATAAAGAATTATATTATAAGGAACCCGTTATGACGGCTATTCATGCTGGGCTTGAATGTGGGTTTATTTCTGAAAAATGCCCAGGACTTGATATGATTTCATTTGGGCCGAATATAAAGCACATTCATTCACCACAAGAAGTAGTAAGTATTTCATCTATGGCGCGCGTTTATGAATATCTTATTAAACTTTTGGAAAACCTAGTAGCGTACTAAATTTTGGAGGCTACTTACTATGAAAATCCAGAGAAATAATCGCTATTTTACAATAGCTGTGTATGCGGTTGGAGCTACTTTAGTAACATTTGTTGGTATATTGGTAATGCTTCGATTAGATGAAGTATGGAAAGCAGTTTGTAAGTTAGTCTATCTGATTTATGAGTTATTAAAGCCACTTATTTTAGGATTTATTATTGCTTACCTTTTAGATCCTATTGTTAAGTTTTATGAAAATAAATGCCATCAAATTAAAAAGAAAAGTACATTTCATAGTAAAAAGAATCAAATTACGAGTGATTTGAATCATCAAAAAAGTTGGCAAACAAGAACAATGCCAACTTTTTTTACTTTTCTATCAGTTGTTATGATATTAGGATTATTTATTCTTATTATTGTCATGAATGTAGAAGCCGTTTCGGGAAATTTTTCTTTTTTAAGCATAAAAGAAAGTATAAGAAAATATTTCATTTATTTTGAAAATGTTTTCGATGGTGTTAACCGCTTTACAAATGAAATAGGTATTTTGAAGGGGCAAGAGGATATTGTTCAAAAAATATATGGGGTAATTAATGCGTTTGTTATAAGGATATCCAATCAACTGATTAATTACTTTACTACAATTGGGCTAAATGCTATGAATCTTATATTAGCATTTGTTATAGCATTTTACTTATTACAAGATAAGGAACGTTGTGTGGCAGTGGTTAAAAAAATAAGCTATACTCTATTAAGGCCAAAAATATATCGTCATGTAATGGTATTATGCCATGATATAGACTATATTTTTTCAGGATATATTAGAGGGCAAATTATTGATGCAATAATTGTTGCAGTACTTACAAGTTTAGCATTAACAATTATTCAATTAGATTTTGCTATTATTATTGGTGTTATAGCAGGAATTTTTAACTTGATACCCTATTTTGGACCTATTGTAGGTTTTGTTTTAGCCATTATTATTGGTATTCTTGACCCTAATCCCATGAAAGCCATTTATGGTGCAATAGCTATCTTGATTATCCAACAAATAGACGGATGGATCATTGTACCTAAAGTAGTAGGAGAATGTGTTAAGCTCCATCCAGTCATTGTATTATTAGCCATTTTAATTGGTGGCAATTTGTTTGGTTTAATGGGAATGCTTATTGGTGTACCAGTAGCAGCTTTTATTAGATTAGTATTACTTAGGTATGTAACAGAACTGTTCCCTGACGGAGAAGAAGTGCTAGAGGAGGAAATGGCTTCTCAGGTGAAAGCAGAAAGAGTAAGAAGAATCCAAAAAAATAGAGATTAAATTCAAATAATAAAACTCTTATAGCGAGCAAATGATTAGAATTATTTATTCAAATAGGCTCACTATAGGAGCTTTTTTAATGTACAATAAAAAAGTAAGTATTAAGATTTTTTAAATAACTTCTTGAATTAATGAACCGATTCTAAAGTAAAAGGCTCTTATAGATAGGTGCACCGAGGAGGAGAAAAAGATGGAAGAGATAGAACTTATTAAGAAGGTTCAAGAAGGGGATATGAGGGCTTTTGGTCAACTTTTTGAAAGGTATAAAATTCAAGCTGTTCGTACAGTATGCCTGATTACTGGAGATGCTTGTATAAGTGAAGACATTGTTCAGGAGGCTTTTGTAAAGTGCTATCTTTCTATCAAAGGGTTAAAAAATCCAGAACAGTTTTAAATATGGTTTTTCGGTTACTGACAAGGCTAGCATGGAAAAGTCAGAAGAAAGCTAAGCGATTAGTACCTATGGAAGCCATTGAAGAAAAAGTGGATAGCAAGACCTGTGTTCCTTCAGTAGAATCAAGCTACCTGCAAAAGGAAGAAGATGAAGAAGCAGTAGCAGCAGGCCAACTAGGAGTTTCTTATGGTGCAGATGAGGTAAAAGTTAATCATGTTCAAACTATAGTATGGTATGAAGAAGGGATAAGCTATATGTTGCAAGAGATAAATTATGTCATTGATAAAGCTCAATTAATAGAGAGGGCACAAGCTATTATGAATAAATAGGTTTTTAGGCAGGCTAAGATGAAGGGACAGTTCGCAACTTGTTGAGAGAAATTCCAAGTTGTGAACTGTCCCTTTTATTCTCTGGACTTTTTACGTGACAAGGGATTATTTCAAAATAACCTTATGGAATACTTTTTTACCTTTTTGAATCATTAGTTCATTATCTTTAAAGTAGTCTAAAGTTATAAGACAGTTAGGGTCTGTTATTGGCGTACCATCTAATTTGATACCATTTTGAGTGACCAAACGACGACCCTCTGAACGTGAAGGAACAAGCTTTGTTTCTTGAAGTAAAGAAAGAATATCCATACCTGTTTTAAAGTCAGCTGTATTCATTTGTGTAGTAGGGATAGAACCACCATGGGCGCCACCTAAGAAAAGAGCTTTAGCAGCAGTATCAGCTTTGATTGCTTCCTCTTCACCATGAACAATTTTAGTAACTTCAAAAGCAAGACGCTCCTTAGCTTTATTAATGGCAGAACCTTCTACAGCTGTTAAGCTATTAACTTCATCCATTGGGACAAAAGTTAATAAAGATAGGCAACGCTTAACATCAGCATCAGCTACATTTCTCCAGTATTGATAAAACTCATAAGGAGATGTTTTATCAGGATCTAGCCAAACAGCACCTTTTTCTGTTTTACCCATTTTTTTACCTTCACTATTGGTTAAAAGTGAGAAAGTCATACCAAAGGATTGGTCTCCATGAAGCCTTCTAACTAATTCAACGCCACCTAATATATTTGACCATTGATCATTGCCTCCCAATTGTAGCTTACAATTAAAGCGACGATAAAGTTCTAAAAAGTCATAAGATTGCATAAGCATATAGTTAAATTCAAGGAATGTTAATCCTTTTTCAAGACGTTGTTTATAACATTCAAAAGTAAGCATACGATTAACAGAAAAATGTACACCCACTTCTCTTAAAAAGTCAATATAGTTGAGGTTACGTAACCAATCCCCATTATCCACCATAATGGCAGCATCATTTTCAAAAGAAATGAAACGTGACATTTGTTTTTTAAAACAAGCTACATTGTGGTCAATAATCTCAGTTGTTATCATTTTACGCATATCGGTTTTGCCAGTAGGGTCTCCTACCATCGCTGTACCACCGCCAAAAAGAACGATAGGACGATGGCCTGCTTTTTGCATATGACTCATAGCCATAACAGTTACAAAATGTCCTACATGAAGACTATCAGCAGTAGGATCAAAACCTATATAGAAAGTAACCTTTTCTTTTTCTAAAAGTTCTTTGATTTCTGATTCATGTGTCATCTGTTCGATGAAGCCACGTTCCATTAAAACATCAAATGCATTCATTGTTTTGCCTCCTATAATTTAGTAATAATTATAAAAACAATAAAAAAGGTTATCTCATTCCCTAAGGACGAGATAACCCGTGGTACCACCTTAATTCACAAACTTATGTTTGCCTCAAGTCGATAACGGCGACAACCGAAATATTCAACTCCAAAGTTGTAGTTCATAAAATATTAGGGATGTGTTCACACCAATCACACACTCTCTTAACCGCTAATTATTTTACTACTGGGACTTTATCATCGTTTTTATAATCATTTAATTAATGCTTATCTTAGCATAAGGTACTTGAATTTTCAAGAGGAATAAAAAACTTTTATAAAGAGAACAATTTATCTTGCAAAAAAGACACTAATACTTCAAAATATTAAAGAGATAAGTGTGATAAATAGCTGATAAGCAGCAATTGACTTGAAATAGGAGGTTAAAGCTATGTATGATTTATCTGTAGGGCAATCTAAATTAGGATGTCATTTTACAGAACATGGAACACAGATGGGTATTTATACCACAAGTGCATCAACAATGCTTCTAGAAATATATGAGGAAGTACAAAGTACTTTACCAATTAAAAAAATTCTTTTAGATGCAACGAATTATCAAAAAGATAATATTTTTAGCGTTGAAATAGAAGGTTTAAAAGAGGGTATGGCCTATGTATGGCGTATTGTTTATGAAGATTATTCTTATTCTTCATCAATACTTGATCCCTATGCAAAAGCAACATCATTTGTTCAGGGAGAATGGCGTAATATTATAAAGAAATATAAGAAGTATGTATTACCAAAACCTAATATTTCTTGGGATAACACGATTATTTATGAACTACATATAGGACATTTTACTAAAAATTGCTCTCAATTACCAGAAAGTATGAGGGGAACCTTTAGAGGTTTAAAGGAACAACTTGCTTATATAAAAGAATTAGGGATTACGACATTAGAACTTTTGCCAATATTTAAATGGAATGCGCATGCACTTAAAAATAAAAATCCTGACACGAATGAATTGTTAGAGGATGTATGGGGTTATAATCCAATCAGTTTTTTTGCAATAGATGAACGTTATTGTGGAGGTAAAACAAGTGAGGAAGCTATTGATGAATTTAGGGAATTGGTTGAGGCAGCACATAAAGAAGGATTAGAGATTATACTAGATGTAGTATACAATCATACAGGTGAAGGCGGAAAAGATGGAACAGCTTTTCATTTTAAGAATCTTGCACCAGAAATATACTATAAATATAACGATAAAGGAGAATTTTTGAACTGTTCTGGAACAGGAAATACTTTAAATACAAACCATTATATAGTTAAAAAATTAATATTAGATAGCTTGATTTATTGGAGTGAAGAGATAGGTGTGGATGGCTTTAGATTTGATTTAGCATCAATTTTAGGGCAAGATGAAAATGGAAAATGGCTTAAAAAATCTCTTTTAAATGAAATTGCGGAACATCCTCTATTAAGTACTACCAAATTGATTAGTGAGAGTTGGGATGCAAAAGGTTGCTATGATGTAGGAAGAATGCCTAGTCCCTTTAGGGAATGGAGTGATTACTTTAGAGACACTATAAGACAGTTTATAAAAGGTGAACAAGGAAACATCAAAGCTCTTGCAGATTGCATTCAAGGAAAAGAAATTTATTTTTCTGATATCACAAAAGGAACTTGTCATATGTTGCATTTTATTACAGCGCATGATGGTTTTACAATGTGGGATTTAGTATCATATAATGAAAAACATAATGAAGCCAATGGAGAGAATAATAGAGATGGGCATAATGCCAATTACAGTTATAATTGGGGAGTTGAAGGAGAAACTGAAGATATTACTATTATAGAAACAAGAAAAAAGATGATGCGTAATCTGATGTGTTTATTAATTCTTTCAAAAGGAGTACCTATGCTCTTGATGGGGGATGAGGTTGGGCGTACACAGCAAGGAAATAATAATGCTTTTTGTCAAGATAATGAAATAACTTGGTTAGATTGGGAAAGAGCACAATATTTTAAGTCACACTATTTATTTGTTCAAAATTTAATAAAGCTTAGGAAAGAATTAGATTATTTTAAATCCAGTGAAATGAATAGTTATAAAGTGAGTTGGCATGGGGTACGATATAATCAACCAGATTGGTCCTACTGTTCAAAAAGTATTGCCTGTTTATTTAAAGGAAAAGAAAGTCTTTTTTTTATAGCCAATAGTTATTATGAAAGTTTAACATTTGAATTACCACCATCTACTGGGATGTGGTGTAGGATAGTAGACACTTCTGAGGAAGGAATGAATGAAGAAGTAGTGGAAACTTCCTATGAAGTAAAGCCCTATAGTATTTGCCTTTTTAAACAAATAGAAAGTAAAGATAAATAGGATACAATTAAAATATTTAAAGTATGAACAAAAAGTCATAAAGATGCAAGAATACCACATCTTTATGACTTTTTATGGTTTGTATTTAGGCAATCAAATAGGGGGCGAGGTAATCAGGAAGATCGCTGTGTGAACAGGAGGTACCAATAATAAACTCAACTTGGTATCTTTCTGAAAGATCTCTAATACGATCAAATAGAAATGTAAGTTCATCGATAGAACAGTGGGTGAGTTTTACCAATTCATCTATAAAGATAATTTCTATATCATGATTAGCAGATAAAATACCGCAGAGAAATCCAAAGAAATCCATTTGTGATTTGAGGGGAAAAGTAGAGGCTTCAATAAGTCTTATTTGATGGGATAAAACATAACGATGGGTATTGGTACTATCAATATACACAGCAGAGCCTTTAATATGGGTGATAATTTGATTAGCTTCTTCAATCATTTTTTTTGTTTTACCTTCTCCTATTTGACCTGTAATAATTTTAATCATGCACATCACCTCTTAAATGTTTTTTATTATTATATTTATTCAATTTCCTTAGTAAAATACCTAGTTTTTTATGAAAAATATTAAAGATAATTTGATCTTAGTTTGAGAATTACAGTTAATTTCATTAATTAATAAATAAAACCACTTATTTTAAAGTGGTTTTAGTAAATGAAATTAATTATTAGAATAAGGTTGATCGTAAACACGTCCATAAAGTGTAAGACAGTAAAGTCCAGCAATTCCAATTACAGCATAAATGACTCTACTGATCCATGAACTCATGCCTCCAAAGATAAATGCTACTAGGTCAAATTGGAAGAATCCAATAAGTCCCCAATTAATTGCACCTATAATAATAAGTGTAATTGCAATATAATCCCAAGTTCTAGACCTCATAATGAAGTAACCACCTTTCTGATATTTTATAGCAAAGCAAGATGATAAATGTATTATATGTAGACTAAGAAATAATATACTTAAAACTAATGATTACGCATGGATAATATTACCAAATATAATGGAAACATAAAGTAGAAATGATTTCCATATAAATAATATAGCTTAATATAGGAGGTGTTTTATGGAATATATTGTTAATCTCAAGCAATATTGTTATAGTTATTCGGTTATGTCGGAACAACTAATGGAGCTGAGTCGAAGGTATCATTTTTTAGAAATTAAAAGTATAGGTAGAAGTGTTATGGGACGGTCTATATATATGGCACATATAGGGTGTAGTAGTCGAAGAATACATGTTAATGCAAGTCATCATGCTAATGAATGGATTACAACTTATATTTTAATGAAGTGTATAGAAAAATTATGTGAAGAAATTGATAGGGATCAAATGAGTTTGGAGGAGATTAATTTTGATTTTATACCAATGGTTAATCCAGATGGTGTTGAACTTTGTTTATATGGATTGGAGATGATAATGAATGAAAAACAGAAAGAAAAATTAATAAAAATGAATGAAGGGGTTAATAATTTTTCAAGATGGAAAGCTAATATAAGGGGAGTAGATTTAAATCGCAATTATGATGCTGGTTTCTTGAAATATAAAAGGATAAGCGATAAGAAATCACCAAGCTATGCACATTATGCAGGAAGTATGCCAGAGTGCGAGCCTGAGAGTAAAGCTTTGGCTGAGTTTACAAGAAAAAGATTATATGATATGGTGATTGCCTATCATACACAGGGAGAGGTAATCTACTGGAATTATATGAATGTAGAGGTGCCAACAGCTAAGGAATATGCTATAATGTTCTCCGAAGTAAGTGGATATAAGTTAGATGTCCCAGATGAATTAGCAGCCTCTGGAGGATATAAAGATTGGTTTATAGAAACTTATCATAAACCTGGATTTACAATTGAATGTGGAATAGGAGAAAATCCTATTTCAGTTAGTCAAGCAGAAAATATTATGAAGTGTACGTGGCCAATAATAAAATGTGCCCAAAGAAACATAAGAAAAGGAGTTAATTAGTTTGGAAGTATATAATAAGTATTCAACTTATTTAAAAGAAAAATATGGGGATAAGGTTTATAAAATACCGATTCATTTACCTGTTACATGCCCTAATAGAGATGGAAGTGTGGCTCGTGGAGGATGTACTTACTGTGGAGATGTAGGTGCTGGATATGAGATGCGTAGTAGTCAAGAAAGTATAAAAGAACAACTAGATAAGAATATAGATAAAATTAAAATAAAATATAAGGCCAAATACTATATTCCATATTTGCAGAATTATAGTAATACGTATATGCCACTTCAAGAGTTTAAAAAGGTCTTAGAGCAACTTGTTCACCCAGATAGTATAGGGATTTCAGTATCAACAAGACCAGATTGTATTAATAAAGCATATTTACAAGCATTATATGAATGGTCTATAAAATATAATAAGGAAGTCTGTATTGAACTAGGATTACAAACGATTAATTATAATACCCTCAAAATAATTAATAGAGGTCATAGTTTAGCTGAGTATTTAGATGCTATTATGCAAATAAAGGCTTATCCCTTTACTATATGCACACATATTATTGTAGATTTACCTTGGGATACATTAGAAGATGTAATTGAAACAGCAAAATGTATGAGTGCTTTAAAAAGTGATTATGTTAAATTACATGCACTTTATATTGTAAAAAATACAGCGTTAGCTAAGTCTTATCAACAAGGGAAATTAAAACTTATAGACTTAGAAACTTATAAAGAAAGAGTCATTACTTTTTTAAGATATCTTTCACCAGATATTGTAGTACAACGTATTATAGGGCGTGCACCAGAGGAGCATACTTTATATGCTAATTGGAATACCAGTTGGTGGAAAATTCATGATGATATAGTAGCAATAATGGAATCACAAGGCTATAAACAAGGGGACTTATGTAACTATCTGGGTGGTAAGGCACTTAAGAGATTTAATAATGAATTGTAGTATAAGGTATAATTTATATCTTTTAAGTGTCTCTATAAGCTGAGTGAAAGAGGAGATAGAATGAAGGTATTTGCAATTAGTGATTTACATTTGGATTTTGCTGCTCAAAAACCTATGGATGTTTTTAATGACAAATGGAAAAATCATAGTGCACAGATAGAAATGAATTGGCGAAGTGAAATAAGAGATGAAGATATGATCTTAATACCAGGAGATATATCATGGGCAATGCGTTTTGAACAAGCAAAGATGGACCTAGATTGGTTAGAACGCCTTCCAGGGACAAAAATTTGTATTAGAGGAAATCATGATTATTGGTGGAGTCGTCCTCAGAAATTAAATGCATATTATAAACACATTTTGTTCTTGCAAAATACTGCTTACTTTATAGGAGACTTGGCAATTTGTGGTACTAGGGGCTGGAATAGCCCTAATAACATTTCATTTACACAAGAAGATGAAAGGTTATATGAAAGAGAATTGCATAGACTACAACTTTCTTTGAATAATGCCAAAGATGCAAAGGAAATATGGATAATGTTACATTACCCGCCAACTGCTATGAAGGAGAAAGAATCTTCCTTAATACAGTTATTACGAGCTTATCCTGTAACAAAGGTGATTTATGGGCATTTACATGATGAACTTTCATGGTCCCAAAGTTTGATAGGAGAATACAATAAGATTACGTATGAACTTGTTGCAGCTGATTATTTAGGATTTAAGCCATTATATATAGGTGAAATATAGTTTTATAGTCGAATAAATAAAAAATGAACTATAGAAATAGTGGAGAAGAGAAGATGAGGTTACCAGAGAAATTTCAAGTAAAGATGAAGCAATTGTTAAGGGATGAATTTGAAGATTACCTTGCATCATATGAATTACCCAAATACCAAGGTATTCGTATGAATACTTTAAAGATAGATTTTCCTTATTGGACAACAATTAATCCGTTTAAAACACTAAAAAAGGTGCCATGGTGTCAAGAAGGATTTTATTATGAACCGGAAGACAAACCAACAAAACATCCTTATTATCATGCAGGGCTTTACTATATACAAGAACCAAGTGCTATGTCACCAGGTGCATATTTACCTGTAATGCCAGGAGAAAGGGTATTGGATTTATGTGCGGCCCCAGGTGGAAAAAGTACACAATTAGCAGCACGTATGCAAGGACAAGGCGTGTTGGTTTCTAATGATATTAGTGTTTCTAGAGCACAAGCATTATTGAAGAATCTAGAGAATTTTGGAGCTAGGCATATTCTTGTAACAAGTGAAACTTCACAGAAATTAGCAGATAAATGGCCAGGGTATTTTGATAAAATTTTAATTGATGCACCATGTTCAGGTGAGGGGATGTTTAGAAAGAATGATACAGCCATCAAGAGTTGGGAGAGTCATGGGGTAGAATATTGTGTACAGCTTCAAGAAGGAATATTGGAAGATGCTGCAATGCTATTAAAACCCAATGGTATGATTCTATACTCTACATGTACATTTTCACCCGAAGAAAATGAAGGGATGATAGGGAGATTTCTAGATAAACACTCTGATTTCAAAGTGGTTCCTTTAACCCCTGTAGGAGGAATACAAAAGGGAAGACCAGAATGGATTAATGCACCTAGT
This sequence comes from Bacillota bacterium, assembly GCA_023436395.1. Lineage (GTDB taxonomy): Bacteria > Bacillota > Clostridia > Lachnospirales > Cellulosilyticaceae > Cellulosilyticum. The sequence goes on along the minus strand of JAEZJJ010000115.1, from coordinate 23,332 downwards.
AGTTTAGAAGGGGCATTAAGATTGTGGCCACATCATGTGGAAGGAGAGGGACACTTTTTATGTTTATTACAACGTGAAAGTGAGGAAAAAGAAGCCAATTATCCCTTACAAAATCATGAACATTTAAAGGATTATCCAGAGGCTTGGGCATTTATAAAAGAACAAACTCATTTGTCAGGTGATATGCCTGTTGTAGAGATTAAAGGAAAATTATATCAAGTTCCTATAGATATACCTCCTTTATCAGGTGTAAGAGTAGTTAGAAGTGGTTTATTATTAGGCGAATTCAAAAATAAACGTTTTGAACCAAGTCATGCACTAGTATTAGCCTATGAAAAAAATATTTTTAAAAATGTGATTGATTATACAAGTCAAGATGAAGAAGTACGACGTTATTTAAAAGGAGAAACTATTTTACATGATGCCTCTAAGGGATATCATATCATTTGTGTAGATAATTACCCATTAGGTTGGGTGAAAGCACAGGATGGTAGACTTAAGAATCAATATCCAGTAAGTTGGCGAATGGTGTAGGTGATAAGATGAACATAAAAAAGATGAGATTAGATAAATATTTAGTACATGTGGGCTATGGTTCCCGTAGTGTTGTCCAAAAACTTATTAGAAATAAAAAAGTGAAAGTAGATGAACAAATTATAGTTAAACCTGAAACCAGTATTGATCCTATACACAGTAAAGTAGAGGTGAATGGTGAAGAAATGTGCTATGAGGAATTTTACTACTTTATACTTAATAAACCAATGGGATATATTACGGCTACTGAAGACGGCAAGGATCAAACAGTTTTAGATTTATTAGAGGAGCAAGATCAAAATAAAGAAGTTTTCCCTGTAGGTAGATTAGATAAAGACACAGAAGGGTTATTGATTTTAACAAGTAACGGAAAAATGGCTCATCGTTTGCTTTCCCCTAAACAACATGTAGAGAAGATTTATTATGCAAAAGTTTTAGGGAGGGTTGTGGAAGAAGATATTATTACTTTTGAATCAGGAATTACCTTAGAAGATGGTACAAAATATGAGCCAGGAAAATTAGAAATTATAACAAGCGGTGAAAGTTCCGAAATCTATGTCACGATATGTGAAGGAAAATTCCATCAAGTAAAAAGAATGGTTCAAGCAGTAGGTAAGGAGGTGACTTACTTAAAACGTATAAAAATGGGTGGATTAGAATTACCTTCAGATTTAAAGTTAGGTGAATATCGTAAGTTGACAGAAGAAGAACTTCATTTACTTATACAGCAGCATTAAGCTGAAAATGATTAGCAACAATAAATGCTAGTCATTTTTTGTTTATCATAAATCATATAAATAAGTATTGAATTTTAAAATGTTTGATGTATAATTATGAATATAATTGAAATTATATTCATAATTAATAATAAGGGGGAGAGTTATATGTTTGGATTAAAAGGACGATCATTTTTAACATTACATGATTTTTCAACAGAGCAAATTAATTATTTATTAAATTTATCAAGTGAATTAAAGAGCAATAAAAGAATGGGAATTAAAGGTAACCTTTTAGAAGGTAAAAATATTGCCCTTATTTTTGAAAAACCTTCTACACGTACACGTTGTGCATTTACTATTGCATGCATTGATGAAGGTGGGCATCCAGAATATTTAGGAAAAAATGATATCCAATTAGGGCATAAAGAAAGTGTGGCTGATACTGCTCGTGTATTAGGTCGTTTATTTGATGCTATAGAATTCAGAGGGTTTTCTCAAGAGGTGGTAACTGACTTAGCAAAGTATAGTGGTGTCCCAGTGTATAATGGTTTAACAGATATGTATCACCCTACTCAAATTCTAGCAGATTTATTGACCATGAAAGAACATCTTGGTGAACTCAAGGGAAAAAAACTTGTTTTTATTGGAGATGGTCGTAATAATATGGGAAACAGTTTACTTATTGGTTGCAGTAAGATGGGTGTGAATATTTCAATTATTGCACCACAGTCGTTGTGGCCAGAAGAAAAGCATGTAAAAGTTTGTGAGGGGTATGCTGAACTTTCAGGTGCAAAAATAGAGCTAACAGAATCTATTGAGGCAGTAAAAGGTGCAGATGTTATTTATACAGATGTATGGTGTTCTATGGGAGAAGAAGATAAAGCTAAAGAACGTATTACACTTTTAAAACCTTATCAAGTAAATAAAGAATTGATAGCTAAAGTAGAAAATCCAAATATGATTTTTATGCATTGTCTTCCAGCTGTAAAAGGCTATGAAGTAACAGAAGAAGTATTTGAGAGTAGCTATTCTGTTGTTTTTGACGAAGCTGAGAATCGTATGCATACTATTAAAGCTGTTATGGTAGCTACTTTAAATTAAATCAAAGATGTTACTATACTAATAGTGAAGTTCATTGTGATTAATTTTTAATATTATATATAAATCTAGCATATATATTCAATTTTACTATTGAGATTGTGTGAAAAAATTAGATTGACTATTTTGTTTAAATTAAATATAATTTTATAAACATTAATTATAATGTATAATAAAAAAGAATTATAGGAGGAGTATCATGCGTGTATTTAATTTTTCAGCAGGACCTGGTGCATTACCACTAGAAGTACTTGAAAAAGCTCAGAAGGAACTTGTATGCTATGGCGATAGTGGTATGAGTGTAATGGAGATGAGTCACCGTTCGAAACCTTATGAAGCAATTATTAAAAGTGCTGAAGCAAAACTTAGAGAAATTATGAGCATTCCTGATAATTATAAAGTGTTATTTTTACAAGGAGGTGCATCTCTTCAGTTTGCAATGATTCCATTAAATATAATGAGAAATTCATATAAAGCTGATTATATTGAATCTGGTATGTTTGCCTCCAAGGCGCTTAAAGAAGCTCAAAAATTTGGGGAGATTAATGTTGTAGCTTCTTCAAAAGCAGACAAATATACGTACATACCTAAGGTAACTAAAGAACAATTTGATCCAGAAGCAGATTATGTTTATATTTGTGCCAATAATACAATTTATGGTACAAAATTTCACGAGTATCCAGATACAGGCAATGTACCATTGGTAGCAGATATGTCTTCATGTATTTTATCAGAACCAGTAGATGTAAGTCGTTTTGGAATTATTTATGCAGGAGCTCAGAAAAATCTAGGGCCAGCTGGTGTAACTTTAGTAATTATCCGTGAAGATTTAGTTGGGCATGCGAAAGACAATGTACCATCTATGCTCAATTATCAACTTATGGTAGAAAATGAGTCCATGTACAACACACCACCAACTTATGGTATATATATGCTTAAGCTCATGTTTGAATGGATTGAAGCACAGGGTGGAGTGGTTGCTTTAGAAAAGAGAAATAAAGAAAAAGCAGCAATACTCTACGATTATTTAGATCAATCTAAGATGTTCAAAGGAACAGCCAATAAAGAAGATCGTTCCTTAATGAATGTTACTTTTGTAACGGGAAATGATGAATTAGATGCTAAGTTTGTAAAAGAAGCAACAGCAGCTGGTTTTGTTAATTTGAAAGGGCATCGTAGTGTAGGTGGTATGCGTGCGAGCATTTATAACGCTATGACAGTTGAAGGGGTAGAAAAATTAGTAGAATTTATGAAGAAATTTGAAAGTGAAAACTAGGGGGAGATATTTTGTATACAATTCATACTTTAAATAAAATATCAGTAAATGGATTAGCCTTATTAGGAGATAAATATAAGGTATCTGACGAACTAGAAAATGCAGATGCTATCCTTGTAAGAAGTGCAAAAATGCATGATATGGTTTTACCAACAAGTGTAAAAGCTATTGCTAGAGCAGGTGCAGGTGTTAATAATATACCTATTGAGGCATATGCAGAAAAAGGTATAGTTGTATTTAATACACCAGGTGCCAATGCAAATGCGGTAAAGGAATTAGTGTTATGTGGTCTTTTGATTGCATCTAGGAAAGTAGTTGAAGGAATAAATTGGGCTGGGACACTTGAAACAGATGTAGCCAAAACTGTAGAAAAAGGTAAGGGTGCATTTGGTGGTGGAGAAATTCTTGGTAAAAAATTAGGTGTAATTGGACTAGGTGCTATTGGTGTCATGGTAGCTAATGCAGCGCAGGCATTAGGGATGGAAGTTATAGGGTATGATCCTTATATTTCAGTAAATGCTGCATGGGGTCTTTCTAGACATATTAAACATGCCAATACATTAGAAGAAATTTATGCTGAATCAGATTACATTACGATACATGTACCACTTGTTGAAAGTACTAAACACATGTTTAATCAAGAAGCTTTTTCTAAGATGAAGTCAGGAGTAATCGTTCTCAATTTCTCTAGAGACACACTTGTTAACAATGATGATATGAAAGCTGCGATTTCTGAAGGCAAGGTGGCAAAATACGTTACAGATTTTCCTGTAGAGGATGTACTTAACCAAGAGAATATTATTACAATTCCACATTTAGGTGCTTCAACAGAAGAATCTGAGGAAAATTGTGCAGTTATGGCAGTTAAAGAGATAAAAGAATACTTAGAACAAGGAAATATTATTAATTCTGTTAATTATCCTGAATGCTCTATGGTTTGGAATACCTCTTCAAGGCTTGCAATTGCTCATAAAAATGCACCTGCAATTTTAGGAAAGATTACAGCAATTATTGCAGAACAAGGCATTAATATTCAAGATATGACAAATAGAAGTCGTGGAGATTATGCTTATACATTAATTGATACAGATACAAGTATTTCTGAGAAGGATATTCAAAGAATTGAAGGTGTTGAAAATATCATTAAAGTACGTGTATTAACTAAATAGTACAATTTACATGAAAATGTATGTAAAGGAATTAAGAATACTCTTAGTTCCTTTCTTTTGTTGGAATTTAAATGTTGAGAGATTAAAGGAGGCATTAAATGCAAGATCTATCTTTACATCTATTAGATATCGTTCAAAATAGTATTAGAGCACAAGCTAATAAAATATCAATTTGTATTGAAGAGAGACCCAGTAAAGATGAATTGAAAATGTATGTAGAAGATAATGGAAATGGTATGAGTAAAGAATTTGCTGAGCATATTGTAGATCCTTTTGTTACCTCACGTACATTACGAAGAGTGGGATTAGGAATTCCATTACTCAAACAAAATTGTGAAAGTTGTGATGGAAAGTTAGAGATTATAAGTGAACCTAATAAAGGAACAATCATTAATGCAACTATGAGATATCATCATATTGATCGTGTACCTTTAGGTGATATTGTAAGCACACTGGTTATTTTAATACAAAGTAATCCACAGATAGAATTCATCTATACGTATCAATACGAGGAGGAATGTTTTATATTTAAAACTGAAGAAATAAAGAACATACTTAAAGATGTAAGTATTGATAATTTAGAGGTTTTAGCTTGGATTAGAGAATATATAAGTGAAAATATACAAAGTATTACTATAAATAATAAAAAATATAAATAAAAATATACATAAAATCAGCATTATTTATTATTTTGTGTTATAATTCCATATGTAATATAATTAAATCAATTATTTTTATGAATAAGGGGGAGGGAATATGAAAGGTTTGACTTTTAAAAAAGGAGTTCATTTGAACTATCATAAAGAGATAACTTGTGATAAAAACATAGAGATTATGTTACCCGGTAAAGAGCTTGTATTTCCAATGTCACAACATATTGGCTCACCATGCACGCCTATTGTAAAAAAAGGAGATAGGGTTTTGGTAGGACAAAAAATTGGTGAGGCAAATGGATTTATATCAGCTACTATCCATAGTTCAGTATCAGGGGTTGTAAAAGACATAGGAAGTCGTTTAACACTCAGAGGGAGTAAAGAAGAATGTATTATTATTGAAAATGATGGTCAATATGAAGTTATTAAGGAAGATGTTAAAGTAAGATCTAATTATAGAGATTTAAAGAAAGAAGAACTTATTGATATAGTAAAAGAGGCAGGGTTAGTAGGCTTAGGAGGAGCTGCTTTCCCAACACATGTTAAATTATCTACACCAGTAGATAAAAAAGTGGAATATATTATTATTAATGGAGCAGAATGTGAACCCTATCTCACATCTGACCATAGAGTAATGCTAGAAAATGGAGAAGAGGTTATAGAAGGTATAAAGATATTATTAGAGGTATTTAAAGAAGCAAAAGGGATTATAGGTATAGAAAATAATAAGCCAGATGTGATTAAGCATATGAAGGTTCTAGCAAAAAAAGTAGAAAGGTTGGAAGTTGCTGTTTTAGATACTAAATATCCGCAGGGTTCGGAAAAACATCTAATATATGCCACTACAAAAAGAGTAGTGCCTAGTGGAAAGCTTCCAATAGATATTGGGTGTATTGTACATAATATTGATTCCATGGTTTCTATATACCGCAGTGTTGTAAAAGGACAACCTATTATGAGGCGCATTATTACTATATCTGGTAGTGGTGTTAATAATCCATGTAATTTGGAGGTGAAAATAGGTACATCATTTAGGGAAGTATTAGAATATGCTGGTTGGGATGAAGAACGTACTAAGAAAATCATTGTAGGAGGCCCTATGATGGGAATTGCAATTTCAGATGTTAATATTCCTGTAATAAAAGGCACATCAGCTATTTTATGTTTTACAAAAGAAGAGATAAATATGGCACCTACTACAAATTGCATACATTGTGGAAAATGTGTAATGGCATGTCCAATGTACTTGATTCCCAATATGCTTCATAAACAGGCATTGAATGAAGAATATGATAAATTTTTAGAATATCATGGCATGGATTGTATTGAATGTGGATGTTGTTCCTATGTATGTCCAGCAAAAAGAGAGATTGTACAAAGTATTCGAACTGTCAAAACAGTGATACGAGCTAAAAAATAGTAAAGGAGAATGAGAAATGAATAAATTACTAGAGGTTTCTTCATCCCCTCATATCAGAGTAACCCATACAACTCATAGTATTATGAGGGATGTTATTATTGCTTTAATACCGGCATTAGTGGCAGGGACCTATTTTTATGGCTTAAGGGCACTATGGGTTACTTTAGTATGTGTGGTAAGTTGCGTTGGTTTTGAGTGGTTTTGGGAAAAGATTTTTAAAAGACCTAATACAATAGGAGATTTAAGTGCAGTTGTAACTGGGTTATTATTAGCCTTTAATGTACCTTCTAATGTACCAGTGTTTGTTGTGATTGTAGGTGCGTTTGTAGCTATTATATTAGCAAAGCAAGTTTTTGGAGGAATTGGACAAAATTTTATTAATCCTGCATTAGCAGCAAGAGCTTTTTTATTATCTGCATATGCAAGTCATATGAGAAGCTTTCCTATTCCTACTCCAGGTAAGTTAGGTATAGGCGTAGATGCTGTAACAGGAGCTACTCCTTTGGAACTTATTAAAAATGGTGCCACAGAAGGATTGCCAAGTCTTATGGATGCTTTTCTAGGGAATATAGGAGGATGTATTGGTGAAGCAAGTGCTTTAGCATTATTAATAGGAGCGATATATCTTCTTATTAAGAGAGTTATTGGTTGGCATATCCCAGTTTGTTACATAGGAACTATATTTGGTTTAACTTTTATTTTAAATGGCTTCAATCAAGGTTTTTCTTTAGAACTACTATACCAAACATTTTATTCTCTATTTTTAGGGGGAGTTATACTAGGCGCATTTTTTATGGCAACTGATTATACAACGACGCCTATGACACCAAATGGGCAAATGATTTTTGCGATTGGTGCAGGTATTATTACTACGGTTATTCGATTATATGGAGGTTATCCTGAAGGAGTAAGCTATAGTATTCTGTTTATGAATTTAACAGTACCACTCATTGATATGTACGTAAAAAGACGTCATTTTGGAGGAGGGGCTAAAGCATGAGGGAAGTAGTAAAGTTAGGTATAATCCTTTTTTTGATAACGGGAATATGTGTGGGATTATTAGGTGCGGTTAATCAACTCACTACTCCTATTATCGAAGCAAATAATTTAAAAGCAGAGCAAGATTCCATGAAGCAACTTTTAAGTGAGGCAGATTCATTTGTACAAGTGAAAAATCTATCAGACGAAAATGTCAAGAAAGTCTTTGTTGGAATGAAATCTAATCAAGCAATAGGATATGTTGTTAATGTAGAGTCTCAAGGATATGGTGGTACGATTAGTTTGTTGGTTGCAATGGATACAAATAAAGTGATTAAAGGTGTCAAGATTTTAGGTCATTCAGAAACACCTGGATTTGGAGCAAATGCAGAAAAGCCAAGTTATATAAATCAGTATATTGGTAAACAGGGTGGTTTACAAGTTGTGAAAGTATCACCGAAGGAAGATGAAATACAAGCGATAACAGGAGCAACAATTACTTCCGCTGCTATTACAGAAGGGGTTAATTCAGCTATTGCATTTGTAGAGAATCAAGAGGCAGAATGGAGGGACGTACAATGAGTGTGATAAATGAACGATTAAAAGCTGGATTAATAAAAGATAATCCTACTTTTGTTCAAGTGTTAGGTATGTGTCCAACACTTGCTGTAACAACAAGTGTAACGAATTCTATAGGTATGGGATTATCAACAACAGCAGTACTAGTCTGTTCTAACTTTGTTATTAGTATTTTACGAAAGGTCATACCATCAAAAATTAGAATACCAGCATTCATTGTTATTATTGCAAGCTTTGTAACAATTATTGAGTTTTTATTGAAGGCTTACATACCAAGTTTATATAGTGCATTAGGATTATTTATACCACTAATTGTTGTAAACTGCATCATTTTAGGTAGAGCAGAAGCCTATGCCTCTAAAAACTCTCCTATAGCAGCAGTTTTTGATGGCATAGGTATGGGTATTGGATTTACTGTTTCTTTAACGGTGATAGGGAGTATAAGAGAAATTTTAGGGGCTGGTACCTTTATGGGATACACAGTTATGCCTGAATTTTATACACCAGCTACTATTATGATTTTAGCCCCAGGTGCTTTCTTTACGTTAGCAATTTTGATGGCTATACTCAATACATTAAAAGTAAAAAAACATTAGGAGGGAACATATGGAATTATTATTACTTTTTATAGGTGCAGCATTAGTTAATAACTTTGTACTAGTTAAATTCTTAGGAATATGTGCCTTTTTAGGTGTTTCAAAGAAAGTTGATACCGCTCTTGGTATGGGGGCAGCTGTTACGTTTGTTATGGGACTTGCCTCAATGTTTTCTTATTTAGTGTATTATTATATTTTGGTACCCTTAAGATTAGAATATTTATATACTTTAGCATTTATATTAGTCATTGCATCGTTAGTTCAATTTGTAGAAATGGTTATTCAAAAAACAAGTCCTTCTCTTCATAGTGCATTAGGTGTATACTTACCTCTTATTACAACAAATTGTGCAGTACTTGGAGTGGCGGTGCTTAATATGCAACAAAATTATTCACTTATTCAGTCTGTAGTTAATGGAGTAGGGGGAGCTGTTGGGTTTACTATTACGATGTTACTTATGGCCGGTATTCGAGAACGTATTGAAGGAAATGAAGTGCTCAGTGGTTTTAAAGGATTACCTTTAGCACTAATGATTGCTGGATTTATGGCAATTGCTTTTTCGGGTTTTCAAAATATGATTAAATAAGGAGGGACTTATATGGATTTATTAGCAATCTTTTCTCCTGTTATTGCTATAGGTGGAATGGGACTTTTATTTGGCGTTGGTTTAGGTGTTACAGCCAAAAAATTTGCAGTTCCTGTAGATGAAAGAGTAGAAGCTATTAAAGAATGTTTACCAGGTGCCAACTGTGGTGGTTGTGGATTGGCTGGATGTGAAGCAATGGCAAAATCAATCGTAGCAGGAGAAAGTAATATCAATGCTTGTCCTGTCTGTAATGAATCCCAGGTTGAAGCAATGGCAAAAGTTATGGGTATAGTAGCTAATGCTTGTGAAAAGCAAATTGCAGTTGTTGGTTGCAAAGGAAATGATGAACAGGCCAAGCTTAAATATATTTACAGTGGGATCTCTAATTGTATGGATGCACATTTAGTTGGAGGGGGGCCTAAGGTGTGTGCTTACGGTTGCTTGGGATTTGGAAATTGTCAAAAAGTATGCGCGTTTGATGCGATTACAATGGAACAGGGCTTGCCAGTTATACATCCAGAAAAATGTGTGGGATGTGGTGCATGTAAAAACACTTGTCCAAGACATATTATACAAATACTTCCTGTAAGTGCTACATATCATGTTAATTGTGTTTCAAAGGATAGGGGTCCAGATGTAAAAAAAGGATGTGCAGTAGGATGTATAGGGTGTGGTATTTGTGTAAAACAATGTGAGGAAAAAGCTATTAAACTAGAAAATAATTGCGCCAAAATAGATGTATCCAGATGTATTAGTTGTGGTAAGTGTGAAACTAAATGTCCAGTAAAAGCTATATCAAACTTACATGAGGAAAGACTAAAACAAAAGACACCTCCTATAGTTCCATTAGATTCTGGGACTGTTCATTTAAATGAGTAATAATGAGTCATAGCATATCTATAAGGGAGAATTATAAAATATGGCAAATCAAAAAGTAGGGCAATTGGGCATTTTATTATTATGTATGTTGTCAGGGTTAACAATAGGCTACTTCCTTGGGAATTTATGCGAAGAGGTTAGTTATTTAAAATGGATGAATTATACAGGAGCTTTTGGATTAGATCAGCCTGTACAAGTTAATTTAGGTGTGATATGGTTTTCCTTGCAGGTTAAGTTTAAATTCACCTTAACTGCTATAATTGGTATGTTAGCTGGTGTGTTTGTCTATAAAAAAATTAGATAAAGGAAGAATATCATGAAAAAGATAATACTTGCATCATCGTCTCCTCGCAGACAGGAATTATTAAAACTATTAGATTACCCATTTGAAGTTTGTGTGGAAAGTGTAGAGGAAATTATTGACAAAAGTATTTCTCCAGAAGAAAATGTACAAAATTTGGCTAAATTGAAAGCAGGAGCTGTAGCTAAAAAATATCGTTCACAATGGGTTATTGGTGCAGATACAATGGTTTGTTTAGATGATCATATACTAGGGAAACCTCAAGATGAAGTACAAGCGAAGGAAATATTAAAACTACTCTCAGGTAGAAGGCATCGCGTGATTACTGGTGTGGCACTTATTAAGGGGGATGAAGTGATAAAATTTTGCGAAACAACGTATGTTAAAATGAAAGTGTTAAGTGATGTAGAGATAGATGAATATATTGCTACTAAAGAAAGTATAGATAAAGCAGGGGCATATGGTATTCAAGGAAAGGGTGCCATATTTATTGAAGGAATAGAGGGGGATTATTATAATGTGGTAGGTCTTCCTATTCATCAAATTTATAAAAGATTATTTCTAAATTAAAGACCGTAAGGTCTTTTTTTGATGAGTTGTATGAAAAGTGCTAATTAAGGAGATGATTTAGATGTAAAGGGGGCAGAAGATGAAAATTCAAGAACAACCTATCGAAGAAAGGCCTTATGAAAAGTTTGAGAAGTACGGTGCAGAATATTTATCAAATACGGAGCTTCTCGCTATTTTATTACGCTCAGGAACAAAAACATGCAATGCTGAAGAGTTAGCTTGGAATATCCTAACATATGGACAAAAGAATAAGCCTGAATATGCTAAAATACCTTCATTTATTAGCCTATATCATATATCCTATAATGAGTTACTATGTATTAAAGGAATTGGACCTGTAAAAGCTATACAAATTTTAACATTATTAGAGTTAAACAAAAGGATAACCAAGGAAAAATATGGAACCAAAGAAAAAGTAACTTCACCTTCACTTCTTTCCTGTTACTTTATGGAGGAGTTAAGACATAGTCGAGAAGAGCAATTTATTATTACATTATTAGATGCAAAATGCAAAATGATTGATTATCAAATAGTTTCAAAAGGGAGCTTAACTGCTTCCATTGTACATCCTAGGGAAGTTTATCGTATAGCAATTCAAAAGTCAGCACATAGTATTATTGCTGTTCATAATCACCCTAGTGGAGACCCTACGCCAAGTGAGGAAGATATACAACTAACAAAACGTCTTCAAAAAGTAGGTGACTTGGTAGGTATTCCACTTTTGGATCACATTATTATTGGAGACGGAATTTATAAGAGTTTTAAGGAAGAAAGTTATATCTAGATGTTGATAATTAGCTAAAAAAAAGGTATGATGTTAGATATGAGATTTTGTAATTAATACATTATATAGATTGAATTAGGAGGATTTTATATGTTTGGAAAAGATATGGGTATTGACTTGGGTACAGCCAATACACTTGTTTTTGTTAAAGGAAAAGGGATTGTGGTGAATGAGCCATCAGTGGTGGCAATAAAAGAAAAAACAAATGAAGTATTAGCAGTGGGTGATGAAGCTAAACAAATGATAGGGAGAACACCTGGAAATATTGTAGCTATTAGACCACTTAAGGATGGTGTTATTGCAGATTTCGCTACAACATCAGCTATGTTACGTTATTTTATAGGAAAAGCTTATAAACAATCTTTATTTGCCTCTAAGCCACGCGTTATTGTATGTGTTCCATCAGGTGTTACATCAGTTGAAAAACGTGCAGTTGAAGAAGCGACAGAAAAAGCAGGGGCAAAAAAAGCACTTATTATGGAAGAACCAATGGCAGCTGCTATTGGTGCACATCTTAGAGTTGAAGAACCAACAGGTAATATGGTTGTTGATATTGGAGGTGGGACAACAGATGTAGCTGTTATTTCCCTAGGAGGTATTGTAGCAAGTAAATCTTTACGCATCGCTGGAGATGAGTTTGATGAGTATATTGTTTCATATATTAAGAGAGAATATAACTTAATGATTGGTGAAAGAACAGCAGAACAGATTAAAATTAGTATTGGGGCAGCATATCCAACTGGTCAAGATGAGACAATGGAAATTAGAGGACGCGACCTTGTAACAGGTCTTCCAAAAGTACTGACTATTACTTCTACAGAAGTAACAGAAGCGATTAAAGAACCCGTTAATGCTATCATTGATGCCATTAAGTTAACACTTGAAAAAACGCCACCAGAGCTTGCAGCAGATATTATGGAAAGTGGTATTATGCTAACAGGAGGAGGCGCACTTTTAACAGGATTAGATACACTTATTAGCTTAGAGACTGGTATGCCAGTTAAAATAGCTGAAGATCCATTAGACTGTGTAGCTAAAGGAACTGGTTATGCGTTAGAAAATATTGAAAAATGGTCAGCTATTTTTTCAGATGATAAATAATATAGGGAGAGAATGCCTTGAAATTTAATAAAAAGGTAAAGAAAATAGGGTTAATTAGTAGTTGTATTCTGGTTATTATTATTATAATTGGTAAAAAGTATGATATACCCGTTCTGAGTACAGGCATTAATTATATACTATATCCTTTTGAAAAAAGTATTCATTTCATTTCAAAAAAAACTCAAAATATGGTAGAGCATTTTCAAAATATCAATGAGTTGTTAAAAGACAATGAAGCACTAAAAAGAGAAGTTGAAGGGCTTCGATATGATAATACTATTCTTAATCAGTATCAAGTAGAAAATGAAAATTTAAGAACGCTTTTAGAAATGAAAAACCGCTATGAGGCCTATGAAGGTACTGGGGCTAATGTTATTGCTAAAGAGATTGGCAATTGGTATAAAATTTTTAAGATTGATAAAGGAACGAGAAACAATGTGGTTAATGATAGTATCATTTTAGCTAATGGCGGGCTTGTAGGTCATGTAGATGAGGCAACAGATACAGAATCGAAAGTGATCTCAATTATTGATAGTAGAAGTGCAGTGAGTGCCAAAGTAGTAAGAACAGGTGATGTGGGTATGATTAAGGGGAATATTGAACTATCTAATGAAGGCTTATGTATGTTAGAGATTAATAGTGAGTCAGAAGTTGTTAAAGGTGATCAAATTATTACTTCGCATTTGATGAGTTCAATTTATCCACCAGGTATTTTAATAGGTACAGTAGAAGAGGTTATAGCAGGTAATAATGATCTTATTCATTATGCCTATGTTAGACCAGTTGTTGACTTTAAGCACTTGGAACAAGTTTTAGTAATCAATAATGATTAGGGGGGCGTGTTAATGCGAATTACAGTAATAGGAATTTTATTAGTGATTGTGCATACCCTAAGTGCTACATTATTTCAACACATAAGAATTGGTAATATAGCTCCTAACTTTATGATTATGATTATTGTATCATTTGCATTATTAAGAGGAAGTAAAGAAGGTACCTTGGTAGGTGCAGTAGCTGGATTATTAAATGATACTTCCTTTGGTTTAATGATTGGGCCAACTATAATAAGCTATGCTATTATTGGTTATGTATGTGGTAAATTTAATAAAAATTTTTATAGAGAAAATTTTATTATACCATTTATTTGTACGTTATTTAGTAGTTTGTTTTATAGTTGCACTAATATATTTTCTTTAGTCTTAAGAGGAAATTTAAACTTTGTATATTTCTTTAAAGCTATAGTAGTTCCAGAATTGATTTATACAATCACCATATCACTTATTGTTTATCAAATAGCTTATTTGATTAATGAAAAAATAGAAATAAGTGAGCGAAAAACAAGGAATATTTTTTAGAAGCCTATATGTTAATAAAAGGAGATGCAACATTAAGTGAAGACTTAAATAAGCACTTCTTTTATTAAGAATAGGCTGTTTTTATTTAAAATAATTACTGATTTAAGTATTTTTAAGTTGACCTTCTATTTTTATAAGGGTATCCTATTAAAAATAAGACAAAATATGATAAATGTAATTGTCAATGACTTACTAAATGGTGTAGAATTAAAATGAAGTGGTGGTTTTGCTGTGCATGGTGCTATTAGCTAGTGTGAAAATTTATTTTCAACTTTATAAAATATAAGGTATTCTGAGAAAAATAGTATGTATCTGATACTAGTGTTATTAGTAATATATCTTATACTTAACAAGTATAAGATATATATGAAGGTAAAAAGGATTCTTTAGTATAAGTAAACAGATATAAAAGCGTATTTATGAGCTATGTGAATTGTTACTTAGAATTTAATAGAATAGCCTATGCAGAGTTTAAAGATTTAGGTATAAATGTAGTTGCTAAACTAGATACTGGTCAAAGAAGAATCACCCACAACGTGAGCTTGTAGGTTTTGTACTTACTAAGTAGCTGAAGAGTGTTAGAGTAGTGACACTGCATAATATAGATTCTACTAAAAGTTGTGGATCAGGTATCACAAAGAATGTGTTCTATATTATTTTCAATGAACAGAAATGTGATTTCAATTGTAGAATAGAGGGGGAAATATGGGAGAGAGCAATTTGGTTGTTTTTAAAGGAACTGCAGATGGTATTACAGTTTTGCTGGATAGTCAGGCAGAGTTTGATAAAATACTTAATCGCTTTAAAGAAAAATTAGAAGAATCTAAACAGTTTTTCAAAGGATCCAAAGTTAGCATTCGCTTTAAGGGGCGTTCATTAGCTAAAGAGCAACAAGAAGCCTTAATGGAATTATTGACACATCAAAATATATTAAATATTTCCTTTGTACACCAATTTGAGGAAGAAGAAATCCATTATGATAAGGATTTCATGTGGGTAAAAGAGCAATTAGAAAGTAAACAAGGGTCTTTAACACATTTTCATTATGGTATTGTCCGCTCAGGAAATCATATTGATTACCAAGGTAATGTGATTGTGCTAGGTGATGTTAATCCAGGAGGCCTGATTACTGCAGGTGGAAATGTAATTATATTAGGTAGTTTAAAAGGTAAAGTTCATGCAGGCTTGGATAATAGTTATCCTCATCCTTTTATCATTAGTGAGGTGATGGATCCTATTCAGATTGGCTTAGGTAATATAATTGCGCAGGCACCAAATGGTGAATCATTTGGTTCTAAAGAATGTAAGGATTTACAAATTGCGTATTTAAACGAAGAGCAAATCTATGTAGATGTCTTAGATGCAAGAAGTTTAAATCATATGCTAAAGTAAATAATAATAGGGGGTAAGATGATGAGTGAAGTAATCGTAATTACGTCAGGAAAAGGTGGGGTTGGTAAGACAACAACATCTGCAAATGTAGGAACAGCATTAGCATTACAAGGAAAGCAAGTAGTTTTAGTGGATGCAGATATAGGTCTTAGAAATTTAGATGTTGTTATGGGACTTGAAAATAGAATTGTGTATGATTTAGTGGATGTTGTGGAAGGAAGATGTAGGCTTAAACAAGCTTTAATTAAGGATAAGCGCTTTGAAGGACTATTCTTATTACCAGCAGCGCAGACAAGAGACAAAGATGCAGTAAGTCCTGAACAAATGAAAAAACTTTGTGATAACCTAAAAGAAGAATTTGATTATGTTATCTTAGATTGCCCAGCAGGTATAGAACAAGGATTTAAAAATGCTGTTGCAGGAGCAGACAGGGCATTAATTGTCACAACACCAGAAGTTTCAGCAGTAAGAGATGCTGATCGCATTATTGGCCTATTAGAATCTCACGGTGTATCTAATATGCAGCTCATTATTAATCGAGTAAGAATGAATATGGTTAAACGTGGAGATATGATGGCCATGGAAGATGTAGTAGAAATATTAGCAATTGACTTGATTGGGGTGGTTCCTGATGATGAGAATATCGTTATTACTACCAATAAGGGTGAACCAGCTTCAGCAGAAGGTACTTCTCTAGCAGGTAAGGCATTTAAGAATATTGCAATACGTGTACAAGGAGATGATGTTCCGTTTTTAGATTTAAATGTAAACAATAATTTAATGGGACGTATTAAGAAAGTATTTGGATTTGCAAATTAATTAAAGGGGGAACAGGGGATGTTAGATTTTAATACTTTATTTTGGAAAAAAAATAAATCCAGTAATGTAGCTAAAGATCGTCTTAAACTTCTTTTGATTCATGATAGGATGAATTGTTCAACAGAGTTATTAGAGATGATGCGTGCTGATATACTTGCTGTTATTTGTAAGTATGTGGATATTGATACAGAAGAACTAAATATTGAAATTTCTAATATTGAATATGAAGCTGGAGGGAAGAAGTCTCCTGTTTTATCAGCGAATATTCCTATTAGAAATTTAAAAAAGGTTAAGTAATTTATAGAATTGAAAGGACATAACATTAAAAAATGTACATTAAAGAACTTGTTAAAAGAATTGATGGATGGCTTATTTTACTAATGCTTATACTAGTCAGTATAGGTGTAATTGCCATTAATAGTGCTACTGCCTATTCAGGAGATACTTCATATGTACAGAAACAGATAATCTTTTTTATAATGGGATTAGGATTAATGCTTATTGTGATGAGTATTGATTACCATTTATTAGCTCGTTGGTATATTATTATTTATATTGGTATTATTATATTGTTAATAGCAGTATTTTTCATAGGGAAGAATGCAAAAGGTGCAACAAGATGGATTGAGTTAGGTTTTATTCGAATTCAACCTTCTGAGTTTGCTAAGATAGGTATGATTTTGTGTGGCGCAACAATTATTAATAAGTATAATAAAAGAATTAATCAGTTATGGCCAATTTTAATCATAGGGATTTTTGAGTTTATACCCTTTATTTTAGTAAATAGACAACCTAATTTATCAACGAGTATTGTAATGATTGTTATTTTAGTGATACAATTATTTATGTCTAAATTAGATTTTAAATTTATTGCAACAACAGCAATGGTGGGTTTATTAGTAGTTGTAATTGCCTTTGTATATATTGTTAAAAACGATGACCAAAAACTGATTCAAGATTATCAAAGAAATCGTATTATGAGTATGGTATATGGTGGGGATGAATCAGCTGATAAATATCAAACACAACGTGCTGTTCGAGCTATTGGTTCTGGTGGTTTACAAGGTAAAGGATTATATCAAGGTTCTATTAGCCAGCTTAATTATTTGCCAGAGGCTCATAATGATTTTATTATGGCAGTAATTGGAGAAGAATTTGGTTTTGTGGGGGCAGTTAGTGTAGTAGCAATTTTATTAGCATTTATTTTTCGTGGATTATGGATTGCTAGAGGCGCCCCGGATGATCTGGGAAGACTTATTGTAGTAGGCTATATAGGAATGATTGCAATGCAAGGATTTGTAAATATGGGAGTTGTGACAGACTTGTTACCGAATACTGGAATTCCTATTCCGTTTATAAGTTACGGTGGAAGCTCTTTATGGGCTAATATGATGGGATTAGGCTTAGTTCTTAATGTTGCAAGACGTAGAGAGGAAAAGATGTTTTAGAGAGGGTGATCACATGAATGTAGCTTTAATAGCACATGATGCTAAAAAGAAATTAATGGAGAATTTTACAATTGCCTATAGACATATTTTGATAAAACATACTCTATATGCTACAGGTACAACAGGAAGATTAGTTGAAGAAGCAACTAATCTAAATATTTATAAGTATTTAGCAGGTCATTTGGGGGGAGCACAACAATTAGGAGCACAAATTGCTCATAATCAAATAGATATGGTAATCTTTTTAAGAGATCCTGTTTCTCAAAAACCTCACGAACCTGACTTAGGAAGTATTGAACGACTATGTGATATTCATAATATACCTATTGCTACTAACTTAGCGACCGCAGAATTGCTTGTAAAAGCACTAGAAAGAGGAGATTTAAGTTGGAGAGAGGTAATGAGATAAAAGACTTTTTTTAAAAGTCTTTTTTATTTTATAGGTAATTTTAGTTGTCTAGCATAAGTTAATTCTATAGTCCATATATATATAATAAAAAATAATGGGAGAATTAGCTATGGAACAAGCTGTTATTCAAGATCAATCAAATACGTTGCAGGAAATCCAATTTACACAAGAAGAAAATCAAAATTTATCAAAAAATGCTAAGCTAAAAGATATAAGGGATAAAGGGAGTAAAAATGTTTTTTTTGTTCAAATTGGAATTTGTAGTATAATGATAATAGGTACGTTATATCTTAAATATATTGAACCTAATCATATTTCTAATGAAAATATAAAAGTAGCATTAATGCAGACAGTCACTTTGGAAGATGTAGAACAACTTGTTAGTGAACTAACGGAAATAAGTGACCAATACTGGAGGATAAAATGACAAAAGTAGTAATATCAGATTCAATTTTAAACAGAGTGGATAAACCAGC
The DNA here is from genome assembly GCA_023436395.1 of Bacillota bacterium. Classification (GTDB taxonomy): domain Bacteria; phylum Bacillota; class Clostridia; order Lachnospirales; family Cellulosilyticaceae; genus Cellulosilyticum. The sequence continues at coordinate 4,190 of JAEZJJ010000115.1, read as the reverse complement.
ACGTTATATTGGTGGTGAGCTAAATAGTGTAAAAAAAGAAGTAACATTTGACTTAACGAGAGTAGCGTTTTGCTTTCCAGATGTTTATGAAGTAGGAATGAGTCATTTAGGAATGCAGATCCTTTATCATTTCTTTAATAGAAGAGAAGATGTTTACTGTGAGCGTGTTTTTGCACCATGGACTGATATGGAAAAAGTAATGCGTGAGGAACAATTACCTTTATTTAGTTTGGAAACACATACAGCTTTAAAATCCTTTGACTTTATAGCATTTACATTGCAATATGAAATGAGTTATACCAATATTTTAAATATGCTAGATTTGGCAAATATCCCTATTTATAGTAAAGATAGAAATGAGGACGATCCCCTTATTATTGCTGGAGGACCTTGCGCATATAATCCAGAACCACTAGCACCTTTTATAGATGTTTTTTATATAGGTGAAGGTGAAGTGAGCTATGATGAGATTTTTGATCGTTATCGTGCATGGAAAAAAAGTGGACGAAATAAAGAAAGCTTTTTAGTAGAACTTTTACAAGTACCAGGACTTTATATTCCACGTTTCTATGAAGTAGATTACCATGAAGATGGAACAATTAAAGAACGTACTTGCTTACACCCAAATGCCCCTAAAACAATCCGTAAAGTTATTGTCACAGATATGAATCAAGCTTTTTATCCAGAAACACAGGTAGTGCCTTGGATTCGTGCTGTACATGACCGTGCAACTTTGGAGATGTTTAGAGGGTGTATAAGAGGTTGTCGTTTTTGTCAAGCAGGAATGATTTATAGGCCTGTAAGACAAAAAAATAAAGAAATACTCTTAAAACATGCTAAAAATTTATTAGCAAGTACAGGTTATGATGAAATCTCTCTAGCTTCATTAAGTACAAGTGATTATGAGGATTTAGAAGCATTTACAAATGAACTTATGGAACTTTGCACTAGTCAATGTGTGAACATTTCTTTACCTTCTTTACGTGTAGATGCTTTTTCTGTAGATTTGATGCAAAAAGTTCAAGAAGTGCGTAAAAGCAGTTTGACATTTGCTCCTGAGGCTGGTACACAAAAACAAAGAGATGTTATTAATAAAAATATAACAGAAGAAGAAATATTAAATGGATGTAAGTTAGCATTTGAAGGTGGTTGGAATCGAGTTAAACTTTACTTTATGCTAGGCTTACCAAATGAAGAAGATAGAGATGTATTGGGAATTTCTGAGTTAGCAGAAAAAATTACTATGACTTATTTTGGAATAGATAAGGAAAAACGTGCTCCAGGATTACAACTCGTAGTAAGTACTTCTTGCTTTGTACCGAAACCATTTACGCCTTTTCAATGGGCTGCACAAGATAGTGAAGAAAGTTTTAAACATAAAATTAGGTTATTAAAAGGCTCAATCAAGAGAAAACAGATTAGATATAATCACCATGATGCCCAAACAAGTGTATTAGAAGCTGTTATTGCTCGAGGCGACCAGAGAGTATCAGAATTAATTTATAAGGCTTATCGTAAAGGATGTACTTTTGATAGCTGGTCAGAATATTTTAAACCTGAAGCTTGGGTAGAAGCAGCTGAGGAAACAGGTATTTCATTTGGATTTTATGCACATCGTGAACGTAGTTATGATGAAATTTTACCTTGGGATCATATTGATATAGGAGTAACAAAGAAATTTCTAATACGTGAAAATGAAAGAGCAAAAGCAGCAGCCACTACACCTAATTGCAAAGAAAAATGTACAGGGTGTGGTGCAAGTAGATTTGGAAAGGGATTATGTCATGAAAATTAGATTAAAGTTTACAAAACAAGGACCAGTTAAGTATGTAGGGCATCTAGATACCATGCGCCTTTTTCAAAGAGCCATTAAAGTTGCAGGTATTCCAGTAGCTTATTCACAAGGTTTTAGTCCTCATTCACTAGTGTATTTTGCATTACCACTAGGTGTAGGGGTAAGTAGTATTGGTGAATATATGGAAATTATTACTAATGAAGATATCAGTCCAGAGTTAGTAATGAAGCGAATGAACGAAGTATTAGTTGAAGGAATCCGTATTTTATCCGCATGGCAAGTCGACGATAAAGGGGATTCACTTATGAGTTTAGTAGGTGCAGCGGATTATGATATAAAACTCCTTTTAGATGAGGGAGTGGTATTGAATGTAGATGCTTTAAAACAGGATTTAGAGAGTGTACAAGAATTAGTGATTATGAAAAAAGGTAAGAAGGGGATTAAGCCTGTAGATATTAAACCCCTTATACTGAACTGTAACATTGTAAAGCATGAAGATGGTATTCATATTGAAAGTCAAGTATTAGCAGGAAGTAGTCAAAATTTAAATCCCGAGCTTTTGGTTCAAGCTTTAGTTGAAAAGTATATTTCTAACTATGAGATTCAGGTAACAAGGAAGGAAATGTATACACAAGGACAAGAAGGATATGAGCCAATAGATACATTTGGTAATGTGTAATGAGTAAGCAAATTATTATTGAAAAAAATGTTTTATTTACTCAAATTGCAGTTGTGCATGAGGATGAAATGATTGCCTTTTATCTTGAAACAAGTTTAGAGTCTGACAAGCAAAATAAGATTATCATAGGACAAGTAGAACAAGTTGTTAAGAATTTAAAGGCAGTATTTATAGATTATGGTGATGAAAAAAATGGTTTACTTCATATGAAGCAAATACCAGAGTGTTACCAAGATAAATTAAAACAAGGGAGCAGATTACCTGTACAAGTTACAAAGCAAAATACAGGAGAAAAAGGGCATAAATTAACTGCTAAAGTTAATTTAATGGGATGTTTTTTAGTATGTCTTCCTTTTGAAGCAGAGATTAATATCTCAAGAAAAATTAGAGATCCAGAAAAAAGGAAACTACTTAAAGAGAGTATAGAAAACTATTCAAAAGGTAAATATGGATTTGTGGTGCGAACAAATGCCCAAAACGCAACACCGCTACAAATTGAAAGAGATGTTCTTAAACTTATTGAACAAGCAGATGAATTTATGAAAGCTAAAGATTGTTTATCTAAAGGATCTATACTTTATGAAGAACCTCCTTTATTTGTTCAACTTGTTAGAGAAACCTTTTTGGAGGATAATAAGGATGTAGAGATTATCAGTAATCAACAAGAAGTACTAGAGCTTATTCGAGGTGATTTAGTTGAAGGAAGTAATGAATATAACCTGACTTTTAAGCTATGTAATGAGCCAGAAGGAATTTTTGCCATTTATGATATTGAGAAGAAAAAATCACAGCTTTTAAATCGAAAAATTTGGCTTAAAAATGGTGGGAACTTAGTCATAGATTATACGGAAGCAATGACAGTGGTAGATGTGAATAGTGCAAAGGCTGTTGTTACTAAAAATCCACAAAAAGCGGTTCTTGAACTTAATCTTTTAGCTGTAAAGGAAACTATACTACAAATTTTAAGACGTAATTTATCAGGAATGATTGTGGTAGACTTAGTTGAAATGCCATTTGCATCGGATAAACAAAAGGTATATGAATACGCCAAAGAGCTACTTATAAAGTATCAAGATAATAGAACGAAGGTTTATCCTTTAACTGAATTAGGACTGCTCCAATTTTCACGTAGCAAAAAATATACAAGCATATCTGAGCAACTTATAGAAAGTTGTTCTCATTGCCACTTACCTTTTGGGATTAAAAATTTTAATTACTATATGGCTGAATTAGAAAAAAAAGTAAAAGAAATAAAAGAACGTACAGAGCACAAGGTGATTTTTGTGGAGGCGGAAGAAGAATTTTTAAATTTTTTAGTTAGAAATGATTGCATTGATAAACTAGAAAATTATTACATGATAAAAATTCATCTTAATAAAAGTGGGGGAAGCACAAAAAATATGTTTTTATGTCAATTTTATCAAAGATAGACGTTGACAGAAGATATACCCTGTGATAAAATACTTAAGTGTTTTAAGCCGCACGAAGAGGTCTAAACTGCTTTTGGCAGTACCGTATTCGGCGAGTTTTCGGAATAAGGAGGTGTACACATGTACGCAATTATTGAAACAGGTGGCAAACAATACAATGTTAAAGTTGGAGACAGCATTATCGTTGAAAAATTAAATGTTGCAGCTGGTGAAGAAGTTGTTTTTGACAAAGTTTTAGCAGTAGGTAAAGAGGATTCTTTAACTGTAGGTACTCCAGTTGTTGCTA
>JAEZJJ010000075.1 GCA_023436395.1 Bacillota bacterium | reverse complement strand
CCTTTGGGCCGGGCTCAGTTGATAAAATAAGCGATATTGCAGTAGTGGTAATAATCAAGGTCGCCTTTTGCCTCCTCAGAGCTTCCTGCAGGCATACTCATGGCAATAATAGAAGTCTCCTTCTTCCTTTATTTTCTAATAGGCTGTGTTTTAGAATAGTGTTGATATTGTATGGTTTTTAAGGGGAGTCATTTCTGACTCCCCTTAAAAATTTACTTACTTTCAAATATTGTTTGTATTATATTTTTAGATTTTATAATTTCTTCGTCTGTATCAACTACTTCAAATATAATCTTCCCATCGTATCCTTTTAGATAATTTTGAAAAATTAACTTAAAATCAAGTTCACCTTGTCCTATTGTGAGATGTTCATGCTTTACACTAAAACGCTTATCTGCTATATGTATACATTTGGGAAACTTCACTTCAAGAATATTTTGTAAATGATTATAATTATCTATGTGAGCAATATCAAGAAGTAATTCAACATCAGGGTTTTTATCAAATACTATTCTTAGGTCATTTGGTGTATAATTAATCTTATCAATTACGCTATTATTTTCAATATATAGTTTTATATTATTTGCTTTAAGTAGTTGATTTGTTTTATAAATATTTTCTGCAAGTATATATATCGTTTCTGGATTTACGGGAATGGTTTCACATACAGGGTGTATAATTACTTCCTTATGCTTTAGAACCTTTAATATACGAACCAATTCACTGTTATACTTATCATAATCGTCAATATCATACACTGCATGAATGATTACTGGAAAATTAGAATTAAGAACATATTGTTCTTTTGGAGATAATACTTTATCAAGTATCAACTCACCTTTCATAAACCATATTTGCATAAAACTAAATTTATTTAGGCTTGAAAACTCTATTTCATCTCTATAATCATTAAACCAGCGTATACTTCTTCCATATTCTATCATAACCAAACACCTTCACTTAAAAAAATTCTACAACCGTACAATACATTGTAGTTTGACTATATGTCAATTATATTACAAAATTCTATATATTGTATATAATTGGATTTGTTGCAAAATGGTGTTAATATTATGATAATAATAATTAGGAGAAGCCTAATTAGGAGAAGTTTAAAAGTCTAAAAGCTTCCCCTAATTTATACTTTTATATAAAATATTAAATTGACTTTAGTCACATACTTATTTAGCCCCGTAAAAGAATTTCATAATATCTTTGTATGCTGGATATTTAATAGCATTAATTTCTTCTAAAACTCTTTTTATGTCATATCTGGCAAAGACCTTTTGGAAAACAGGCCCCTGATTATCTATTGTTAAGATTCCTCCCTGAGCGATTCCCTCGTTTGTACTTGTACATCCCAGTGAACCACAGTTGATGTAGATTTTATTGTCCCCGTAAACAATAGACCCCATATGGTCATGACCATACAAAATAATATCCGCGTCGATATTGGAAAACATCTTTTCGCAATCCGCAATATCGGGTTCTGACATAAAATTTATGTACCTGTTATCCTCGCTGATTGAATAATGGACTACTGCTATCTTTAAATTAGCCCTATCTAACTGAAGCATATATGGCAATTGTTTAATATACTGCTTTGAGTCATCACTTAATAAGCTGTGCTCCCATCTATGATGTAATGCTTCACTTTCATCCATACCATCAGGATATGGCTTCTTTATTCCATTTACAAGATACTTCTCATGATTTCCCAAAACACATTTAATATTGCCAAGTGATTTTATCCTTTGTACGGTTTCTTCTGGAAATGGGCCAATTCCGATAATATCTCCGCAGCATAATATTTCGTCACATTCTTTTTCTTCAAACAATTGAAGTATGGAATTTAATGCAATGACATTATTATGAACGTCAGTAATTATTCCTAACTTCATAAGTATTATCCCCCCATATTCACTTCTTTTTATCATACTAGTATTGGTGCTTTTGCCTTTAAATTGGCTATGCTAATATTAATATAGCTTGAATTACTATGAACCAGGAAGTTTTTGCTCTTAATAATTTCTTTATCTTCATTAAAGAACTGTAGCCATTTAAACCAATAGAGGTAATTTGGTAGATATTTTGTTGATACGCCATTAAAGTCTTTCATCCACTTCTTTAACTTGCTGTGTAAAACATTTATGTGCTGTATATGATATAGTCCCTCTTTAAAATGCCCCGTCTTAACATATTTATGTTCTAAACTTAAATTATGAGTGAACTTAACATAACTTTTTGTGGCTGTCAGTGCAAAAGATAGAGTTCTCTCCTACATGACCACCATAAAAACTTTCCAGTTGCTTATGCGACATTCTACCCAAACGTATTAAATCCATTATAATGTTGCCTGTTCTATCAACGGCACACGCTACACAAACCTTTTCTTTTGAAATACCTCTTTTTGTGGACTTTTCTCCACGCTTATGAGATTCTCCCGGCTTACTGAATTTCTTACTTTTCTTATGGTTTCCCTTAAAACTAATACGAAAAAAGGTTTCATGGGCCTCTACAATACCTTCAACAGAGCCCAATCCCATATACTTTTTAATAGCCTCCAATACCTTATGCCTCCAAAAGAATGCAGTTGCAATATTTATATCAACCACTTTAGCACTTTTTCTAATGCTATAACCCAAAATCATGCATTTAATATATTCTAACCACTTATCAACTGGTTTCTTTGAATGAGCCATAGGCGAACAAGTAAAATCTCCGAAAGTCCTTTTGCAGGATTTACAGATATATCTTTGCTTGCCTTTATGCTTTCCGTTCCGAACTACCATTTCAGAAGTACAATGAGGGCATACTTTACCTTTTGAAAAACGACCTTCTCTAACTTCTTGTGTCAAGTTCTTTGCATAAGAAGAAAGTGTAATAATTTCTCCAATATCGTTGAGAAAGAGTCCTAATATTCGCTAAAATAGTAGCTACATCTTGCATAAAGTAAAGCTACAATCTTTTTTAATTTTCTGATTATAGCATAAGACTATAATAATTACAATTATCAGCATTCACTTAAAACAAAGCCTTCTAATAAAGAGGAGGAGCACCTACGCTTGAGCTAAAAGATGTCCATGTATGCTTTAAGAGAAAGGCCATACTAAAGGATGTATGTCTTAAGGCAGAGTCAGGAGAGATAACTGTAATACCAGGTA
>JAEZJJ010000031.1 GCA_023436395.1 Bacillota bacterium | reverse complement strand
GCCTTGACAACCTTTTTGAGAATGTTATACTTATAAAGTATAAATGACGCGGAGTGGAGCAGCTAGGTAGCTCGTCGGGCTCATAACCCGAAGGTCGTAGGTTCAAATCCTGCCTCCGCAATTAAGTAAATAATAAATAAGACCGTTGCCTTTGCAACGGTCTTATTTATTATTTAAGGCCAGCAGCTATTAAAATGTAGCTAAATAGGAAGTATAATTTTATTTAAAAAAATAGTTGAATATAATGGGTATTTGCATATATGATAGGAGTATAAAGGAGTGATATAATGCTAGAGTTAGAACAGTTACAAACTGCTTTAGAACCTTACAAAGCGAAATTAATCGAGATGGGGAACTCTCTTTGACATTCCTCGTATAAGGGAAAGAATAGAAGATTTAGAACACCTTTCGATGGACAATGCATTTTGGGAGGATATAGATAAAGCACAAAAAGTGTTGCAAGAGTTAAAAAACTATAAAGATTTAGTAGAAAAGTACGATAAGTTATGTACAGACTATGAAGATGTGCTGACGCTTATTGAGATGAGTAATGAAGAAAATGACTTGGAATTAGCTAATGAAGCTAAGGAGAGTGGGCATGCTTTCGAAGAGGCTTACCATGTCATGCGAGTAGCTACTTTGCTGGATGGGCAGTATGATAAGAACAATGCCATTTTAGAGCTTCATCCAGGAGCAGGTGGAACAGAAGCTTGTGATTGGGTAAATATGTTATTGCGCATGTATACTAGGTGGGCAGATAAGAAAGGCTATAAGGTAGATGTCTTAGATTATTTAGAGGGTGAAGAAGCAGGTGTTAAATCAGTTACTCTTCAAATAACAGGTGAAAATGCTTATGGTTATTTAAAATCAGAAAAGGGCATTCATCGCTTGGTGCGTATCTCACCTTTTGATTCATCAGGGAGAAGACATACATCCTTTGCTTCTTGTGATATTATGCCACAGATTACAGATGAAATAGAACTAGATATAAAAGCTGAAGATTTAAGAATTGATACGTATCGCTCTACAGGAGCTGGAGGACAACATGTTAATACAACAGACTCCGCCGTACGTATTACCCATCTTCCTACTGGCATTGTCGTACAATGCCAAAATGAACGTTCTCAGATTCAAAATAGAGAAAAAGCTATGCAAATGCTAAAAGCTAAACTTTATGAGAAAGAATTAGAAGAAAGACAAGAAACTTTAGATGGCATCCGAGGAGAGAAGAAAGATATTGCTTGGGGGAGTCAGATAAGATCTTATGTTTTTCATCCCTACAATCTTGTTAAAGATCATCGCACCTTAGAAGAAACTGGAAATACAGGAGCTGTGATGGATGGAGATATTGACCGTTTTATGAATGCTTATTTAGGTTGGATTCATCAAAAAGATTAATGGGGAGGCACTATTATGGCAGCAAAACAAATTGTAGTCTTTAAATTGCTTGATCAGGAATATGGTATTGACATCATGAAGATTCTAGAAATAGGAAATTATGAACCTGTAAGAAAGGTTCCAGATGTGCCGAAATACATTGAAGGAATTATTAATGTAAGAGGTACTATTTATCCAATTTTTAACTTAAGAGAGAGACTGCATTTGGTGCCTAATGAAAAAGTAGAAGAGTCTAAATTTATTTTAATGAATTTGGATAAAGTAAAAGTAGGATTTATGGTAGATAGTGTTTGTGAAATACTGAATATGACAGAAGAAGAAATAGAGCTTACGCCAGAAATGCTTCGCAAGCATGAGAGTAAATATATTGAAGGCGTTATAAAGCGAGAGGATAGGATGATTCTGATCTTTAATGTAGACCTACTTCTAGAAGAGCAAGAGGGGAAGCTTCTCAAAAATGAAGAGATAAGTTAAAGAAAAGGAGGAAAACCTCCTTTTCTTTTATATAAAAACAAGAGATGATTAAAAAAAAGCAGGAGAAAATGAAGATGAAAACAATTATAGTAGCCACTCAAAATAAAGGGAAAGTAGTTGAGATTAAAGAGATGCTGCATGAATTAGAGTGTGAAGTCCTAACCATGGGAGAAGCTGGTTTAGATAGGGAGATTGAAGAAAATGGGACCACTTTTGAAGAAAATGCTATTATTAAAGCTGAAGCTTTAAAAGCTTATACGGATGCTATTATTTTGGCAGATGACTCAGGACTAGAAATTGATTACCTCAATAAGGAACCAGGCGTTTATTCTGCAAGGTACCTAGGGAAGGATACACCCTATGCCCTTAAAAATCAAATAATCCTTGATAAATTAAAGGAAGTACCTAAGGATAAAAGAACAGCTCGTTTTGTATGTGCCATGGCTATTGCAGGGAAAGAAATAGACACACAGGTAGTGAGAGAGACAATAGAAGGCTATATTAGTGATGAGGCCAGAGGTGAAAATGGCTTTGGATATGATCCTATTTTCTTTGTACCTGAATATAATCTTTGCACTGCAGAGATGAGTAGTGAACAAAAAAATGAGATTAGTCATCGAGGAAAGGCTCTTCGAAGGATTAAAGAGCTCTTAAAAGGGGTTATGTAGTGATGCAAAAGGTCTTAATAATAAGTGACACCCATAGAAATATTGCTCCTGCAATAGGAGTTATCAATCAAATAAAGAACTATGGTTTAGGTGCTATTATACACTGTGGCGATCATTTACAGGATGCAGAAAGATTGCAACAACTTTATCCAGAAGTTTCAGTATATGGGGTAAGTGGTAATTGTGATAGTAGGACCTGCTTAGAAGATCTTTCTAAAGTAGTTACTATAGAAGGGGTAAATTTCTTTGTCACCCATGGACATCGTTATCTTATAAAATGGGGAGACTATGAAGAACTTGCTATAGATGCTTTAGCTCATGATGCACAGGTAGCACTATGTGGCCATTCCCATAGTGCATATCTTGCTAAGATACAGGGAATATTAGTAATGAATCCAGGTAGCATAAGTCTACCTAGGGATTATCCTCATCCTTCTTATGGTATCATACAGGTTGAAAAAGGCCAGATACAAGAAAGCTCAATTTTACAAATGATTGAAAAAGGGCAGGTGCGTTCCCATCCAATAGCCTATCAGAATCGGTTTAAATAAAAAAAGCAAAAAAACCAAGAAAAAGTGTTGACGTATGCAAAGAAGTTCGGTATAATACATTTTGTCAGTCGGCGCTGAACAGATAAAAACGTCGATAAACACAAAGATTAATGGCTTTTTTTAAAGCAATTAGCGGGTGTAGTTCAATGGTAGAACTCCAGCCTTCCAAGCTGGCCACGTGGGTTCGATTCCCATCACCCGCTCTTATGTATCCATAGCTCAGCTGGATAGAGCAACGCCCTTCTAAGGCGTGGGTCCGGGGTTCGAATCCCTGTGGATACGTATATAGGGTTATCGCCAAGCGGTAAGGCACAGGATTTTGATTCCTGCATTCGGAGGTTCGAATCCTCCTAGCCCTGTAATAAAAACACCTGTATAGTTATAGTAGCTATACAGGTGTTTTTATGTACTTTAAAAGTATTAACTAAAAAGAGAATAGGTAAACGTTAAAAATGAGGATACTTAGAGTAATCGTGATTAGTCTGAGTATCCTCATTTTTAGTATGGATAGTCTTCCTTTATTCTTCTATAGGAATACCATAGGTAGCTAGATTATTGTTTTTATAGCGATTATCTAAGGTAATATCTTTTCCAAACCATTGAGGAGCCTTAAAAGAATCAGCAGCAGCCACAGAGGTAAATTCCACTTCTACAGTGCATAAACCTTCTAAGTGTCCCTTATAAATATCTAGTTCGGCAGTTAAATGATTGTCTAAAGGGATAAAATAGCGTGTTTTTTCAATGGGTGAAGTATCTACTTTGGTATAAAGTGATTCAAATTGTTCTTTTGTAATGGGCATTTCAAATTCTTCTCTAACCATATGACCTTGTGATTTGACAGTAAGAAAATACAGTTCGCCCATTTCACGGATTCTTATCACGGGATCAGTAGAAACATAGGCTTGTTTAATATTTTTACAAGGATAAGTTTCTAATAAAGGGTAGTTATTTACTAAGAATTTACGTTCAATTTCCAAAATGAGTACCTCCCTGAATCGGTATATTTATATCTATTTTAACACATTGCGGAAAAGAAGTCTTTAGTTCTTAAGGATAGATTTCAAAAAACAATTATATATTATAAATTTTTATATATTCATGATAGTGATGATTAATACATATAATGTATGAGATAAAGCATAGGGTGGGATTATATTGATTACCATAAGTTTATGCATGATTGTTAAAAATGAGCAGACAATGATAGGGCAGTGTTTAGAGTCTGTAAAGAATGTAGTAGATGAAATTAATATTGTAGATACAGGTTCAACAGATCAAACTAAAGAAATTGTAGCAGCCTATACGAATAGAATTTTTGATTATAAGTGGAGAGATGATTTTGGAGCAGCAAGAAATTTTTCTTTTAGCAAAGCTACTAAAGATTATATTTTGTGGTTAGATGCAGATGATATTCTTTTAGAAGAAGATGCTAATAAACTAAAGGAGCTTAAAAGAACCTTAAGCCCAGAAGTAAATTGTGTGACCTTTAAGTATCATTATGCCTCTGATAGCGATGGGAATCCAACATTAGTTTTTAGAAGAGAAAGACTGGTGAAAAGGTCCAAAAATTTTAAGTGGGTAGGGTTTATACATGAATATATAGGAACCCAGGGCAATACGTTAGATGCAGACATTGCAGTAACACATAAAAGAGTACATGGAATCAGTGATCGTAATCTTAAAATTTATAGAAAGAAATTGAGTGAAGGTATACAACTTTCTACTAGAGATATATGTTATTATGGCAAAGAACTTTATTATCATAGATTATTTGATGAAGCTATCGAAGTGCTAGAGGGTTTCGTAAAGGGACCTGCATGGATAGAAGATATTATAGATGCCTATTGTAAAATAGGGGATTGTTATGAAGCAAAGGGAGAACTTCAAAGAGCAAGGAAAATTCTATATGAATCTTTTGAATGTGTGCCACCTAGGGCAGAAGTCATCTATCGTATTGCTGGTACTTTTCAAAAAGAAAAAAAAATTCAAGAAGCTATTTTTTGGTATAACAGTATCTTGAGTGCTAAAATGCCTGAGACATCGTCAGGGTTTATTAGTCCAGAGTATTGGACTTGGAGACCTCATTTGGAATTATGTGTGTGTTATTATCAAATAGGTGACATAGAAAAATCTATTTATCATAATCAACAAGCAGCCAAATATGTTCCTTATAATGAATCTGTTCAACAAAATACAAGGTTTTTCCAAACACTTCAATTGAATAGAGGAGAGTAGGAGGGTAAAAGGATGGAGATTTATTTTGTGTTAGAGTATTTAGAAGGGCAAGGAGGAGTTGAATCAGTTGTCACCCAAGTGGTTAAAGCTTTAGAAAGAAGAGGGGTTGAAACTACTGTACTCCTAGCAGAGCCAAGTTTAGAAACAGAATGGGAAAAGGAACTTCCAAGAGTTCATTATTATGATAAGCATCGCACGGTATTTGGGGTAAGTCGTGTTATGTGTCGTGTCCGGGGACTCAATAGGCTTTTAGGGAAAATAGGATATCCAGATATTATAGTAGGAGCTTATACGCCGTGGACTACTTTATATAGTCGATTTTGTATACCCCAAAATTCGAAAATACCTATTATATCTTGGCTTCATATGCAACTTATGATATTTGATAACACAAGACATCTTCATTATGCAGATTGGCATTGGTGTATTTCTGAAGAAATTGCCTATGGCATAGTCCAAATTACTAAAAGGTCAGAAAATATAACATGGGTAGGAAATCCAGTTTGTTTAAAGGTGAAACCTATTTCTATTAGTAAGGAGAACCATTTTGTTTATATAGGAAGAGTAGAGATACCTGGAAAACGTTTAGATCTTTTACTATCAGCATTGATGAGACTAAAAGTGGATTGGCATCTAGACTTATATGGGAATGGAACTTGTGTGGCGGAGGTTAAGGAGCTTATTCAAACCTTAAATCTTCAAAGTAAGGTGACGCTCAAGGGATTTGTTAAAAATCCTTGGGAAGAAATTAAAAGCTGCAAGGCTTTGTTACTGGCATCAGATTTTGAAAGTTTTGGTATGGTATTAGTAGAAGCTATTTCAAGGGGGATACCTGTTATTTCAACAGCTTGTGGAGGACCTCAAACGATTATTAACTCTGATAATGGGTGGCTGGTACCCACTGGAGATGTAGAGGCTTATACACAGGCATTAGAGAAAATCATAGCTTTAAGTGAGGAAGAACTACAAAGGCAGGTGCAAAAAGCCGCCCTTAGTTTAGAAAGATTTGATGAAGAAAAAGTGATAGATCGCATGCTTATAACACTTAATGGGTATAGGAGAGCAGGTGATACGGATGATCATTGATATTGTCTTAGGATATAGCGTTATAGATATAAAGAAGGAAAATGAACTCATTAGATTAGTGCATGATTTACTAGAGGAAGGTTATAGAGTAAGAGTATTTCAGGGGTATAGCTCCCAATATCAAAATTGGATGGAACAAGTACCAGAGATTTATTATTATGCCAAAAAGAATTATCCTGAGGAAGAAGATTATATTAGTTATAGTATGGGCTATAAATACCAAATTGAGCAATTGGGAAGGCCCGATATTGTTATAGCCACTCAGCACCCTTTAATAGGTTGTATATGTAGATTAGGGATATCGTTTCTAGGCAATGATGAACCCTCCCTATTATTTTGGCCATGGGAAGAGATTACTTTGAATGGAGAACAAATTTGGTTAACTTTTATGGATGCCCATCTCGTCACACATAAAGAAGTGGGGGACAGCATTATAAAATGTGTAGATGAAAATCAAGTTGTTTATCTCTTAAAAGATAGTGATACTTTAGAAAATAAATTAGCCTTACAGCAGATTATAATGAAACATTATTATACGAAGCAAAGTGAACGCTATGAATTAAAAAATAGAGAGTAGGGACTAAAAACCTACCTATCATCTTTACATCAAAGGATAGGTAGGTTTTTTAGAATAAAAGTTTTAATAAAAGCCACCTTTTTTGAGTAGTGGGAGTATATGTGAGGCATCAAGCACTTCATCTTTTGAAGTATAGGCAGTAAAGGTAACCTTTTCTAGCTCTTTATCTTGATAGTAGTTTTCTAAGCCGTCAATAGGAATAGTAGGCATGATCAGATAGTAGGTATCATCATATTTAAAGGTATGAGTTGCTTCATGTTCAGAAATAAGCACTTCGTGAAGTTTTTCACCTGGCCTCATACCGATTTCTTGTATGGGTGTATCAGGAAAGTTACTATTTTGAATCATCACTTGTGCAATATCATGTATATAGTAGGAGGGCATGCGCATAACAAAAGTTTCACCACCATGGCTTGCTTCTACGCCTTTAAAAAGTAGACTAATAGCCTCAGGGAGAGTAATAAAGTATCGGGTCATATGACGGTTTGTAATAGTTAAGGGTCTATTTTTTTGAAGTTGATTCATAAAAAGTGGAACCACACTACCATTAGAACCTAAGACATTACCACCACGAATGCATACAAATTGGGTATCGGAATCTAATTGATTGGCTTGAATAATAAGCTTTTCACCAACAGCTTTAGTCATACCATATAAATTAAGGGAATCTACAGCTTTATCAGTAGAAACATCAATCACCTTTTTGACGTGGTTTAGGATACAGGCATTAATAAGATTTTGAGTACCCATAATGTTAGTTTTAACTGCTTCTAGAGGGTGTTCCTCACAAATAGGAACATGTTTAAGGGCAGCTAAATGAAAAACATAGTCTACTTTTTGAGTGGCCTTTATAAGGGCACTTTCATCTCTGATGTCTCCTATAATAAATTTGAGCTTGGGTTCATTAAAAAAGCGTTGCATATTCACCTGTGCCAATTCTCCACGAGAGAAAATACGTATTTCTTTAGGATTTCTTGCTAAAAGCTGTTTTACCAATTCATGTCCCCATGAACCTGTACCGCCAGTTATAAGTACGGATTTGTTTTCATACATAAGTGATCACCTACATTATTATTTTTAGGATGGTTTACCTATTTTTAACAGTTAGTATATCTTATGTTTAAATGGCCCCATATGTGCTTAAGAAAAAAGGATAAAAGTCACAAACACCGCTTATGGGCATATAGTATATAGATGATTATTTTTGCAAAAATGGCCAGTTGCTTTAAAAGAATAAAAAGATAAGATAAAAATTGTAGGGGAGGGTGTTATGAGAATACTTGTGTTAGGCGGGAGCGGAATGGCAGGTCATGTGATTACAACTTATTTAAAAGAGCAGCAGCAGCAGGTAACTACACTTTCAGCAAGAACAAAATTTGATGAGAATACTGTGCTAATAGATGTTTCTCGGCAAGAACAGTTAGAGAAGTACCTTGAAGGACAACATTTTGATGTAGTCATTAATTGTATAGGTTTATTAATAGAAGCATGTGAAAAATATAAGGAAAAGGCTATTTTAATCAATGCTTATTTACCTCACTATTTAAGTAGGTATTATGAAAATACCCCTACAAAGGTCATACAGCTTAGTACAGATTGTGTTTTTTCTGGTAAAAAAGGCCCCTATAAGGAAGAGGCATTAACAGATGGTTTATTGTTTTATGATCGGGTTAAGTCACTCGGAGAAATTAAAAATAATAAAGATTTAACCTTAAGGATGTCTATTATTGGACCAGATAAAAATGAAGAAGGAATCGGTTTATTTAATTGGTTTATGAAACAAAAAGGTACCATTTATGGGTTTACTAATGTTTATTGGAATGGAATTACTACCATAGAATTAGCTCATGGCATTTGGCAAGGAATCAAAGAAAATATAACAGGTCTGTATCATCTAGTACCCACACAGTCCCTTTCTAAGTATGAATTACTTCTTAAATTCCAGGAATATTTTCCTAGAAAAAACATACAGATTGAGCCAAGGGAAGTAGGGCCAATCAATAAAGTACTTATTAATACCCGTTCAGATTTTAGTTTTAAGGTAGGAAGTTATAAACATATGCTAGAAGAAATGAAAAGTTGGATAGAAATGCATCCAACTTTTTATACACATTATTTAGAGTAGGGGGAAAACTATGAAACCTTTAAAAGTCATGACAATCGTGGGAACTAGACCTGAAATAATCCGTTTAAGTGAGATTATTAAAGATTTGAATCGTTATTTTGAGCATGTTCTAGTGCATACAGGTCAAAATTGGGATTATACCTTAAATGATATTTTCTTTAAAGAATTAGGCATTCCATTACCCCATTATTACTTAAATTGTGTTGGTAAAAATCTAGGAGAAACCATTGGCAATATTATTAAGAATAGTTATGAGTTATTTTTAAAGGAACAACCAGATGCCTTACTGATTTTAGGTGATACTAATTCGGCATTAAGTGTTATTGCTGCCAAAAGGCTTAAGATACCTATTTTTCATATGGAAGCAGGGAATAGGTGCTTTGATCAAAATGTACCAGAAGAAATTAATCGCAAAATAATAGATCATACCTCAGATGTTAATCTAGCTTATACAGAGCATGCAAGACGTTATCTTTTAGCTGAAGGTTTTCGTAAAGAGCACTTGTTTGTCATAGGTTCACCGTTACCAGAAGTTTTAAAAGCGCATTTAGAGGAAATTAACCAAAGTACTATTTTAAAGACCTTGGGAATATTACCTCATAAGTACATGTTAGTCTCTGCCCATAGAGAAGAAAATATAGATCATGAAGGTCATTTTATGTCTTTAATGAATGCACTTAATACCATTGCAGAAACGTATCAAATACCTATTATTTATTCCACCCATCCTAGAAGCCAAGGCTTTATTGAAAAAAGAAACTTTCCATTTCATCCCCTTATACGAAGCATGAAACCCTTTGGTTTTATAGATTATAATCACTTGCAACAAAATGCCTATTGTGTCCTTTCAGATAGTGGGACCTTATCAGAAGAAGCAGCACTCCTTGGTTTTAATGGGGTTATATTGAGAAATTCAACAGAGAGACCAGAAGTATTAGATAAAGGGAATGTGGTGCTTGGGGGAATTACAGAACAAAGTATTATACAAGGAATAAATTTGGCAGTGGCGATGAAAAATGATGACAAGAAAACCTCTCTTCCTTCAGATTATGAGGATATCATGACATCCACTAAAGTCATTAAGCTCATTCAAAGTTACACCCCTATTATTAATGAATTTATTTGGCGGAAGCTTTAATGAAGGCGAGCTACTGCAAAGATTATTTGTAGTAGCTCTATTTTGTACATTTATTCTAGGATATGCCAGTATTTTAAGATAGTAGATTTAATAGAACCATCTGTAGGGACTGCCCTAAAACCAGTAACAATACTATCAAGGTAGTCACATCTTCTATAAAGGATTTAATTTTCTATATGCCATTTACTTAAAATACTTTTGCGGATAATGGGATCATGAATGTATTGTCCATGAATCCAACTGACTATATAGTCAAAGTTATTATCGACATTTTGCTCATGAGCTACAATCATATAGTTAAGACCAGGAATAGGCTTGTGATTGAGTTTGGCAGCATTCCAATGGGTCTCAAAAAGCCGTTTTTTATAGTACTTGGTAAAAGTTTCAGGTGTATAAATATAGACATAAAAGGAAGGAGAGGCATGAACTATTAGTGCTAATCGCTGGGTAGTCACATCATATATATAACCCTCGTGACATAGGAGACATTCTAACCCTTCTTCATATGGGTATTGATTTACTTTTTGGATAAAATCAGAGCTATACATATTATCACTGTCAATAATGACTTGATATAAGTAGTCATGCCCCTCCATAGCCTGATTCCGTATTTTATCTGGTTCGCAAGTGAAGATAATATTATCAGGAAGTGGAGGATAGTGAGATAAAGTATCTAAAATAAGAAGCTCAGTGGGAGGGTTATATCTCACCATACATAAAAAAGATTGATCTGTTTGATGGATTAAGCTATTGGCTGTATATTTCATGAAAATATCAATGCGATAATCAATCCATTCCTTGGTTTGAGTTTTGTTGTAACTGCGATTAAAGGCATTTTGGCAGTAGGGGTCATCGGGATAATAGTTTGTAAAATCAATATTAAAAGGAATATCAATAATAATCTTTTTGTTGATCAATTCTGTCACCTCTTTAACATTTATTAGAATAATGATGGCACTTATTTTGGATAATTATTTTGTTTATAAAAGGCAGAAGCTTCATACAGTGCTTTTTCTAACGTATTAACCATATGATCTAAGGTGAAATGTTGGGCGGTCTTAAGGCCGTTGGTAATAAGTTGTGCCCTATATAAAGGATTATCTATGAGTGCTTGAATATGATGACAAAGGCTTTCTATATCACCGGGTTCAGCCAGTAGGCAGTTGTCACCATTTTGACCATAAGTGGTTATACCACCGTTTTGAGTACATACAACGGCCACACCACTTGCCATAGCCTCCAGAGGTGGAAGAGAAAAACTTTCATACCAAGAAGTAGATAAAAGGATATCTTGTTCCCTTAATACAGAACCTAAAGAGGGTTCATCTGGGTCAATTATAAAATTGGCCTTAAATGATAGTGGTAAGTAGATAGGAATTGGAGAAATCCAAGTAATAGTTAGGGCATAACCTAAAGCATAAAGTTTTTCTATGACCTTAATAGCGATATCAAAACCTTTAAATGAAATATAGGGGCAGCCTACGAGTAAAAGCTTTGTGGCAAGGGTTATGTCTTGAGCGGAATGGAATGAAGGATGATATAAATCAAGGTCAATGCCATTGGGAATAATGGTAGTGTATCGACTGTATTTGTTATAAAAAATATTAGATAAAATAGGAGAGACAGAAAAAATGAGCTTGTCACTATTTCTAAATAGATGATCATAGTATAATTTATAAGTTTTCTCTAAGTACGCATTAGAAGCCCAAGTTTCACCAAAAATAATTTGATGACCTTGGTCAAAAAGAATGACAGGTAGAGCTGTATCTTTAACTTGGGGAAGTTCTACAAAGCCACATAAGATAACATCACAAGAAGTAAGGTAAGGTATAGGGGAATCGGAAGTTTTAATAACAATCTCTTCATCTACAATAGTAGGGTACGAAGGAGGAAAAAAGCTAGTTACTTCATCGTTTTGAATAAGTGCAATAATATGATGACCTAACTTTTTTAAACCTTGAATATATTTGATAAGAATTTTAAATCCACCCGTTATCCCATTTCCAGATACTAAAAAAGCAATATTTAGTGGTTGGGTAGAGTCTATTTGGAGGTGTTCCTGTTGCTTCATACAAGTATATGCTACATCTATAGGAGCTGGTGTTGGCTTATAGGGATAGAGACTAAAAATGGAGAAGCTTTGATCGTGAAGTGTTAAGGTACGGCAGCTAAAGTCGTATTTTGCAAAATCAATATAGCTCCATCTGCTTGTGAGTATGGTGGATTGACAGGACATAGGAGTTACAATAATAAGCTTTAAGCGAGTATGAGCCAGTAAGGTATCAAGTAGTACATAGCCATCTTTTTTAGAAAAATATTCTAAGCAATTTGAGACAAAGATAATGTCATAATCTTTAGTTAGGAAGGAACAATCAAGGTTTTCAAGATTTAAAGAATAGTGGGTGAAATGATAAGAGCTAATTTTTAGAAGTTGAGCAAGATGAGGTAAGGGAGCTATTTCCAAAATAGAAGTAACTTCTTTTTCTATGAGCAATCGGTCAATGACATGATGGGTGATGCATGAAGTTACAGATGGCAGATTTAAATAATCATCAATAACTTGCCCCCAATAAAAATAGTTTAAAGAATGAAAAGCATACTGTTGAATACCTTCACAGGTTGATTGGAGCAAAGCTTCATTGAGACAAGTCTCTTTTATAAGCTGAGATAATGCTGTTAAATTTCCAGGTTCAAATACACCTCCATACTTTAAATTGTCAGTAGCATCATAGACATGGTATAAATCGCTGGAGAGAATATAGCATCCCTGAGCGGCAGCTTCTGAAAATAAAGATAAACAGCCATCCCAATAAGAAGTAGAGCAAAAAAGTTTAGCGTTTTTTAAGGAGTTTTTTATAATAGCAAAATCTAAAGGTTGATTAGAAAAGAGGATACGATTTCTAAGTAAACTGCCATATCGAGTAAGGTGTTGAGTGATAAAGTCAGTAAGCTCAGAATCAAAGGTACCTAGTAGTTGGAGTTTCCAACCAGGAAGCTTGGAGCAAATTTCAGTAAAGGCTTGAATTAATAAATGAGTAGCTGTATGGGATTTTGAAAAGTGGCCAATAGCTAAAATAATATTTTCTTTGTTCTCATAGGCAACAGGTGAATAAGTGTTTGCATAATACCCATTGGGAATATAGCACACAGGGACAGACCAATGCTCCAAAATGAATTGTTGGAGTTTCAAGGATTCTACAGAAATCAGTTGACAACTAGTAAGAACTTGGGACCACTCAGGTGTAAGGATAAAGTGTTCTAGCCAATAACGATTTAGGTCTAATTTAAAATAAACTTTACCTTTAGGATTAAGTTGGTGATAGTGTTTGATGAGCTGTACATTGTTGTCATACAGTCCTATAACTAATAGGACATCTGTCGTAGTAAGGGTAGTGACTACATTTTCCATGAAATGAATAGATAAATGATGAGTATGACAGTAATTAATCACCTCATCATAAGTCCAATAACAAAGAAGAGAACAATCATAGTTTAGATCTTCTGTAAAACACTGAGTCATATAGCCTAAATCTCTAAGCAAGCTAGAGTGAGAAAGGTGTGGCTCAAAGATGGTAAGTTTCATTGATGAAAAACACCTCCTAGGATTGCACAGCAAGCTTTTTAATTAAATCATAATTAGACTGAAGTCTTGGATTGAGCGGATCAAGTTTTAAGGCTTCGGTAGCAAAAGTAAGGGACTGAGAATAGAGTCCTAATTGATAGCAACATATCGCACCTAAATCATAAGGTAAATACCCCCATGAAGAATCTAAATCAAGGTAAGAACCTGTTCGAGTAGTAATGGTAAGCGCAGAAGTAATCATATGATAGCCTTTAATCCAATCTCCTGTTTCATAAGCTAATTGAGCCATTTCAATATAGGGTTCTCTTAAATAAGGAGCTTCACCTATAGCTTTATAGAGCCATTTTATAGCTTCCCCCAAGTTTCCTTTAACTTTATAGCATTCTGAAATAAAACGCATAGAGGCACAGCGTTCATCAGCCCAGAGTGCAGTAGGAAGGCTTAGATGTTTAAGAAGAGTGGCTATTGCCTCATCATAACGATGATGAAACATGTATTCTCTACCTAAATAATGAATATTTCTATCATATAGAGGAAATTCTTGAGCAGATAACTCTAATAAATGAAGATATTGACCTCTGGATTTGCTGGTATCAGGGTAGTGTTTGAGATGAATAGACATATCAATAGCATAGACATCAGGGTCACTACCAGAATACTCTAATATTTCGTGGACAGGATAAATCCACCTAAAATCATGTCTACGGTGAATTTTTTCATAAGCATAGGTAATAATAGGAGTCCCATCAGGATAAAATCCAAAAGTATAACTATATTTAAGTCTTGTCGTTTGAGGTGTCCAGTGCTCTTCGATTTTTTCCCTCCAGCCAGGGTCAAATACCTCATCTAAATCTGTACTGACACAGATATCTACATCTTCAGGAATAAAGTCCATACATAGATTACGAGGTAAATCAAAACGCCAAGGTTGAACGGAAATGTCATAAACAGATACACCTCGTGCACTTAGTTTAGCTTTGGTATGATCAGTGGATCCAGTATCAGCTACTACAATAAGATCAGCTTCAGACATGGAATCAACCCATTTGTCAACAAACTTTTCTTCATTTTTACAAATGGCATAAACGCAAATTTTATAACGATTCATAAATCACCTCAATATAAATCCATACACTTTTATCATATGTCATTAAACTTGTCACATTGATAGAGATGGCTATATTTTTTGCTGCTTTTAAAGTAAATACATACTATGTATGGAGTCACTTGAGTAAAATATGGTAAATGGGTGAAAAATGGAGTAGGGAATAGTATATTAATTTCTTTCAAGGGCAATTTAATAGTCAGTAATAAATAGATATCAAGCCACCGCTGTAAAGGGTGGCTTGATATTAAAATAATTAAATTACAAAACAAATAATTAATATCTTAATAAAAGACCGGCACTTGCATAACCAATGATATTATTACCACCATCTTCCTCGTCGGGAACTACTGCAAAGAAGATTACCATTATACGAGTTTGGGCCGTGACAGGTATGCTCAGCGATGAGTTAATAGCATGGGCGATAAGATTAGAGCCTGTAATATTTGGAGCTAATTCAACGTTACCAACAGGTGAGAATACTTCATTTGGAGTTGTGGAGGTATAAATTTGAGCTATAATAGTTGCACTAGTAAAATCACCTGGTAAATTACCTGTAACAGCAAAGTATGCGGAAATTCCTGTGATGGTACCAGCACTTGGCATGCTAAAGGCAGTGTTCATACCATTTGTAGGAGAAGTGGCCATAGTGACGGTATCGGTAGTACCATTACCAACATCAATACCTGATTCAGAAGCGCCAAAGCCAATGGTAGCGCCTAAATGTGAAGTTCCTCCCCTAGGACCATCTTCTACAGTTACTGTTGTTCCGGAAGCAAGTGCAACAACGGAGGTGCCGGGACCGGTAGGACCAGTAGGAC
This sequence comes from Bacillota bacterium, assembly GCA_023436395.1. Classification (GTDB taxonomy): domain Bacteria; phylum Bacillota; class Clostridia; order Lachnospirales; family Cellulosilyticaceae; genus Cellulosilyticum. Next base: position 105 of record JAEZJJ010000031.1, on the reverse strand, counting down.
CAGTAGGACCAGTAGGACCAGTAGGGCCAGTAGGACCAGTAGGACCGGTAGGACCGGTAGGGCCAGTAGGACCGGTAGGGCCAGTAGGGCCAGTAGGGCCAGTAG
>JAEZJJ010000013.1 GCA_023436395.1 Bacillota bacterium | reverse complement strand
CGTAATTATATTAAACCTTAGGATGCTGGCTATTTTCATGTCTAAAATTATGGAAATTTGACTTATAACATATCAACCGTTTTACTGTCAATGGAAATAAAAGTTAGTAACTAAACAACAATGATCTAATAAGTGAAAAGGTCACTACAAAAAATTTACAAAAAATAATTTTAAAAATATATTGACAATTATGAAATATATAATTATTATTTAATGTATAATAATAACGCGAGATAGACAAAGAGGTCTATATATATGTCATTGGCATATATATAGGCCTCTTTTGTTTATCTCACAAATTTTAAATAGGGGGGATTAATATGGAAGAAGTAACTTCTTGGGTAAATGCTATATGGCTTTTACTAGGAACATGTTTAGTATTTTTTATGCAAGCTGGTTTTGCAATGGTAGAAACAGGTTTTACTAGAGCTAAAAATGCAGGAAATATTATTATGAAAAACTTAATGGATTTTGCTGTTGGTTCTGTTATTTTCTGGTTCCTTGGTTATTCTTTAATGTTTGGTGACTCACTAGGTGGCCTCATAGGAACACCTACATTCTTAGATGGTTGGACTGAGAATTCCAACTTCGTATGGATTATGTTCCAAACTGTATTCTGTGCAACTTCAGCCACTATTGTTTCAGGTGCTATGGCTGAGAGAACTAAATTTTCCGCCTATTTGATTTACAGTGTCTGTATCTCAGCCTTCGTTTATCCTGTAGTTGGGCACTGGATTTGGGGTGGTGGCTGGTTATCACAACTTGCTACACCTTTCCATGACTATGCTGGTTCTACAGTAGTTCACTCAGTGGGTGGTTGGTGCGCATTAGTTGGTGCTAAAATCCTTGGCCCTCGTATTGGTAAATACTCTAAAGATGGTAAGAGCCATCCTATTCCTGGCCATAGTTTAACTCTTGGTGCCCTAGGGGTATTCATCCTTTGGTTTGGATGGTTCGGCTTCAATCCTGCATCTTCTGCAGATGGCACAAATATTCTCCTTAACGGACGTGTATTCGTTACAACAAATATGGCTGCTGCTGTAGGTGCTACTACAACTATGATTTTCACATGGGTTAAATACAAAAAACCTGATGTTTCCATGACACTTAATGGTGCCCTTGCTGGTCTTGTAGGTATTACGGCTGGCTGTAATGCTGTATCTGTTGGTGGTGCAGCTATAATTGGAATTATCAGCGGTATTGTAGTCGTTCTTGTTATCGAACTTCTTGATTTCAAATTTAAAATTGATGATCCTGTTGGTGCTATAGGTGTTCACTGCGGTTGTGGTGTCGCTGGAACACTTTGTGTAGGCTTATTTGCAGTAGAAGGTGGTTTATTCTATGGTGGTGGCTTTAGCTTACTTGTCTCACAATTAATTGGCGTTGTAGCTGTAGCTACTTGGACCATTATTTGTATCACAATCATCTTCTTCATTATCAAACACACAGTTGGCCTCCGTGTATCTACCGAAGAAGAAATTGAAGGCCTTGATATTTGTGAGCATGGTCTTGCAAGTTCTTATGCAGACTTCGAAGTTAAAGCTTAATCTTTGATAAAACAGTATATAATAAAATATGAATGGCTTATTATAATGAAGTAATGAATTATTCATTTTAAATGATGAGGGGGAACTGTAATGGAATCTATTACAAAAATCGATATTATTACCAGACAAAGTAAATTTGAAGAACTCAAAGATGCCCTTAATGAGATTGGTATTACAGGTATGACAGTTTATCAAGTACTTGGATGTGGAAAGCAAAAAGGTAAAACTGAAGTTTATAGAGGGAGTTCTCGTACAATAGACCTACTTCCTAAAGTAAAGATTGAAATTTGTGTATCAGAAGTTCCTGTTGACCTTGTTGTTGAAACAACAACTAAAATTCTTAGAACAGGTAAAATTGGAGATGGTAAGATTTTTATTTACCCAGTACAAAATGTCATTAAAATTCGTACAGGTGAGACAGGTGTTAATGCACTATAATTACTATATGATTTCATAAACTGAATAACTACTCAATATACTAAAGAGGAAGCATTTATTTGCTTCCTCTTTAATGCATCTTGTCCATATTGCTATTATATGAAAAGGAGTGAATTCCTATGTGCGGTTTTGCCGGAATGATAGACTTTAAAAAAGTCCTTACCAACGAACAGACTAATCTAGAAAATATGACATCCACTCTATCTTTGCGCGGCCCTGACCAATATGGTTATAAGTCTTATCCTCATGTACTTTTTGGACATCGAAGACTTATTGTTGTAGATCCTAAAGGAGGCCTACAGCCCATGACAAAAGAACAAGGTGGTTTTCTCTATACACTTATTTATAACGGTGAACTCTATAATACAGAAGATCTACGCACAGAACTCTTAAAGTGTGGCTATCAATTTGACTCTTATTCTGATACAGAAGTCCTTCTTACTGCCTATATGCGCTGGGGAACTAAATGCGTCGAAAAGCTCAATGGTATCTTTGCTTTTGCCATTTATGATGAGAAACTCCAACAGGTTCTATTAGTACGTGACCCATTAGGCGTTAAACCTTTCTTCTATAGTATTCAGGATACCACGCTTATTTTTGGTTCCGAAATCAAAACCGTCTTAGCACATCCTGCAGTCTCTCCTACTCTAGATTCAGAAGGATTGACTGAAATATTTGGCCTAGGGCCAGCTGTTAAGCCAGGGAGTGCTGTATTTAGAGAAATTAATGAGCTCCCTCCTGCTCATATGGCTATTATCAACCAAAAGGATATGTTGGTTAAAGAATACTGGTCTTTAAAAGCTGAGGAAAATCATGAAACCTTAGAAGAAGCTACTGAGCATCTACAACATCTTTTAATAGATGCTATCGAACGCCAATTAGTAGGTGATGTGCCCCTGTGTACCTTTCTTTCAGGTGGCTTAGACTCTTCTGCTATCTCAGCTATTGCTGCTGCCTTCTATAAACAAAAAGGAAAGATTTTAACCACCTATTCTCTAGACTATGAAGACAATGATAAATTTTTTAAAGCTTCCTTATATCAACCTACTTCTGACCAGTATTGGGCACTACAAATGGCAGAATTCATTCATAGTAACCATCGTACTTATACTATCCAACATGATGAACTAGCACATGCCCTAAAAGATGCTGTTCTGGCAAGAGATTTACCCGGTATGGCAGATATAGACTCTTCTCTCTTTCTCTTCTGTAAGGAAATCCGTAAAGACTTTGTAGTGGCTTTATCAGGAGAATGTGCTGATGAAGTATTTGGAGGCTATCCTTGGTATACAAGGCCTGAACTTAGAAATCTTACTACCTTTCCTTGGTCCAACTTTGTGAGAAGTAGAAGGCAGCTCCTCTCACCTGAATTTGCTTCCCTTCCTCTAGAAGAAATCGTTCAAACCAATTATGAACGCAGCTTAAAACTTGTGCCTAAACTTGATCATGAATCCTTTGATAGACAACGTACTCGTGAAATTTTCTACCTAAATATTAAATGGTTTATGGTTAATCTTTTAAATCGTAAGGATCGTATGAGTATGTCCAATAGTCTAGAGGTACGTGTACCTTTTGCTGACTATCGCCTTATTGAATATGCTTTTAACTTACCTGATGAATACCTCTTTTATGAAGGTCGTGAAAAGGGACTACTTCGCAAGGCACTTCATGGCATACTTCCTGAAGAAATTATCTACCGCAAAAAGAGTCCCTATCCTAAAACCCATAATCCTATTTATACTCAAATCGTATGTGATATGTTACATGAAATCCTTCAAAATAAAAATGCACCACTTTTCACTCTTATCAACAGGGAATTTGCACAAAGTTTAGTGGATACCAAGGGAGAAGCCTACATACGCCCTTGGTTTGGTCAATTAATGACAGGTCCTCAGCTCATTGCCTATTTAGTTCAACTGAGTATCTGGCTTGAACATTACAAAGTACAAATCGTCTAAAAAACAACAACGGGGTTGGTCCATTAAAAACATATAATTTATAAAAATACAATTTGTTAGACCAAAATAAATTTAATCATCTTAACGATTGTATAAATTTAAGTTCAGATGCTTAATGCGACAGCCCCTTCTTTTCATCCATTCTGCTGCCAAAACTTCTTAACCTGCTGTCCTACTTCTATGCTTCTTACTTTCCTTGCATCATTAAATTCTGGTGTTAAAAGGCCTTCATAAAGAGGTGTATTAAAACGATCATCTATAAGGGCAATCACCCCTTTATCCTCTTCTGTTCTTATAAGACGCCCTACAGCTTGCAAGACCTTATTCATTCCTGGATAAGTATAAGCATAATGATAGCCTTCCTTATCTTCTTCCTCAAAATGACTCTTAATCAAGTCCCGCTCTAAACCAAGCTGTGGCAAACCTACACCTACTACAATAACACCGATCAATCTAGTACCTGTTAAGTCTATTCCTTCAGAAAAAATCCCTCCCAGTACACAAAGGTTAATAGTTGTAACTTCTGGATTAGGTGTAAATCTTTCTAGAAACTGTTCTCGTTCTTCTTCTGTCATTTCACTTCTTTGCTTATGGATTTCATACTTCACTTGTCCCCATCCATCATATACCTTAAAGCAGTTGTGAGGCTGTTCCTCCCCGACTTCTTCTACTTCTTTTTCTACTTTTAATGCTTCAAATACCTCACTCATATATTTATAAGAAGGAAAAAATACCATATAATGCCCTACCTTTTGACCTGCCAAATCATAGACCACTTGGCAAATCTTCTTATAGCTCCCTTCTCTATGCCTGAATCTAGTGGAAACATCTGTTATAATCAGTCTTAAAGCGTGTTCTTTTATAAAAGGAGAATCAAAGGCAATAGCCCTATCTTCTTTGCCCCCTAACATATATCTATAATAATCAATAGGTAATAAAGTGGCAGAGAAGAAAATGGCGCTCTTACATGTACTTGTAATACTATTAATAGCTACACTAGGGTCTATACAAAATAACTTAAGGGTTACTTCTTGTCCGCTACTTTCCCCATACACGATATAGTGTTCATCAAAAAGTTCATAAATACGGTTAAAGCTATACACCTCAAAATATAAATCCACCAAATCTGCAGGTAAATTACTTTCTCCCCCTTGTTGAAGTTTCTTGTCACACGCAGCAATAAGCCTTCTATTGATTTGATAAAGGTTCTTAGGTGCTTCTTGACTAATATAAACCCCTAACTCATCAATGTAATCTCGCCTCAAATCTAAAAACCATTCATTAAGCTTGGTAAGTTCTCTAGAAATAGGGACCTGTCCCTTACCTAAATTCTTCTTTACACTTAGTATTTGCCTTTTAGAAAGATTTGCAGAATACATTTCCCTAGCACGATCTACTAGATTATGCGCCTCATCTACTAATAATATAAAATCTTTATTGTCTGTAAAACGCTTTAACCCTACACTGGGGTCAAAGACATAATTATAATCACAAATCACAATATCTGCCCATATAGCTAAATCTAAGGCAAGTTCAAAAGGACAAACTCTATACTTCCTTGCATAGTCCTCTACTAGGTTTCTAGAAATTAAGTCTTCCTCATTAATAATTTCATAAACTGCTTCATCCACTCTATCATAATGTCCATTTGCCCATTCACAGTAATCTGGATGACACTGTCTTTTCTCACAAAAGCAAATCTTATCTTTAGCTGTTAAAGTAATAGCTTTAATCTTAGCCCCATTTTCATATAAACGCTGAGTGGCTTCTTCTGCAATGGTTCTTGTAATCGTCTTAGCTGTCAGATAAAAAATCTTAGTCCCATGTCCTTCACCCATGGCTTTGAGGGCGGGAAAAAGAGTAGATATGGTCTTACCTATTCCTGTAGGAGCACTCACATATAGGGTACTGGCTTGTTGTATACTTTTATAAACATTTACGGCTAATTCCCTTTGCCCCTGACGATAGCTTTCAAAAGGAAAGGCAAGTTCCTTTAAAGAACCGTCCCTCTTCTCGGTCCAATCCATGTAAAAGCGAATCCATTTTGCGTATTTAGTGATAACACTTGTAAAAAATGCCTCTAACTCATCAAAGAAGAATCCTCTTTGCAAATACTTAATCTCTTTGGTCTCTATGTGATAATAGGTGAGGCGTACTTGCATTTCCCTCTGAGCATTCTCTTTTGCATAAAAATAGGCATAGCACTTTGCCTGAGCCCAATGAAGAGGATTATAATTCTCATCAATTAAGCTTAGGTCTCTTGTGGTTGTTTTAATTTCATCAATGGTAACGCCTACAAGATCTCTAATTACACCATCTGCTCTACCTTCTACTAAAAAGGTAATGTCATCTTTCTCACATTCATGTACCATCTTTACTTCTGCCTCATAATTTGCTTCCATGCTCTCTTGAATCTTCTTATGGGCTAAAGTTCCTAAGATGGCTCTATTGCTACTACTCATAGTAGAAGTAATACTACCTTCTCGTAGCACAAACTCTACAAGCTCTCTCACAGAAATTTTAACTAGTCCCTCACTAATACGCATTTTTTAGTCCCTTTCCATTCATTCTACCTCTATTATACAACAGATTTCTCTTTTTATATTTGTATATTCATTTCTAAATATATATAATAATAATATGCATAATAATCATTCATCAATTTCTAACCAAGGAGGACTTATGAAATTATCACAGTTAATTACTACTATGCCAATCACTATTCAGTGTCACGATACTCCAGATGCAGATGCTCTTGCTTCTGGTTATGCCCTCTATACCTATTTTAAACTGCAAGGCTGTGAGGTGCGACTGATTTATAGTGGCCACTTTCAAATTCAAAAAACCAATCTTGTGGCTATGATAGAACTTTTAAATATTCCTATTGAATATGTAGATACAGTTAAACTAGATGGGCTTCTAATTACTGTAGATTGTCAATATGGTGCAGGTAATGTCCAAAAAATAGAAGCCGATGATATAGCGATTATTGACCATCACCAAATTGAAGTGACTAATATAGAAAAAAGTGAAATCTGTAGTTTTCTAGGAAGTTGTTCTACTTTAGTTTGGCAAATGCTTTTAGATGCTGGCTTTGAAGTCAATGAACATCCGCTGATCGCTACTGCTCTATACTACGGTCTATTTACAGATACTAGTCAATTTGCTGAGCTTTACCATCCCCTAGATAAAGATATGAGAGATCACTTACATATTGATGAGGATATCATTAAACGCCTCAAAAACTCTAATCTCTCACTGGCAGAAATTGAAATCGCAGGCTTAGCACTTATTCGTTATACCTATAATGAAATATACCGTTTTGCTCTCATTAAAGCTCGCCCCTGTGACCCTAACATCCTAGGACTTATTAGTGATATGATGCTCCAAGTAGATGCAGTTAATACTTGTGTAGTCTATAGTGAGCTTAATAATGGTATCAAACTTTCTGTACGAAGCTGTATAAAAGAAATCAAAGCCAGTGAATTAGCAGCCTACCTTACTGAGGAAGTAGGCTCTGGTGGGGGACATATTGAAAAAGCAGGTGGATTTATTAATTTTAAACTTCTAGGGAAAAAACATCCTGGTCTCACCTCTGAAGCCTACTTCTTAAATCGTTTGGATAGCTACCATAAAAACTTTGATATCATTGATGCAAGTACCTATACCATGGATACATCTGACATGTGCCTATATCAAAAATTAGCCATTCCAGTTGGCTATGCAGAAACTGCTCAGTTCCTCCCACCTCATACTCCTGCTATAGTCAGAACTTTAGAAGGTGATATTGATATCGTAGCTGATGAAAATGTATATATTATGATAGGTATTGATGGCGAAGTATATCCTATTCAAAAAGAAAAATTTGAACGTAGTTATGATAGACTTCCCAATGGCTTCACCTTAGAGGATGCTAGATATTTCCCTTCTATTAAAAATAAACTTACAGGTGAAACACTCCTTCTTAAAGACCATGTACAATCCTGCCTTGCTAGAGGTCAAGTACAAATTTATGCTAAACCCCTTACTAGGGTTACTAAAGTATTTACGGCTTGGGATAAAAGTAAATATATGTATGGTAATATAGGAGATTATATTGCTATGCGTAGTGATGACCCTCAAGATATTTATATTATTAGACAAGATATTTTCTTAAAAACCTATAGTAAGATTTAACTATTTTTTTTAGTAAAAAAGTGGACATAAGTCCACTTTTTTATTCTTGAATAAAGTATTCCGCCTTTTCATATTCAGCTAGTGTTCTATCACCCAACTGTCTTTCTGCCTCTTCTCGTAACATTTGAGGCGTATAAAATGGTACCACATATAAGAATTCATTATTTCCTGTAATAAATTCATCGCAGCGACCATTAATGCCTAATATGTTCTTTAAAGAAACCAGCTTTTTTTGACTTTTACTATCATAAACTAGTAATTCATCTTCTTCCGTAATTATAGCGAACTTATTTTCATCTTCATAGAAATAAATCTGCTTCATAGGAGAAGGTAGTTCTTCTCTTAATCTCGTTTTCGACCTATTCTCTACAGTATATTTCCATACTGTAGTATCTTCATAACCTAACCAAAGTACCTGCTGCTTATCATCAAACACCAGACTACTTACAGCAATGCCATCATTACTCGCAGTATCCACTACTTGGTAAGTCATTAAATCTATCATCTCCACACTACCATCTTCAAGGCTAACAGCTAGGAAATCCTCACCCACCACAAAATCTACTACCTTTTCCTTTAAGACCTGTCCCTGCTCTATTTCATTTATTGACGTTTCTATATCTATTAGGGTTAATTCTCCTGTAGTACTTAGCTTAAGGAGTTTCTGCTCAGATATTAAAGCACTCTTCTTTCCTTCTACTATAGGGATGCTTCTAACAACACTTAATTCCTTTTCTTCTATTAACTGAACACTATATGTCCCTACCAGACAAAGATAAGGGGACTTATAATAGACATCTATTGCACTATCATTTGCAAAGGATTTTATCAAGGTTCCGTCTCTATTACAAATTTTTAAGCCTTTTCCCTCTTCTAGAATATAGATTTGAGAACCTCCTTCCAAGAATCCAACCTTGCCTATATATTCTCCTGAAATTCTAGCTACTAATTCCCACTTGGCCACATCCCAGAGGCAAACCTCTTGACCACTACTTATAACTGTGCATAACCACTTGTTATCTTCACTGTAAATACCTTGACTAATATGATCACCTATTCCCTCCAAGGTCTTTTTAGGTGTTCCTTCTATGTCTTTATAGATATAAACTTTTTTATCTTCCCCTGTAGTAAGTAGAATTCTTCCTCCCCTTGCAAAAGCTATATCTGTAATACCTGAAGAATGATTGAAGCTACTCTGCTCATAGACATCTTTCAAATCTAACATTAATGTTCTTACAGAACCATCTTCCATTCCACATATGGCTATACTACCACCTATCAAAGTATAATTCCTAATTGTGGAGGATTGGGGAGAGCTAAATAGAACTTTTCCTGTTGTGGCATCTACTGTTTCTAGTACGTTATTCATTCTCATTACCAATTGCCATGGTTCCTCTGTATTGACTTTGAGTAAATCGATCTGGGATTTCTCTGATTTGAGCTGCCAAAGTTCTTTAACGTCCTCTCCTTCAAAGGTGATACAACTCAAATTCCCTCTTCCTGCACCATAAAGTAACTCCATAACATCCTTATCTTCATCATTGCTCGCTATCACTAAAGCATTATCTTTTGTAAATACTAGGCCAGAAATAATATTATATGGAGATTCATAAATCATCTTCCATTTTGCATTAACCAGCTCCCATAGATAGATTTTTCCTTCTTGTCCAATAGCTAAAATTTTTTCCTCTGTATTCCATGCCACATGCATATTCATATATGTATTTAAATCACTAGGCTCTCGTTTTGCTAGTAAGTCTTTACTTTCCAAATCATAAAGAAGCAATTGCTCCCCTATTACTAATACCTGTTTTCTATCTGGACTTAAATAAAACTTATATTTTGACTCTTTTCCTATCTGCCAATCCACTTGGTTCGTAAGTATGTTCTCTACTCTTAGCCCGGTTGTATCCATTATAAGATAGCTACTCTCATCTATAAACTCAATGTCCTCTATATAAAGTCCGTTATCCTTATCCTTAATCGTTTTTTGAAGCTTTCCTGTTTCTAAATCCCATAGCTCGATATATCCCTCTTCGCTCTCAGTGGCTGCCCACCTTCCTTCTGGAGAGGCTTTTACATAATAAAGAGGTCTAGTATAATCCAAGGTCTTTTCTGGCACTAATCTAAAATCATATTTATAGACATACAGGGCCTGACTTAATGCATATAGCACCTCGTCCATAAGTGGTCTTTCAGGAGAATCAAGATTCTTTGGCAATGCCTCTTTAGCAACTAGTATAGCTTTCATCCTATCTCCCTTTTCTAAGAGTCTTAAGGACTGATCTGCTAAGGCCCTAGACTGTGTCGCTAGATTGCTTCTCATCTGTTCTTCTATTTGCCACACACGCCATCCATTAAATATACCAAAACCACCTAAAAGAAGCATACCAGCTAAAGCTAGTCCTATGAATTTTTTCCTTCTTCTTTCTTTATGGCGTTGCTTTAAATCATCATATCTACAGCCTACAATAGGTGCAATCAGCCTAAGAATTTCCTCATCTAGTTTTCTTCCTATCTCCTTCTTACTATCGGCTCTAATATCTGTAGCTAAGGGCTCTACTTTCTCTTCTATGGTAATAAGCTGACCATCCTCCTCATAAGTTCTCGTATTTACTCGCAGGAACTCAGGAATAATTTGCTCCACTTCACCTTCTATCATTAAGATTAGAATATGTTCAGCACCATGTATAGCTTTAAAAGTAGTAAGTTCTTTTATAACCCAAGGCGAGTCTAGCGTGCGAGAAGAGGCTACTAAAATAAGATATTTAGATTGCTCCAAAGCTCCTTCTAACTCATCTCCTAAACTCGATGAACTCATTAACTCTTCTCTATCTCTAAAAACTCTTGTCAGCTTTCGGCTACCCACTTGCTTTGCAATGTGTTTAGGTAATCTATAGGTTTCTAATTTCTTATGAAGTCTCGTAGCTACAAAATCATCTAGGTCTCCATGCCTATAACTGATAAAGGCATCATAACGATATTTTTTATCCTGCATTGCTTTCCTCCTGCCCACAAAATATTTCCCTTAAATATATAGAATTGTATCACAATTTAGTTTATATTTCATTCCTATCTTTGAATGAATCTGAATATTAAGCCCTTTATTTCCGTAGAGTCTTTTTCTTGTTTACTTGCTAAAAAAACAGGTGTAAGCTTACTTATTGTAGCTCACACCTATTTTCTTAAACGCCTTCTGGTGGTACTAAATATTCCCTATCCATATCTACTACTTCTCCGCTTTGAAGCATTTCTTTAACTGCTTGACTTCCTTTTTCATTTACTAACTCTTTTTCTTCTTCACTGATTGGTATGAGTGTAAAGAATTGTATTTTTGTTTTTTCATCCACATCATAAGCTTCAATATCCTCTGACTTACACAGCATAACCGTTGTAAATTCTTTGTCCCAGTCAAAGTAATCAGGTGCACCATTAGGATTGCCATAAGGAATCATCACTTCTTCATCTAAATATGAACCTGGTATCAAGTGCCCCAAATAAGCCGTTTTAGTGAGTATTTTTAGTGGCCAGTTATAAGCCTCATCTGTTAAAAGTGCTTTCCCTGTTTTCCAAGACTTCGGTAACTTCATCATCACCTCCGCATATTTTAGCCCTGCATCAGTTTCTGCCATAGGTTCCTCGCTCATACCGGCTGTTATTAATGTTATATAATCTCTTTCTTTACTTGGCATGATGAGATGAATATCTATTCTCACATCATTCTTCACTTGCTTTTCACTACCCCAAAACTGTTGTAGTAGTTCTTCCTCTGTATAACTTTCTGCAATAGGTCCTAAGTACTTTTCTATATAATCCTCAAAGTAGGTTTCTCTTACTTTTTGTATTTCTGCTGCCTTTGGTGGTATATCTTTTATTTTTATACCTTTTTCTTTAAGCTGCTTTTCAAGATACTTATAAATCTCTTTTGCCTTATAATACTTTGCATAGGATAATGCATCCCACCAGGGATTGTCCCTTGTTTTAAATTGATAAGTAATATCAGCTCCTGCTTCTACTATCATTTTCACCATTTCTAAGCTGTCTTTATGAATAGCTCCAAGCAGTGAAGAATTAACAGAAGTTTCGCTATTCACTTCTGCACCTAACTCAATGAGTTTTTTTGCATTTTCTGGCTTATTAAAGCTGACAGCCCAGTGTAGTGGTGACCACTCTCTTTCCACCCTATTATTATCACTGCCTGCCTTAACTAAATATTCTATCATTTCCGGTGTCCCTTCAGATGCTGCCAAATGTAATAAGGTTCCATCTCCATTGACCACTATATTTCCAATGTCATCTAGAGATTCTTTTGCACCATTAAGAGCTGCTGTCACATCATCTCCATTTTGTGTCATCGCCTTTGGGGCACCTTTTAATAGTTGAGCCAATGACTTGGTGATTGCGACTACACTTGCTACAACCTTGGTTTCTTCAAATATATCTTGGTTTGGCGAAATACCCTTTAAGTAGTCACTGGTTAGATTAGACCATTCCTTTGCCTTTTCTTTTGCTTTCTCAAAAAAGCTATCATTATTGAGTCCTTCATTGGCATAGTAGGATTTTTCTAGAAATTCTAATCCCATACATAAGATTTCAACTCCAACAAATACAGTTTGTGCTCCCCAGTCTATAAGTCCTAATTCTACACTTTGTACTTCACCTACATATTGATCTACAAAAGCACAATATTGATCTAGTCGCTGATTAAACTCTTTCTCCACTAAAATGTAACTGTTCTTATTATAAAATAGTTTTTAAATACTGAAAGCCTGAAAGATTTTCTTTTAATCTTCCAGACTTTCAAGTGACTCTATTCTATTTTACCCACTAACTGAGTTATCAGTTCAATATGCTCTTTTATTTTTACTATTTTTATGTTTTCTACCTTTTCACTACCACCTAGACCTAGCAAAGGTACATACCCAAAACATTCATCATATTGAAGTAATCCTATATTCTTTGTAGCCTCATTATATTTATCTACTTCTAAATATTTTTCTATAAAATAATCATCTTGTAAATCATTAAAGAAATATTTAAATCCTGATGATATTATCTGAAAACTTCCTTTTTTATATCTAACTATTCCTATATACTTATTTTCTTCCCATGTAATTATATCACCAAAAGCCGTTATTAAAATAGGTACTGATACATCTGCTCTAAAATAAGACATTTCTATAATTGGTCTATATTCATCAGGATTAATTACTTTTAAGTATCCATCTAGCATACATCCAAATCCATATTCTCTCCAAACTGATAATAACTCTCCTGGTACTATTTCCTTATACTCTTCAATTGTTTGATTATTAACTTTACTAGTTATCTCATATTTTCTAAATAAATAATTATCCAAAGCTCATCCTCCTAATATTTTAATTTTACATTTAAATAAGTATTTTTCCGCTCAGCATCAGTCATATTTTTAGCCATTGCTTGAATTTGTTCATCAATAGCATCTATTCTATACTTCCATTGAGAACCAATAGATGAATTGATTGCGCTATCTCCCATTCCTCCAATCTTTAATGGATTTCCACCTGCAATTTGATCTGGGTTATGCAATGCTGCCTGTGTATCTAACCACTTTTGCGCTTGTGTTTCTGCTTCCTTTAATGACATCCCACTACTTCTTAGTTCATCAACTTTATCGACTAATGCCTTTTCTCTAGTCGCCTTCTGAGCCATATTTCCTTCTACTGCTCTACCTTCAGCAAGATATCTTTCTCTATTCTTTAAATACTCATCAACAGTTAACTGATTCATTCCTACTTCTTGATCTGCTAATTGTCTTGTAAATTCAGTTTTATCATACTTAGTTTTATAATTGAATTCAACCTCTATCTGTTTTATCCTTTGTACGTTATCTGATTTCTTCTTATCATCAGGTGGTAATCCACCACCAGTTAAACTACCTGCTGCTGCACCTGCTATTTCTAGTGTTGCATCTGATTCTATAGCTACTTCTGATTCTATTTCTATCTCACTTACAGTTGCTATTTCTAGAATACCTTTTATATCTTTTACTATAATACCTAAGCCTTCTAATATACCTGCTATGCTTTTGCCTTGGCTTGCTGCCATTGTTCCATTGGCTTGCATTGTTATATTGCTACTACTATTTATCCCCTGCATAGCCCCTTTAACTTGTTCTGCAGTTGCCCCATTAAACATTCTTGGCAACCCTTTTATTAAATCTGTAGCTCCTTTTGTAAGCATTGCTATATTTGCTACTACTTCTGTATTAGAAAAGACTTCATCGTCTGGCGCCAAGTCCTTATAAAAATTATGTACCTCTTCTGCAATAGCGTCTAGACCTTCTACACACTGTACAAAATCATTATGTGGTTCTATTCCTGTTGCTAAATAAACAAATCCATCACTTATATCATCCATTACAGACAGCGCTTGAACACCTAATTTAACACTTCCTATTGCAAATTGGCAGCACCAATCTATACCTCCACAGCCTATAGATGCCACATTGTTTATATACCTATCTGAAAACTCACAAAATATTTCTGCCTGCTTTTCAAATTCTTCTTGTATAATTTCTCATCCTTGTAGTTGTATCCAACTATGTCCTATTCCATAAAGCATCTTTGGCGCTTCAACCATCAGTAGATGGCCTTCCTCTCCCAAAAATGTTGCAAGCCTCCCCCCTTCTTGTGCTACTGTATTTCCAAAATGAATAAGAGGATGACTAGCTACACCTTCCCAAAACTCATACCAAAGCTTATCCTCTTGGGCCTTTTTCTCAGCTTCTAGGTTGATATAATAGTTGGCATCATACTTAAGGGTAATAGCTTTACTTAACTCTTCTAGGGTACTTTCATCTACACCATTTTCTGCAGTAAGACCAAAGCGTTTTAGGTCGATAGCCTCTACATTTCCTTTGATATGTAAGCATGAAAGTAAATTCGCCTGTTTGTCTGGTGGTAACTTAGTACCTAACTCAGAAAGTATATTAGGCAGGTCGTTATAGAAGGCTATTTCTTCTTCTGTAAGTGGTGCAAACTCACATTCTTCTAAGCGTTTTTGTAAGTTTTCCAGGGATAAGGTCCTTTGTGTTTCATATTGTTTGAGACTATTCTCCCATAAGTTTTGTAGCTTTTCAATATTTTCTTTGCTAAAGAGGCG
>JAEZJJ010000010.1 GCA_023436395.1 Bacillota bacterium | reverse complement strand
TGCCTAAATGGTGGAAGGATCGAAAAGCAGAAATGCTTAGTCAATATAGGATTACAGAGGAAAATTATGGGGACTACAGTACTGAAATCTATGAGTATTATAACGCATATGTTTACATAGAAGAAGTTATGTGTTCTCACCTAGAAGAGATGCCAATCAACAAGGCAACGACTTGGTATGAAGAGCAATTTGGCCATTTGGATCCCAATAGTACCAAAGTACAACGTTTGAAATACTTAATGAGTCAAGACTTAGGTATATCATTAATGAACGAAGTAGGTTTGTATGATAATGAGGTGACAGATAGGTATAAGAATGCAGCTGATTTATGGCTAAACACATATGGCGTCTATAATCAATATTGGAAGATGTTTCATGGCATCACAAGTGATGAAAAAATCCTAAAGAAATTATTAGAAAAACGTAGCAATGGTGAGTTGCAACCTATTGTTAAACAGAGAGATACAGCTTTGGAAAGGTTAATCATATCAGGGGAATATAGACAAACTCATGACTTTGTGACTCGCTTAAATGAATTATTTCAGTATGATGTTAAAGTAAATGAAGATGGGACAATCACGATTTCTGTGATTATGGCAGATGGTTCTAATGCAAATGATATAGGTGCAAGAGTAGTTAAGGGAGAAAAGGTGACAACAAAGGAATATACTTTGAAAGTAGATGCTTTTGTTTATGCAGGACAAATCTATGTTAATAGTAAGCAGTTTGATGAAGCCTTTAAGCAATTTCAGCTACAGAGACAAGAAGATGGCAGTTATTTAAATGATTTTGAGTCTATAGATGATCGCTACTATACTCAGGAAGCAGAGCGAGTTTATTTAGCTTGGCAAGCAGAATATCCGGACTTAAATATAAGCTATGATGATGTTTATGCCATGCTAAAGGCAGAAGCTGAAAAAGAAATGGTATATGCTGAAAAGAAGACCGTTAGTGAGCATATTCAAGATGCAGGACAAACCTTAATAGATATTGGTGCAATGGCAGCAGCTTTCTCAGGCCATCCATGGGTATGTCTCTTTTTAGAAGGAGGTAACACTGCCATAGCAGGTGGTAGAGAAAACTATGATGAAATGGCGTTTCGAATGGCCTTTCTCTGTGCAGACGGTGCAATAGAAGTATCTAAGTCGTTAAAAACTATCAAAATACTAGATCAGGCAGTAGCAGGCGATACATTGAAAATGCTTAAGGCTGATGATATAGTAGATATTATTAAGGAAAATGGACAAATCAAAATTGCCTTACAAGATGGAACAGAACTTGTTTATAGAGAAGCTGATTTGACATCGGATCTGCTGAAGGAGATTAACACCTTATCTAATAAGAAAATATTACTAAGTGATGATGTATCAACTAGAGTGGCAAAATACATACAAGAAGGAACAGTAAGTGAAGTCATAGAAGAAAATGGGCAACTTGCTATTAAATTTAAGAATGGAACAAGTTTAACAGTTAAACGAGAGATGTTAGATAGCAAGGCACTAGATGTAGTTGATGATTTTATTAAGAGAGCGGGTAATACTGATGGATTAATAAAGAATAAATTTCCTGATGAACCTTTTCCATCAGATGGAAAGGTTATTAATTATACAATAGAAAATGGCAGAATTAAGGGGATTGAAGGACTAAAGAATGTTGACTTTGTAATTACAAAAGAAGGGGAATTGATAATTGGTAAAAGACATGCTTTTTTAGCAAATGGACAGGAGGTAAAGGCCGCAGGTCAATTAAAAATAAATGGACTGGGGCAGATTAAAGGAATTGATAATTTGTCAGGACATTATCAACCAACTATGACGGAAGCTATGTGTTATCCAGAATTGTTTAGAGGCTTAGAATTAGATTTAAATAATACATGGATTAATTTATATGATATACAAATAAATGGTTCAGGAAGCGTTACGAAAGTAAGTCCAGTATATACTCAAATGTTAAAGTAGGTGAGAAGAAGTGAATAGAATGAGTAAAGAAATATTTAAGAAGAATCTACAAATGGCAGCAATAGAATTAGATGTATGTAATATTGAAGAAATGTCCAAATGTAGGTTTATTATAGTACCTATTATAGAACAGAATAAGAAGTATAATTCAAAAGATGAGGTTATGATAAGATGGATATTTACAGAAGAAAATATCGGGGGGAAAGTTTTAGATGTGGATAGTGTAGTTGATGTTTTCTCAGGCTTAGATCCTCTTTATCCAATATGGATAAATGTGAGTAGTGGATGTAAGGAAAAGTTAATTATACAATTAGAAACTAGTTTAAGGTTTAGAAAGCCAAGTGAATTGAAAAATGTAGAAACAGGGCATCCTCCTTTTAAAGTTATAAAGAACGGATGAAGTTATTTCTCAGCATACCAATTAAGTTTGGTTCGTGCTGGGTTTTCTTTTTTAACACTATTATTTATGTGAAAAGCATAGTAGACTGAAAATACAGTAAGCGCTTCAAAATAGGACGTAGTGTAAAAAGTATAAATTAATGATAACCTTGTAAAAAAAGACCAGGAGGTTATCAAATGAATGATCATGAATTAGATGTTTGGAAAGAGCGCTTCACGGCTCAAAAAGCCAGTGGACTCACTTTTCTTGATTGGTGTGAAAAAAACAATATTACCAAACATACATACTACTATTGGTATAAACAAATTAGAGGTTCAAAACCTAAGTCAGCTAAGGTACCATCACCTACATTTGGTGAAGTAAATCTACATTCATCCAAAGTAGAATCCTCGGGTATTAAACTCTCTTTTAAAAGCGTTGAAATTTCTCTTCTTAACAAAGCCGATATTGAGCTTGCAGTAGCTGTCATTCATGAACTGCAAAAAACATGTTAAACAGCTTTATTCAAAATACACAGCACATTTATATTGCATGTCAGGCAACTGACTTTCGCAAGCAAATTGATAGTCTAGTAGCCCTTGTAACAATGCAGTTTAAGTTAGATCCTTTTTCCGAAAGCTGTGCTTTTGTTTTTTGTAATAAGAAGAGAAATGCCCTTAAAATATTACGTTATGATAAAAATGGTTTTGTACTTGTTAATAAAAAACTCTTAGAGGACTTAAAGTTTCAATGGCCTAAAACACCTGATGAAGTAAAAGAAGTAACCCAAAAGCAAATAGAATGGCTTTTAGAAGGTTTAGAAATGGAACCTAAAAAAGCACATCATCCCATTGAAATAAACAATAAAAACTGTTGTTTCTGAAACAAAAAAAATCACTAATAAATACCACTAACCCCTTGAAAATTCGTCATTTTTCAGGGGGTTGTTTTGCATTCTAACATAGATAAATTGAGTTAAAAATGTTATAATAATAGTATCAAATACGTGAAGAAAAGGTGTCCAGATGACTGAACATGAAGAACTTTTAATGCTAAGAAAATTAGTAGAAAAGCAACAACAAGAGCTTGCTAAGAAGAATCAGGACATCCTAAGAAAAGACCAGGATATTCTTAAAAAAGAGCAAACTATTGAAAGGCTTAACATTCAAGTTGAAAATATGTTGCAGGCGTTACTTCATGCCCGTAAAAAGTTATTTGGCGCTTCATCAGAAACAACAGCTAGCATAGCTGGACAACAAAATCTGTTTGAGACAACTAGTGAACTAGCTAAAGAATTATTAGCTGAGCAAAAAAAGGTTACTATTGCCCCTTATACACGTAAGCCAAGACAACCTGGTGTACGTGCTGAAATGCTAGATGCCCTTCCAAAAGAGATAGAAGAATATATTGTAGATCCTGAAGAAAACTGCTCTGTATGTGGTGGTGAATTAAAAGTAGTTGGTAAAAAACTTATTCGGACAGAAGTAGAGTTTGTACCAGCTAAACTAAAAGTCAAACAGATTGTGCAGCAAGTTGTTAAATGTACAAAATGTGGGACTAAGGAAAGTGAAAATCCTAAAGATCACTTTCAAAAAGCAGCAATTCCGGCTTCAGTGCTCTCACATTCTATAGCAACACCTTCATTGGTGGCACAAGTGATGTACCAAAAATTTGCCATGGGTATTCCTTTGCACAGACAAGAAAGTGACTTTCATCGCATGGGTCTTATCTTACCCAGATCAAATATGGCACACTGGGTCATTAGATGCTGTGATGAGTGGTTATTGCCTATCTATCATCTCATACATGATGAGCTTCTCAAATGTGAGATTATTCACATGGATGAAACTAGAATCCAAGTGAATAAGGAAGAAGGGAAAAAAGCCAGTAGCCAATCCTGGATGTGGGTGATGCAAAGTGGTATGCATGAAGCCATAAAAGCAACCTTTTTCCATTATTCGAGCTCGCGAGGTGCATCTGTTCCTCAAAAACTACTTGAAGAATTCACAGGTTTTCTAACCACAGATGCATACATAGGCTACGAAAAGGTAGCTGGCATAAAAAGAAGTTTATGCTGGGCACATTGTCGTAGATACTTTGTAGAAAGCATTCCTTTGGATAGTACGGGAAAAGAAATTTCAGGCTCTAAAGGTGCTGAAGGAAGGGAATTTATCAATCTCCTCTTTAAACTTGAGGAAGAGATGAAAAATCTATCTCATGAAGAACGAAAAGAAAAGCGTCAGGAAGCTTCTAAAGCCATCCTAGAGGCCTTTTGGTCATGGGTTCTTGAGACCTCAGAAATACCAACGACAAATGACAAACTCACTCAAGCGTTAGGGTATGTTCAAAACCAAAGAAAATACTTAGAAACTTTCTTGGAAGATGGGCGATTGGCTATCTCAAATAATCTTTATGAAAGTCATATAAGACCTTTAGCCACGGCAAGACGTGCATGGCTATTTGCAGATACACCTAAAGGAGCCACGGCCAATGCAATACTTTATACCCTGGTAGAAACTTCAAGAGCTAATAAACTAAATGTTTATGAGTATCTTAAATACCTACTAACAGTTATGCCGAACACAGATTATAGAAATAACCCTGAAAAGCTACATGCCTACTTACCATGGTCAGAAGACCTACCACAAGAATGTAGACTAACTCACATAACGAAAAAGTGCCTCAAATAGATGCTATCTGATTTTATCAAGACAGTATCTTTTTTTTATAGACGTCATCTTTTGAAGCACTTACGAAAATACATACAATAATAACATAGCTTACTAGATAGCCAAGGGAGCGGGTAAGTCTGATATAGGTAGGCTATTGGATGAGATATCTTCAGAGAGAGTTAAGTTACATGATTTACCAGAAATACAACAGAAACAGATAGCAGAAGCGCTTAAAGAAAAAAGTCCTATTAAAATTCCTGATAATGTAACCCCTAAAATAGATCAAAAGGCAGCAGGATATGACCAGATTGCTTATAAATGGAATGATGGTACATATACCTATGAGGTACGTTGGCATACATCGACTTCTAATGCACCAGATACGCCACCTAATTGGAGAGTTGACAGAACGACACCAGGTTTTGCAGGTGGAAAGGATCCTATTACAGGAGACAAGATACAGGGGTATCCTTCTCAAAAGGAGACTCTTATCTTTCCACCAGATGCACCTTCATATTTAGTGCCTAATAAAGTTTGGCAGGATGCAGTAGATGAATATAATAAAAATACTGCAACACCAGAGCAATTAGAACTGCTTAAGTGGGGACATTTTATTTCAGATTAGAAAGGAGAAAATACAATGTATTATAAAGATTATTCTCGGCCATATGCTGAATTAGGAGAAGTGTGTATAGAAATACAGTTACAAGATAGTTTATCTAAAGAATGCCTAAAGAAAATATTAGTATGGAGTGGAGATTTTGATTCAATTATATCATCAATTCCCTTAAATGAAGAAGGGGAATATGTAGCGTTAGCATATCATTATCATATTGATATGCCGTGGTTTTTTTTAGATCCAAATCCTTGGAAAATGGATGATGTAGAGATATCTTTAGGGCAATTAAAAATAATAGACATAAATGACGAAAGAAAGATAATTATTTGGAAAGATATATGCAGTATATTAGAAGAAGCAGTCAAGGGCAAAAACGATGTATTAATAACCTATGATGTATAAAAACTTACATTAATTTGAATACCTGGATAGATGTATTTTTAAGAATACCCAATACACCAATTAAGTTTGGTCCCTGCTAGGTTAAAAAAATGGCAAACGTTACTATAATTATTATGTAAGAGGGTAGAGATTAATCTGTCCTTCTTTTTTTCATTATTTGGGATATATCAGTGCTGCAAAATATAGAATGAGATCATTGTTGTTTAGTTACTAACTTTTATTTCCATTGACAGTAAAACGGTTGATATGTTATAAGTCAAATTTCCATAATTTTAGACATGAAAATAGCCAGCATCCTAAGGTTTAATATAATTACG
>JAEZJJ010000014.1 GCA_023436395.1 Bacillota bacterium | reverse complement strand
AAGGAGCTCTATATTCATCAAGTTTTAGATATTGAAGAAAGACACTTTGCACTAGAAATTACAGTAACTTGGAAAGGTGAAATGTGGGGTTAGAAATACAAGGGTTATATACCTTGCAACAGAAACTTAATTATACATCCCTTATTATAAACATTCGATTAAGCAGGTTGAAACCAATAATGGCTTTCGTGTAACGAACCAAAATGAGTGGTAATAAGTGTTGGTGGGGACAATTACAAAACTTAAGAGGAGGTTTTACATGATTAGTATAGGTATTGATATTTCAAAAGGGAAAAGTATGATTTGTATTTTAAGACCATATGGTGAGGTTATAAGAAAACCGTTTGAAATAAGTCATACAGAAAAAGATTTATTGGAACTCTCAGAAATCATAAACGAGTTAGATGATGAAGTAAGAGTTATTATGGAAGCTACAGGGAACTATCATCTCCAACACTAAATTCCAATGCCCCATCCACGAAAATGCTGGTATTGGAAGCGGTTAGAGTACTTCGAGAAATCGAAAAAACTCTATCTAAAATTTTATCACAAATGCAGGAATTAGCAAAGAGTTTAAAAGAGTATGAAGTGGTAAGAGGAATGGAAGGTGTGGGAGAAGTTTTGGCACCAAGACTTATTGCAGAAATAGGAGATGTAAGGCGATTTCACAGTGGAAAAGCATTAATAGCTTATGCAGGTATAGATGCCCCACCTTATCAGTCTGGCCAGTTTGTAGGGACGCAACGTAGAATTTCGAAACGTGGCTCATCAGTACTACGAAAAACAGGGTATGAGGTGATGAAGTGCTTAAAAAGTATAAAGCCTGAAGAAGATACTGTTTATAAGTTTATGATAAAAAAAGAAAATGAAGGTAAAGCTAAAAAAGTAGCAAAGATGGCAGGACTCAATAAATTTTTAAGGATTTATTATGCAAGGGTAAAGGAAGTAAATAAAGGGTAAGACTTTTAAAACTAAATAGTAACTAAACTGGGATAAAATGTAGATTATTCCGGCTTATTTGCATGCGTTAAAATAGATAGAAAATAAATATAAAAACCTGCAAGAAAAGTATTGATTTTTCTTAGCAGGTTTTTATGCCATCAGATATGTATTTTTACGCTGCAACTTTCTGCATTTTTATTATGCCATAAACAGGTATACATTTGCTACAAGGTGTTTTGAATGCAATATTAAACCTAAAATTATACAAAAATATTTAGGGCATGCTACACTAGCAATGACTATGGATTTATATACTCATGCGTTGGAAGAACATCAATCGAATGAAATGGAAAAATTAATATTAGATATTAAAGGCACTCCTTATAGTGGTAATGGTGTATAAATGGTGTAATCATAGTGAAAAATGGTGTAAAAATGTTTATAAAGGGTGTAAAATCAATATTTTTTAGTTGATATCACATGAATTAGGCTAAATTACTATGTATATCAAATTACACCTTATGAATGGTAAGAAAAGTCTCAAAATATCATATTATAAAATGACGACTAAGGAAAGTGATTCCTAAGTCATTTTTTTGTTTGATTGATTATTTTTTAAAAAATGATATAATTATGAATATTATAAAAAATAAAGTAATTTTTTGTCTAAATTTTTGAATTGATTTAAAAACAATACTTAGATGGAGAGTGATAGTATGACAAAATTGGGAAAAAGGATTTTTACTATTATCTTATGTGTATTAGTAGTTGCTGCAGTAGCTTTCTTTGCAGAGAGTTATATAACTATGCTCGGTTTTGAAAAAGAAGTAAAACAGTCAGCCAGAGATTGCATAGAACAGTTGTCCAAATCCATTGATGGAGATAAGTTAAGCAAGTTAATAGCTGAAAAATCAAGTAATCTTCCGGAATACATAGAACTTCAAAAAGAGATGAGTTTTGAAAAATCTAAAAGTATTGCTAGAAATTTTTATACCTTAATGAAGGTGGATAAAAGTAGTGGAAAATTTTTAGTGGATGTATCTGTAGAACCCTCAGAATTTCTAGATGAGTATGAATTAAATAACGATATGTTGAATGCTTTTGAGGGAAAAGTTGTGGTAACGGAGAAACCCTATACAGATATATATGGTACATACTATTCTGCATATATTCCCATTAAAAATTCTAGTAATCAAATAGTAGCAATTGCTGGAATAGATGTAGATGGCAAGTTATTTGTAGAAATTCAACGTACGATGTTGTTTAATATTTGTTTTACTGTAATTGCTTTGCTGACTCTAATTTTGCCAGTTATTTATCTATTCTCCAGAGGTATAAGTAAGAATATTATGAAAATTAAATGTACACTCAATAAAATGAGTATGGGAGATATGACAGAAGATTTGACAGTTAATACAAAGGATGAATTTGGAGAAATAGCATGTTCCATTAATGAGGTACGCCATTCATTAAAAGATTTGGTTGGAAAAGTGATGGATGCTTCATTGAATATTGATCAAGTTACCAATCATGTTAACGAAAAGATTAATAATCTAAATAATGACATGGATGAAGTTTCTACAGTTATTGAGGAATTATCTGCGAGTATAGAAGAAACGGCTTCGTCGGCAGAAGAGATGTGTGAGACATCTAAAAATATTGAAGATGTAGTGGTTGATATTAACAATAAGACACAGGAAATCAGTATTAAGTCTACTGGGATTAGCAATAATGTAAAAGATATCATTTTAAATTCTGAAGAGTGTCGTATAGATATTGTCCAGATGTATAAGGAGCAACAAAAACAACTTAAAACTTCCATTGAGAAAGCAAAGTCTGTACGTCAGATTAGTGAGCTATCCAACAGTATTCTTCAAATTAGTAATCAGACAAATCTACTTTCGTTGAATGCATCCATTGAGGCTGCGAGAGCGGGAGAGGCTGGCAAAGGATTTGCTATTGTTGCAGAAGAAATTAAAAAACTTGCAGAGCAAACCAGCGATACAATTAATAAAATCCAGAGTGTCACAAATGGGATTATATCATCTGTTGATGAACTAACTGAGAATTCTAATCATATGATTGAGTTTATTGAAGATAGGATACTGAGTGATTATGAGAAATTTATTCAAACATGTAAGCTGTATGGTATGGATGCTGATTATTATAAATCCTTTTCAGATACTTTGATTATTACTTCTAATAATCTTTTAGAAATGAGTATGAATGTAATGAAGATAATTAATGGAGTTGCAGTTGCATCTGCTCAGGGATCAGAGGGAACGATGGAAATAGTTAGCCAGGTAGTCAATGTCAATGAAAAGTCAAATGATGTATTGAAAGAAGCAAGAAAAGCTAGTGAAGTTTCACACAAACTTATTAATGAAATTTCCCGATTTAAGATTTAAGTGAAGTATAGAAAGAGAACGTAAAATTTTTGAAAATATGAAGTAAAATCTGTAAAATGCATAGGGAGGAAGAAGATGAGAATATGGAAAAAATGAGGTAAATGAACAAGATTTTCTTGATTATTATAAATTACCCATAGTTTATTTTAGGGGGGGAGAAGTCCATTGGTGTAATGCCAGTGGGCTTGTTTTATGGTTATTTGGGGGAATTATTAATCTATAGTATATAGTAATTTAAAGTGTGTAATATTTAGAATATTTTTGTTATAATATTTAAAAGGTAATAATACTAATCTATCGTAAGAAATTAAGATAGTGAAGAAATGGAATATGAAATTAAAATAACGGTGTATATAAGATTATTTGAAGAGAAGATTGAGTAGATAGGAGAAAATAGATGATTGGATTTTGGAATAAAAAAGAAGTGTATATAGGCTATTCAATGGCAGAATATGCAAATATACGAGACATATTGGTGGCAAATCAAATTAAATATACTTATAAAACAGTAAGTTCTAGTTCAGGTAATAGACGGGGAGTAATAGGGAGTTTTGGAGAAAGTGCCGAATTGAGTTGTATGTATTATATTTATGTTCACAAAAATGATTATAATTGGGTATGTAAATTAATTCAAGATCATAAATAGAATGTGGTATTTTGCTAATGAATAGCTAATACTTGAAAAAAGATTATATGATAGAGAATTGGTCAAGTATGTGAAGTGAGAAGTTGATATAAAGATATAAGAGGTATTTATAGAAGATTAATAGAAGGGAGTATAATAGAGAGGAGAAGATAAATGAGTAGTGTAAAAAAACAATTGGGATTCATAATATTTTCCGTGATATGTCTATTAGTCATTGGTGCATTTTGGTTAGGTGCATGTAATGCTGGAGATGAAATGGGATTCTCTTTACTTGCATTTTGGATCATTCTTCCTATAAGTGCACTTATAATTGGCTTTTTATATGGGAAGAAAAAAGGAAAAAGGAAGTGGTTTTTAATTCCAGTAGTTGGACTTATGTGTGTACTTTGCCATTCACTTACCTTTGATTTATCCAATACAATTTCTTTTGGCACCTTCAATATGCCTAGATGGGAAGTGGCATTTCAGGCAGCTATTCCTTCATTAATAGGTATGACATTAGGTTGTATTGTAAGGAGAGAAAGATGGCATAAATAGTATTTAAGTACCTAATATACTTTAATGAAGGAGTGTGTGGATAGATGAAGGATATGATAATAAAGGAAGTAGTATTTGAGGATATAGAAGAACTGAGGAGCTTGTCACCAGAAGGGTGGGGAGACATTGGAAATCATTTTAAGGAGTATTTCAATTGGGGATGTACTAAGCCTATTAAAATAGAAGTAGATCGCAAGATTATTGCAGTAGGATGTGCCATTTTTCATCAAGATACAGCTTGGTTAGGTCATATCATTGTTAAAGAGGGCTATCGTAGAAGAGGTTTTGGCGCTAAAATCGTTGAAGCTCTATTAGAGTGTTGTAGAACTTATGGTGCAAATACAATTTCCTTAGTAGCTTCTGCTATGGGAGAACCTTTGTATACAGGGTTTGGATTTGAAAAAGTAGGAACTTATATTTATCTAAAAGGAAATCCTATAGTGACTCAGCAACATCAAAATATTTGCAAAGCAACTACCAAAGACTTTGATGAGATAATGACATTAGATGAGTACATATCTGGAGAAAAACGGGGTCAAATTATTGGTCAATATTTAGAGGGATCTTATTTGTATAAAGAGAATGGGATGATCAAGGGTGTATTTTCTCCGTTGCTGGGACAAGGGCAAATTATAGCTACTGAAAAAGAAGCGGGTTTCGCATTGCTGGATGTTGCGCTAAGTTTAAAAGAAGAATTTGCAGTACCAGAAGAAAATAGAGAAGCTTTAAATTATCTAAAGGAAAAAGGATTTGTCCCATTTTCGGAGGGGACTAGGATGAGTTTGGGGAACAAATGCAGAGTCAAAATGGAGCAGATCTATAACAGAACTGGTGGAAATTTAGGATAAGAGTAATAAGTCTGATAAAATGAATAGGCAAGATATAGAATAGGTGGGATGGTAATGAAAATAGCCATTATTTTAGAAATGGCTATAGGAAATTTCAAAAAATATTTATATAGTTATGTTATACTAATAAAAAGTACATAATAAAATATCATTTAAAGCTTCTTATTGTTGGAGTGTGTATAATTTAGGTAGAAACAGATACAATAATGAGATAGGAAAATGATATTAATATTGTTATAAAACTTAGAAATTGGTATAATGTTCTATACGAGTTAAAAAGGAGCTGAAGTGATGAAAAACAGATGGAGAGAGTTCCCACTAACAGTTGAGGAGGTCAAAGAACTAATGAAAAAAGATGAACGAAAAAAAGGCATGGGCACTGGAATTGCTATAGCAATTGGTGTCGTAGCAATCCTTGTGGCAATTGTTATTTGGGTAGCTAAGAGAAGAGAGAAAGATCTAGAAGAACACTACGAATATTTTGATGATGATTTTGATGAATTAGATGAAAACTATGAAGAGTTTGATGAAAGTATTTATGAAGATGATGATGAAAATAATATAGAATATGTGAAAATTAAAGACTTCATGGATTATGCTGAGGATGAAGATGAAGAACATAGTGAGGAAGCAGAAGATACACAAGCTTAATATAAAGGGCTATTGCATAGGGCAATAGTCCTTTCCCATTATTAAGTAAAAGGGATTTTCTTATTTAAGAAGAGATGCATTATGAGCTGAAATGTGTTATAATAAGTACAATTGCATGAAGTGAAATTGAGGCACAATGATTTTCTTTGTGTCTATTTTAATGAATAGGAAAATTTATTTTGTGAAAATAATTATAACAGGTGAGAACAAGAGGAGGTGCGGTAATAATGAAAAAGGTAATCATTGCAGAAAAACCTTCAGTTGCTAAAAATATTGCAGATGCATTTGATATTAAAACAAAAAGAGATGGCTATTATGAAGGAGAAGACTATCTTATTACATGGGCCTTTGGACACTTATTGCAACTTTATGACGCAAAAGACTATGATGAAAGTATGAAAAGTTGGCGCCTTGAGAAATTCCCTTTTATTCCTGAGGAATTTAAGTATAAAGTAAAAAGTGATAGCAAGAATAAAGCTGTAGAAGATGCAGGTGCTAGAAAGCAACTTAGCATTATCAGTCAATTAATGGACCGTGAAGATGTGGATGGCTTTATTTCTGCCACTGACTTTGACCGTGAAGGACAAGTAATAGGTGATGAAATCTTTTTATTTTTAAATAAGAAGAAGCCTACTTTCCGAATTCTTTTAAATGAATGGACAAAAGATGAAGTGCGTAAAGGAATGGAAAAACTCAAACCTAATGAAGAGATGCAATGTCTTCAAGATGCAGGGATAGGTAGACAGTGGGCAGACTGGATGATTGGTATTAATTTAACATCTGTAGCGACAGTAAAATATAATGTAGGGAAAAAAAGTATTTTAAATATGGGGCGTGTGCTCTTACCAACCTTAAAAATCATTTATGATAGAGACAAGGAAATAGAGAACTTTGAGGCTTCTACCTACTATAAACTAGTAGCAGAGTTTAAAACGAGCAAAAATGAAAACTTTGAAGGAACCTATTATGAGAATGAAAATGAGAAGTTTGAAGAGCAAGTTAAATTAGATGAAATAGCCACTGCTATTAAGGGCAAGATGGCAGAAATTATTGATAAACAAGTGGAAAAGAAAAAAGATTATGCCCCGCTGCTCTTTAATCTTTCTAACTTGCAAGGTTATGTGACTAGTAAGTATAAGGGGTTTACAGCTGATAAGGTATTAAAGGTGGCACAGTCTCTTTATGAAAAGAAATATATTACTTATCCTAGAACAGGGAGTATGGCTTTAGAAGAAAGTTTAAAGGACCGTACACGTAAAGTATTAGAGACCTTGAAAAAAGGATTACCTTATGAGGAACAGATTAAATTTGCAGATCATAAACGTATTTTTGATAATAGCAAAGTAGAGAGCCATAGCGCTATAGTCCCCACCTATATGATTCCTAAGAGCTTATCACCAGATGAGCAAATCGTTTATAATGCCATTAAAGACCGCTTTATTATGCAGTTTTTACCAGTGGCAGAATATGAGGAAACTAAGCTTACTACAAAGGTAAAGGATGTTCCTTATGAAGGTGTATTTGTTTCTAAAGGTAAAGTTCAGCTTGTATTAGGTTGGCGTATTGTAGAGACTACAGATGCTAAGGATACGATTTTACCTCAAGTGGAAGTGAATGAAGCTGTCAAGGTAGATGAGGCAAAGGTAAATGCTGTGACTAAAAAGCCACCTAAAGCACATACAGAGAAGACCTTACTTCGTGTAATGGAGACTTGTGGTAAGAGCTTTAAGGATGCAGAAGAAGACTCTGAGGAAATGATGGCTTCTATATTAAGCGGCTTTAGTATTGGTACACCTGCTACAAGAGCTGAAACCATTAAAAAGCTTAAGGATGCAAAGTACATTATGGCTAAGGGAAAAAGCTTGGTGTGTACCCCTCTGGGTAGAAGCATTGTAGAAGTCTTACCTGTCAAGCAATTATTTGATTTAGAATATACAGGGAGGTTAGAAAAAACCCTTTCTGATATTGAAAAAGGCCGTGTGAGAAAAGAAGAGTTTCTAGGTCTTATTAAAACCTTTACCCATGAGGCAGTAGAGGCAATTAAAAATGATCAAGGTATTTTAACAGGAGAAAAGATTAACCTTCCAAAAGGAACTGAAAGTGTGGGAGATTGTCCTATTTGTGGGAATCCTATTATTGAAACAGATAGAGCCTTTGGATGTTCTAACTGGAAAAGTGGCTGTAAATATACGATTTGGAAGGATGATAAGTATATTGCCGCTTTAGGAAAAGAAGTAACAAGGCCCATGGTAGAGCTTCTTATTAAAAATGGTAAGGTAGGTTTTAGAAACTTAAAAAGCAAAAAAGGAACGACTTTCTCAGCTTATTTAAAGTATGTTAAAAATGAAGAAAATGGAAGGTTTAACTGGGAAATGGAGTTTATTTAGCCCCTACAGCAAATTTAGCAAAAGCTTATATTTTATCACTAGTAAATTCTTGACATGCCCTCATAATAATAGTATCATAAACATGAAATTTACTTTAAATATATGGAGGGTAAGATTATGGCATATAAAATTAATGAAGATTGTATTAGTTGTGGTGCATGTGCAGCTGAATGTCCAGTAAGCTGTATTTCAGAAGGAGCTAGCATTTACGAAATCAATGCTGACGAATGTATCGATTGTGGTACATGTGCTAGTGTCTGTCCAGTAGACGCTCCAAATCCAGAAGCATAATCAACATAAGCATTAAGCAAATATAAATAAAAACAGGCTAAAATAAGTTATTATTTTAGCCTGTTTTTTATATGAGCAAATAGATACTGCAGTTTATATTAATATTTATGATTAAATTATTAAGTTCTAGATAATAATAGGAAGTATTTGTATAATGAAATTACAGAAAGATAATAATCAAACAGGGATGAAAGGGGAAGGATAGGATGAGTAAGCTAAAGCTAACAAAGAAAACTAAAAGAGGGTTAGTAAGTATAGGGATTTCACTCTTATTAGTAGTACCTCAAACAACAATGCTTTTTGCAAATGAAGGAGTAACTCCCAAGTATAGCAATTGGGCATTAGGAGAACTGTTAGAAGGTGAGAAATACGGTATTTTTCCAATTAGTTGGTATAATGAGGATATGAGACGTAAGATCAGCATGGAGGAACTTACTCAGCTTGTGACTGGACTGAGTCAGAAAATAGAAGCACTCCCAGGGGTCACTCAAAAAGCAGCAATTAAAACTAAAATTATTCAAGGAGAAATAACTAGGGAAGATGTATTAAATACGATTTATCATGTTGTTGCAAGCTATAGTTATCCAAAAGACTTAGGAATGAGTGCCAACGCAGGTAGTACTTATATGGCTCAGAAAGATGTAATAAGAGGAGATATGAGTGGGCTAACCTTAAATACGCCATGTACTGTGGAGCAGGCTGCCTTATTTGGAACAAGAATAATTGATTTTATTTATGATGAATTAGATGCAGGCTCAAAAGGTTTATTATGGGTAGCTAAAAAAGGTGGTAATACTGTCTATATGTTGGGTTCAGTCCATGTAGCGAATACAAGCATCTATCCTTTTGCTGAAGAAGTGAAACAGGCTTATGAGAAGGCAGATGAATTAGTATTAGAAATTGATTTATTTGATGCAGAAGGGCAAGCAGAACTTGTAAAGCTTCAGTACTATACAGATGGGACAACTGTAAAGGACCATCTGTCAGCAACCAATTATGGGAAACTTACGAAGGTATTAAAAGATTACAATCTAAAAGTAGAAGATTTACAAAATGCAAAGCTTTGGGCAGTAACCAATACACTCAGTGTACTTTCAGCTACTGATGCGACTACAGTAGAGGAGCAACAAATGGCTTCCCTAACAGGGATTGATATGTATTTGGCTAGTAAGGCTTATATTTTGGGCAAACCTATAGGGGAGCTTGAAAGTTATAAGTTCCAAGCCGAAATGATGGATAGTTTTAGTCCAGAATTACAGCAGTATATATTTGAGAGTGCTGTAGATAGTATGCTTTCAGCAGAAAAAGAAACACAATCAGATAGTTTTGTAGATACGTTGCTGAAATATTGGAAAGAAGGAGATGTGGAAGGAATTAAAGAATATGTATTTCCAAATGATGTAATTTCTAAAGAAGTTAAGGGAGCAAAAGAAATTCAACTCGAAGAAGAATATCAAAATAAATTCTGGACTCAAAGAGATAAAGGGATGGCAGACAAGATTGCACAAATGCTTAATGCAGAAGGTTCAAAAACCTATTTTGTAGTTGTTGGAGCCGGTCACTACATATCAGATACAGGCGTTATTACTCAATTAAAAGATAAAGGGTTTGAGGTCACTCAAGTTAAATAAAGAATAGTGAGGATAATAAGTAAGAGGCTCAAAGCAGATGATGAGCCTCTTACTTATTGATTAAAATGAAGAACTTAAGAAGTTAAATTTTTTCGATTAATTGAAGAAGGTGCATACCCATAATACTTTTTGAACAATTTACTAAAATGGTATGCATCTTCGTAGCCTACTTGCCCAGAGACTACTTTAATGGGAAGATCTTGTGCTTCTAATAACTCTTTCGCCTTGGAAAGTCTGGTTTTAATAAGGTAGTTAATAGGAGAATTGCCTGTTTCTTCTTTAAATATTTTTGAAATATAAACTTGACTTAAATACATATCCTTTGCAAACATTTCTAGGGATATTTCATTCATATAGTTCTCATTAATATAGCGTGTAATAAATTCTACTACCTTATGTTTATCAGGATAACCCATCTGACATAAATGTTCAGAAGGTGTTACCCCTTCTTTAACTTGCTCCCGATAAATAAGGACTAAAAGTTGAGTGGCTAAAGCTTGAATCATAGTACGACAATCTTTTTTTCTATGGCGATATTCTTGAAGAAGCTCATCACAAAGAGAATAAAAGTATTTTTTCTCACTGCTTAATTTTATTATGACAAAATCATTTTCGTTTTTCTCAAAAAATTGTAAGATGCTTTCAGTAAGCTTACTGTAGCCAATATGTAAATCTTTGTATTGGGTTTGTGCAGATAAATAAACACTATGTGGGACATTAGAATTAAAAAGTACTAACTCTCCTTTATGAAGTGTATATATTTTATCCTTAATGGTATAAATAGCTTCACCACTTAAAATGATAGAAAGCTCTGGATGGTCATGAATATGCATAGGAGATTGTAAAGTTTTTCTTGGGAGATTAGGATGGAGTTCCTCACATACATAGAGAATTTCGTGAATCATAATAAACCTCCTTATTATTTATTCATTATATTATATAATAATATTTTAAAAATAAACAAGAGTAGGGATGATAATATCCTAAGTTTTAGCGAGATTTGGTAGCATAAATAACTATTGAATGTGACTTAATAATAATAAATGTTGTATCATGTCATAAGCTATGCTACAATATATCATTGTGAGAAATTACGGAAAGTGAGAAGTGACGATGAGTGATATGAAGATTATCAATATAGCAGTTATTGCCCATGTTGATGCAGGTAAATCTACGTTAGTAGATGCCTTTTTAAATCAAAGTGGTGTTTTTAGAGCAAATGAAGAACATGTAGACTGTATTATGGATAGTAATGATCTTGAAAGAGAAAGAGGGATTACAATCTATTCTAAAAACTGTTCTATTATGTATGGGGATTATAAAATTAATATTGTAGATACACCAGGACATAGTGACTTCTCTTCAGAAGTAGAACGTGTTATTCGTACAGTAGATACCGTTATTCTTTTAGTGGATTCTATTGAAGGACCAATGCCACAAACACGTTTCGTTCTTCAAAAGTCATTAGAATTAGGACTTAATCCAATTCTTGTTATTAATAAGATTGATAAACCAAATCATAGAGCAGAAGAAGTAGTAGATATGACATTCGACTTATTTGTTGATTTAGGGGCGAATGATGATCAACTCGACTTCCCTATTCTTTATGGAATTGGTAAACAAGGGATTATGCAATATGAACTTCATGAAGAAGGTCAAGATATCAAACCTCTTCTTGAAACAATTATTGAACGTGTAGGGGAATATCCACAAGATGATGAAGCACCACTTCAATTACAAATAAGTGCGCTTTCTTATGATAACTTCGTAGGTCGTCTTGGAATTGGACGTATTTATAAAGGAAAAGTCAAAGAAGGTCAAACTGTAGAAATTTCAAATAATGATGGAGAGATTAGAACTGCTAAAATTTCTAAGGTTATGGTATATCAAGGCCTTAAACAAGTTGCAGTGCCAGAAGCTACAAGTGGTGATATTGTAGTACTTGCAGGTATAGCAGATATTTCAATTGGTGAAACAATTGGAGAAATTGGTAAAGTAGATCCTATGACACCAATTCATATAGAAGAACCTACACTGGCTATGAACTTCCTTGTTAATAATTCGCCTTTTGCAGGAAAAAGCGGTAAGTTTGTAACAACAAGACATATTAAAGATCGTCTTGAAAAAGAAATGGAAATCAATGTAGGTCTTAGAGTAGAACCTATGGATACAACAGATGGCTATCGTGTATCAGGTCGTGGGGAACTTCACTTATCTGTATTAATTGAGAATATGAGACGTGAAGGCTATGAATTAGGTGTATCAAAACCAGAAGTTATCATGCACAATGATGAAAATGGTACATTAGTAGAACCAGTAGAGCGTGTTGTCATTTCTGTTCCAGAAGAATATTCAGGTACAGTTATTAGTAAACTGAATCTTCGTAAAGGGATGATGCAAAGTATGGAGCCAGAAAATGGTCATATTCGTATTGAATATCTTTGTACAACACGTGCCCTTCTTGGATTTAGAAGTGAGTTAATCACTGATTCAAGAGGTGAGGCAACAATGGTAAGACGTATTGAAGGTTACACAGAATGTGTAGGAGACTTACCAAGAAGAGCAAATGGTGCTCTGATTGCTCAAGAACAAGGTACAACTATGGGATATGCATTAAATTCTCTTGAAGATCGTGGAACTCTTTTCGTAAAACCAGGAGTAGATGTCTATGAAGGGATGATTATTGGTCAAAATAATCGTCGTGAAGATATGACAGTTAACCCATGTAAAAATAAAAAGATGACAAATACACGTTCATCTGGTGCTGATGATGCCATTCGTTTATCACCACCAAAAATCTTTACCCTTGAAGAAGCGTTAGAGTTTATTGAAGATGATGAATTAGTTGAAGTAACACCAGACGCTATTCGTCTTAGAAAGAAACTCTTAAATGAAAGTGATAGAAGAAGAGCAAATCGTTAAGTGTAGATAAGAGTAGTAGAAAACCGTTTAGTATAGTGGGTATACTAAGCGGTTTTTTGTTCTTATTTAAAAGCGTGTTAAGAGTGTGATTTCTAATTGGAAAAAAGGACTAAGAAAAAGATGGAGTATAACTGTTAGTTATATCTGCTATAAAGAATATGTATTTCAAATAATAGTAAGAATAACTTATAATAATATTAACAACGAACATTAAGAATAAAAATTAAAAAAATGAATAAATATTAGTAAAGATAAATAAGATAAAATAAGGTTACAAAGATAAAAAGTTATGTAAAATTCACAAGTGGTAAATAAAACCATATCAGTATAGAGCTTGATTATTGTTAGGTGAGATAATGTGTGAGTAAATTGACATAACTCGAACTCTTATTAGTTTATCAATGATGAAATTAATCATTTTATGCCAATAAATGAGACATAAAATTGAATATAATTGTTGACACTATTTATTAATATTGTTAAAATACTAATAACTTAATAGTTTAATAAATGCAATGAAGGAGAAAAGAATTTGCAGTAGCTTTGTCAGAGAGTTAGCGGTTGGTGTAAGCTAATAGGTGAGCAAATAGTTAATCACTCCTGAGCAGTATTTCTTAAAGACTTATAGGTTGAGTAAGAAACTACCGGAAGCCCCGTTATAGGCAAAGGTTTGATAGAACCTAGTAAGTGGACTTTTAGAGATGCTTTAAAAGTCAAGATGGGTGGTAACACGTGGCATATACCTCGTCCTATTGTAGGATGGGGATTTTTTGTATAGAAACAAAAATATAAAAAATAAAAATTAAATACAAGTTAAAGGAGGGGTTGTATGAAGTTATCGGATGCGTTAATAAAGTCTTTGATAGAAGAAAATGTAGAAGTTGTATTTGGATATCCGGGAGCAGCTGTTATTGATATATATGAATCTTTAAGAACATCTTCTATTCATCATGTACTTGTTCGTCAAGAGCAAGCAGCAGTTCATAGTGCAAGCGGTTATGCAAGAACCACAGGTAAAGTGGGTGTATGTATGGCAACTTCAGGACCTGGAGCAACTAACCTTATCACAGGTATTGCTACAGCCTATATGGATTCTATTCCTATTGTTATTATTACTGGTCAGGTAAAATCTAATTTAATAGGAAGAGATGTTTTTCAAGAAGTAGATATTACAGGGGCAACAGAACCCTTTATCAAGCATAGTTATTTAATTCAAGACCCAAAAGAATTTCCACGTATTATTAAAGAAGCATTTTATATTGCAAAGACAGGTAGGCCAGGACCTGTACTTATTGATATTCCTATGGATTATCAGGGGGTACAAATAGATTATACTTATCCCAAAGAAATAGATATAAGAGGTTATAAACCTACAATAGAAGGGCACATTGGACAAATTAAAAAGGCAATTAAACTATTACAAAATAGTAAAAGGCCATTAGTGTGTGCTGGAGGGGGTGTCACCTTAGCAGATGCGAAGGCAGAGCTTAAAGAATTTATTGATGCTTCAGGATTGCCATTTGTACATACATTAATGGGAGTAGGTACACTGCCTACTAATAACGCAAAAAACTATGGCATGATAGGAACTCATGGATTTAAACAAGCAAACTGGGCACTAAGAAATGCAGATACGATCTTATTTATTGGGGCACGTATAGCAGACCGTGCAGTAGCCAATGCAGGTATTTTAGATGATAATGCCAATATCATTCATATTGATGTAGACCCAGCTGAAATTGGGAAGATGACTTCTGCTAATATTCCTATAGTAGGTGATGCAAGGCATATCTTAAGACATATGACAGAACATATTAAGAAGGCAGATACCACTGAATGGTGTGAGGCTATAGAGTCTCATAGATTAGTAAAAGAAGAGATACATCCAAAAGAATGTGTCAATCCTAAATTAGTCATTAAAGCCTTATCTAGACTTTTAGATGATCGTGCTATTATTACTGCTGATGTAGGTCAAAATCAGTTTTGGACAATTAGAAACATGGAGATTTTAGGTGAACGTCAATTGATTTGTTCAGGTGGTTTTGGGACCATGGGGTATTCCTTACCAGCAGGTATTGGAGCAGCTATTGGGAACAGGGATAAGAAGGTTGTAAGTATATTAGGGGATGGTAGTTTTCAAATGAGTTTATTTGAAATAGGAACACTGATCCAAGAACATGTAAAACCTCTTATTATATTATTTAATAATAGTGGCTTAGGTATGGTAAGGGAACTACAACACAAGATAGATTTAAAAGAACATGGCGTATCTTTAAGTATGAATCCAGATTTCACTAAACTTGTGGAGGCTTATGGCATACCTGCAAGAAGAGTAAGTGAAGCAAATGAAATAGAAGAAGCTTTAAAAGAAGCTTTAACAAGTGATGGGCCCTATTTCTTAGAGTTTATAGTTAGTGATAAAGAATCTACATTATAGAAGAAAAGAGGAGAACTATGAAGAAACATGTTTTATCTGTATTGGTTGAAAATCATTCAGGTGTTTTAAGTAGGATATCAGGACTGTTTAGTAGGCGAGGTTACAATATTGATAGTTTATCAGTAGGAGAGACTGAAGATCCTAAAGTATCCCGTATGACCATTGTTGCAGATGCTGATCAATATACATTAGAACAAATCAAGAAGCAACTTAATAAATTAGTGGATGTTATTAAGGTCATTGAGTTAAAAGAAGAAAACTCTATTTATAGAGAACTGGCTATGATTAAGATTAGTGCCAATAAAACTAATCGTGCTGAGATTATAGAGATTGCTAATATTTTTAGAGCACATATCGTAGATGTTTCTAGTGAGGCGCTCATTATTGAAGCAACTGGTGACCAAGGTAAAATTAGTGCACTTTCTAGTATGCTAGAACCTTATGGCATTAAAGAAGTGATTCGAACAGGTCTTACTGCGCTCCAAAGGGGAGAAAAAGAACTTAAGAATTAAACTAGTCACCTGGTGACTGATTTAATATATATTTCAAATTCATTTATTATAGGGAGGATTTTTCAAATGGCAAAATTATATTATCAAAAAGACTGTAACTTAGATTTATTAAAAGGTAAAACTGTAGCAATTATTGGGTATGGAAGCCAAGGGCATGCACATGCACTTAATTTACATGACTCAGGAGTTGATGTAGTTGTAGGTTTATATAATGGAAGTAAATCATGGAAAAAAGCTGAAGAGGCTGGCCTTAAAGTAGCAACAGTAGCAGAAGCTACACAAATGGCAGATTTCATTATGATCTTATTACCAGATGAAATCCAAGCAGAAGTATACAAAAAAGAAATTGCGCCATATCTTACAGAAGGTAAAACACTTTCATTTGCACATGGTTTCAAC
Organism: Bacillota bacterium; assembly: GCA_023436395.1. Lineage (GTDB taxonomy): Bacteria > Bacillota > Clostridia > Lachnospirales > Cellulosilyticaceae > Cellulosilyticum. Next base: position 19,314 of record JAEZJJ010000014.1, on the reverse strand, counting down.
ATTCACTTTAAACAAATCGTACCACCAGAACATACAAACGTTGTAATGATTGCACCAAAAGGACCTGGTCATACAGTAAGAAGCCAATTCCAAGAAGGCCGTGGGGTGCCATCATTAATCGCCGTATACCAAGATGCTACAGGTAATGCACATGATATCGGTCTTGCATATGCTGCAGGTATTGGTGGTGCTAGAGGTGGCGTTCTTGAAACAACCTTTAAAGATGAAACAGAAACAGACCTTTTTGGTGAGCAAGCAGTACTTTGCGGTGGTGTAACAGCCCTTATGAAAGCTGGTTTCGAAGTATTAGTTGAAGCAGGTTATGAACCAGAAAGTGCATACTTTGAATGTATCCATGAAATGAAACTCATTGTAGACCTTATTAATAAAGGTGGATTTGAATACATGAGATATTCTATCTCTGATACAGCTGAATATGGTGACTATACAGTAGGACCACGTATCATCACAGAAGATACTAAAAATGAGATGAGAAAAGTACTTAAAGAAATCCAAAATGGTACATTTGCTAAAAACTGGATCTTAGAAAATCAATCTCATCGTGCATACTTCAATGCAACACGTCGTATTGAAGCAGATCATGAGCTTGAAAGAGTTGGTAAACAACTTCGTAGCATGATGTCTTGGGCAGATCAAAATAAATAATAAAAAGGGGGATCAGCATGACAAACATTGTTAGAATTTTTGATACCACACTACGTGATGGTGAGCAATCACCAGGCTGTAGTATGAACCTAGCTGAGAAGATTGAGGTTGCAAAGCAGTTAGAGAAACTTGGTGTGGATATTATGGAAGCTGGGTTTGCCATTGCTTCTCCAGGGGACTTTGCTTCTGTTAAAGCAATTGCTACGGCCATTAAAAATAGTACTGTAGCAAGTCTTGCTCGTGCTCTTCCTAAAGATATAGATTCTGCAGCAGAGGCGCTTAAACATGCCAAATATCCTAGAATACATACATTTTTGGCTACTTCTGATATTCATATGCAGTATAAACTTAAGAAAACACCAGATCAGGTTTTAGAAACAGCCTATGAAATGGTGAAATATGCAAAGCGTTTTTGTAGTGATATTGAATTTTCAGCAGAGGATGCTTCCAGAAGTAATCCAGAGTTTCTTTATAAAGTGTTTGAGGCTGTTATAGAGGCAGGGGCAACCACTATTAATGTACCTGATACAGTAGGTTACACTTCGCCAGAGGAGTTTGCAGCACTCATTAAAGGCATTAGGGAGAATGTGCCTTCTATAGATAAAGCTGTTATTTCAGTACACTGTCATAATGACTTAGGTCTTGCTGTTGCCAATTCTTTAGCAGCAATTAAGGCTGGGGCACGTCAAGTGGAATGTACCATTAATGGTATTGGAGAAAGAGCTGGTAATGCTGCCCTTGAAGAAGTTGTTATGAACCTTAATACCCGCCGAGATCTTTATGGTTTTGAGTGTGGCATTCATACAAAAGAAATTTATAAAAGTAGTAAGCTTTTAAGTAGTATTACTGGAGTACGTGTACAGCCAAATAAGGCGATTGTAGGTGAAAATGCTTTTGCTCATGAGTCAGGTATTCACCAACATGGTATGCTTGCCCATAAAGAAACTTATGAAATCATGACACCAGAATCTATTGGTCTAACTGAGAATAAATTAGTACTTGGCAAACATTCAGGTCGTCATGCCTTTGAAGATAAGCTTAAATCTATGGGGTATGAGTTAGATGAAAAAGCACTTGCTAAGGCGTTTGAAGACTTTAAAGTGTTAGCAGATAAGAAGAAAGATGTCACAGACCGTGATATTGAAGCCCTTATTTGCCATAAGCTAGTTCAAATACCTGAAGCTTATAAGTTAGAACGCTTTGTAATCAATGCAGGAAATACCATTACGACAACTTCATCTATGCGCCTTTTAACAAAAACAGGCCATGTGCTTGAAGAAGTAGTCTCTTCATATGATGGGCCAATAGATGCTTCTTATAAAGCAATCGATAAATTAGTAGGTAAGAAGTTTATTCTAGAAGACTTTGTGATTAACTCTGTAACAGGTGGTACAGATGCACAAGGAGAGGTAAATGTAAAGATTAGAAATAAAGATAAGGTTTATAATGGTCATGGGGTAAGTATGGATATTGTAGAGGCAAGTATACTAGCGTATATTTCAGCTATTAATAATATGCTTTATGACCAAGAGGAGAGACGGGAGGGATAAAGGTGAAGACAATTGCTGTTCTTGATTCAACTCTTAGAGATGGTGGGCAGGCAGAAGGAATCTCCTTTTCCGTATCAGATAAACTTAAAATAGTAAGTACTTTGGATGAACTAGGGGTCGGCTACATTGAAGCCGGCAACCCTGGTTCAAATCCTAAGGATTTAGAATTCTTTAGAGAAGTAAAGAAACTTACTCTAAAAACTTCTAAGCTTACGGCTTTTGGTAGTACTAGAAGAAGGGATGTAAAAGTAGAAGAAGATGCAAATATTCGATCACTTCTTGAAGCGGATACCCCAGTAGTGACGATTTTCGGGAAAACGTGGGATTTCCATGTGACAGAAATTATTAAAACGACTTTAGAAGAAAATTTACAGATGATTTATGATACGATTAACTATTTAAAACAACAAGGAAAAGAAGTTGTTTTTGATGCAGAACATTTTTTTGATGGCTATAAACATAATAAGGACTATGCACTTACAGCACTCTTAAAGGCAGAAGAAGCTGGAGCAGATTGCCTAGTTTTATGTGAAACAAATGGCGGTGCTTTCCCTGATGAGGTTTTTGAGATTGTTCAAGAAGTTGTTGCTAAAACCCGTGTACCAATTGGGATTCATACCCATGATGATACAGGACTTGGTGTAGCCAATAGTATGATGGCGGTTTTTGCAGGAGCTACTCATGTGCAAGGGACATTAGTGGGTTTTGGAGAACGTTGTGGTAATGCCAATTTATCCACCATTATTCCTAACTTACAACTGAAAAGAGATTACGTCTGTATTCCAAAAGAGAATATAAAGAAATTAACTTCATTAGCCATTCGTGTTTCAGAAATTGCTAATGTGACACTAAAAGATCAGATGCCTTATGTAGGTAAAAGTGCTTTTGCACATAAAGCTGGAATGCATATTGATGGTGTAACTAAAGCATCTCATTCCTTTGAACATGTACCCCCTAGTAGTGTAGGTAATGAAAGACGGTTTTTAATGTCAGAGGTAGCAGGGCGAAGCACAATACTAGAAAAGATTAGGCGAATAGCACCAGATACGAGTAAGGATGACCCCGTTACCAGTGTTATTATTAATCGTATTAAGGAATTAGAACATAAGGGATATCAGTTTGAGGGAGCCGATGGAACCTTTGAACTTTTAGTAAGAAAGGCATTAGGTAAGTATAAACCTTTCTTTGACCTAGAAGAATTTAAAATTATAGGAGAAGAACCTTCAAAAACGAAAGGAATCAGCTCTTCGGCAATTATTAAAGTACGAGTAGATGATGTCATAGAAATGACAGCAGCAGAAGGGGAAGGTCCTATTAATGCACTAGATAGTGCACTTAGAAAAGCACTAGAAGTGTTTTATCCAGAACTTAAAAGTGTTCACTTAACAGACTATAAAGTAAGAGTATTAGATACGAAGTTAGCTACTGCAGCTAAAGTTCGTGTTTTACTTGAATCCACTGATGGAGAAGATTACTGGAGTACTGTAGGGGTATCCACTGATATTATTGAAGCAAGTTGGATTGCCCTAGTAGATTCCATTGAATATAAGCTCATCAAAGATATTGAAAAGAAATTTAAAGCTTATTTATAAGGAGATGATATTTCATGGGAATGACAATGACACAAAAAATATTAGCAGCACATGCTGGACTTGAGTCAGTTGTAGCCGGACAGTTAATCGAGGCAAATTTAGACTTAGTATTAGGAAATGATATTACTTCACCTGTTGCGGTAAATGAATTTAATAAAATTGGCTGTGATTGTGTATTTGATAAAAATAAAGTAGCAATTGTGCCAGATCACTTCACACCTAATAAGGATATTAAAGCAGCTGAGCAGTGTAAATTCATTAGAGAGTTTGCAAAAGAAAAGGAAATTAAAAATTACTTTGAAGTAGGGCAAATGGGGATTGAACATGCTCTTATTCCTGAAAAAGGTTTAGTGGTACCAGGAGATGTTGTCATTGGAGCAGATTCTCATACTTGTACTTATGGTGCCCTTGGTGCATTTTCTACAGGGATTGGAAGTACAGATATGGCAGCTGGTATGGCTACAGGAAAAGCTTGGTTTAAAGTACCTTCAGCACTTAAGTTTGTGTTAACAGGTAAACCAAGTAAGTATGTAAGTGGCAAAGATATCATTCTTCATATCATTGGAATGATTGGTGTAGATGGTGCCCTTTATAAATCAATGGAATTTGTAGGAGAAGGTGTGGCTAATCTGTCTATGGATTCTCGTCTTTGTATGGCGAATATGGCCATTGAAGCTGGAGCTAAAAATGGGATTTTTCCAGTAGATGAAAAGACTTTAGCATTTGTGAAGGAAAATAGCACAAAGCCTTATACGGTTTATGAAGCAGATGTAGATGCCGAGTATGATGCGGTTTATGAAATCGACCTTTCCAAGGTACGTCCAACAGTAGCTTTCCCACACCTTCCTGAAAATACAAAAACAGTAGATGAAATTGGTGCTAAGGAAGTGAAAATTGATCAAGTAGTGATTGGTTCATGTACAAATGGTCGTATGGAAGACCTTCGTATTGCTAGAGATATCTTAAAAGGTAAAAAAGTAGATGCTAGTGTACGTGTGATTGTATTCCCAGGTACTCAAAAAATCTATTTACAGGCTCTTGAAGAAGGGATTATTAAAGATATCGTAGAAGCAGGTGCAGTATTTAGCACTCCTACATGTGGACCTTGCTTAGGTGGTCACATGGGAATTCTAGCAGCAGGAGAAAGAGCAGTATCTACAACCAACCGTAATTTTGTAGGACGTATGGGGCATGTAGACTCAGAAGTTTACCTTGCAAGCCCAGCTGTAGCTGCTGCATCAGCACTTACAGGTTATATTACAAATCCAGAAAGCTTATAAATAAGGAGGCACTCATTATGAATGCAAAAGGAACAGTTTTTCGCTATGGCGATAATGTAGATACAGATGTTATTATTCCAGCACGCTACTTAAATACTTCTAATGGTAAAGAGCTTGCAGCACACTGTATGGAAGACATTGATATTAATTTTGTGAAAGAAGTTAAAGAAGGAGATATTATCGTAGCTGATAAAAACTTTGGTTGTGGGTCTTCTCGTGAACATGCACCACTTGCAATTAAAGAAGCAGGAGTATCTTGTGTCATTGCAAGAACCTTTGCTCGTATCTTCTATCGTAATGCCATTAATATTGGACTTCCTATTTTAGAATGTGAAGCAGCAGCAGATGGTATTCGTAAAGGGGACGTGGTAGAAGTTAACTTTGATACAGGGGTTATCACAAATGTCACAAAGGGTGAAAGTTATCAGGGGCAACCTTTCCCAGCCTTTATGCAAGATATTATTAAGCAAGGTGGGCTTGTGAATAAAATCAAAGCTCAAAATTAGAAATTGTTTAAAGAGATAGAGGGAGGAAAGAAAAATGAATTTTAATATTGTTACACTTCCAGGGGATGGAATTGGCCCTGATATTGTTACAGAGGCTATTAAAGTATTAGATCAAGTGGCTGCAGTATATGGTCATCAATTTACATATGATGAACAAATGATGGGTGGCGTTGCCATCGACAATAAAGGTTCATCTCTACCACAAGAAACCATTGATGCTTGTCTAGCAGCAGATGCTGTCCTTCTAGGTGCAGTAGGTGGCCCTAAATGGGATAACCTTCCTAATGGAGATCGTCCAGAAAAAGGGCTTTTAGGGATTCGTGGGGCACTTAAGCTATTTGCTAATCTTCGTCCTGCTGTACTTTATCCACAACTTAAACATGCTAGTCCATTAAAAGAAGAAATTATCGGGGATAGTTTAGATATTCTGATTGTCAGAGAACTTACAAGTGGTATTTACTTTGGTGAAAAGAATAAAGTGGTATGTGAAGAAGATGATAGCAAGACTTTTGCTTCTGACCTTGAAAAATACACTGTAGCTGAAATTGAACGTATTACTAGAGTTGGATTTGAGGCAGCGTTGAAACGTAACAAGAAAGTATGTGTAGTCGATAAAGCTAATGTGCTTGAATCTTCTAGACTTTGGAGAGTAGTAGTTAACCGTGTAGCAACAGACTATCCAGAAGTAGAATACTCCTTTATGTATGTAGATAATGCAGCTATGCAACTTGTTGTGAATCCAAAACAATTTGATGTTATTGTGACTTCTAATATCTTTGGTGATATTTTATCAGATGAAGCAAGTATTATTACAGGTTCAATTGGGATGTTAGCATCAGCATCTCTTGGAGAAGGTTCTCTTGGTTTATATGAACCAAGTCATGGTAGTGCACCAGATATTGCTGGTCAAAACAAAGCTAATCCAATTGCTACTATTCTTTCAGCAGCAATGATGCTCCGTTATTCTCTTAATTTAGAAAAAGAAGCAAATGCTATTGAAGCTGCTGTTATGAGTGTACTTGATGCAGGATATCGTACAGGAGATATTATGAGTGAGGGTATGAAACAAATTGGAACCGCTCAAATGGGAGATTTAATTGCAGCAGCTGTTAAATAGGCACTGTAATCAATATAAATAGAAAAAATAAATAGAAAAGGTAGTGAGTGCATGAGTAGTCAAATCATCTATTTAGATGGACAATATGTAGAAGAAAAGGATGCAAAAATTTCCGTTTTTGATCATGGGGTATTATATGGAGACGGTGTTTTTGAAGGAATTAGAGCCTATAATGGTCGCATTTTTAGATGTGAAGACCATATTGAAAGACTTTATGCAGCAGCTAAAGCTATTATGTTAGAGATTCCTCTTTCAAAAGAGGAGATGACAGAAGTACTTTTAGAAACTTGTAGAAGAAATGACTTAAGAGATGGCTATATTCGCTTGGTTGTAACAAGAGGAAAAGGAGATTTAGGTTTAAATCCTAATAAATGTCCAAAAGCTACTGTATTTTGTATTGCAGGTAACATTACCATGTATCCAGAAGAAATGTATACCAAGGGAATGCCTATCATTACTTCTGCTCAAAGACGTAATAAAGCAACTATTGTTGATCCTCAAATTAAATCTCTTAATTACTTAAATAACATTTTAGCTAAAATGGAAGCCAATCGTGCAGGGGTGCCAGAAGCATTAATGCTCAATCATGATGGTATTGTTGCAGAATGTACAGGAGATAACATTTTTATTGTAAAAGATGGTGTGATTTATACACCTCCTATCCATATTGGAATTTTAGATGGTATTACTAGAAGAAGCATTATGGAATTAGCAGAGAAACTAGGCTTCACATTAGTAGAAAAAGAATTTACTTTATTCAACGTGTATAATGCAGATGAATGCTTCCTTACAGGCACAGCAGCAGAAGCAATCCCTGTAAGTTCAGTAGATGGTAGAGTGATAGGAACAGGTGAAGCAGGAGAAATAACAAAAGCATTATTAGCTGCATTTAAGACTTATGCTAATGAAGAAGGAATAGATATTTTTTAATGAGAATAATGGGTGAAGAGCCTAGAAGAATGAAGAGAAAAGGGAACATATATTTTCTATTCATTCTTCCTTCTTCATTTTTACTATTTCACTGACTCTAATATAAAAGGCAACATTATTGTTTACTAAATAAGGGATGAACCATAAGTTGTCGAAACTATTAAAATGATTTTTGGAAAAAAGAAACATTATGAGAGTTATAATAATGAGTAAGAAAAGTATCATAATGCGTTTTAGAAGAAAGAGATAAAAAGAAAAGGAGTTAAGCATATGAAAAGTGATCGCGTAAAAGTTGGAGCTGCAAGAACACCTCATCGTTCTTTATTTAAGGCAATGGGTTATATAGATGAAGAAATAGAGAAACCATTAGTAGCAGTAGTCACAGCTAAAAGTGAAATTGTACCAGGGCATTCACACCTTGATAAAATCACTGAAGCTGTAAAGGCAGGTATTCGTATTGCAGGAGGAACACCTATTGAAATTCCAACAATCGGCGTATGTGATGGTATTGCCATGGGACATGAAGGCATGAGATACTCTCTTGTAACAAGAGAACTCATTGCTGACTCTATTGAATGTATGGCAACAGCTCATGCCTTTGATGCCATGGTACTTGTACCAAATTGTGATAAAGTTGTACCAGGTATGCTTATGGGCGCAGCTAGAATGAATCTTCCTACAACTGTTGTAAGTGGTGGGCCAATGCTTGCGGGTATGGTTAATGGTAAAAAGTCTAATCTTTCTGTTACTTTTGAAGCAGTAGGTGCTTTTAATGCAGGGAAGATAACAGAAGATGAACTAAAAGAATATGAAAATCATGCTTGTCCAGGATGTGGTTCATGTTCAGGAATGTATACAGCCAATAGTATGAACTGCATGTGTGAAGTATTAGGTATTGCACTTCCAGGAAATGGAGCTACACCAGCCGTATTTGCAGACCGCATTCGCATAGCGAAATATACAGGTATAGCTGTTATGGAGATGCTTGAAAAGGATATTAAAATCTGTGATATTTTAAATGAAAAAGCATTTAAGAATTCGTTAACGGTTGATATGGCACTTGGTTGTAGTACCAATACCATGCTTCATTTACCTGCTGTAGCACATGAGGCAGGTGTACATATTAACTTAGATATGGCAAATGAAATTTCAGCTAAGACACCTAACCTTTGTCATTTGGCACCAGCAGGTAGCGATCATATGGAAGATCTCCACTTTGCAGGAGGTGTTGCAGCTGTTATGAAAGAGCTTACTAAAAAAGACCTTTTAGATACTTCACTGATGACTGTAACTGGAAAAACAATTGAAGAAAATCTGGAAAAAGTATCAAATAAAAACCCAGAGGTTATTCGCCCCATTGAAAATCCTTATTCTGCAACAGGAGGTATCGCTGTACTTAAAGGTAACCTTGCAAAAGATGCGTGTGTTGTGAAGCGATCAGCAGTAGCACCAGAAATGTTAGTGCATACAGGGAAGGCGAAAGTATTTAACGGCGAAGAAGAAGCAACAGCAGCAATCTTAGGTGGCAAAATTGAAAAAGGTGATGTCGTTGTTATTCGCTATGAAGGACCCAAAGGTGGTCCGGGTATGAGAGAAATGCTAGAGCCTACAGCATGTCTTGCAGGTATGGGACTTGATAAAGATGTAGCACTTATTACAGATGGACGTTTTTCTGGAGCAACAAGAGGTGCAAGTATTGGGCATGTTTCTCCAGAAGCTGCTGAAGGCGGTGTGATTGCATTAGTAGAAGATGGAGATTTAATCAGCATTAATATGCATGAATGTACCATTAGTTTAGAAGTGGATGAGGAAACCCTTGCTAAGAGAAAAGCAGCATGGGTAAAACCAGAGCCTAAGGTAAAAACAGGCTACTTAGCACGTTATGCAGCTCTAGTGACATCTGCTAATACAGGAGCAGTATTTAAAGCATAGTAAGTAGGGGGTGGATCATGAAAATAAATGGATCACAGATTATTATAGAATGTTTAGTAGAACAAGGCGTAGATACTGTTTTTGGATATCCAGGAGGGCAGGCGCTTAATATTTATGATGCCTTATATAAAAACAGTGACCGCATTAACCATATCTTAACGGCTCATGAACAAGGTGCTTCACATGCAGCAGATGGTTATGCCAGAGCTACAGGTAAAGTAGGGGTATGTATTGCAACCTCAGGACCTGGTGCAACTAATTTAGTAACGGGCATTGCAACTGCCTATATGGATTCTATCCCAATGGTGGCTATTACAGGGCAAGTACCTAATACACTCATTGGTAAAGACAGTTTTCAAGAAGTAGATATTGCTGGAATTACCATGTGCATTACCAAACATAACTTTGTTGTGAAAGACGTAAAGGATTTAGCTAGGACTTTAAGGGAAGCTTTTTATATTGCTCAGTCAGGAAGACCAGGACCAGTTCTCGTAGATGTTCCAAAAGATGTATCAGCAGCAATTTTTGATTATAAATATGAAATGCCAAAACCCATCTTGCCTGTGATAGAAACTATTGCAGAAAAGGATATTCAAATAGCAGTAGATCTCATAAAAAATGCAGAAAAGCCATTTATTTATAGTGGTGGTGGCATTATTGCTAGTCATGGTGAAAAAGAACTTTTACAATTTGCAGAGAAGATTGGTGCACCTGTAGCCACTTCCCTTATGGGGTTAGGTGGCTTTCCAGAGACTCATCCTCTGGCAACAGGGATGATAGGGATGCATGGAAGTGTTGCTTCTAATAAAGGGATAACGAACTGTGATTTACTCATTGCCATTGGTGCTAGATTTAGTGACCGTGTGGTGAGTGATGTGAGTAAATTTGCACCAAATGCCACAATCTTGCATATTGATGTTGACCCTGCAGAAGTAGGAAAGAATGTACCTACTTTAGCTTCTGTGATCGGAGATGCCAAGGAGATACTGACTAGACTTATTCCATTGGTTCCAAAACAAGATAATAAAGAGTGGTTAGACAAAGTTAAACTTTGGGGAGATAAATTCAAATATAATTACCAAAGTGGTGAAGAGCTTAGACCACAATTTATTATGAATAGTATCTATGATCAAACCCAAGGTGAAGCCATTATTACGACAGAAGTAGGGCAACACCAAATGTGGGCAGCTCAGTTCTTTAAGTACACTAAACCTAGAACTTTTATTAGCTCTGGTGGTTTAGGAACCATGGGTTATGGTACAGGAGCAAGTATGGGGGCACAATTGGCTCTGCCAGATAGAAGGGTTGTTCATATTGCAGGGGACGGTTCTTTTAGAATGAATTGTAATGAACTTTGTACGATAGCTCACTATGATATACCAGTTATCATTATTATTATGAATAATGCTACTTTGGGTATGGTAAGGCAGTGGCAAACATCTTTCTATGAAAAACGTTATTCTCAGACAGATTTAGATAGAGGTCCAGACTTCTGTTTATTAGCTCAGGCTTATGGAGTAAAAAGCTATGATGTTAACTCACAAGAGGAGTTTACAAGTGCCTTTGAAGAAGCATGGGCAATTAGAAAACCAGTTGTCATTAACTGTCACATTGATAAGGAAGAAAAAGTATTACCTTTGGTAGCACCAGGGGCTGCTATTGAGAACATGATTTTAGACTAATAGGGTAAAATAGAGAGGGCTTGGGCAATGTCATTAAGTTTGGGCATTGACCTTAGAATATCTCTTAAATAACCAAGTACTTAAACAGGTACTTGGTTATTTTTTATAGTCTAGGAAAGAGCGTTTTTTACTTTTCTAGACTATGGGGAGTACAGAGGGGAATCCCCTCTGTCGTACTAAGGGTGCTCAGCTGACCGCTCTTTGTCAGTGCCGAAGGGAACCTAGGGTTCCCTAGCGGAAGAAATGTGGACGCTAGTCCGCTTTCTTATGCCTATTAATAGCATATGCATATTATAGAAGCAAATAAAGGTGTAAAAAATCTGAAAAATATGGAAACTTATACGGGAGAGGTCTATAATTGTAATATAATGAATTTAAACCTATATAAAACCAGTTAGCATTTTGTAAAGGAGTGAGTGTGAAAATGAATTTTATTGAATTGGCAAAATCACGACAAAGTATTCGTAGTTTTAAAAGTGATGATGTGCCAGACAACTTACTAATTCAACTGCTTGAAGCAGCTCAGGCAGCGCCAAGTGCAGGAAACTGTCAGCCTTGGCATTTTTACATTATTAAAGATAAAGGGATGATACAAAGGGTAAGAGAGAAATCATGTAGACAAGCTTTTATAGAGAGTGCACCAGTTTTAATTGTTGTTTGTGCTGACATTGTGAGGACAGAGGAGCGTTATAAGAAAAGAGGTAGGGAGTTATATTGCATACAGGATACTGCTGCTGCTATTCAAAACATATTGCTTTGCGCTCAAAGCTTAGGGCTAGGCACATGCTGGTGTGGACACTTTGGTGAAAAAGCAATAGCAGAGATATTGAATTTAGATAATGAAATGTACCCATTAGCCGTTATAGCGATTGGTTATCCTAAAGCAAAACCTAAAAAAACAGGACGCAGGTCAATTGAAGAAATTGCTACGTTCATTAACTTACACTTTAATGATTAAGTATTATAAGTATTTTAATTTGTTATTTGGATGGCGCTAGAAATAGAGAGATGAGGTGTATCATTACAGAGGGTAGGAAGATATGAAAAAGAGGTTGATCATATGAACGAGAAATATATCTTGGAGCAACATTACATAAAAGTATTGAGGAGGATTTAAAGGAGAGAGTCAAACGCATCATATAAAAGACCCATGCATTCTAAAATACAACTTGAAGGGAAAGATGTTGTTGTAATAGGAAGAAGCCCTATGCTTGAAAAGCCTGTCTCTATGATAATGTTAAATGATAAATATTAAGTGTTGAAAAATATAAAATATTGGATATAATTTAAATAAAGACAATTGTCCTAAAAAAATCCAAAAAAAGCAAATTGAGTCTCAAATTTGTCAGATAATGGGACAATTGTCCTTCGTAAAAGAAGAGCAAATTGATATAATAAAAGCGAGGTTAATCTTAAGTGAATGTGTATAAAGTTATCGATATCATTGAAAAGGAACCGGAAGTCTATGCTATATTAAAATATTGTCCTTATGAAATTTTAAAACGATTTGTGGTCAAAGAGTACAAAAAAGGAATGTTTATTTTAAATCAGGAGGAGGTTTACGATACTTTTTATATTATGGTAGAAGGGACTGTTGATATTTATGTTATGTCAGAGGCAGGTAAAAAATATTCATTAGCACGTTATAAAAAAGGAAACTACATAGGTGAACATGAGATATTTGAGAGAAAGCCCTATAGTTGTTATGTAGAGGGACTATCCAATATAAAACTGCTGGAACTTGACAGAAATAATTTCTTGAAGTGGTTCAGTCTTGATAGAAATTTAAATGAATATATTACTAAAACTTTATGCAGTCAATTTTATATGCTTTCGAAAAAAGCAGGAAAAGATACTTTATATACATTAAAACAAAAAATTTGCCAATATCTTATTGATAATGTAAGTAATAGTGGTAATAAGACAGTATTAAAAATCAATATTGAAAAAGATCAGCTTAGTGAACAGCTGGCAGTAACACAAAGAAGTGTCAATAGAGTCCTAAAAGATCTAAAGGAACAGGACATTATAGAGATAGAGAGTAATTTTATTATTATAAGGGATTTTGATAAATTGAAAAGTATAGTTGATAGAGTTGATTCATAGGACAAGATGGAGGTAAAAAACTTGAGGGACATACAGCCACATATAAGATGCAGCAGTGCAGATGCTGCAAAATATGCTGTTATGCCAGGAGACCCACAAAGGGTAGACCGTATTAAAAGCTTCCTAGAAAACACAAAAGATATCTCCTTTAACAGAGAATTTAAAAGCTGCACAGGCTATTATAAGGGAATTAAAGTGATGGTCGTGTCTACCGGAATTGGCGGAGCATCTGCAGGCATTGCAGTAGAAGAACTAAGTAGAATAGGCGTACAAACCTTGATAAGAATCGGTAGCGCAGGTGCACTTCAGCCTGATATCAAGCTAGGTGACCTTATTATTGTGAATGGTGCTGTAAGAGATGAAGGAGCTTCAAAAGCTTATATTGAAGCAGGGTATCCTGCAGTGCCAGATACTGATGTTTTAATAAGTTTAATTGAAAGCGCAAAGGAATTAGGGTACAATTATTACTCTGGTAGGATTCGAAGCCATGACAGTTTTTATACAGATGAAGAATCAGAAATAGATGCTTATTGGAGCAAAAAGGGGATAATAGGCTCCGATATGGAAAGCGCAGCTTTGTTTGTAATAGGTGGTCTTCGGAAATTGAGAACGGCATCCATACTTAATGTAGTTGTTGAAAGTGATGGCAGATTGGATGAGTGCATCAATCATTATGTTGGTGGTGAAAGCATCACCGCGCTAGGTGAAAGAAAAGAAATTCTTACCGTTCTTGAAGGTATAGTAAGGCTGGAAAAAGCAAATAAATAGGAGGGGTTGTTATGAAAGAAAAGAGTATGTGGAGTTTGAAATTATCTACAGCATCATTAGTTCTTATCCCAGCAGCGGTTGGCATTAATTATATCGGCAAGTTGTTTGCAGGCATTCTGAAGCTACCTCTTTGGCTAGATGCTATAGGAACAGTACTTGCTAGTATGCTTGCAGGTCCGATTGTTGGAGCGATATGTGGGGCTATTAATAATGTTATTTACGGATTTACAATGGACCCTATTTCCTTTATCTATGCCTTGACAAGTATTGCAATAGGCCTGTCTGTTGGTATTATGGCGTATAAAGGATGGATCAAGAATATCGGCATGGCTATAGTTGTCGGACTTATTACTGCCTGTGTTTCAGCAGTAGTCTCTACCCCTATAAATATCATTTTCTGGGGCGGTCAAACAGGAAATGTTTGGGGAGATGCGGTATTTGCCTCCTTGATAGCAAATAATGTCCCTGCTTGGATAGCTTCATTTGTTGACGAGTTTGTAGTGGATGTACCTGATAAGGTAGCCACAGTAATCATAGCCTATGGATTATTTAAAGGGTTACCAAAGAAACTCACTGTATTATATAAAAACAATCAAGATATAGAGCAATTATAAAGGGATATATAAAAGGTTAAGTTGGCAATTGACAGCGGCAAGTAGTGATGCCGAATAATGTCAATTGCCACTTTTACTTTATGTAAATGACAGGAGGATGGCAAAAGATGAAAACGTTAAGTTTATATGAGAAAAAAGATTCTCTGCTGCATAAGGTAGATCCTATCAGTAAACTTTTATACATTTTGGTATCTATAGCGATACCAATTATCCTGCCTTATAAAGTGGTAGGCTTAGGCTGCATGGGTATCAGCCTTGTTTTACTGCTGATAGCTAAGGTGTTTAAAAAGGTCATACCTCTTATTAGTTTTAGTTTAATCATTCTGCTCTCAATTATCATTATTCAAGGGCTTTTTAACGCTGATAACAAAAATCCTGCTTTTCATATAGGCAGTATTATTTTTTATAATGAGGGTCTCTTATTTGCCCTCGAAATATGTATTAGAGTCGTTAATATCTTGTGTGCTTTTGCTATTTTAGTATTAACCACCAAACCCTCCGATTTAATTGAGTCTTTAGTTAGAAGAGGGATGTCTCCCAAAATAGGATATATTTTGTCTTCCGTTCTTCAGATTATTCCACAAATGACTGCAACGATGCAGACGATTGCAGATGCACAAAGATCTCGGGGGATGGAAACAGAGGGGAAATTAAGTGTTAGGATCAAAGCCTTTCTTCCACTAATAGGCCCTGTTATAATGAGTTCCTTAATAAGTACCAGAGAGCGATCAATGGCACTTGAAGTGCGCGCCTTTAATTCAAAAGTTAAAAAAACCTATTTAAACGAAGAACAAAGCACAGGGTATAATCAAACGATAAAAGTTGTGCTTGTTATCTTGCTTCTAATAGCTGTGATTGTGAGGATACTAATATGAAGAAAATAATCGTAGAAAATCTTAAATATAAATATCCTTTAACCAGTGAACTGGCGTTAAAGGGGGTATCCTTCGAGGTAGATAAAGGTGAATTTATAGGGATAGTAGGCAAAAACTTATCTGGGAAGTCTACATTGTGCCAAGCACTAGTTGGACTCGTACCTCATTTCTATAAAGGAGGCTATGGTGGCAAGGTGATGGTAGATGGGCTTGAGGTGGGAAAATGCGAAATAAGTGAAATTTCACAGAAGGTTGGCATTGTATTTCAAAACCCTTTTACTCAGGTAACAGGTTCTAAACTTACGGTTTATGAAGAGATAGCCTTTGGATTGGAAAACATGGGGATTTCACGTGATGAGATGAGAGAGAGGATAGATTATTCACTGGAATTGTTGGCTATCTATCCATTTAAAGACAGAAATCCATTTGATTTATCCGGGGGACAGATGCAGCGAATGGCAATAGCAAGTATTATCGCAATGAAACCAGAAATCATTGTGCTGGATGAGCCTACATCCCAGCTTGACCCCCAAGGCTCTGAAGAGGTTTTTAAGGCGATTCAGGCATTAAGTAAAGAAGGCATGACAGTCATTATGGTGGAGCATAAGATGGAGAAAATAGCTAAGTATTCAGATAGGGTGATGTTGTTAAGCAACGGAGAAATAGTAGCTTTCGATACGCCACAAAAGATTTTCTCAAGGGACGATTTACATGAATATGGCATAGCAGCACCTGCTTTTACTCAAATATGCAAAGGGCTTGGTATTAAGGACGAAAAAACAGGGCTTTATCCCATTACCTTAGATGAGACTTACGATTTGGTGGTGAATAAGTGTGAATAAAATACAAGTAAAGAACCTGCATTTTGCCTATGAGGATAATGAAGAAATACTAAAAGGGATTGATGTTACTTTTGATCATAGATCAACGGCTATCATCGGTCAAAACGGAGCAGGAAAGACAACCTTTGTTAAGCTGTTAAAAGGACTTTTAAAGCCCATAGATGGAGAGATTGTCATTAATGGAATGAATACGAGAGACACCACTGTAGCAAGTCTCGCAAAACATATTGGCTTAGTCTTTCAAAACCCTAACGATCAAATATTTAAGAATAAAGTGATGGACGAAGTTCTATTTGGTTCGCTAAATATTGGACAAACACCTGAAAAAGCTAATGAGATGGCAATAGACGCACTTAAAATGGTGGGGTTGTATGAAAAAGCAGATGAGAATCCTTACGATCTTAGTCTATCAGAAAGAAAACTAATCAGTATTGCTTCAATAATAGCCATGGATACTGAAATCGTCATTTTTGATGAACCAACCATAGCGCAGGATTACGTTGGGAAGGAAAAAGTAAAGCATATTATTGAGGATTTAAGTAGCAAAGGAAAACTTGTACTCACTATCACACATGATATGGATTTTGTTGCAGAAACCTTTGAAAGAACTATTGTGTTAGCTAAAGGCAAGGTACTTCTAGATGGAACAACAAGGCAGGTATATGCCCAGAGTGAGATGCTAAAGGCGGCCTATTTAGAGCCCCCACATGTTACGCAGTTATGCCAAAGATTAGGTGAAAGTGAGACGTTTTTAACAGTTGAAGAGTATATAAGGTATAAAAAGAATTAATCTTTTTTGTTTGATATATCCTCCTTGGGGATAGAAAAGGAGAAAATATTTGGCCTTTTTGATCCAAAAGGAGCTGGAGAAAGTATTATAGAGAGTTAATTAAAACATTAACAAGTGAAAGCTATGCGATTTAAAGACGACATAGCTTTTTTAGTATTTTTGTGCCTTTCTGTATAGATATGAGTCTATATGTGATCGAAAGTAGTATGAAAAGAAAATTTGACACTGGTATCCAAGTTCAACAGAGTTCCATTTAGATATGATAATTTATAACTATCAGTATACACAGATTAGTAGTAAGAAGATCATGAGATTACTGAAGATGATAGATTATAGTAAAAAGAGGTTATGGATATTGCAGTTCCGGATATTACTTACAATAATAATAAATGGTGGAAGCTACAAGGCACACTCAACGTTGATAAGAGGAGTAATTTTTAAACAATCTCATCTAATAGTTATGGCTTCTTATATATGGCTGATGAAGCTAGTAACTATCATGATATCGAAGATGATGAAGAAGAGATGTTTGCGCATTCTCAGTTGTTCGGTTTGTGCAAACACGAAGATTTTCTTAATACAATTAATTAATAGGAGATAAAAATGAAGAAATTAATAAGAAAAAGGTATATTCAAGTTATTATTATAATGATAATTTTTGTTGGAATTGCGTTTTTAATATATAAAAATTTGACTAGATATAATCTTTCTGAAATTGAAGAGTTACGATTACATAATGGAAAATATAATCTAGAGCAACTTCAAAAATATACTGTTAATGGAGAGCAAACTACTTTGTCAGAAGATGATATAGCAATTGTTGAAGCTAATATCACTGAAGAATCAAATATTATTAAAATGATAAACAAGGTGTATAACTGGGAGAAAGAGTACTTTAAATATGAGCGTGCTGGAGGAGCGTTTGTAGGAAAAAGAACGGTTTCTGATATATTTGATGATAAGATACTTACAGGTTGTCATGATTATGGAATTGTGTTTTCCTCTATATTAAGGCACTATGGAATATCTGCAGTCATGGTTGATACTGCAGGTATTAAGTGGGCAAATAAATATCAAAATGAGAAGACAAGAGATTTCTCCGGACATGTTTTTGTTGAAATATATTATGAAGACAGTTGTTTTTTATTTGATCCAACTTTTGGGAAATTAATTATTGATTATGACCCGAATAATCCCATTATTCCAACCACTTTTTACATCTTGGATTCAGAAGGATTTTATGTTATAGCTAAAGGGATTGATCCTTTAGATTACGGAGTAAGTTCAATAGATATTCTAAAAAAACGGATGATTGAATTCGCCCAAGAAATTCAAGAAATAGATATAGTAATACCTAAATATAAAGTAGCAAGTATTAATAACATTGATTTTAATAAATAAAAATGCATACACGAAAAGGTTGTTAAACTACAAAGCAAATGGGCCTAAGATAAGAACTACTAAAGCAGGAAATCGTAGGGAGTATGAAACGTTAGACAACCTTTTGGTTTCGCAAGAAGATGAGAAGAGGATGATTAATAAAGGCGAAAAATGTGTGCGTGCATATCCCATAGGAACTGCTCCAGAAAGAATTAATATAACTAAGAGTCAATGAGTTGTCATCTTTAGGAAAGCTTTACAACTTCAAGGACGTTATATGATATTACGTGCTATTAGCAAATAAATAAAATCACAGATGTAGATGTAATCCTATGCGAAGTGTAAAGTGCGACATCACGTTTCTTATATAGGGTCTGAAGGATTTTATCAAAATAAGAACACTAATAAAGGAGCAATTTTTATGGATTTAATAAGAAGTGAAGCATTCGTATAGCAAGATTAGCAGGCATGAAAATCAAAGAACTCAGAGAAAAAAAGGAATATAAAAAGTTTGTAGAAAAAAGAGCCATCTCATATGAAAATATAAAAACAGATGAGGGTATTAACCTTAGGATGAATCGTTCTATCCAGGTTGAAGGTGCCTTTGGTGTACTCAAGTGGGACCATGATTTTACTAGATTTTTAAGACGTGGTAAAAATAACGTCAAAACTGAATTTATGCTC
>JAEZJJ010000007.1 GCA_023436395.1 Bacillota bacterium | reverse complement strand
TATTGTTACTTCTAAAACTAGTTATTTATTTATGTGAAATATGAATAAAAATACTTGTTTTTTTATAGATATTCATAATAAATTGTTGATTTTACCGAAAAATTTCATAATATATTGTCATTTCAATATTTACTTAGTAAAATATAGTAATTAGAAACATACTAAAAAGGTAAAGGTGATTAATAATGGATAAAAAATTAAGAGTAGGTATCGTTGGTGGTACTGGTATGGTAGGTCAACGCTTTGTTGCTTTACTTGAAAACCATCCTTACTTCGATGTAAAAGTGATTGCAGCAAGTAGTCGTTCTGCTGGTCAAACTTATGAAAAAGCTGTTGAAGGTAGATGGAAAATGAGTACACCTATTCCTGAAGCAGTTAAAAATCTTATGGTAATGGATGCTGCTCAAGTAGAAGAGGTTGCTTCTAAAGTAGATTTTGTATTTTGTGCTGTAGACATGAAAAAAGATGAAATTAAAGCTTTAGAAGAAGCTTATGCAAAAACTGAAACTCCTGTTGTTTCAAATAACTCTGCCCACAGATGGACACCTGATGTTCCAATGGTTATTCCTGAAATCAATGATGAGCACTTAAAAGTTATTGAAGCTCAAAGAAAACGTCTTGGTACAACAAAAGGATTTATTGCTGTAAAACCAAATTGCTCTATTCAAAGCTATGTACCTATGCTTTCAGCTTTACTTGAGTTTGAGCCTACAACTGTAATAGCTTCTACATATCAAGCTATTTCTGGGGCTGGTAAAACCTTTAAGGAATGGCCAGAGATGATAGATAATGTTATCCCATACATTGGTGGAGAAGAAGAAAAGAGTGAACAAGAACCTCTTAGAATTTGGGGTAAAGTAGAGGATGGTCAAATTGTTAAAGCTGCTACACCTGTTATTACAACACAATGTATTCGTGTACCAGTTACAGATGGACATCTTGCAACAGTATTTGTTTCTTTCAAGAAAAAACCAACTAAAGATCAAATTCTTGAAGCATGGAAAAACTTTAAAGGGAAACCTCAAACACTTAATCTTCCAAGTGCTCCAGCTCAATTTATTACTTACTTCGAAGAAGATAACAGACCTCAAACAGGCTTAGATCGCAATATTGAAAATGGTATGGGCGTATGTGTAGGTCGTTTAAGAGAAGATTCTGTTTATGATTATAAATTTGTAGGTCTTTCTCATAATACTGTAAGAGGAGCTGCAGGTGGTGCTGTCCTTATTGCTGAACTTCTTACTGCTGAAGGTTATATAACAAGTAAATAATCCAAAAAACCTGACTAAAAAATTTAGTCAGGTTTTTTTATAAGTTTATTCTATTCAATAATTTCTGTTGTATAGAGGTAATCTCTTCTTTATATATAGTTTCATACTGATACTATTTTAGTTTTATTTCATTTCATAAGTATTTACTCTTTGTCATTTTCAATCTTATAAATCAAAAAAATTCTATTTTTATATTATTTAAAATATAATAACTATATATTGCGTTTTGGAGTGATGTACTTGAACCTTCCATATAAAAACCTCGCCCTTTCTGGGGGTGGTGTATTAGGCATTGCTTATCTAGGACTTCTAGATTACTTGTATAAAATCAACTTAACACCTCAACTTACAAGAATAGCAGGCACATCAGCTGGCGCTATAACAGCGTGCTTAACTTCCTTTAACCTTTCATTTAATGAACTTAAGCAAGCTGCTGATTCATTAGATTATAGCAAGGTGCCCGGCAAAGATGATAGTTCCGATGATCCACTATCCCTCTCAAGACTAATTCCAAAATCAATCAAATCTCAATTAGACAATATATTCGGCAATATAGATTGCGTTTATAGACTTATTAAACAATTTGGTTGGTATTCCTCTAGTTATCTCTATGAATGGCTCAAAGATCAAATCGCTAATCAATTTGATTATAATCTCAAGCCTCCACCTTATACTTTTAGTGATTTTAGAAATTCTAATATCCACATAAATAAAACCCCTTTTAAAGATTTATATATAATAGGTACCGATCCATCAAGAAGCGCATCCGTTATCTTCTCCCATGACTCTACTCCTGATATGGAGGTTGCAGAAGCTGTGCGCATTTCTATGTCTGTACCCCTATTATTTGAAGCCATTAAGTCAATTTCATTTACTGATAACCCTCAAATTTATGTAGATGGAGGGCTCCTTTATAATTATCCAATAAATGTTTTTGATACTATGTCTCCTCCTAGAGAAACTCTAGGCTCTTACTTTAAAAGTGCTTTGCCTCCTGCTCCTATCAATAACCTTATTGACTTTATTTCCTCTACCCTCAGTTGCTCAATCAGTTTGCAAACACTACTATTTCAAGAAAACAAATCTAATCTAACTCGCAGTATTCCTATATTAACCAGTAATGTTCAACCTTTAAATTTTAATATTGCCCCCGGAGATCCAACCTACAATTTTCTTTATGAGCAAGGTTATAGATGTACAGAAGCCTTTTTTTCTCTGTTGTAGAAAAATATATTTGAAGTCTAATAAATTATATATTTCATTTTTTTGTTTAATTTTATTTTCTCTTTTTTTATATTATTCAGTCTTATATTCTTGTAAGTATTACATTACGCTACTTATTATTAGATATATTCTGTATAAATAAAAAAATTAAGCATACCTATATTGATAATCAATTTTAAATATAGTTTTTCAAACTAGCATGTAGGAAGATTTATATAGTTTAAATCTTCTATGAGTATTAGCATCAACAATAAAATAAATAGATACCTATATTTGAAAAATAAATATACTCATTAGCCAATAGGTAAAAGGTCAGTTAATTAGATGCATATATGACAGTTTTGCATCTAATTAACTGACCTTTGTATGTAATCTAAATCTATAGATGTTCTTATTAGTATTATGTATCTATATCTACCTTAAATTATTTCTAAGTTTATCAAATAAACTATCTTCAAATATCAAATTAGTTAATCCCCATGTAAATCCAACTAAAAATCCTTGCAGAAATCCTCCAATATGGGTAAGTCCAGTAACGAATAATACTATAACAACTAAAATACCCAAAGTACTATATTGATATATTTTTTTCTTTACTAATAACCTTCTTGTTTTCTCTTGTAAAGATACTAATGCTCTAACCTCCAGCTTATTAAAACATTCACCTAGAAAACCAAAAGAAATCATCCCTATTATTGCAGCTATAAAAAACATTTATTAATCCTCTCTTCTTTTTCAGTATGAACAATATTATAAAATCGCTTACATATAACCATGTAAGCGATTTTATTCTCTCATTATCCTTCTTATCTATTATGTCTATAAATCTCTTATGCTAATTCTGCAACAAGTAGTGCTACTTCTTTTTCTATATCTGCAAGGTCCACTAGTTTTTTTACACTCTTATCACGTGTCATAAGTTCTACTTTACCTTCTTTTAAGTTCTTTTCTCCCACTACTACTCTTACAGGAATACCAAGTAAATCTGCATCTGCAAATTGTACACCTGCACCTACATTTCTATCATCTATAATTACTTCAAACTTATCATTTAACTTATTATAGATTTCATTTCCGATAGCATCCATATCTGTCTTTTTACTCTTAAGCACACAAATATGCACTTGCCATGGTGCTACTGACATTGGCCAAATTGGTCCCCATTCATCATGACGTGCTTCAATAATACAAGCAAGTAATCTACCTACACCAATACCATAGCATCCCATAATAGGTGTTTTTGCTTTACCATCTGAATCAATATAAGTCATACCCATACTTTCTGAGTATCTTGTTCCAAGCTGGAATATATTCCCCACTTCTACTCCACGTTTAAATTGTAATTTTCCACTACAACATGGGCATTCTTGTCCTTCATATACTTCTGCTACATCATGGAACTGGGCATCTTTAATATCTCTTGATATACTAATTCCTTTAATGTGGTAATCTTTTTTATTAGCACCTACAACAAGATTTTTCTCATTTCTAACTGATTCATCAAAAATAACTTTTGCACCTTGTGCATCTAGATGATATGGTCCCATGAATCCAAAGCACAGATTTGGTGTATTTTCATATCTTTCAAATGGTGTAACGGCTGTTTTCACTACTTTTTGAAGTTTAGCTTCATTAACTTGGAGGTCTCCTCTGATAAATACAATGAGAGGTTCTTTGTGTCCTTCCATCTCAAATACACATGCTTTTAAGGTTTGATTTGGTGTTACATTTAAGAAATTAGCTACTTCTTCGATTGATTTAAAATCTGGAGTGTGTACTTCTTCGATTGTTCCTTCTTCAGTTGTTGCTACTGGTAATTTCCCCTTAGCAACTTCCATATTAGATTGATAGTCACAGCTGTCACAGATAATAATAGTATCTTCTCCGATATCTGTAAGTAGCATAAACTCATGGGCTACTTTACCACCCATCATACCTGTATCTGATTGTACACATACTGTTTCTGGTACACCTGCTCTAGCAAAAATTCTATGATATGCCTGTAAGCAATCTTCATAATATGCTTCTAAATCTTCTTGTGAGGTATGAAAAGAATAGGCATCTTTCATAGTAAATTCACGTACACGGATAAGCCCTCCTCTTGCTCTTGGCTCATCTCTAAACTTTGTTTGAATTTGATAAATCATAAATGGGTAGTCATTATATGATTTTGCTTCTGTTCTAGCTAAGTGTACAGCAGCTTCTTCATGGGTCATACCTAATACCATATCTTTGCCGCCTCTATCCTTAAAACGTACTAGCTCACTTCCTACTGCATCAAAACGTCCTGATTCTCTCCAAAGGTCTCCTGGTAATGCTACTGGGAAAAGAACTTCTTGTCCATCAATAGCATCCATTTCTTGACGAATAATATTCTCTATTTTTGCTACTATTCTTTTTGCAGGTGGTAATAATGAATATATTCCATTTGTTACTTGTCTTACATATCCACCTCTTAATAAATAGATATGACTAATACTAGTTGCTTCCCCTGGCTTTTCTTTAAATCTTTCTCCTAAGAGTTTACTCATTAACATTATTTCTTCATCCTTTCTATTCTCATTAATTATTTTATTTTTAACTCATAATGCCTATATGCTAAAAAATCCCCTATGCATTATTTATGCATAGGGGCCATATATCTTCGGCGGTACCACCCTAATTCACATTAGCTTCAATATACTAATATGCTCTTAGTTACTCTATAACGGGAGTACCCGCCACGTTTATGATTTTGCGCAGTGCTCTGAGTTTGGACAATAGATCTATGCTCTAGAAGTCTTTCACCCGATGGACTCCCTCTCTTTAAAAATATTAAAAGCACGCCTGATCTACTGATTTCTCGTCTTAGCTATCTTTTATTAAATATATTATATAGCATAATCATACACTCATATATTGTCAAGTAGTTAAGACACACCATTTTATCGTATTTAATAGTTTAAATCTTGATACTATAGAAATTAAAAATCCGATGTTTCTTTAATATGTTCTATAATCTGTCGTTTATAATTTATAAATGTATCTGATACATTAAAATCTTCTTGGCGTGGCTTTGCTCCTCTTATTTCCAATTCCTTTGAAACCTGCCCTGGTTTACCCGAAAGAATATAAATACGATCTGACAGATAAATAGCCTCATCTATATCATGCGTAATAAACAGTGTAGAAGTCTTTACCTTCTGCATCATTTCTAAGTACCACCCATGTATACTAGACTTAGTAATGGTATCTAAAGCACTGAAAGGTTCATCTAAGAGCATTATTTCCTTGGAAAATAAATATGCTCTTAAAAATGCTGCACGTTGTTTCATCCCACCTGATAGCTGTGAAGGATACTGATTCTCCGTTCCTTCTAACCCAAAAACTTTAAAATACCCTCTTGCTCGCTCTCTTGCTTCTTTCTTTTTAGTACCCTTAATGACTAATGGTAATGCTACATTATCCAAAATAGTTTTGTAAGGCATCATTAAATCCTTTTGTTGCATATAGCTTACTTTACCAGTTATTCCTGTAATAATATCACTATTTAAAATAACCTCACCTGAATCTGGCTTCTCTACCCCTGAAAGTATATTAAATAATGTGGTCTTTCCAACTCCACTTATACCTAATAAAGAAACAATCTCACCTTCATTAATGTGAATACTAACATTTTTAATAATTTCTTTTTGGTCATAACTCTTACACAATGCTTTCGTTTGAAGTTTCTTCATCCTTAAACCTCTTCTTTAATCACTTTAAACTAATTATTTTGGTAAATACTCATTTGTAAATCCTGTTGATTGTAAATCCTTTTCTAATAATCCATTTTGATACATCCAGTTATAAAAATTAGCCCAGCGTGTTTCATCAATGGTTCCCCACTTATCCTTTTCCGCTTTATATTGCTTAGCCATATATGCCTGGCTTGCTTTAACTAATTCTAAATCTAGCTCTGGGGCATATTTCACAAGTATTTGTGCTGCTTCTACTGGGTTAGTAATAGCAAATTCATACCCTTTAGTTGTTGCTTCTAAGAACTTTTTAGCTGATTCCCCTTTTTCTTTTAAGTATTTTTCACTGCTCACTAGAACTGGTGTATAGAAGTCAAACACAGGATTAATCTTTCTAAAATCTAAATAATTCGTTTCAAGACCTGCTAATTCTGTTGCGATACCATCCCATCCATAATACACCCATACTGTATCTATATTTGTCTGAAGTGCTGTAACAACATCCGTTACAGTACTTGGTATCATTTTTAAATTAGTGATATCCCCACCATCATTTTTCATAATCTCACCTATGATAGCTTTTTCCATAGGTGTATCCCATGTAGCATAAGTCTTACCTTCTAAATCTTTAGGTGATTCAATTCCTGTCTTTTTAAGAGAAATTAGCCCAGATGTGTTATGCTCTAAAATAGCGGCAACAGCTACTACTGGAAGTGGCTGTTCCGAAGCTATAGCAGGACCCAAGCTTTCTTGAAATCCTACACCAAATTGTGCTTTATCAGAGGCTACAAGAGCTAATGCCCCATCTTCTGGTGGTTGTTGCAACTCTACTTCAAGCCCTAAGTCACTGTAATAACCTTTTTCTAAGGCTACATACATGCCTGTGTGATTAGTATTAGGTGTCCAGTCTAGTACAACTGTGATCTTTTCTTTTGAGTTATTTGAATCCTTATTATCATGCCCACATCCAGTAAAAGCAAGTAAACTAACTAGTGCTATACTTAAAACCTTCTTCATATCTATACCCCCTATTCTTTATCTCATTTCGTATTCAAATCTGTTTATACCTACTTGGATAAATAAATTATTTATTAATATTGTTCCATGGCATTACTTTTTTCTCCAGTTGCTTCACTGCCCACATGAGCATTAAACTTATCAAACTTATTAAGATGATGACTGCAAACATCTTATCGTACGAATATGACTTTCTAACCCTTGTCATATAGACACCTAAACCCGCATTACCACCTAGCCATTCTGCAATAACTGCACCTACTATACAGTACGCTACAGAGACTTTAAGCCCTGCAAAAAAACTTCCTAATGCATAAGGCAATTTTACATGTATTAAAATTTGCCTTGGTTTAGCTCCCATTGATTGCATCAACTTAATAGTATCTTGGTCAGCTGCTTTAAACCCATCTAAGAGTGAAATAACCAAAGGGAAAAAACATACTAAAAAAATCAAAAATACCTTTGGAGCTATGCCATATCCCATCCACAATACAAGTAATGGTGCAATAGCAATAACAGGAATAGTCTGTGAAATAACAAAGAGCGGATAAACCATCTTATAAAGCACTTCATAATGATCCATCATAATACCCATCAGTACTGAAAAAATAAGACTTGCTGTTAACCCCAAAGTTGCCTCTTGCAATGTAATAAGCAAATGCCTCCCCAAAGCAGGAATTTCTTTAACTAATGCACTTACTACATCGATGGGTGATGGTAACATAAATTTAGGGATAATCCCTAATTCTGATACAAATAACCATACAAGTAATATGCCCATAAGTAAAATAACTGGATAAGTGTTATTGGTGATGTTTTTTAGTCTTTTTTTCAATGCTCCATACTCCTACATTTGGATTATAGGCTACTTTAATATAAGACATCACACTAGGTGCTCCTGCTCGGATACATATTTTTTGACATTCTTTTATAATATCCATAAGCTCATCAAAGTCGCCTTCAATTGTTGTTTCGAAAGGTCCTACAAATGTATTAAGCCCAGTCCCTTTAATATAAGCAATTACTTCATCTACCACACGGATTACTTCTTCTCCCTCTACTGAAGGTAAAACCTGAATAGCAACTGATGCATTAAATTGTTCCATCATTTTTTCCTCTTTTCTTATTTTAATCAAAGTTGATTGGATTTTTATTCCTCTTAACCTAAACATGTAGAATATCTCATCTAGTAATTAATAAAAAATAAAGGCTACATAGAAAATCTATGCAGCCTTTGCCTACAAAAAGGTTTTCCTACGCCAGCATTACCTGGATCAGGTTAAGGGTTAAAGATAATTGCATATCCTCTCTCAGCCAAAGCACTATTTAGCACCCCATATTCAACTACTAATATGATATAATCATCAACCTAAATTTGTCAACTTGTTTTTATAATTTTTTATTATTTAACATTTCATTAAATAACCTTGTGTTTTATAGTAATCTTTTGATTAACTCTTAATCTCTTTTTAATATACTAATTGTAAATAAGGATAAAATTCCAACTATGACTATAGATATAAGCTTCTTTATTTGCCCTTCTTGTTCTTTTAATTCTGGTGAAAATACAAGAACTTTTCTCTTTAAATGTTGAAGCTCCCCTAATTCATCATCTAAATAGGCTTTTGCTTTCTCTCTTAATTTACACTTATATTGATAAGTTTTAATGATCTCCTTAATAGCAAAAATACTACTTATAATAGTTACTACTTGTAAAATTAATTCAATTATCTTTAGTACTCTATGCCTTCTCATCTTTTCTCCTCCTAATACTTAGTATATCTCCATCTTCTTGATATTCCCCTTGCTATTTCCTTTATTAAGCTAATATGTTTTCTCTATATCTATGTTATTTAATTTCTATTATATATGAATGAGTAATATAAAACAATCCAAGCTTAACCACTATCTTGCTAGCCATCCGCCATCTACAGCTAGTGTAAAACCATTAATGTACTGGGCTGCTTCTGATGCCAAGAATACTGCTGCTCCTGCTAAATCTTCAGGAGTTCCCCATCGCCCTGCAGGAATACGCCCTAAAATACTAGCTTCTCTTTCTTTATCACTTCTTAATGCTACTGTATTATCTGTGGCCATATACCCTGGTGCAATACCATTAATATTAATACCATACATTGCCCACTCATTTGCCATAGACCTTGTAATGCCTGCTACTGCACTCTTGCTAGCAGTATAGGAAGGCACACGAATTCCTCCTTGAAACGATAACATAGAAGCAATATTAATGATTTTTCCACCATTACCTTGAGCTATAAATTGCTTAGCTACTGCTTGCGATAGGAAAAATGTTGTTTTTAAATTAATATTCATAACATCATCCCAGTCTTTCTCTGAAAAATCTATACTATCCTCTCTCCTAATAATCCCTGCATTATTTACTAAAATATCGATTTTCCCAAATGTATCTAATGTTTTTTCTATAATTTCTGCTATTGGCTCTTGTGAAATTAAATCTGCCTTAATACCCATAAATTTTCTACCTAATGTCCTTATCTTTTCTTCTGTTCCCCTAAAATCACTTGTACCAACTCCTACTATATCTGCACCTGCACTAGCTAATCCTATAGCTATTCCCTGTCCTAATCCTCTCGTTACCCCTGTTACAATTGCAACTTTACCTTTTAATGAAAACTTTTCTAGAATGTCACTCATTTTTTTCTCCTATTAGTACCATTTAATCACCTGGTTTAAATCTTTATTATATTTAACTTTACTTCTTATAAAGCATCATATTATTCTTGTTTTTAAACGTCAACATTATTTCATTATTTATTAATGATATATCTTGACTACCAAAGGATTAGTTGTATTTACACCTCCTTTCTTCTTCTTAGCTACTAACCATTACTCGGATTTTAGTATAGCATGTCTCTCTACCTACTAAAAAACCACCTAATCCTTAGAATTTATTATATTCATGTATGATTATGTAGATATTTTTATAGTTATCTTTTCCTGGATTCGCCTAATTATTTACATTTTTTATGTTACACTTTAGAAAAACTTTTATGGAGAGATACCAATGAAAAGAATGAATGCATTTACTTCCTGTATATTTTTGCTATTAGTTTGTTGTATCACCTGTTTTGTAACTGCTTACTCAAGTCCTGCCACATTAAATGCTACTATTAATTCTGACTCTATTTCGTTGCAAACTTTAATAGAAAAGCAACAAACATTGCTTCTCAAAATACAAAGCTTGGACCAAGGCTTAACTGATATTTCTACTCAGCTTGAAGGGTATAGTGAAAAAATCTCATCATTAGAAAAAGATTTATCTAGTGCACAAAAATTACTTATTTCTTACTACATAGATAAGCTATCTGACCCCACCTATACTACAACTTATAATACTGACTATACTTGGTATACTGCCGCTGAGGCCTTAGGAGAAATCGGGAAACCTGCTATTCCTCCATTAATACAGCGTTTAAATACTACAACAGATCCTTATGAAACGTCCCTTATATTTTATTCACTCCTATTAGCTTCACAGGCTGAAAATGTTAAAGCATTTGCAGGTAATAATTGTATTCAAACATACCTAGACTTTGATACTACCAGTCATAATTCAAAAAAACAAATTGCCTTAGAATGGTGGAATAAATATAAGACCTATTTCTAATCCTCTAATATAAAACATATTTTCCTAAGAAGATCTCTTTCTTAAAGATGTATCTTCTTTTATTATTTTCTCATATTAATTCCTCTTAAACTTATTGATAATATGTTCATAAAAAATATTGTATTTTATCATATTAAATACTATAATATTCACTAAATTAGATGATAAGGAGTAATTTCGAATGGCATATTATTTTGAAGAACCTTCTCGTACCTTTAGTGAATATCTCTTAGTTCCTGGATATTCCTCTGCCCAATGTATGACTAAAAATGTGAGTTTAAAAACTCCTCTTACTAAATTTAAAAAGGGTGAAACCCCGGCTATTTCTCTAAATATCCCTCTTGTTTCTGCTATTATGCAATCTGTCTCTGATGATAGAATGGCAGTCGCTCTAGCTAAGGAGGGTGGGATTTCCTTCATTTATGGATCTCAATCTATTGAAAATGAAGCTGCAATGATTAAGCGTGTAAAAAGTTATAAAGCTGGTTTTGTAGAAAGTATCTCTAATCTTAGACCCGAACAAACCTTAGCTGACATCTTAGCTCTAAAACAAAAGACCGGACATTCTACAGTCGCTATTACAGATGATGGTACTGCAAATGGCAAGCTTGTAGGACTTGTTACAAGCCGTGACTACCGAATAAGCCGTATGGAACCAGCAACTCCTATTAGAAGTTTTATGAAGCCATTTAATGAACTTATATATGGTCATGAAGGTATTACCCTCTCTGAAGCTAACAATATGCTCTGGGATCATAAACTAAATGTTCTCCCTATTATCAACAGTGAACAAAAACTACTTTACTTTGTATTTAGAAAAGATTATGATTCTCACAAAGAAAATCCTTTAGAACTCCTAGATAGTTCTAAGCGCTATATGGTGGGTGCTGGTATTAATACTAGGGACTATGAAGAACGTATTCCTGCACTTATTGAAGCTGGTGCTGATGTATTATGTATAGATTCCTCAGAAGGATTCTCAGAATGGCAAGCACGTACCTTACAGTTTGTTAGAGATAAATATGGAGATACCGTTAAAATTGGTGCTGGTAATGTCGTTGATAAAGACGGATTTTTATTCT
This sequence comes from Bacillota bacterium, assembly GCA_023436395.1. Lineage (GTDB taxonomy): Bacteria > Bacillota > Clostridia > Lachnospirales > Cellulosilyticaceae > Cellulosilyticum. The sequence goes on along the minus strand of JAEZJJ010000007.1, from coordinate 19,767 downwards.
TAGCAAAAGCTGGTGCTGACTTTATTAAAGTAGGTATAGGTGGTGGTTCTATCTGTATCACTCGTGAACAAAAAGGCATTGGGCGTGGTCAGGCAACTGCTGTTATTGAAGTAGCCCAAGCACGTGATGAGTACTTTAAAGAAACTGGCGTTTACATCCCGATTTGTTCTGACGGAGGTATTGTTCATGATTATCATATTACCTTAGCCCTAGCAATGGGTTCTGATTTTATTATGTTAGGACGTTATTTCTCTCGTTTTGATGAAAGCCCTACTAATAAAGTTAACATTAATGGTAACTACATGAAAGAATACTGGGGAGAAGGCTCTGCAAGAGCTAGAAACTGGCAACGTTATGATATGGGGGGAGATAGTAAGCTTTCTTTTGAGGAAGGAGTAGATTCCTATGTGCCTTATGCTGGCAGTCTCAAAGATAATGTAGGTCTTACCCTTAACAAAGTAAAATCTACCATGTGTAATTGTGGTGTTCTATCAATTCCTGAGTTACAACAAAATGCAAAGATTACTCTAGTTTCTAACACAAGTATTATTGAAGGTGGAGCACACGATGTGCTTCTTAAAGATCAACATCGATTTCCTGTAAAATAACTAATAGTACTCATAATAGTTAAGGTAAGGCGCCCCAAGTTAATACTTTTGCTTCCTTACCTTATACTTTTATCTACAGTATTTATTTTCCAATAAACATTTGTGTCCAGTAGTTTCCATTTGCCTCATAACCAATACCAATATGAGTATAACTAGCATTTAAAATATTTGCTCTATGTCCTGAACTATTCATCCAACCTTTTACAACTTGCTCTGGTGTTTGATACCCTTGGGCAATGTTTTCTCCAGCACTTTTATAGCTAATGCCGTATTTCTTTAACATTTCAAATGGAGTTCCATAAGTTGGACTAGTATGGCTAAAATAATTATTTTTTTGCATATCTTGTGATTTAAGACGTGCTACATTTCTCACACTTTCATCCATTTCAAGTGGTTTTAACCCTTTTTTTGCTCTTTCTACATTTACAAGCTCTAGTACTTTATTCTCATAAGCTGTTTGTGTACTTACATTTGTATCTGTTGTAGACTCATTTCCTGTGTTTGTATCGTTATTTGTTCCGTTATTAGTTCCTGCATTTGCATTATTGTTTGATTCGTTGTCTGTACCTGGTTTTGTATTATTGTTTGATTCGTTATCTGTACCTGGTTTTGTATCATTGTTTGATTCGTTATCTGTACCTGGTTTTGTACAATTATTTGATTCATTACCCATTCCTGGTTTTGTACAATTACTTGGCTTTTGTGGTTTATTAGTTATCCCTGGTTTACAGCTCACTTGATGATGAGGACGCTTATTTCCTGGTCTATTACTTTTTGCATATAAAGAAGAGCTTGATCCTAAGATAGTTGCTCCAATAAGTGTTAATGTTATCGCTTTTGTAACTAATTTTTTTGATTTCATGTTTTTCTCCTCTTATCGTTGGTCTCAATTTGGATTCAAAATCATTACATCTTCTTTAATTTATGTAATAACTTTGTAATATTTATTATACATGATTTCATTATTTTTTCAACAATTATTGGTTTCCTTTTAATTCCACCCCTCTTGTATTTATTACATATTTATTACATAATATATTATCCTTCAACTATAAACGCAAAAAAGACGCCGGGAGTAGCGGCGTCTTTTTTTGGAGTATCTATGTGATTATACGTAGAAGAGTAGGTCTACGTATGTTGGAAATGGCCATTCAGTTGAAGCTACCATAGTTTCAAGTTCATCAGCAACCACTCTAAGAGTTTGCATTGCTTCAAATACATACTCTCTATAGTATTTAGCTGCTTCAAAACCTTCTTCATAATTTTTAGCTTCAAGTACTAATCTATCTAATTCATCAATCTTACTCATTAATGATTCAGTAAGATTTGATAATTTAGTAGCATATTTTACTTCTTTTTCCAGGCTTACATTCAAGCCAAGCTCTTGTTTTACCTTAAGTGTTTCAAACACTTCTTTGCTATATTTAAGTACAGCTGGTAAAATTTCTTTTTGGGCCATATCAAGCATTGTTAATGCTTCAATATTAATAGCCTTAGTATAGCCCTCTAATAGGATTTCTGTACGAGATGTTACTTCTGCTTCTGTAAAGATGCCATGTTTTTCAAATAAAGAAATACTCTTTTGATCAGAGAATGTTGGGATAGCATCTACGGATGTTTTTAGATTTGGAAGCCCTCGTCTTTCTGCTTCTTCTACCCATGCTTCACTATAGTTATTTCCATTAAAGATAATTTTCTTATGTTCAATTATCGTATCTTTAACAATAGATAATACTTCTGCCTGAATATCTGATGCCTTATCCAATCTATCTGCAAATTGTTCAAGTTCCTCTGCCACTGCTGTATTAAGTACAATATTTGCACCAGCAATAGATGCTGAAGATCCCAAACTACGGAACTCAAATTTATTTCCTGTGAACGCAAATGGAGATGTTCTATTACGGTCTGTTGTATCTTTTACAAATGTAGGAAGTGCAGATACACCTGTTGCCATAAAATGTTTAACTGTTTCACCAGCTACTTCACCTTTTTCTATACACTCTAAAATATGTGTAAGTTCATCACCTAAGAATATAGAAATGATTGCTGGAGGAGCCTCATTAGCACCAAGCCTATGATCATTACCTGCACTTGCAACAGATACTCTTAATAGTTCTGCATATTCATCAACTGCTTTAATAATAGCAGCTAAGAATAATAGAAATTGGGTATTGTCCTTTGGTGATTTACCTGGTTCAAGGAGATTCTCACCTGTACCTGTAGACATTGACCAGTTATTGTGTTTACCTGAACCATTAACACCTGCAAACGGTTTTTCATGAAGTAAGCATACAAGCCCATGTCTTTCTGCTACTTTTTTCATCATTTCCATTGTAAGTTGATTGTGGTCTGTAGCAATATTAGTTGTACCAAAAATAGGTGCTAATTCATGTTGCGCTGGAGCAACTTCATTATGTTTTGTTTTTGCTAAGATCCCCAGTTTCCAAAGTTCATCATCCAAATCTTTCATAAATGCAGATACTCTAGTTCTAATATTACCAAAATAATGATCTTCTAACTCTTGACCTTTAGCTGGTTTTGCCCCAAAAAGTGTTCTGCCTGTTAATATAAGATCCTTACGTTTTGCATACATTTCTTTGTCGATTAAGAAGTATTCTTGTTCTGGTCCAACAGTTGTTGTTACTCTTGTTACTGATTTACCAAACTTCTCAAGAATTCTAATGGCTTGTTTATTAAGTGCTTCCATAGAACGAAGAAGCGGTGTTTTCTTATCAAGGACTTCCCCACCATATGACCCAAATGCTGTTGGAATATAGAGTGTATCATCTTTTACAAACGCATAAGATGTAGGATCCCAAGTTGTATATCCACGGGCTTCAAATGTTGCACGAAGACCTCCTGATGGGAATGAAGAAGCATCTGGTTCTCCTTTAATAAGTTCTTTACCAGAAAACTCTAAAATCACCTTACCATCTGCTGCTGGTGAAATAAATGCATCATGTTTTTCTGCTGTAATACCTGTCATGGGTTGGAACCAGTGAGTATAATGTGTAGCACCTTTTTCAACTGCCCAATCTTTCATAGCAGTAGCCACTACATCAGCAATATCCTTGCTAATTTCTTTACCTTCTGCCATAGTCTTTTTTAGTTCTTTAAATATTGATTTTGGTAATCTTTCTTGCATTACGCCTTCATTGAATACATTACATCCGAAAATTTCACTTACATTTGCCATACTAAATTCCTCCTCAAATATTTCTCTATTTTATTTGTTTTTTATACTAATCTAAGGTTCTAAGCGATGTACGTCTCTAGGAAACATACTTGCTTGCCTTACATTCTGCAAATCTAGAAGCTTCATTACAAATCTTTCTAATCCAATTCCAAGTCCCCCATGTGGTGGCATTCCATATTTATGGATGCTTAGATAATGACTTAATTCTTCTGGGTTCATTCCCATTTCCTTCATTTTTTCTACTTGTTCCTTATAATCGTGAATACGCTGCCCCCCTGTTGTAATTTCTAGCCCTCTAAAAAGCAAATCAAAACTCAATGCAAAGCGACTATCTTCTTTATCATTCATAGCATAAAATGGCCTTTTAGAAGCTGGAAAATGAGTGATAAATAAGAATTCACTATTCCAGTTCTTCTTTGCATATTCACAGAGAAGTACTTCATCTTCTGGGTCTAAGTCATATTTGTTCTTTCCACCTTTATCTTTCATTAGATCTAAGGCTTCTATAAATGTAATAGAAGGAATTTCTTTAATAGTAGGAAGTTCTACTTGTAATATCTCTAGATATTCCTTGCAATGCTTTTCTAAATAGACCATTACATATTTAATCATAGCTGTTTCCATAGCCATAACATCATACATACTATCTATATAACCCATCTCAAAATCTAAACCGATATACTCATTAAGATGTCTAGAGGTGTTATGCTTTTCTGCTCTATAAACAGGCGCGATTTCAAAGACTCTATCAAAAAATGCTACGCATGTTTGTTTATAGAACTGTGGGCTTTGAGCTAAAAAAGCCTCCTGATTAAAATAATCAAGTTTAAAGATGTTTGCCCCACCTTCAGCACCTGCTGCTACAATCTTAGGTGTATGAACTTGTGTAAAGCCTTGCTGCTCCATAAATTCTCTAAAGCCAGAAACAATACCTTCTTGTACTTTAAAAATTGCTCTTTCATAAGGATTTCTAAGGGCCACACTACGGTTATCTAAATTTGCTTCCAAGCCACATCCTAACTTTTTATGTCCAACATTTAAGGGGTAATCTGCTGCAGGCATACTTAAAAGCTCAATTTCCTCTAGTTGCAGTTCAAATCCTAAATTTGCTCTTTCATCCTCTCTTATATGACCCTTTACTCTCACATACGCACCAACCTTGAGTTCATCAATATTAGTCTTACATTTATCTGTTTCATAGATTGATTGAATAATATATCTACCTGTTCTTAGAATAATAAAAGCAAATTCGCTCATTTCTCTAATCTTATGAACACAGGCTTCGATAACAACTAGTTCATCTGGATTTTTCTTAATGCCCTCTATATCTAAAACTGTTTTCAGTGATACTCCATTTATTCTTTGCATAACACTACTCTCCTTTCTAAGGTTACTTTAACTTATTTAGCTCTATTTCAAGTAAACCTTTAATTGTTTTTGGGTTTGCCCTACCTGCAAGTCTCTTTGAACATTGCCCCATAAGGAAACCAAATAATTTTTCTTTTCCTGCCAAGTAACCTTCTACTTCTGCAGTAAACTCCTCTACTACTCCAACTACAACTTCCTTTATTTCATCCTGATCATCATTCATCAGAAAACCTTGTTCTTTAGCAATTTCTTCAGGTAACTTATTTTGTTCCAACATTAATTTCAATATAGCTTTTGCATTATTTCTATTAACAGTGTCTTCTTCAACCATCTTTACCAAATTAGCAAATGCTGCTCCAGTGAACGGAATGTTTTTACTATCCAGTTCTCCTTCATTTACATATTTCAGCAATTCTACTACTATAAAGTTAGCAACTGCTTTATAGTTTGAATAATGTTCTACTGCTTCATTATAAAAATCAGATATAGCTTTATCTGCTACAAGAATGATGGCATCTGCAAGATTTAAACCATAACTATTTAGATAAATCTCCATTCTCTCATCAATCAGTACAGGTAACTCAGCTCTAATGGCTTCTATATCTTCATCTCTAATGACAATAGGCATTACATCTGGTTCTTTAAAGTAACGATAATCATGAGCATCCTCTTTTGAACGCATTGGTAAAGTGACCCCTCTATTATCATTAAATTTTCTTGTTTCTTGGACAATCATTTCTCCAGTATTTAGTAGCTTAGTTTGACGCTCTATTTCATAATCAATAGCTCTTACAATTGATTTAAGGGAATTTAAATTTTTAATTTCTACTTTAGTCCCTAAAGTACTACTTTCTGCTCTTCTAAGAGAAATATTAACATCTGCTCTTAAAGAACCTTCCTCCATTCTACAAAGGCTAACGCCTGCGTATTGAAGAAGTCCTGCAACCTTTTCAATATATGCCCTTGCTTCTTCTGCTGAATTCATATCTGGTTCTGATACTATTTCTAGAAGAGGTACACCACAGCGGTTATAATCTGCTAAACTAGTATTATCAATATCATCATGTATTAGCTTACCTGCATCTTCTTCAATGTGTGCATGATGAATACGAACATATTTTTCTCCTAAATCAGCTTCTATCTTTACCTTACCTGATAAGCAAATTGGTAAATCAAATTGTGAAATCTGATATGCCTTTGGAAGGTCTGGATAAAAATAATTTTTTCTATCTATTTTAGTAAAACTTCCCACTCCACAACCAAGTGCAAGGGCGGCCTTAATACCATATTTGACAACTTGCTGATTAATAACTGGCAGTGTACCTGGAAGTCCCGTACATACGGGGCAACAACGTGTATTTTGCTCCCCTCCAAAATCCACCTCACAACTACAAAATATTTTTGTCTTCGTAAGAAGTTGAGCATGTATTTCAAGTCCTATAACTGGAACATAATTTACCATTCTAATCACCTACACTTTCTTTAGCATACTAGGCTCTATCCTTGTAAATTGTCTTTCAAATGCATCAGCTACTCCTATTACTTTTGCATCATCAAAAGCTTTACCTATAATAGACATACCTATTGGCATACCGTTATCATCATAACCACAGATTGTATTAATAGCTGGAAGTCCTGCAATATTTACTGTTACTGTACAAATATCTGCTAAATACATTTTTACTGGGTCATTTTCTATAGCTCCTATTTTATAGGCAACTGTAGGCGCTGTTGGTGTAATCATGACATCACAGCTTCTAAAGATTTCTTCATATTCTTCTTTAATTTTTTGTCTAATATATAATGCTTTCTTATAATAAGCATCATAATAGCCACTTGATAATGCATAAGTTCCAAGAAGTATTCTTCTTTTTACCTCATCTCCAAATCCTTCCTTACGCGTACGTGTAATACGCTCTTCATAAGTTTTGGCTACTGGTGTACAATATCCAAACTTAATACCATCATATCTGGATAAGTTCGAACTTGCTTCAGCTGAAGATAATAGATAATACGCTGCAATTGCATATTTTAGACTTGGCATAGATACCTGAATAATTTCTGCACCTTGTCTTTCATATACTTTAATTGCTTCTATTACAGCTGTCTTTACTTCATCATCTATTCCCTCACCAAAGAATTCCTTTGGAACAGCTATTTTCAGGCCTTTTACTTCTAATCCTAATTGGCTACTAAAGTCTATTTCTTTTCTAGAGGATGTGCCATCATGGATATCAAATCCTGATATAATGTTTAAAATAGCTGCACATTCTTCTGCAGTTTGGGCAATAGGTCCTATTTGATCTAGGGAGCTACCAAATGCTACTAGTCCAAACCTGGATACTGCTCCATAAGTTGGTTTCATACCTGTTACACCACAAAAGGCAGCAGGTTGCCTTATTGAACCACCAGTGTCTGAGCCTAGTGCTATCACTGAAAGTCTTGCAGCTACTGCTGCTGCACTTCCTCCTGAAGAACCACCAGGAACTCTAATTAAATCATAAGGATTCTTTGTTTTCCTATAGTATGAAGTTTGGGACGACCCCCCCATAGCAAATTCATCCATATTTAACTTTCCTAAAATAATGGTATCCTCAGCTAATAACTTCTCGATAACAGTTGCATTATACGGTGGTACAAAGTTATATAACATCTTTGAAGCACAGGTCGTTAAAATACCTTTTGTACAGATATTATCCTTAATACTTATTGGAATACCTGTCAATAAGTTGCTCTTACCTTCGGCAATTCTTTTGTCTGCTTTTTCTGCAGCTTTTATTGCCTCTTTTTCACAAACTGTAATATAGCTCTCTATCTGATCATCAACTTGTTTTATTCTATTTAAGTAATACTTGGTTAATTCTACTGAAGTGATTTCTTTTTGATCAAGCATCTCTCTGAGCTCGAATAGACTCTTATCACATAGTGACATAACACTCCTCCTCACTAATTACTCCATAATCTTTGGTACTACATAAAATCCATCTTTCTCATGAGAAGCATTATTTAGAACAACTTCTCTATTATAGGAAGATACAATTTCATCTGCTCTTAAATCTTCTAGGCTTACTCCTTCACCATTAAGATTTACATTAGCCTCCATAGTTACCTCGTTCATAGTGTCCATTAGCTCTACTATTGCACTCATTTCAGATACTAATCTTTCTTTTTCTGTCTCATCAATTTCTATCTTAGACAGTTTAGCTAAATACGTAATTAAGTCTGTGTCTAACAACTCCTATCACCTACCTCATGATTACTCCAAATTCATTTTACTCTTTGCTAATTACTCCTACTTCTTGTTTCAATTGTTTTCTTACTCTTTGTTTTGGATTGTTTGGTTTTTACTTTGGATCTTGAATAATAGTTTGTGTTACTCTTTTGCTTATTCCTATTTCTACTCTCAATACAAGTTACTCCTCAAGAACATAAATAAAAAGGCGCTAACTAAATACACTAGTAAGTGTATTTAAAGTTAGCGCCTTTGCTAAGTTCATGTTCTATTGAAAATATAGTATACCCTTTTTTTAAAAATTACAAGAGTAAACATTGTTTTTTTATAAATTTTCTAAAAAATTATAAAAACAGCTTTAAATATTATATATTTTCACTTTAATCAATATATATTATCTCAAATTTGTATACCCCATTAAATATTCATCTACTGCCTTAGCTGCTTCTCGTCCTTCTCTAATAGCCCATACAACTAAAGATTGTCCCCTATGCATATCCCCTGCCGTAAATACTTTATCTATATTGGTATTATATTCACCCTGAGCTGTTGCTACATTATTTCTATTATCTACTTCAACACCAAAATTCTCTGTTATATAACCTTCTGAACCCAAGAAACCTGCTGCGATTAATACAATATCTGCATCTAATAATTGTTCTGATCCCTCTATTTCTTGCATTTCTGCTCTACCTGTTTCTTCATTAGTTACAAACTTCACTTTAACAACTTTAACTCCTACTAAATCACCATTCTCATTCTTACAGAACTCTTTTACAGTTGTTTCATATATTCTAGGATCATGACCAAACACTTCTATTGCTTCTTCTTGACCATAATCCGTTTTACATACTCTTGCCCATTGTGGCCAGCGATTATTATCTGCTCTTTGACTAGGTAACTGTGGCATCATTTCTATCTGAATTACAGAGTTGCAACCATGTCTAATAGATGTTCCTACACAGTCATTACCAGTATCTCCACCACCAATAACAACTACATTTTTACCTTGTGTATTAATGCAGGTTCCCTCTTCTAAGTTAGAATTTAATAAGCTCATAGTTGTTGATTTCAGGAAATCAACTGCAAAGTAAATACCTTTTGCATCCCTTCCTGGTACATTTATATCTCTAGGATTAGATGCGCCACAAGCTAATATTACTGCATCATATTCTTGAATGAGCTTACTAGCTTTATATTTTCTGCCTATGTCTGCATTAGTAATAAACTTAATACCTTCTTGTACCATTAAATCTACACGTCTATCAACAATATCTTTCTCTATTTTCATATTTGGGATGCCATACATTAACAACCCCCCAATCCTGTCACTTCTCTCATATACAGTAACAGTATGACCTCTCTTATTAAGCTGCGCTGCTGCTGCAAGCCCTGCTGGCCCAGACCCAACAATAGCCACATTTTTACCTGTTCTTACAGAAGGCTTTTTAGGACGTATTAATCCTGCTCTAAATGCATTTTCAATAATAGCAGCTTCATTCTCTCTAATGGTTACGGCATCTCCATTAAGTGCACATGTACATGCATTTTCACAAATTGCTGGACAAACTCTAGATGTAAACTCCGGAAAATTATTTGTTAATAATAAACGTCTAGCAGCTTCTTCCCATTGTCCATTAAACATTAAATCATTCCATTCTGGAATGAGGTTGTTAAGAGGACAACCCGATGTTGCCCCTTTTATCATCATGCCAGATTGACAAAAAGGCACGCCACAATCCATACACCTTGCCCCTTGTATTTGTTGCTTTTCTTTAGCAAGTGTGATATGAAATTCTTTAAAATTCTTTATTCTTTCAGCAGGTGCAATACACTTGCTAGTTACTCTATCATACTCCATAAATCCTGTTGGTTTTCCCATATGTGGCCTCCTTATTTCCTGGTATTAGCATAAAATGCTTCTATTTGTGCTTGTTCACTACTCATTCCCTTTTCTTCCATAGTTAAAATTGTTTGTCTCATACGTGCATAATCATGTGGAAGAATTTTCTTGAATTTAGGTAGGTATGCATTAAAGTTAGCAAGTACCTGTTTACCTTTTTCGGAGCCAGTATGTTCTACATGTTCTTCAATTAATTGTTTAAGTTCAAGTACATCATACTTCTCAGTTACTTCACCTAAAGATACTAGTGCCTTATTAAGTTTCTTATATAGATCTCTATCTTCATCAAGAACATAAGCTACTCCACCACTCATACCAGCAGCAAAGTTTTTGCCTGTTTTACCTAGTACTACAACTCTACCACCCGTCATGTATTCACAGCCATGGTCACCTACACCTTCAACTACTGCTAACGCTCCTGAGTTTCTAACACAAAAACGCTCACCTGCTACACCATTAATAAAAGCTCTACCACTTGTTGCACCATATAGGGCAACATTACCAATGATAATATTTTCATCTTGCTTAAATTTAGATCCCTTTGGTGGATATACAACTAATTTGCCACCAGAAAGTCCTTTTCCAAAGTAATCGTTACTATCACCAATTAGTTCTAAAGTTAGGCCTTTAGGTATAAAGGCACCAAAACTTTGTCCTCCACTCCCATTACATTTAACAACATAAGTATCATCTTCTAATGTATTGCCATAGAGTTTTGTGATTTCTGAACCAAAAATAGTCCCTACAGTTCTATCAATATTCTTAACCTGTATTTCTATAGACTTAGGTTGTTTACGTTTAAGTGAAGCTTGTAATCTACTTAAAATCACCTTCTCATCTATGGTATTTTGTAGTTCAAAATCAAATATATCTTTTGGGTTAAAGATTCTTGCTTCATCACCTATAGCATATGGGTTGTTAAGAATATTGTTCATATCAATCTTTTTAGCTTTATCACCTTCACTAAATTCCTTAACCTTAAGTAAATCTGAGCGACCTACTAATTCGTCTACTGTTCTAACACCTAGTTTAGCCATATACTCTCTTAATTCTTGTGCCACAAAGTGCATAAAGTTAATGATATATTCTGGCTTGCCTGTAAAGCGTTTTCTAAGTTCTGGATTTTGAGTCGCAATACCTACAGGACAAGTATCTAAGTTACATACTCTCATCATGACACATCCCATAGTAACAAGTGGTGCAGTTGCAAACCCAAACTCTTCTGCTCCTAAAAGTGCTGCAACAGCTACATCACGCCCTGTTAATAATTTGCCATCTGTTTCAATAATCACCTTGGAACGAAGTCCGTTCATAATTAATGTCTGATGTGTTTCTGCTAAACCTAGCTCCCATGGAAGACCTGCATTATAAATTGAATTTCTTGGGGCTGCTCCTGTTCCACCATCAAAGCTTGATATCAAAATAACCCCCGCACCTGCTTTAGCTACTCCCGCAGCAACAGTTCCTACACCTGCTTCTGACACAAGTTTTACAGAAATACGTGCATCTTTATTTGCATTTTTAAGATCATAAATAAGTTGTGCTAAATCCTCTATTGAATAAATATCATGATGTGGTGGTGGTGAGATAAGGCCTACACCCGGAGTTGAATGCCTTGTTTTTGCAACCCATGGATATACCTTTTCTCCTGGTAATTGACCACCTTCACCCGGCTTTGCACCCTGTGCCATCTTGATTTGAATTTCTTTAGCGCTTACTAGATATTCAGATGTTACACCAAATCGTCCTGATGCAACTTGCTTAATTGCTGAGCATCTTTTCTCATCTTTCAGACGATCTAAATCTTCCCCACCTTCACCACTATTTGATTTACCACCAATTTGATTCATTGCAATTGCCATTGTTTCATGAGCTTCTTTAGAAATAGAACCATAGGACATTGCTCCTGTTTTAAAACGTTTTACAATACTCGCTACACTTTCAACTTCTTCAATAGGAATACCACCATTTTCCGAAAACTTAAAGTCCAATATATTTCTTAGATTCATTGTACGATTTTCTTTATTAATCGCCTCACTAAACTCTTTGAAGGTACTATAATCATTAGTTCTTGTTGCTTCTTGAAGTAAGTGAATAGTCTCTGGATTATACAAGTGCTCTTCTTTTCCACTTCTCAATTTATGGCTTCCAATGCTATCTACATCACTAGTTACATCTAAGCCTAATGGATCAAATGCACTTGAATGAAGTTTGTGTGATCTTTTATTAATATCTTGAAGGGTAATGCCACCTACACGACTTACTGTATTGGTAAAGTACTTATCAACAACATCTTTATTGATTCCCATTGCTTCAAATATTTTTGACCCTTGATAGGATTGAATTGTAGAAATCCCCATTTTAGAAGCTATCTTTACGATACCTTTAAGAATAGATTTATTATAATCATACTCTGCAGCATAGTAATCTTTATCAAGCACCTTTGTATCAATTAAGTATCTAATTGTATCCTGTGCTAAATAAGGATTAATTGCACATGCGCCATAACCTAGAAGCGTCGCAAAATGATGTACTTCTCTTGGTTCAGCACTCTCTAAAATCATTGCTACAGATGTTCTTTTTTTAGTTGACACTAAATGTTGTTGCATAGCTGATACTGCTAATAATGATGGCATTGCTACATGATATTCATCTACCCCTCTGTCTGAAAGAATTAAGATATTTGCTCCATCACGATATGCCTTATCTGCTGCAATAAATAAGTGTTCAATGGCTTTATCTAAAGAAGTATTTTTGTAGTAGGTAATAGGTAATACTTCAACTTTAAAACCTGGTACTTTCATAGACTTAATCTTTAACATATCCGTACTTGTCAAAATTGGATTACTTACTTTTAGCACATGGCAGTTTTTTGCTTTTTCTTCTAAAATATTTCCATCTGCTCCTACATATACAGAAGTAGAAGTTACTATTTCTTCCCTAATTGCATCAAATGGAGGATTTGTTACTTGAGCAAATAGCTGTTTGAAGTAACTAAATAGTGGTGGATTTGTATTAGAAAGAGGTGGTAATGCACTGTCAGCACCCATGGCAGCTACTGGTTCTTCTCCTGCTTTAGCCATTGGTAAAATACTAGTCTTAATATCTTCATAAGAATATCCAAATGCTTTTTGTAATCTTTTAAGCTCCGATTCTGTGTATCTCTCTACATTCTTATTGGGAATGTGAAGAGATTCTAGTTCTACTAAATTATTATCTAACCATTCTCCATAAGGTTCACGGCTAGCATATTCTGTTTTTAAATCTTCATCATCAATGAGTTTACCTTGTACAGTATCAACTAAGAGCATTTTCCCTGGTCTTAATCTTTCCTTTTTGATAATCTTCTCAGTTGGAATCTCTACTGCTCCAACTTCGGAAGCAAGTATTAAATGATGATCATCTGTAATATAGTAACGAGATGGCCTAAGTCCATTTCTATCTAATATTGCACCCATGATGTCTCCATCTGAGAACAAAATAGAAGCTGGACCATCCCATGGTTCCATCATTGTTGCATAATATTGATAAAAATCTTTTTTCTCCTGTGACATAGCTCTGTTATTTTCCCATGGTTCAGGAATCATAATCATAACAGCTAGTGGTAATTCCATACCTGCCATTACCATAAATTCTAAAGCATTATCAAGCCTTGCAGAATCAGACCCGTTTGCATCCACAATCGGAAGAATCTTATGCATATGTTCTTTAAGCGGCTTGCAACTTATAGATTCTTCTCTTGCTAACATTTTATCTGCATTACCAGTAATTGTGTTAATTTCTCCATTATGTACAATAAAACGATTCGGGTGTGCTTTTTGCCAACTTGGGTTTGTATTAGTACTAAAACGAGAGTGTACTGTAGCAATTGCTGATGTATAGTCTTCACTTTGAAGATCACTAAAAAATTGTCTTAATTCCTTTACCAAAAACATTCCTTTATATACTATGGTACGGCTTGATAGAGATACCACATAAGTATTTTCACAGCTCTGTTCAAATATTCTCCTTGCAATATAAAGCTTACGGTCAAATTCTATACCTTTCTTACAACCATGTGGACGTTTTACAAATCCTTGCATAATATAAGGCATATTATCAAAAGCTTTTTGTCCAAGCACTTCCGGATTAGTAGGTACACTTCTCCAACCTAAGAATTCTAATCCCTCTTTTTGCACAATTACTTCAAACAACTTCTTCTCTTGGTTTCTTTTTAATTCATTCTGTGGAAAGAAAAACATTCCAATCCCGTAGTCCCTTTCATTGCCTAGTGTTATTCCTATCTTTTTTGTCTCATCTTTAAAGAAGTCATGACAAATTTGAAGTAAAATCCCTACACCATCTCCTGTTTTTCCTTCTCCATCTTTTCCTGCCCTATGTTCTAGGTTCTCAACAATTTTAAGTGCATTTTCAACAACTCCTCGTGATCTAATGCCTTTAATATTGACGATTGCTCCAATACCACAATTATCATGTTCAAATCTTGGATCGTAAAGTCCTTGTTGCTGGTAAGGATGTTGATTTTTAAAATTATCTTTCATAGTTAACCTCCTATAAATTAGTATATAACGAAAAAAATCAAAATCGATTTTTTCAACATCTATTTATAGTCTTAATAAAGACATACAAAATAGAACTTGTAAAAATACAAATTTTGATTTCATAACTTGTAAATGAAACATAACACAAAACTAGTCTCATTAATTTATTCAATTTTTATCCAAAATAACATCCAAAACAATTGGAGTTAAATATACTATATAATCAGAATATTGTCAAGTATTTTATTGATGTATTTTTTTAATTTTTTATAAATATATTTTACTCAAAAAAATTACTCTTCTTTTCATTTGTTATTTCTTTAAATTTCAATACTAAATAACAATTATCTTTTAAAAAATTTTTTTTATAGATATAATTTACTTTACACCCTTTATTAAATCCCTTAGAATGTGTTTAACTATTTAGATAAGTCTATAAGCATATAAGGAGGAATTATTTATGTCTTATAATAAGCTTGGTGCTTTAAGGTTCATCGAAGAAAATGATGTTAAATTTATTAGGCTTCAGTTTTGTGATTTATTTGGTAAGCTTAAAAATATTTCTATTTCTTCAAACCAATTAAGTAAGGCCTTTGATGAAGGTGTTGCTTTTGATGCTTCTTCAATTATTGGTTTTAATCCTATTGAAGACTCGGAACTCTTCTTATTTCCTGATCCTACTACTCTTTGTATCCTCCCCTGGCGTCCACAACATGGTAAAGTTGCTAGATTTTTTTGTGATATAAAAACTTGTGAAGGAAAAGCTTTTGAAGGAGATAGTCGATATATCTTAAAGCGTACTATTGAAAAAGCTAAAGAAAAGGGCTTCGTTTGTAAGGTAGGTGCTGAATGTGAATTCTTTTTATTTAAAACAGATGGAGAAGGTAATCCTACTCTAGAAACCACAGATAAGGCTACTTATTTTGATATTGCTCCTCTAGATCAAGGAGAAAATACTAGGCGTGAAATCTGTCTAACCTTAGAACAAATGGGCTTTGAAATTGAATCATCACATCATGAATCTGCTCTTGGACAACATGAAATTGATTTTAAGTATGATAGTGTTTTAGAATCTGCTGATAATATATTATCTTTTAAAACTGTTGTTAAAACTATTGCAGGGCGTAATGGCCTTCATGCTAGTTTTATGCCCAAACCTCTCATGAATACCAGTGGTTCAGGTATGCACATTAATATGTCTCTGTTTAAAAATGGTGAAAATATTTTTACTAGCACTCAAAATGGTATGCTCCCCGTTATTGCTGAACAATTTATAGCAGGTATTTTAAAATATATCATAGAAATGACTGCTATTACTAATCCTATTGTGAACTCTTACAAACGAATTGTTTCTGGTTTTGAAGCACCTAAACATGTTACATGGTCCTATAAAAATCGCTCTTCTTTAATACGTATTCCTTCTACCATACAAGGTCATAATCGTATCGAACTTCGTAGCCCTGATTGCATGTGTAATCCTTATCTCACTCTAGCACTTATATTAGGTGCTGGATTAGAAGGTATTAATGCACAATTATCACTTTCCCCTGCTCTTACACAAAATGCTTATGAAATGTCCGAGCAAGAGCTATATGATAAAAAAATAGAAATCTTACCAACTAGTTTAAATGAAGCACTTTTATATATGAAAAATAGTGAATTTGTAAGAAACCTACTAGGCGAACACCTATTTCAAAATTATATAATAGAAAAAGATAAAGAATGGAATGAATATAATCAAACCGTTCATCAGTGGGAAATTCAAAATTATCTTTAGGGAAAGAGGTATTGTATAACTAATATAAAGGAGCTGAAACCATGGAAAAGGTCTTAATTATTTCGACCCAAAAAGAGTCTTCAGATACCTTATTCGATATTCTCAAACCTCTTGACTTATCTAGTTATGATTATGCTACGTCTGGTGGTGAAGCAAGAAGAAAGTTTGATTATATGGATTTTGACCTCACTATTATTAATACTCCTTTAAGTGATGAATTTGGTACTGATCTTGCATTAGATATAGCTGAAAAATCTTTATCTGCTATTCTCCTACTAGTTAAGTCTGATATTAAGGAACAAGTCCAAGATAAGGTTTCTATTACGGGGGCTTTTGTAATAGGTAAGCCTATTAATCGTCAAGTACTACTACAGACTATCCCTTTTGTCCTAAATTCAAAACAAATCATATCTACCTTGCGTGAACAAAATCAAGCACTTAAACGTAAAGTAGATGATGTAAAAGTCATTGAACGTGCCAAATTCTGTCTTATAAAATATTTAGGTCTAGATGAGAAACAAGCACACAGGTATATCCAAAAACAAGCAATGGATCTACGTATTTCTCCACGTGCAGTGGCTGACAATATACTTAAAACGTATGAAATATAATGAAGGATGTGAAGACATGAAAATTAACTTTACTAAAATGCATGGCATAGGTAACGACTATGTTTATATAGATGGTTTTAAGCACACTATAGAAAATCCTAGTGCCTTTTCTCAATTTATAAGTGATCGTCATTTTGGAATAGGTGCTGATGGGCTTGTTATGATCTTGCCCTCAGATGTAGCTGATTTTAAAATGCGTATGTTTAATGCAGATGGTTCTGAAGGTAAGATGTGTGGTAATGCTACGCGATGTATTGGAAAATTTGTATATGAAGTAGGTTATACCGACAAGAAAAATATTTCCCTGGAAACTTTAAGTGGAATTAAATATCTTACTCTTACTACTGAAGATGAACAAGTAGTGTATGTAGAAGTAGATATGGGGAAAGCTATTTTAAATCCAAAAGATATTCCTGTTATTTCAAATCAAGATACTTTTATTAACCAATCTATTTGTATTGATGATAAAATATATTATGGTACCTGTATCTCGATGGGAAATCCTCATGTTGTTGTTTATTGTGACAATGTAGATGATTTACCTTTAGAAACGATAGGTCCAAAGTTTGAGTTTAATTCACTTTTCCCTGAGAGAATCAATACAGAATTTGTTCAGATAATAGATAACACTACTGTTAAAATGCGTGTTTGGGAAAGAGGCTCTGGTGAAACTTGGGCTTGTGGTACCGGTGCCTGTGCTGTTGCTGTAAGTTGTGTATTAAATGGTTATTGCAAACAAGGCGACGAAATTACTGTTAAATTACGTGGTGGTGATTTAAAAATCACTTACCAAGAAGATGGTACTGTATTAATGAAAGGACCTGCTACTAAGGTTTTTGACGGTACTATAGAATATAAGGAGGCTTAGTGTGATAAAAGAAGCCTAGAAGCGGGCATGATAAACAAGCCCTTGGAAATCTCCAAAAAGCGACAAATAGTATATTAAGTTTTATACCTTAGGCTAAGTAGGAGAAGGTGTAGGATCTAAAAGATTTACTATATAACCATTGTGTTGTAATAAAAGAATTGCTTGATTCAACTGATACGTACTTGGTGAAACAGAAGGTTCTTTAATTACAGAGGTTAAATAAAGTTCATAATTAAAATCTTCTCCTTTAGAGAGCATATGGTAAATGCATGTCATCATAGTTCTAGCAACTGCAATTAAAGCACGTTTGTGACCACGGCGGCGCTTAATGCGATCATACTTCATGCGAAAAGGGCTATTTTTATCTTTGATAGCAGCAAGTGCACATTGAACAAGGACGGGTTTTAAATAGGAACCAGCTTTACTAATGCGGACGCTTTTCTTTTTACCAGCACTCTCATTATTTTGGGGCGTTAGCCCAGCCCAAGAGCATAAATGTTTAGAACTATCAAACTTAGACATATCAACGCCTATTTCAGAAACAATAGTTGTTGCTGCAAGGTCTTTTATACCAGGAATAGTACAAATACGTTTGATTTCATCTTGAAAAGGAGAGGCAAGAACGTCTATGGTTTCATCAATTAAATCAATACATTCATTGATGTAGTCAAAGTGTTTAAAGGCAACAGACATTTTGGAAGCTTGAGTAGAGGAAAGCGTGTGGTGAGCTAGGGAGCGACCAATGTCAGAGGCTTTAGCCTTTAGTCTTTTGTGAAGAAGAGATTCGTAATCAAAATCTGTATCTTCAGGGGAAGAAATCATGTGACTAATAATAGCAGAGCTAGATTTACCGAAAGTATCAGAAACAACGCTAGAAATCATGATGTTAGAGACGGTTAGGGAGTTTTGAACTCTATTTTTTTCACTAGAACGCATAGCAACAAGCTTGCGTCTATAACGTACAACGTCTTTAAGATCACGGATAGGCTTTGAGTGAATTAAACTGCCACGAACAAGACCGTGTTTGTGAAGGTCTGCAATCCAAATAGAATCTTTTTTATCTGTTTTTTTACCAGGAATAGCTTTGATATATTTAGGATTAGCTAAAAGCACACGACAAGAAGTTTCTAGGACATTAAAAATAGGAATCCAGTATTTGCCAGTGGATTCCATACAGACTTCACTACAGTTATTATCCTTAAGCCAAGAGGCTAGGTGGATTAAATCATCGGTAAAGGTTGAAAACTGCTTAGTTTGATAGGTAGTAACATTATTGGAGTTAGTGATAGCAAGCGTAGCCACAATAAATCTTTTATGGACGTCTATACCACAACAAATAGGATAAACAATTTTAAGCATAGAACACTCCTTTAGGTAAAAAAATAAAGCAAACAATCATTGACTGAATACTTAAGAATAAACAAGGCTTTGCTTATGCAAAGATTAGTGTACGTGCTCAATGACACAATTATTTGTACTTGGATAAAGTATTCGGCACATGTTAAAATACGGGATTTCCCGATGAGGAATCGTCAATTCTCCTCCCGTGCTCTGTAGTATAATTGTTTACTTGAGTAAAGTATTGCCAAAGGAGTTAGGGGCTTAAACATTTTTCATAAATTTTTGTGCCTTGAGCACAGCGAAAGGAATGATAGTTAAAATG